>NZ_PIZV01000035.1 GCF_002835665.1 Chryseobacterium sp. PMSZPI
AAATAAACCGACAACTATCTTATAATTTATTAATAATTTTATCCTATTAATCTGTAACGCTTATTTAGGACTAGTCATTTCTAAGAATATTAGAATAATTCTTTTCTGATGATATTCTGGCTTCTTTCAGGCCCTACAGAAACTAAGTATACATTGATTCCTAAGTATTTCTCAATAAACTCGATGTATTTCTGAGCAGTGTCAGGAAGTTCATCATAGCTTCTTGCTTTAGTAATATCTTCGCTCCAACCTGGTAAATCCTGGTAGATTGGCTCGTAGTTGTATAATTTTTCTGTTGAAGAAGTGAAATAATCGATGATTTTTCCGTCTTCAGTTTTGTAATGTGTTACTACTTTCAGGTTCTCAATTCCTGTAAGAACGTCAAGCTTAGTGATAACAAGGTTATTGATACCGTTGATCATACAAGCATGCTTTAAAGAAACAAGGTCTAGCCAGCCTGTTCTTCTTGGTCTTCCTGTAGTTGCTCCGAATTCACCACCGATCTGTCTGATTTTCTCACCAAGCTCGTTGTCTAATTCAGAAGGGAAAGGCCCGTTCCCTACTCTTGTACAGTATGCTTTGGCAACACCAATCAGGTTTTGAAGTGATGTTGGTGGAACTCCTGCTCCTGAACAAACACCTCCTGTAGATGGAGAAGATGAAGTTACATATGGATAAGTACCGAAGTCGATATCAAGCATTAAAGCCTGTGCTCCTTCAAATAAAACGTTTTTACCGTCTCTGATCGCTTCGTTTAACTCTAATTCGGTATCTACGATTCTGTCCTGAAGTTGTTTTCCGATTTCTAAATATTCATTATAGATCTCTTCAACATCTAAAGCAGGTTTTCCGTAATATTTTTCAAAAAGAGAATTCTTAACCTTTAAGTTTTTCTCAATTTTATCTCTTAAAATCTCCGGGTTTAACAGGTCAACCATTCTGATTCCGACTCTTGCAATTTTATCTTCATAACAAGGTCCGATACCTTTTTTGGTTGTTCCGATCTGAGTTCCTCCGTGCTCTTCTTCACGATAAGTATCCAAAAGGATGTGGTAAGGCATAATTACATGCGCTCTTCTGCTGATAAAAATGTGATCTGTTTTCAAGCCTTTGCTCTCAATCTGATTCACTTCTTTAATAAAAGACTTAGGGTTTACCACTACTCCGTTTGCAATGATACATTTCCCTTTGCATTGAAGAACTCCTGAAGGAAGAAGGTGTAGAACGAATTTTTCATCACCCACATAAACCGTATGACCTGCATTATCTCCTCCTTGGAAACGTACTACATAGTCCGATTTTGCTGATAAAACATCCGTGATTTTTCCTTTGCCTTCATCTCCGTACTGAAGACCTACAACTACATAAGTTGACATATTTTACTTTTGTTTTAAGATTCGTGCAAAATTACTTTTAAAAAAAATGACGACCAAATTCTAGAGGAGATTTATTTTGTCTTGGGATGAAAATCATAAAATTCAAAAAAATATAATATTAGACTTATTTTGCAGCAATGTACTTGCAGCAACTGTTTTAATGGGAGTAATTGAAAATCAAACCTATAATTTTAGAAATACATAATATGGTACTTATTATTTATTCTGTATCTTTGATTACCTCCTAACCCAATATTATTATGACCTCATCACAGCAATCAGCGTATTTATCACCTGACCTTAGCAACAGGTCTATGCTTTACTATACCCTATTTACACAGGATACAGTACCTGTAAAAGCGACCCTACTGATTGTCCACGGTATGCAGGAACATAGCGGAAGGTATTCCGAAATAGCAGAATATTTTTCCCATCGTGGAATAGCTGTCTTAACGTATGATCACCTGGGTCATGGAAGATCTGTAAAAAAGAAAAGAGACATTGGTTTTTTCCAGCATCATCATCCTGCTAAAAGATTGATTTCAGATGCTAAAATGATGGGTGATTATCTTAATGATAAGTTTCCTGATGTTCCTCATTTTATCCTTGGCCATTCTATGGGATCATTTATTACCCGCTGTCTGCTTCAGCAATCCAGTAGTGAATTTAAAGGAGCTATTATTACAGGTACCGGAGGTCCATTAACAGGAATTGGTGTATTGAAAGGATATTTGTCTTTAGCCAATGCTATCGCACCACGTCATCGTACCGTATTGAATTCTGTTTTCACTTCTGTGAACAATAAACATTTTAAAAAAGACAAAGACTTCAGCAATACCAGCTGGCTTAGTCTGAATCCCGACAACAGACGTCGCTTCACAGAAGATTCACTCTGTGGAATTCCGTTTACCAATAATGCCTTCTACACTCTTTTTAGCATTTATAAAAGAGCTACGGCAAGGCACTGGGCAGATATGATTCCCAAAAGCTTTCCTTTTTTATTTGTAAGCGGAGAAAATGATCCTATTGGAGATTTTGGTAAAGGAGTGATGCAGACTGTTAATAATTTAAAATCTGACGGATTTCAAAATACAAATTATAATCTTTATCCGGAAATGCGACATGAAATTTTAAATGAAGAGATTAGAGAAGAGGTCCTTAATACCATCTATGAATGGATATCAAAGCAGAGTAAGTAATTTCACCCAGTTTCTACTAATGTTTTCATAGTAAATATCAAATTAATAATGTTTCCCTTTGCTCATAATGACAATTTCAAAATGAATTTTTAGATTGGAACACCGGATAAATCAAAATTAATGACCATGACCATAGAAGAGCTTTTTAAAGATAAAACTACAAAATCAAAAGAAAAAACAGAAATCATAAGTAAATGGATTATCGATTCGTCTCTACCAACTGATGAATTGATTGCTTTTGCTGAACAATCAAAAGACCCCATAAAAGGAGCTTGTATAGAAGCTATAGAATATGCAACGAAGCTTAATTCTAATCTTGCGGATGAAGCCATATTTTCATTCGTAACTTCTTCACTCACAGAAAAAACTCCAAAAATAAAATGGGAAAGTGCTAAGGTCATTGGTAATACGGCTCATTTATTTTCTGAAAATTTAGGCAGTACCATCAGCAATCTACTGGCTAATACCGATAATGAAGGAACCGTAGTTCGTTGGAGCGCAGCCTTTGCATTAGGTGAAATTCTGAAATTGAAAACACTACATAACACCACCCTTCTCCCCGCTCTCGAAAATATTAGCGAGAAAGAGGAAAAGGATAGTATTAAAAAGATTTATTGGGATGCCATTAAAAAGACAAAAAAATAATTCAAAATCATTATAGTATTTTTTTGAAATAAAAATGCGGCTTCCCGTTTTTTTGTTTTTCTTATATTATATATTTTTGATTTTAATTAATAATCATAAAATTCAAGCTATGCAAAAAGTTATTACAATAACAACCCACACAAATATTATTGATAAAAATGATAAGTTTACTGAAAAAGAATATCCACAATTAAAAACTTATTTAGAAGAAGGATATAAAGTTAAAGAAATCGTGCCTATAACTTTAGCATCTACAACTGCATATATGTACTCATTAACTTTTGTTTTAGAAAAATAATCTTACTCAAATGAATTCTATTAAAGATTTAATTTACTTTGATTATGATAAGGCAAAATCATTAAATAGTCAATTAAATGGAGGACTATTAAAACAACTAACAAAAACCATAGAAGAAGAATCCGGAGCTAATGGTGAAGTTGGTATCGATATAAAAGTTTTCAAAGCAAAGGTCGGTAACAATGACAAGGATAAAGAAATTAGAACTGAGACAATTGAAATTTATCATGAGCTTTTAAATCAAATTGAATCATCATTAGATAAAAACAATATACTCGTAGATTTAAATGAAAACTTTGAAAAGGGGCAAGGAAACTTCAATGATTTCCTTTCTGATGTTCCAAACTTTAAATATATAAAAGCAACCGGCTGGAGTACATTTGAAGATTTTGAAAGATTCAAAAATATAATGACTAATTTTAATGAAATTCAAAGACTTATTTATGGTTCTGCCTTAGAAAACAATCCTGAAGTTAAAAAGGTAAAGGAACAAATTAATGAATTAAAAATTGATTTAAAAAAAAGACCAAACTCTCAAAAAGACCTCATAAGATTAAATGTATTAGAAAAAAATTATGATAAAGAAATTGAAAAACAAATGCAATCTAATTTTTTAGATGAAAATTTTATAGATCGAGTTCATACTTTTTTAGATACTTTTTCATCAAATCGTTTAAATTTTCGTTTGGCGCCTTTTGATTATTTTAATGATTTTCAAATATTAGCAAATCTTAAAAATGAATATTTACTTAATGGAAATTTCAATGATATAATCTACACTTATGGAAGTCGTCCTAATATTAAACTTTCGATCTTTGGAGTTATTACATCATCTCCCCAAAAAAATGATCAAAGAATTGATTTAAATGATGAATACTTAGGTTATGATAATAACGAATTATCAGAGAGCGATATTTTTATTAAGGCTTTTAGAAATGTCTTTGCAAGCTTTGAAGCCTTCGAAAAATTTTTCTTTGTTCCATCTTATCCCAAAATAGCAATAAGCCCCATCGCTATTTATCAAGAAATTAAATATTAGTAATATTAATAAAGAGACTTTTCAATTTTTTGAAAAGTCTCTTTATTTTAATAATTCAATAAAACTTCACCACTTACTCCAATCTCTTTAAGAAAAACTTCATCGTGTGAAATCACTAGCAATGTTCCGTGATAATCCTTAATAGAATTTGTCAGAATTTCAACATTTTGTAAATCCAGATTATTCGTAGGTTCATCAAGGATAATGATATCCGGTGCTTTATTGCTAAGGGAAAGCCCACACAACAGTAATCTCAAACGCTCTCCACCGCTTAAAAAACTACATTTTTTATCCCAGGTATCTTTACCAAATAAAAACCGGGATAGTAACGTCTTCACTTCAGATTCTTGTAAAGCACTATCGTTGAATTTCTGAACAAATTCATATATCGTTGAGTCGGAGCCAATCAACGAATATTCCTGATCAATATAAAGACTACTGAATTCAGCTCTATTAACTATTCCTACGGATGGGTTCAAGTTCCCCAACAGAAGTTTTATAAGTGTCGTTTTCCCTGAACCATTTGAGCCTTTAATAGAAATTCTGTCCCCACTACGAATTTCAAGATTAAGATTATCTTTCCAAAGATTTTTATCAGTGTATGTAAAGTTTATATTTTCCGTTGCCATAAGGATCTTACCCGAATGCAAATTGGAGTCCTTAAAATTCACTTTCATCTGATCGGAATTCTTTAAAGAGGAACGTAAATCCCGCAGATCTCCGGAAATCCCACTTATCTTTTCAGCATGAACACTTTTCAGTTTTGAAGTATTTTTTTCAGCATTATTGCGAAGAGTATTCATCATGATCCTTGCCACTCCAGACTTTTCTTGTTTCTGTTTTCCTCTTGCATCCAGCTTTTGCTTACGCTCCAGCGTTTCCCGTTCTTTTTCTTTTGCCTTTTTTAAAGCTCGTTCTTTGGTATGGATGTCATTATGCAGGGCTTCTTCTTCAATGTCTTTTTGCTCTGAATAAAAATCGAAGTTGCCTCCATAGGTAGCAATTCCTTGGTTGCTTAGTTCAAATATTGTATCAATAAGGTTCAACAATACTCTGTCGTGGCTGACAATAACAATTGTGGCATTTGTTTTATCAATAAGATCATACAATAATTTTCTTCCATCCAAATCCAGATGATTGGTAGGTTCATCAAGGATAATATTATCAGGTTGATTGATTTGAATTCCGGCCAGGAAAATTTTTGTTTTCTGCCCGCCACTTAAGCTTTCTAATTTTTGGTTTAATTCCAGATTTCCAAGCCCCCAATACTGTAAAGCATTTTGACAGCGTTCTTCAAGATCCCAATCATCATTAAGAATTTCAAAGTATTTCTCATCTACATTTCCTTCAGTTATTTTTTGAAGGGCATATAGTTTCTGATCAACTTGTAAACATTCTGCTATGGTCAGATGATTAAAATTTCCAAACATTTGAGGCACATAGAAAATTTCACCTTGAACATTGATGGTTCCTTCTAGTGGCTGGATTTCCTTAGATATTATTTTCAGCAGGGTAGATTTTCCCATGCCATTACTTCCTACCAGTGCAGATTTGGTATGGGATTGTATTGTTAAATTGGTATGATTAAATAGAAGGTCTCCTCCTGGAAACCCAAAGGATATATTTTGCAGTAAAATCATGATTTCTTTCTTAATAATAGTTAAACACCAGTAACACCTTGGTTACCGTTTGATCAAATCTGAAAGAAATTACATCCTACATGTCTGTATTTTTGGGTTTTGAAGTAACAAAGATAGTATAAATCCCGGATTAAACACAAAAAGATTTTAATCAAAAATCAAAAATCCGTAACTTTGCCAACTACTAAAATTTTTTATGGAAAGTATTAAAGTTCACGACAAAACTTTCGTTCCTTATTTAAAGGACGCCGAGATTCAGGAAATTGTAAAAGAGACAGCGCTAAGAATTTATGAAGATTACAAAGATGAAGTTCCTGTTTTCATTGGTGTTTTGAATGGGGTAATTATGTTCTTCTCAGATCTTTTAAAATATTACCCTGGTGAGTGCGAGATTGCATTCATTCAAATGAGTTCTTATGTAGGAACTGAGTCTACAGGAATTGTATACCAGAAAATGGAATTGACTAAGGATGTAAAAGACCGTCACATTATTCTTGTAGAAGACATCGTTGATACTGGAAACACTGTAGAAAGTCTTTTCAAATATTTCAAGGAAACACAGCGTCCTAAATCTGTAAAATTGGCAAGTTTCTTATTGAAACCTGAGATTTACAAAAAAGATTTCAAGTTGGATTATATTGGAAAGGAAATTCCAAACAAATTTGTTCTTGGATATGGATTGGATTATGATGAATTGGGAAGAAACCTACCTAATTTGTACCAATTAGCAGACGGACAAATCAACCATTAACAATGCCTATTAGCTTCTAGCTTCTGGCTATTAGCTTTTAAAATAAATATCTAAAAAAGTAATTATTAACTAAACAAAGCTAAAAGCAAAAAAGCAAGTCGCCAAAAGCCGAGAGCCGGAAGCAAAATGCCAATTGCCGGAAGCGAATCAAAATTATGATAAACATTGTTCTGTTCGGCCCTCCAGGAAGTGGAAAAGGAACACAAGCTCAGAATCTAATCGAAAAATTCAATTTGAAACAAGTTTCAACAGGTGATCTTTTCAGATACAACATGAAAAATGACACTGAACTTGGAAAATTGGCTAAGTCTTATATCGATAAGGGAGAATTGGTTCCGGATCAGGTAACAACAGATATGCTGATTGATGAGATCAGAAAACCTACCAACACCAATGGTTTTATTTTTGACGGATATCCAAGAACTACTGCTCAGACAGAAGCTTTGGAAAAAATCGTTAAAGAGGAGCTCAATGATGAGATCGACATCTGTCTTTCTTTGGTAGTAGAAGATAAAATTTTGGTTGAAAGGCTTTTGAAAAGAGGCGAAACCAGTGGAAGATCTGATGACAGCAATGTAGAGATCATCGAAAACAGAATTAAAGAATATTATGCTAAAACAGCAGAAGTAGCCGAACTTTATAAGCAGCAAGGAAAGTATGTAGAGGTAAACGGCGTAGGTGGAATTGATGAAATTTCCCAAAAACTTTTCGCTGAGGTAGAGAAAATTAAATAAGGATTTAGGATTTAGGGATTAGGATTTAGCATAGTTAAATTATCTATTCCCTAACCCCTAAGGCCTAAACCCTAACAATTATGTCAAACTTTGTAGATTACGTAAAGATTCACTGTAAGAGCGGTCATGGAGGAGCAGGTTCTGCCCACCTTCGCCGTGAAAAATATATTCCTAAAGGAGGTCCTGACGGAGGCGACGGAGGTCGTGGAGGTCATATCATCATGAGAGGAAATGGCAATGAATGGACTTTACTTCCCCTTCGATACACCCGTCATGTAAAAGCTGAACGTGGTGAGAATGGAGGAAAAAACCAGCTGACCGGAGCTTTTGGAGCTGATGTTTATATTAATGTTCCAGTAGGAACAATTGCCAAAAATGAAGAAGGTGAAATTATTGGTGAGATTTTAGAAGATGGACAGGAAATTATCCTGATGCAGGGAGGAAAAGGAGGTTTAGGAAATGAGCACTTCAAATCTTCTACCAATCAGACCCCAAGGTATGCACAACCTGGTCTTCCTGGCGAAGAAGGGTTTATTGTATTCGAACTTAAAATACTAGCTGATGTAGGATTAGTAGGATTTCCAAATGCTGGAAAATCTACCCTTTTATCGGCAGTTTCTGCTGCAAAACCTAAGATTGCTGACTATGCCTTTACTACGTTAACTCCTAACCTTGGTATTGTGGATTACAGAAATTACAAGTCATTTGTAATGGCTGATATCCCCGGAATCATTGAAGGTGCTGCGGAAGGAAAAGGTCTTGGACACAGATTCTTGAGACATATTGAAAGAAATTCAATTCTACTCTTTTTAATTCCGGCAGATTCTGAAGATCATTTCCAGGAATTTAAAATCTTAGAAAACGAGCTGGTAGAATACAATCCTGAATTGTTGGATAAGGACTTTATCATTTCCGTTTCAAAAGCTGACCTTTTGGATGATGAACTGAAAAAAGAAATTGCTGCTGAATTTCCTGAAAACAGACAACCGTTATTCTTCTCCGGAGTTACAGGAGAAGGTTTGGTAGAACTGAAGGATGCTATTTGGAAAAAGCTACACGGATAGAATAGAAAATATTTTAGACATTTATATATAACCCCGGAGATTCTTCGGGGTTTCTTTTTGGAACAGTTATCGAGGTTATTCTGGATCAAGAGTAAAAGTTGGGGGTTTAGAATATTTAGATCTATTTAATTTTAAAATGAAAACGCAAAGGATTTCTATTATCCGGTGTTGTATTTTAGGAAGCAAAGCTGAATCAATTATATTGATTCTTTCTAAGCGTACGCATATCTACATCGCTTCATCAGCGACTTTTGTTGCATTCTTAGCTCTCTTATCAATAATCAATTGCATCTATTAAGGAGGCAGATTACAAGAAAGTTTGAGGAAAACCAACAATAAATCAAGGCAGAATAAATCTTTAACATTTTAAACTATCTTTGTATACAACAATTCCTTCTTCTACAGAGGGAGTTTTTCTTTATAAAAACTATAATTATATGATTAAAAAAAACATGAAGAAGATCATTTTTTTCATAGCATTATTAGCTGTATCAAGCATTCTGAATGCTCAAAGCTCAGCCATAAGTTTTGGAGCAAAAGGCGGATATACATTATCCAATATGAAATTTTTTGGTGAAAAGCTGGACGCAAAATCCTATTTCTATGCAGGTATTCTGGCAGAGCAGCCTTTATCGTCTCAATTCGCAATACAAGCTGAGTTATTGTATACCAAATTAGGAGGAAAAGACTCATATTCCTGGACTGAGCAGGTAGGTACCGAAATTGTTGAAGTAGGAAATATGGATTTTAATTATCAATTCCATCAGATTCAGGTTCCGATTTCAATAAAATATTATTTTATCCCTAATTTATCTGCTTCTGTGGGAATGAATTTTGGTTTCAATATCTCTACAAAGCTGACAACAGGTAACCCCTACATGGATGAACATAAAGGCGATTTCAACGGAGCTAAAACATTAAATCTTTTTCCTTTCCTGGGAGCTGAGTATAAAATCACTCCAAAGTTTTTTGTTGATGCCAGATACCATTTCAATTTCATTGAAGTCAACAAAAAAAATACGGTTCCTACCAAGATCGGATTTTTACAGGCAGGTGTTGGATATAGATTTAAATAAAATAACAAAAAAGGAGAAACATATTTTTGTTTCTCCTTTTTTTGTCATTAAAAATTTGGTACGGAATTCCTTTTTATTTCTTAATGAATTTTTTGGTAGTTTTTCCATCTTTTGTATCAATCATAATCATATAAGCTCCTGCAGGAAGATGTTTTACATCTACTTTAGTATCATTTACAGATACGTTGATCTTCTTACCTGAAATATCAAATACTTCAATGTTATTGATTTTCGCAGAAGTTGTGATGTTTAAGAAGTCTGATGCAGGGTTAGGTGATATTTTGATCTCCTTATTCATCTCCGCTCTTTCCTTTTTATCCAGTTCTAAGAACATCTCTTTCGGAGCAGATGGGCTGCTTCTTTGTAATTTTTCCGGTTTTCTACAAGGTGCTATAAATCCATAAAACTTAGACCCCATATCCATCGTTGTTCCCGGTAAAAGATTAATGCTACCACCAGATTGCATTGTGATATCGTGCTTACCTCCTAGATAGTATCGATCTTTTGTTGTTATCTTATTTCCTATTTCATAGTAATAAGACATATTAGGCTCTGTAGTTAATAATAGATTGTCCACACAAGGAGAGCCCTCTGAGCTTTCTTTCATAGGAAGTAGCTGAGGAAGTCCATACAAAGATTGTTTACCGCCCAAGTTTACAGCACTCATATTTACACTCATATTAGGACCATATACATCAGGGTTGATCACTTTACCTAAGAATAAATTATTGGATTTACCAATATATATATCTCCATACTTATTTCTTTGAAGAGTTATTCCTGTATGAAGAGGAGCATTCGTCTCTGTATATATTTGTGTATGCAGCACATTAGAAGAGGTTGAATTAACCAAATCAATAGCATGAACATCCACATACGCTAAGAATAGCACTGATGCATCTTTATTAAACTCAGGAACATATGCTTTCAATCCATTTATCTGTAATGAAAAATCATTAGTGATTTGCCCTGTAAGAGCATTGAATGAGTACACTTTATTTACAAAATAGCTATCCGGAGGGTACATCATTTGAGAATTAGCCCAAAACGATATACAGATATAATGGGAATAATTCCCATTATTCAATTTCGGAGACTGCTTTATGCTAAAATGCTTCCCTTCATCAAATGTTATTGGGAAATTCAAATTACTTATCACAGGAGCTCCATTGGAAAACCCTTGGTTACTTAATTTATAACTGTAAAGCTTGGTTCCATTCGGAATTACAACCCAAAAAGATTGATCACTGCTATTGGGAATAATAGTTACTGCTTCCGAAGGAAAATAGTTTCCTAAATTGTCCAATACTGTAATATCTTTACTTGATTGTACCACATCACCAAGAGGAGCTCCATTGGTGCCAATACTTCCTAGAGTCATATCAACAATTGAATATCGGATACGCTCATAGTTTGTCGAATTTTCTCCTGTTGTAAAAACATAATACTGATTTTCATTCGCAGGATTCTTTACTATGGCAAGCTGCTGAGCACCGTTATTCTGAATGGATATCAGGGTTCCGTTAGGCATCACCTGATGCTGTCTATTCCATATTTGCTGCCCATTCATATAAAAGAGAAGGTTCCCTGCCGAGTCACTTACAGTACCACATGCTTCCATAGCATACATATTGCTATTGGTTAAAGCTACAGGCGTTGTGGATGAGAAATTCACTCCTGCTTTATCTCCGAAATACCAATTATCATTTTCCCCTTGGGCAAAAGATAAAAGGGGTAATATCAACGAGAATAGTATATAAATTCTTTTCATATATTCATTTTATATTATTTTACTTTCTTTTCCAGAGCTTCAATTCTTTTTTGTTGCTCAAGGGTGTACAATGTCAGTTCTTCAATCTTTTTAAGCAAAAGAATGTTCATCTCTTTCAGTTCGATACCATTTTTAATAGCTTCTTCTGTGGTAGGGACTTCCGGTAAGTGGCCATTTTTATCAATGAATTGAGCGAGGTCGTTCAATGGCATCAGTTGGTAATTTTTTTCAAAAACATAATCTGCCCATCCATTGTTTGCTGCGATATCTACCTTTACTCTTTCAGTTCTGATACCGTCTTTTACAAATAACTTATATTTTTGTCCATCCGGCCCCACTCCATCTGCAGGCAGCTGATAAGAAAATTGTCCAATTCCGATGGTTCCGTTATTTCCTATGATCCAGTTTCCAATATTCAGCTCATTGGTAGGCTGTGCATTGAATGGAACAATATCATTTCCTATATAGATATTTCCTGTGGCATTATTGGCATCGCGGGCATTATTAGAGCCTACTGCAATATTATTGTTTCCTATAAATGTATTTACAAAAGAATCCTGACCTATTACTGTATTATAACTTCCGTTATTTAATCTCATTAATGCAGTGGAACCTATTGCCGTATTTTTCATTAAAGCAATAGAAGCTACACTCCCCCAAGAACGAAGTGCGGAATTACCAACAGCTGTGTTATTATCACCCGTTATCATTCCTCCTAAAGAATTGTGTCCTACAGCTACGTTATTATTTCCACTAACTGAATTTTGCATGGCATTAATCCCTAAAGCTGTATTTATAGACCCTGAAGTACTGTTTGTCATGGAATTGAAACCAAGAGCTGTATTTCCCCCTCCGGATATATTAGAACTCATAGAGCCCAATCCTACGGATACATTACCAGAACCAGCTAAATTTTCATTCCCCCCTCCTAAATATAAATTATTAGACCATGTTTGTGAATTAATATTATAAAACACTAATCTTCCGGTAGGTGATAATTTCATATTTTCAATATTATTGGTTTTGAAGACCAAAGGTTGATTATCGGTTGTTCCTATAAAATTTGCAGTCGGATTGGTTCCTGCATTACCTGTTGTATTCCATGCCTGTGCATTAGCTTGTAAGCCTACAATAGCAGCTAGTAGAATGATTGTTTTTTTCATGTTTAATATTTCTGGTTTTAAATTAGTTTAGGTTTAATTTAGTTTTTAAGATCTGGATTTCTTCATTTTGTTTTTTAAGCTGTGTATTCTGATCAATTAAGTGTAATGTTAACTCTTCTACTTTTTTAAGCAAAAGAATGTTCATTTCTTTTAGTTCTATACCATTTTTAATGGCTTCTTCCGTGGTAGGGACTTCCGGTAAGTGACCATTTTTATTAATAAATTGAGCAAGGTCGTTCAATGGCATCAACTGATAATCCTTTTCAAAAACATAATCTGCCCAACCATTATTTGCTGCGATATCTACTTTTACTCTTTCGGTTCTGATACCGTCTTTTACAAATAGCTTATATTTTTGTCCATCTGTTGAAATACCATCTGCCGGAAGTTGGTTTGTGAACTGCCCTATGCCTATGGTTCCATTATTTCCTACAATCCAGTTTCCAATGTTTAATTCATTTTGAGGAGAGGTCGTATTATATGAGGTAATAAAGTTCCCTACAAAAATATTATTGTTGCCCGAAGTGATTAATGGTACATTAGAATGTCCTATATTGATATTATTAGATCCTGTTGCTAAACTTCTGAAAGAATCTCCTCCTATGATTGTGTTATAACTTCCATTACTGATATATCTTAATGCACTTGTTCCTACTGCTACATTAAAATTACCTATCAATGATCCTGATCCTAATGCACTGTTACCAACTCCTACATTTCCTATTCCTTGTTTAAAATACTCCAAAGCATTCATTCCCAATGCAGTATTATAGTCTCCGGAACTTGTATGTCTCATAGAATTAAATCCTATGGCAACATTACACAATCCGTTGCTAAACGATGATAAAGCATTATTTCCCAAGGCGGTATTTCCACCTCCACCTATAAGCTGGGTTAAAGTTCCCATTCCAAAAGCAACATTATTCGTAGTAGCCGGGTTATCCATTCCCCCTCCAAAGAACAGGTTTTTGTCCCATACCATTCCTGGAGTTCCGATGTTATAAAATATAAATCTTCCTTCCGGAGTGATCCTCATCTTTTCTGCATTATTGGTAGTAAATACTAAAGACTGATTGTCTGTTGTTCCGATAAAGTTAGTAGTTGGATTGGTTCCTGAGTTTCCGGTAAGATTCCAGGATTGTGCATTAGCGTGCATACCTGCAATAGCTGCAAGTACAATGATTATTTTTCTCATGTTTAAGATTATTAGCACTCCAAATATATACATAAGCTATCACATATCCTTATAAATTTTCATAAAAATCATTAAATATTTATAAAATTTTAAATCAAATAATCAAACAAATAGAAAATACTACTAAAAACATCAAAAACAACCATAGAAAGATCAAGAAACATATTCTTCTTAAAAAAGAAATAAACAGCCTGAAGCGGTACGAAAATCTTAATTATTTTTAGACTACCTTTGCAAAATGTAATTCTTTCAGACTGAAAGGATTTTTATTTTTAAATTTTAAAATAATTCATTTGAATTTTACAGACTTAAACTTAATAGAACCTATTGCAAAAGCAATTCAGGAACAGGGATATACCAATCCGACTCCTATTCAGGAAAGATCTATTCCTGAAATTTTGGAAGGCAGAGACTTTTTAGGTTGTGCTCAAACCGGAACAGGTAAAACAGCTGCTTTTTCTATTCCTATTCTACAAAACTTATCGAAAAATAAAATTTCCAACAATCATATAAAGGCTTTAATTCTTACTCCTACCAGAGAACTGGCGATTCAGATTGAAGAAAATATCAATGCTTATGGAAAATATCTTCCGCTCAAGCAACTTGTTATTTTTGGAGGAGTAAAGCAAGGGAATCAAGAGGCTGCTTTGAGAAAAGGGGTTGATATCCTTGTAGCTACACCGGGAAGACTTCTTGACTTTATTGCCCAAGGAATTATCAGCTTAAAAAATCTTGAAATTTTTGTTCTTGATGAAGCGGACAGAATGCTTGATATGGGGTTTGTACATGATGTTAAGAGAATCATTAAGCTTCTTCCTCAAAAAAGACAGACTTTATTCTTTTCTGCGACAATGCCCGGCGAAATTCAGAAACTGGCCAATTCCATTCTGAATAATCCTGTAAAGGTCGAAGTAACGCCGGTTTCTTCTACTGCAGACACCATAAAACAGTCTGTTTATTTCGTGGAAAGAGAAAACAAGCTTAATCTACTGTCTCATATCCTTAAAAATGATATTTCAGATTCTGTATTGGTATTTTCAAGAACGAAACATGGAGCTGATAAGATTGCAAGAAAACTTCAAAAAGACAATATCTCTGCAGAAGCTATCCACGGAAATAAATCTCAAAATGCAAGGCAGAATGCCTTGAACAATTTCAAATCGGGAAAAACCAGAATATTGGTTGCTACGGATATTGCAGCAAGAGGAATTGATATTGACGAATTAAAATTTGTTATCAATTTTGAATTATCCGACGTTTCCGAGACCTACGTACATAGAATTGGAAGAACAGGAAGAGCCGGAGCAGAGGGAACTTCTATCTCTTTTGTTGACGGGCTTGATCTTCTTAATTTAAAGAATACGGAAAAATTGATTGGGAAAAAAATTCCTGTTATTAAAAACCACCCGTTCCATACGGATGATCTGGTAGTTCAAAAAAGAGATTCTAACAACAAACCTGTATCTGCAGGCGCAGAAAAGCAGGGATCCAAGCAACCGTCAAGAGGTCCCAAAAACAGAAATAATAAGAAGCCCGGAACACCTTCAGCGTCTACCGGATTCAAAAAGCCTAAGAATAAAAACTTTACCAGGAAAAAATAAAAAAAATGTTTCTCAATATTGAGAAACATTTTTTTTATTAGAAATTCTATTCAATTTATTTCTTTACAGAAAACAACTGATGTGCATTTTCCGTGGTAATCCTGTCGATTTCTGAAAAATCTTTTCCATAAATATTAACCAGTTTTCCGGCTACCAGATCGAGGTATGAACTTTCGTTTCTTTTTCCTCTGTGAGGGACAGGAGCCAGGTATGGAGAATCTGTTTCAAGCACAATTTTATCCAAAGGAATTTCATGAAGAAACTGATCAATTTTTCCATTTTTAAACGTTACTACTCCACCGATACCTAAAATAAAATTCAAGTCTATCGCATGCTGAGCTTGTTCTAAATTCCCGGAGAAACAATGGAAAATCCCTCTTAATTTCGGATGTTTTTTTCTTTCCAATACTTCAAATGTTTCATCGAAGCTTTCTCTGGTATGAATCACAATCGGAAGGTCTTTCTCTATAGCCCAGTCAATTTGTTGTTCGAAAGCTTTTATCTGAATATCGAGAGTCGTTTTATCCCAATACAAATCGATTCCAATCTCTCCTACTGCAGGAAAATGTCTTCGGTCAAGATAATTTTTAACGAGTTCCAATTCTTTTTCCCAGGATTCAGGCTTTACATAGCATGGATGCAGTCCCATCATTGAAAAAACCTGTCCCGGATATTCTGTTTCCAGTTGTAGCATTTTTTCATGAGATTCAGAATCAATAGCCGGAAGATAAAATTCTGTAATTCCTTTAGCTAAAGCTCTTTGAATAGCCTCATTTCTATCTTCGTCAAATTCTTCTGCGTATAAGTGTGTATGTGTATCAATCATTTTCTTATCATTTTAATAGATCTTCATAAGGATTTTCTAATCCCAACAGGATTCCAAATGCGGGTTCTGTTTTGATTCCCTGCTTCTTAAGTTCTATTATTTTCTGTTTAAACTTATCTCCTTGTTCCTGTAATATTTTATATTCGGCGATCATGTGCCGGTAGGCATTTTGTTCTTGAGTTGGCTTATTTTGTCCGAAAATTTCAATAGGAAAATCTTCCAGCATAAAGTTCAGAACAATACTTGGCTCTCCGCTTACCACCGCATTTTCAACCATAATCTCTGTTTCATCTAGGATTAATGGGCTAGACATTATGTCATCCAAGAAGTCTTCTTCAAACCGAAGATCAACTTCACAAATAATATCCAGATCACTGTCTTCAATATCAATTTCAATAGGAATGGTTCCGGCTAGAATAGGAGAATAAGACTCTAATTTCTCTAAAATTTTATATTTTGTAAGAACTTCATAAGCTCTTTTTTGTCTTTCATTTCCTTCTTTCAAATAGTCAATTTTTGTAAAATCAATCATTTGAAAATATTTTATGCTTTACTTTTTCGCGTTGCTTTTCAATCCTTTGGTCTAGTTTTTCTCTGAATTCGATAAACTTCGGATCTTTTTTATCATTGGTCTTGTGCTCTAAAGCCTTCACAATTTTAAAATTCTCTTTAATAAAATCTTTCGTTTCATCTGAGAAATAAGCATCTCCGAATTTTTCAAAAATATAATTAACAGCCTGGGAACTTGGATGGATCATATCTTCTTTATAAAAACGATAATCTCTCAAATCATCCATCAAAATTTCATACACCGGGAGATAATGACAATCTTCAAATATGGAAATCGACTCATGTATTGCTGTAATCAGCTTTGACTTGCTAAGCTGATTTTCAATCATCCCGTCTTTGGTATGTCGGACCGGAGAAACAGTAAATAAAATCCTGACTCCTTCTTTACAAATATCTTTAAGATCCAAGATTGTATTATAAATAGAGTTCGTTAATTCCTGATGGGAAAGAAGCCTTTTCGTGAAAAATTTTTGTGGTATTTTATGGCAATTCGCGACTAATTTTTTCTTAGGCAGAAATTCATAAATAAATGAAGTTCCGTAAGTCACAATAACCCAATCTGCCTCCTGAAGAAATGCATTCCCTTTTTCGATTGCCCCATTGATTTTATCCAACGTCTGATGAATATACCTCGTATCAAAACTGGTATGATGATCTAATGAAATGTATTCTTCATTATAAGTAATCAGGTCCTCTTCTTCATAGAATGCCGAATCATGCAGTATCTTAACTTCATTACGGATTGAAAAGGGATTGAAAATAGTCCCGAAGGGATTATTGAGTGTCTGAAGTTGCCCCTGCTCCAATAAATCGGTCATTTCAGAAGCAAAACAAGATCCTATCGAAAATATTTTATCTTCGATCTCTATCTTCTTTTCTGATTGGGGAATGTCAACTTCGGTTCTGAATTTCATTGTACAGGTATTAGGTTGCAGAAAATAGGTTGCAGATAAATTGCTATTACCTGCGACCTATCATCTGCTGCCTATATTAGCTTTCTCTTCTCAACAAATAATTGGCAAGTTCTATAAACGGTTTTTTCTTTTCATCAGAAATATCAATCTTCTGAAGGTAGCTTTGTCCAATTTCGTTATGTTTTTCGATCAAGCGAAGTGCTTTTTCATCTACTTTTGTTCTTCTGAAGATCTTTTCAACACCGTATACTTTATCGATATTTTCTGTTTTCTTAGAATACCAGTAATCTAATTCTTTTCTTTCTTCTTCGGTGGCATGCTCTCTTGCCAACAAGTATAGAACCGTTTTTTTGTTCTCATAGATATCTCCTGCATGCTTTTTCCCAAACTGTGCCTGGTCTCCAAAAACATCAAGATAATCATCCATGATCTGGAAAGCGATTCCGATATGTTTTCCGAAGTTGAAAATTGCTTTTGCATCTTTAAAATCAGCTTTTGCAATCAACGCTCCGATCTCAAAAGAAGAAGCACTTAACACTCCTGTTTTATAGGTAATCATTCGGATGTAATCATCAAAAGTCACATTTTCCTGGGTTTCAAAATTGATATCATACTGCTGTCCTTCACATAATAAAAGTCCTGTATGGGTAAATATTCTGATACAAGCTTTAAAAATTTCCGGCTCAAGGTCTTCAAAAAACTTGTACGCTTTAAGCATTAATGCATCTCCGGAAAGAATCCCTACGTTAATCCCGTGTAAAGTATGAATAGTAGGCTTATTTCTTCTTAAAGGAGCCTCATCCATAATATCATCGTGGATCAGGGTGAAATTATGGAAAAACTCGATAGCTAACGCCGGTTTTATAGCCTGCTTAAGATCACCTCCAAACAAATCACAAGCCATCAGTACCATAATGGGACGAAGGCGCTTTCCACCATGGGAAATGATATAATTCATCGGATCATATAACTCCGTAGGTTTATCTTTAAAAGTGTATTTATTAATGGCCTCGCCAACAATCTGCTGGTATCTGTCTAAAAATTCCATAAAATCTTATAATTTGAACAAAAATACAATTTTTAAAAAGTTCAGAAAACAAAAACGGTGACTCTTTTTAGGAAATGGACATGATTGTGTGATAAAAAAATCCGTCTCGTTTTGTTTGAGACGGATTTGCTGTATTTTGGCTATCTGTGAAACATTTACATCTATAGAAATAAACTAATTCTTGCTATCGTTAGGTAGCTTTCCTGTTTTTATCCAATTTTCTATTTCACTTTGCTTTTTCACTTCTGTCTTTAAATCATTAGAATAGTCAATTCCTATATACCTTTTTGATATATATTTCTCATGATCAATAAAAAAAGAATTCAAAAGATTAAAAACATCACTATTATAATCAGGGATTAAGCTGTTATATTCTTTAACTTTCGCACTTAAGCTATCATTATATGACTTTAATACTGAGTTCAATTCATTTTTATCTACCCCTTTACAGTTATACAAATCCAAAAGAATAATGTTTGCCTGAAGTTCCAGAGGATGAAAGTTTTTCTTCATATAGTCTTCAGACGATTTCTTTTCAGTAATAATACTATCAAAAGTCTTTATATGTCTATTATTATCACAATTATATTCTTTATACAGATCACCGATAACCTGAATTCTTTGATTTGTAAGATCCAATAGATCTTTCCAAACCGGACGAATTTTCTGTTCTTTTTGAGAAAGCCCATTATTAATCTTATCCGAATACCACTGAATTCCCACGAAAATAGCGATTGCAAACCCAGCGAATAATAAGAGAATTACTAAGATTATTTTTTTCATTTTTATTGCTTATCAAGGCAAAAACTCTCTTGTTATCAGTTAGCTTTTTTTAACTTGGTATATTGTGTTATAATGAAACTAACCGGTATATCCTCATACATTTTGATTAAAGCATCATATAAATCGCAGGATAAAAGAGATGTAAGTATTATCTTGGTTTCATCTAACATTATTATTTCAACATAAAAAAACTTTGTGTGAGCAAGTCTAGCATTCTCATTGTTTTTTTTATAAGCTGTTAAATATATCTTTATTTCTCTAAAATCCTTTTTATAATAATGTTTACTTTCATTCCCTTTTGTATACAAAAAACCTTCAGAATCAATATCAATTAATACATTTTGATCATGCCAGTAATAACTGTAAAAAATATCTAATGTCGGATACAAATACAGTATAATAAAAAATATCAATATCGAAAGATATAATATAAATGGAGGTTTTTCATCAAAAATGAATGAATAGAGAGCAATAATCAGTACTGCTACAAATGCATTTACAAAAAGATCCCGCAATGCATTTAATATTGTTTTATTATTTATTTTTAAAATCATATTATCTGTAGACTTTGCCAACGGAGGAAGTCTTCATCAGTTCCTTTGCTCACCTATATAAATTGCTATGGAAAAACATAATATAAAAGATATAATTATATATATAATAATTACTAAATCAATTTTATTTTTTTGATTTCTATTTAAATCTGCATTGAACTTTGCAATGTCATTATAGTTTTTAAAACGAAAATATCTTAATAAAAGTAAACTAAATACTGGAAAGATGACATAATATAAGATATAATACTTTGTTTTAAATATTGTAATATTTTGCAGATATTCTAGTAAAAATAATATACTAAACATATTAAGAGAAAATAAAAGTGTTAGTATAAACAAAGAAGAAATTTTATAAGCCCCCCCTTCTTTTCTTTTATAATATTCTGCAATTCTATAAAAAATGATATCAATAAACTTCATATTATTATTTTTGAATCCAACCCTGTATATGTTGTCCTATATCTTTTCCTGTGAAATAACTTACCCCAGCATTTGTAATAAAGTAACCAGCTGCAATGCCCTGACCTATACCACTAGGTGTTAAAGCTAAAACAGACATTGTAACATCTAAGCTATTTGAAATATTAATTCCGTTTTGAGCCATATCATATACACCGAAGCCCACTCCAGCAACACCTAAGCCTTTTGCTAAAACTCCAGTAGAAGCTTTCAATACACCTACTGTTTTTGCACTTGCTTCTATAGCAGGAGTTTGTACCTTTCCAAAAGTCTTCCCAAGAGCTTTTATTTCCTTTTCGTAGCGGATATAATCGGTTGCATATTCAGGAGCATCACCATATAGAGTTAGACGTTTTGCAGATTCTTTTAATATTTTGTTTGCAGAATTTGCATTGCTAGACGCTTTTCTTAATTGTTCAGCACGTTTTTTAGGATCTCCAGGCCCACCCATTCTATGCAACACATGATTCAACCCTGCAACTGTTCCTCCAATTACAGCTCCCTGCCAGAAGTTACCTCCTGCTAAAGCAGAACCTACACCTCCTGCTAATGCTCCAAAAGCTACAGTTCCTACTGCACTTTCTGCCAACTGGCCGAGGCCCATATTTCTCATCATATCACCATATGCTCCGGCAAGTACACTTGCAAAAGCAGCTGCAAGGAAAGCTTGCCCAAAATTACCTCCTTGCATCAGCGATAAGGTACCTTGTGCTACTGCATGAGCTCCTGCTCTGGCAAGTACTCCTAAAGCTGATTGAGCAAATTCTGAAGCTGTACTAAAAACACTTCCTATTCCTGCCGTAACCGCACCTCCTACTGCACCAAAGAGAACAGATTTCGCAAAACCTCCCCAGTTCCAATTTCCGGTAAAAGCAGCATTGAGTGCATACGAAACAGCTCCTATTGCAGCTCCAATTAATGCTCCTGTTCCAATTGCCACAGCATTTGCCACTACCCATGAAATAATCGGAGCAAGAAAGAAAAATTCCCCACTCGGGTCATTATACATCAGCGGATTATTCATTACATACCCATATTTGTTGTAATTCTGAGTATTCGTAGGATCCTGAATATTCTCATCAGCATTTAAAAATCTTCTCAATAATGGGTCGTACAATCTTCCGTTCATATGGATAATACCTACTTCCATGAAGTGTTCATGAGAAGTGTAGCCTCTATCAATGAGTAATGAGGAATTAGCAATGAGTAATTTATCAGTAATAATAGCTCCATTACCTATTTGAAGATGGGTGAAGTTCCCCCAGGCATCAAAATGTCTTTGTTCCAGTTTATTTCCTGTCTCGTCACTGATGGCTAAAATACTTCCGATATAATCTTTATGCAAAAATTTGTAAGAACCACTGCTCTCCGTAAAGTTTTTTAAATATACAATATTAGATTCATAAGGACTTCCTCCAATATATAAAATATGTTTCTCCTGACCTGA
>NZ_PIZV01000036.1 GCF_002835665.1 Chryseobacterium sp. PMSZPI
CAGATTATCTGTTTTCTTTACAACAAATCTTCCTTTAGGGTCATACAAGGCTCCACTTGTTTGGGTTTGTGAGTCTAAACTATTGCTGACTATCTTCTGGGTCATATTTCCGAAACCATCATAATTATACGTCTCAAGCAAATATCCTGTGTTATCACGATTCCAGTTTTTTAAGGTTTTTAACAAATTGTTTTCATAAATGTACTCTTCCTTAGCCGACTTAGTATCTCCATAAGCCTGTACTACATCAACTTTAGATTTTGGACGCCCAATATAATAATTGGATCCAATACCAGATGGATTATGAATATATTCAAAGGTGGAAGTCGTTGTAGAATATCCGCCATTGATCGTAGATATAGTTTGAGCAGGAAGATAATAGTTTCCATAAGTAATAGTGCTTTCTGTAATAGTACCTGTCAGAAAATCTTTAGCCCTGGTATTTTCAGGAAGTATTGCTTTTACAACCTTTGGTTTGTCAACTTCGGCCACTACAGAAACCTCCTGTCCATTGACCTGTTGGTAAGTCTTATAAATTACAGATTTAAGACCTAACAGTTGGGTATTACTTTCAGACAGATCTGTAGGAAAGACCTTAGATTCATCATTGGTTTTGATTGACCATTCCTTTACAGGTACTCCTTCATTTAATGAATTTATTTCTGTTCCACTCCATATTTTTGTGTTTTCAAATCCATCTGCATACCAAGATGAACGAGCTGTCTGATGATATCCTATAATCCCTTTTCCTTGTAAATGAGCAGTCAATCCCCTATACCTGAAATCTTGTTTTCTGCTTTCCTGTCTAAGTTGTGACACAGCATAAGATTGATCCGACCTGCTTAAAGATACATAGGGATAGTATTCTTTTTTATTTTTTTTGTAAAAATTAGGATTAATTATATTCTCAGGAATGACTTCCAGGTAATCAACATACGTAGTAATTCCTCCTTGAGCAATGGATTGGATCCGAGATAAATTTCCGATGGAAGAAGGAGCTTTAAGTTTATGAACTCTTTCTTTCCAAAATAAAAACACATCATAATAGTTATTATTAGCCTTTATTTGTGCAGTAATAGGAGCAAATATTCCATATTCATTCCAATTGAGTGTTGTATAGGGTGTTCCCTTCTTCTTGAATACAGAAAACTCAAGGCTTTTATCTATCTGATACCCATTAGATGTATAAGTAGCAATCTCATATCCAAATTCTCTGTAATTTGAATTTCCGTTTGAATTTTGTTGTCCAATTTTATTATAAGAATATGTAAAGACAATATCTGACTTTCCATCTTTATTAATATCAGAAATAGAATAGAAATAACGGTCAACCAGAGATCCACTGGAAGAACCTCCTTTTCTGAATTTGATAAAGTCTGTTTTAAAAAAATTATCAAATCCTTTTCCTGTGCCTAAATAAAATCTCCAACTATCAGCATCCTTATTATCTGTTGTTGGAATTGTAAAGTCAAGAATACCATCTCCATTAAAATCTCCAAACAATATTGGAGTTTCGGAATCTTTGTTTTCAAGAAGATTCCCGGAAAATTTGATTTTTTTCAAATATTCAGTAGGAGCTGTTTTTATAAATTCAAATACCGTATAAGTTGTACCGGACACATTAATAATATCTACCTTTCCATCACCATCAATATCCATATACCTTTGGTCTGTATAAGAGTTTTCATCCAATCCCCAATTTCCTGAATAAGTTGAAACAGGAGTATTTGGGTTTTTCAAATCTACGATAAATCGATCAACAAATCCAATTCCTGAACCTCCACTCTTTAATGTAAGAAATATATCAGAAATTCCATCGCCGTTGATATCTCCTTCATTTAAGCTAACATTACATGTTGTACATGATGTTGAAGGAATATTTTTTTCAAATACTTTAACAAAAGTATTATTTCTGAAAATATATCCTAAAATTTTACCATCATTATATTCAACAATACCATTGCCATTATATATTTGACCTTCTTCATCCAATAAAGTTCCTACAACTTTAGCATTGTCCGCAAAAGTTTTATTAGTGGAAATGTTTGACAAGGTTTCATTAAAAGCGCCTAGCTTTACAGTACCATTATTCATTACAAAATCAAGATAAGAGTCTCCATTAAAATCTCCGGAGAGCTTCACATTCTCAAAACTTTCAGCATTGCCTGGAGCCGGAGCATATTCAAGATCTGGAGAAGTAGAAACGGGATAAGTAAAAGAAATTGGATTTGCGGGACTATTATCTGCATTATATTCGGTAATCTTATTAACAAACTGATAATTTGTTCCGCTTTTAAGGTAATCTATGGTATACCTTTTAAACTGATTTCCGTTTGAATTCACCTTAATTTCTGATAAAATCTTATTTTGTATATATTCTGAACCTTGTACATAAGTCTTTTCTTTCAAATCTCTATCAAAATAGGTGAAATCAATAGAATTAAAATGGGGCTTGCTCAGCATTTCATTTCCTCCCCACTCTATATTGTATATAATAGCGATATTCGTAAAAGCAGTTTGAGAATAATTATATGAAATATAGTTTCCTTGTATATCTCTCCACTTTACAATATTGTACTCGATAGGAGTTCTGGCATTACTAAGTCCTGAAGCGGTTGCTCCATACCATGCTTGCGAACCATCCTCAAAAGTAACTTCCCAATATTCAGGTCCTTGCCACACTTGTCCGATTACAGAACCAAAGGATTTTATTTTTATATTGGAATATTTCTCCGTAACATATTCCGCTCCATCTTTTCCATATTCTCCGGATTTTAAAATCAATTTTTGTCCATTGAAACTGTAATAGTCAGAATAATCTAATTGGATCTTTTTAACCTCACCATCTTTTTCAATATTCTTTCCTATTCTTGAAATAGACGTAATTCCGGATAAATTCCATCCATATCCGGCAATTCCGTTTCCTGAACCACTGGTATACATAAGATTTACTTGAGGAGCAACACTTTTCACTCCAGGAGGTAATGCAATCGGCAATGTAAATTGTAATTGTCCCGCTCCATTAACATCTATATTTCCTTTTGTATCATGAAAACTTTGTCCTGCCGGTGCAGACGTTCCACTTGGATTATTAGCTCCTGCATTGGAATCTACAGGACCTCCTCCTGCATTTTCTGTAGCAGGTCCGGGTTTAGCTATAAAAGGATTAGAAGTCGTTGATTTGGCTACAAAGCCCTGTGCAAGGATGACCGCCTGCGGATCCTGAACGGTACGGGATGTAGTTTCTGGCTGATACAGGATGGTCTGTGAAAAACCCATCACTGAACACAAAGACAGTATAAAGGATGAAATAAATTTCATATTTGTATTAGTTGTTTAAATGATAATTGATGAATGATCGTTGATAAGTAGAAACCGTATGAGATGCAGAGAAAGAATAATTTTAAAATCTTTCAATGCTTCAATCTTTAAATTTCTTTCCTTATCTTCTATCTTTTGGTAACATTTCGACCAAAGACTCTTCCGTCCTTCAATGTAAAACGCAGAATATAAACACCCCAGTCGTATCCGGTCATGTTAATCTTAACCTGACGATTTAGCCCGGGTGCATTTTGTTGTTGAAACTTCCAATGAACGGTACTATGTTGGTAGAGTGATACAGATTCTATTAAACTGTCTACTTCTTCTGTCCAGTCAATCGTTAAATACTCATTTACCGGAACAGGATATAATCTGATCTGTTTCCAAAATGTTTTTTCATCAATGGCAGGAGCCTGTTGGGTAATGGCAGCCGTTTTTTCTTGTAATTTCATTTCTTTCGGAATAGCCTCTTCAGCTTTTTTGGCTGCGGCATTAGTTCCTCTGTATCTCTGATTTCCGGCTTCGTCGTATTTGAAATAGACTTCTGTTTGTGAAAAACCTAGAAATCCTATTAGAAGAGAGAATATAGAAAGTAGTTTTCTTTTCATCTGGATATTATTTTGTCTTTAATGAATTTTATGAGGTTTAAAAAAGAGCATTTTATCGAATAAAATCACTGCATTATTTTCCAGATTCTTTATTCCGTTATGCTTCTTTAGAATAACAGAGATCCTGAATATATTGCAAGATTTCTTTATTGATGCTATTTTTGAGCAGATAAAAGCTTTTGAACCTGTTTCTCCATTTTTTCAATCTTTTCAGATTGTGATTTTAGAGTTTGGTTTTCTTCCTGAAGTTTTTTGATTTCCTTATTTTGTTGTATAGAATAAAGGGTTAGCTCTTCGATTTTCTGTAATAACTTAATCTGAAACTCACCAACATTTACACCTTCTTTTTCCATTACTTTTGCAGAAGCAATTTCAGGAAGGTGCTTTTTCATTTTGATATGTTTTTCAATATCCTCTAATCTGGGTAAATTATAGCTTTCTTCAAATACAAAATCTGCTGTAGGGGTTAAAGTAATTTTCATTTCCTTTGCTTCAAATTTTCCAAACAGTAATGCATTTCCGTTCTCTCCATTGATTACAAATGACTTTAACCAGTCCCAATCAGTATTACCAGCATTTCTTGGAGCAATATGTAATGTTTTTCTACTATCATCAGGAGTGTGAAAAATCCATGAATTACTTCCTGTACTAATAAAATCACTGAATCTAGCATTTCCATTAACATTAAGCTTAACTAAAGGAGAATCTCCCTCTATATCATTATCATTAATATAGCCTATTCTTACTTTTCCATCACTAGACTGCATAACAAGCCGACTCCAACTTCCCCATTGGGGATCATTTGATAAAGCATTTCTATAAAAAACCCCTCCATCATTAAAGTTTAGTTGATGATTCTTATTTCCTGAATTATCATTCCAAGGAGCAATCGTTAGCATTCCAGAATAATTACCTGTACCTGGAACGCCTACTACATCTCTGAATTTAAATTCTGCCTTGAGCTCACCTTTATAGACAGATGGTAAATCATTAATACTCCTGGTATCATGAATAGTTAGGCCTCCTGCGTTTTGAGCATAAATTAGACTTGAAAATATTGTTCCAGCAATTAGTAATGTTCGTTTCATATAATAGTATATAAGTTTATTTTAAAATTGAAAAAATTGAGATATTTCTAATCAATAGTGAATTGTGTTTTAATTTTGCAAAGGTAGTAAAATGCATATCTAAAACCAGCACAAACGCTTTAGTATTAAACATTTTAACATACATCATTAATTTTAAAAATACAATAAATAACAATCACAAAATGATGTTATTTTTTAAACAATAAATAACCATTTTGTGAAAATTAAGCTTAACAACCTTTATAATTTAGCTGATGGGTAAAGTATAAAAACAAAAAAACTTTGCCCTCGCGGACAAAGTTTATATAATAATATGATTTGTATTTTAAGAAAAGAAAGTCACCAAAAGATAAGTAATTCCTGCTACAATAGCTGAAATTGGAATGGTTAATACCCAAGCCCAAAGTAAGCTTACCGTAATCCCCCATCTTACTGCTGAAACTCTTTTTGTCAATCCTACCCCGATGATAGAACCTGTAATCGTATGTGTTGTAGATACAGGAATACCAAAGTGGTCTGTGATAAATAAAGTAATTGCTCCTGCAGTTTCGGCACTTACCCCTTCCAATGAAGTTACTTTTGTAATTTTAGTCCCCATTGTTTTGATAATTTTCCAACCACCGCTCATCGTTCCTAAACCAATTGCTAAGAACGATACCAAAGGAACCCAAAGGTAATGTTGAGCAAAATAATCGAAACGCCCAGCAGCAGGGATATTCAAATAAACCGGATCGTGAAGCATTTCCACATGATAGTAAATTAATGCCGCTCCAATGATCCCCATTACTTTTTGCGCATCATTCAAACCATGACCTAAGCTGAATAAAGCCGAAGAAGCCAACTGTAATCTTTTGAAAGACTGATCTGCTTTATGAGGATTTGATCTTTTATAAAGGTGAATAATAATCAGTGTAATGATAACGGAGATAATCATCCCTATAATCGGTGCCATGAAAATGAACAAGAAGATAGGAATTACTTTATCAAACTTGACAACACTTTGGTGAGTTACCTGGGCGAAAGCTTCCTTAGCCGTTTCCCAAAAGCCTAATCCCGGTTGCGCTGCTGCCACATCATGATAATCCATCATAAAAGCATGCATTAATGCCGCTCCTAAAAACCCTCCGATCAACGTATGCGACGATGATGAAGGAATCCCAAACCACCATGTCAAAAGGTTCCAGGCAATGGCTGCTACAAGACCGGAAAATATAACTTCCAGTGTGATAAAGTTCTCGTTAACTGTTTTGGCAATTGTATTACCAATTTTGAATTCTCCAATAATATAAGCAGCGATAAAGAAAGCCGCAAAGTTCCAAAGCGCCGCCCAAAGTACAGCCTGGAATGGAGTCAAAACTTTTGTAGAAACTATAGTTGCAATTGAGTTGGCCGCATCATGAAAACCATTGATATAATCGAAGATCAGAGCCAATCCAATAATAACTACAAGTAAAATCGGAAATTCCATTGTTTGTTATGTATTGTTTAGGCGTATTTAATCATGATGTTCTCAATCGTATTGGCAACATCTTCTGCTTTATCTGTTACGATTTCAAGATAGTTCAGTACAGACGAAACTTTAATGATATTGATGGCATCATTCGTTTCAAATAATTCTACCATTGAATTGGAAAGCAAATCATCTGCAATATTTTCAATTGAATTCACTTTAATACAAGCCTCTTTTACCTGCTCCATATTTTTGAACCCTTTAAGGTTTTTCATCGCATTCTGAATTTCAAGACATGCTTTATGAATCAATAAAGAGAAGTCTGAATAAGCCTTCATCTCAGGAGATTTGTACAAGAAAATATATTTTGTAGAAGCGTAAATATAATCCGCGATATCATCTAATCCTGTTGCTAATGTGTGAATATCTTCACGATCAAAAGGAGTAATAAAGTTTTTCCCTAATTCTACGAAAATTTCGTGAGTAAGCTCATCATTTTTATGTTCGAAGTCACTCATCTTCTTTAACATTGAATCATCATTAAGATCGAAATCCTTGATTCCGGCATTGAATTCTTCAGACATTGCCACTAGGTTTTCAGTTACCTTTTCAAAAAGTACAAAGAAGATTTTATCTTTTGGTTGAAAAGCGTGGAAAATATTACCAATTCCCATTTTTTAGTATTTATAATTCGTGTGCAAATTTCTTAAAAAAGGATTGTACGTGAAACTATATAACATTAAGTTTTGTTAACATTACATTAACCCTTGATTATCAAATAAAAAAACCGACATTACTGCCGGTTTTGTATGGTATTAAGAAGGTTTAGTTTGCTACTTCAGCCCTCATATCTTTTCCTTTGAACTTCATGGATTGAATATTGCTTAAAACATTGTCTTTAAACGATTTTTCAACTTCGAAGAAGGAGAATTTCTCTAAAATTTCAATATCACCGATTTCAGCTCTTTTCTTGCTCTTTCCGCCAGCAGTAGCTTTGTTGATAATATCTAAAACATCAAGTTTCTTTAAGTGGTCTTTTTTACCCAAGTTGAAGAAGAATCTTACCATGTTTTCATCTCTTCTTCTTGGTTTTCCACCACGATCTCTGTCTCTTCCACGATCTCCTCTGTCTCTGTCGCGACCTCTATCTCTGTCACGTCTGTCTCTTCTTGAGTAGTCGTCATCTCTGCTGCTCAATTTCTGCTCAACAAGGTCATGCTTGTCTTTGTAGTATAAAGCAAGGTCTTTCAATTGGAATTGCAGCAACTGATGCACCAATTCTTCTTTAGTAAAGTTGCTTAGATCCGGAATTAAGCTATCATCAAACTCGAAAAGATCTTCGTGCTCCGTCAATAATTTTTCGAATACACCTCCTACCTGAGCTTTGATAATATCATCACCTGTAGGAATTGTTCTTTCGTGGATTTCAATTTTTGTAGCAGATTTGATTTGTTTCAATTTTCTGCTTTCCTCAGGCTTAATCAGAGCCATAGAAATACCATCTCTTCCTGCTCTACCTGTTCTTCCACTTCTGTGAACAAATACTTCAGGATCATCAGGTAAAGAAAAATGGATAACGTGCGTCAGAGAGTTTACATCCAATCCTCTTGCTGCAACGTCTGTTGCCACAAGGATATCAATGTTTTTCAATCTGAATTTCTTCATTACCGTATCTCTCTGCGCTTGAGAAAGATCCCCATGAAGGGCATCAGCTGCATAACCGTTCTGCATCAAGAAATCAGCAACCTCCTGAGTCTCCATTCTTGTTCTACAGAAAATAATGGAATACTGGTTAGGGTTTGCATCGATTAATCTTTTCAATGCTTCTTTTTTCTGGCGGTATCCTACCACATAATATTCGTGAGTAATGTTCTTCTTCACTTCGTTGATAGAACCTACTGAAATACGGTGTGGCTTTGTAAGATAATTTTTGGAAATTCTTTCCACTTCTTTATTCATCGTAGCCGAGAATAAGAAAGTTTGTTTTGTTTCCGGAGTTTCGCTCAAGATGGTTTCCAATTCATCCTTGAATCCCATAGAAAGCATTTCATCAGCTTCGTCTAATACTAACCAATGAATGGCAGAAAAGTCTAGTGCCTTTCTGTTGATAAGATCAATTACTCTTCCCGGAGTTCCCACAATAATCTGTGGTTTATCCTTCAAAGATCTCATTTGCTCTACAATACTACTTCCACCATAAACCGCAGTTGTTTTGATGTCCTTCATATACTTAGAGTAATTCTTTATGTCCTTCGAAATCTGAAGACATAATTCCCGTGTCGGACAAAGCACCAATAATTGGATTTTGCGACTCGTATCGTCAATCATATCCAAAATCGGAAGCGAAAACGCTGCTGTTTTGCCTGTCCCTGTCTGCGCAAGTGCGATCAAGTCGCGAATATCTGAAAGAATAAAAGGGATAGTCTGTTTTTGGATTTCTGTTGGGCTTTCGTAGCCCAGTTCGCCAATTGCCTTAAGGATATCAGGACTTAAATTGGTTTCCGTAAATAAATTCATTAACTATTTTAAAATTTTTGCAAAGATACAATAAATATTTGACTTGTTTTTGAACAAAGTTTTAAATATACAAACTTAAATTCAGAATCTTTTAATATATTTTTAATTTTTTGAAAATTAAATCCAAAAAAACAAGCCTTAGGTTAAAAACTTGTTAAACATTATTTTTTTTTATTAAATTGGATTAATTTTTTCTGTGTTATTTATGAATTTTCAAAAATAAAACCATGAAACGCAAATTTTTCTTTTTAATATTTACTTTTAGAGACCTCAAACATACACCCTACTCCCCATCATTTAAACCTCTAATGAGATATGAATAGTTTTATGTAATTTTGAATTGAAAGGCACAAAATAAAAACAACCAGTTGCCAATAAAAAATAATCACAATAATAAAACACCCAACAAAATATGTCAGCCAACATTTCTTCCAAAACTTTTGATTTTTTAAAAAAATTAAATAAAAATAATAACCGTGACTGGTTTAATGAAAATAAAAATCTGTACACAGAATCTCAGCAAAATGTTGTTTCATTTTTAGATGAACTGATTAAAGAGATGTCCGGTTTTGATGAAGAATTGGCTAAACTAGACAGTAAAAAAGCCCTTTTCAGAATTTACAGAGATACCCGCTTTTCAAAAGATAAATCTCCTTATAAAACCAATTTTGGAGCTTCTTTAGGAATGGGAAAAGGAAATCAAAAGGGAGGTTATTATCTTCACATGGAGCCCGGAAATCTTTTCTGGCAGGTGGAATTTACATGCCCGAATCGTCTGTTTTAAAAGAAGTACGAAAAGAAGTTTCATTGTATGGAGATGAGTTTCTCAAAATTTTAAACCATAAAGATTTTAAAAAACATTTCCCGGAATTAGACCTGGATGACAAACTAAAAAAAGTCCCTCAAGGTTTCGAAAAAGATGATCCTATGGCAGAATATTTAAAACTAAAGAATTTCATAGTATTGTATCATTTGAAAGACGAAGAGGTTTTAGATAAAAATGCAGTGAAGAATATGACCAAGGTGTTTAAGTTGATGAAACCTTTCAATGACTTTCTTAATGCTCCTTTTTTAGATTAATTTTTTTTTTTACCACAAAAGATTAAACACTTAAGTTTTTAAGTTAAAAAGGTTACGTTGAAAAGAAAACTTAAGTCTTAAAAAATCAGAGATTTTTATAAATCTGCGAAATCTGTTTGATCAGCAAGCCCAAAAACAGCCATACATATCTACACACCCTATAGCTAATCATTTTCATAGTTGATAAGAAATATATCTTTTATAAAAACACCCACAAACTTAATGACTGATTTTCAATTTATTATATTTAACATTTTTTAAGATAAGTTTTACATTTTTCCTTATCTTTGCTGTTCGTCAAAAAGCAAAGGATGTCTTTATACCAAAAAATTGCAGAAAAACTACAATATATAAGTCCGAGATTTTACAAAAAAAGATATTTTAAGACCTTAAACAATCTTAATAAAGATAATTTTTCGGAGCGGAATGTAGAACCGGAACTGGTATGGATCAAGGAATACCTTCCTAAAAAAGCTGTAATACTGGACATTGGTGCCAATGTCGGAACATTTCTTTATCAATTGGAAAATACATTGGATCATGAGCATATTTATGCTTTTGAGCCTAATAAAAAGTTATACCGCCGATTGAAAAGATTGTTCCCAAGAATGAGAATATTTCCTTTAGCTCTTTCTGACGAAAATATGACAGCCGAATTCAAAGTTCCTGTCATCAACGGAAAAACGGTGGCTTCCCGCGGTACCTTAAATACCTCTTACAAAGAAAAAGGCGAAGAGAAAAGCTACACTGAAAAAGTAAAGGTGATTAAGCTAGATGATTGGGCAGCAATAGAACATTTCAACAGGATTGACTTCATCAAAATAGATGTTGAAGGAAATGAAATAAAAACGCTTTCAGGTGCTAAGGCAACTATCCGACAATTCCGTCCGACTTTAATGGTCGAAATGGAACAAAGACACCACCAAACACCAATATGGAATGACATTTCTGAAGTAAAAAGTTGGGGATATGAAGTACAGTATCTTAACAGGAACACTTTTACTTTGGAAACTCTTACAGAAGACATTCTATCACACAATACAAACGACGAAAAAAATAAAACTCAGTACATCAACAATATTATTTTTATACCTAAAAAACATTAAAAACAACTTATGAGTGTAGTAGCGAGACAAGGCTTCAAATATTCCATTATTGGCTATATTGGTTTTTTGCTGGGCACAGTTTCCGCAATATTCATCTTCCCGAATGATTTTGAATTTTATGGAAAACTTCGCTATATTCTTCCTACTGCTGAAATGTTGGTTCCTTTTGTTGTGCTGGGAATCTCCTATTCCAATGTAAAGTTTTTTCACATGGTGGAAAAAGACGGCAAAAAACAGAATATGCTATCATTGTCATTGCTCACTGTTTTTATCAATTTTCTCATTTTCACCTTAGTATTTTTTATACTGCCGTTTTTTTATCCGAAATTTAAACACTCGGAAGCATGGAAGATCAAAGAAATGATTCTTCCATTAATTTTAATCCTCTCATTCTGTGCTATTTTCAACAAATACACTTCAAATTATAAAAGGATTGTTGTTTCCAATATTTTTGACAATCTGTTTCCGAAAATAGCTAACCTGGGAGCTTTTTGTTTGTTTTATTATTTTGCATTATCACAGAAAATTGCATTTGCCTTCTTCTTCGGAATATTTGCATTAATGCTCTTCGGGTATATTTATTATACAAACAAATTAGAGAAGATTCACTTTGATTTTAATACGGATTATTTCAAAAAGGATGATCTGTGGAAAAGATTTTTCAACTATAGTTTTTTTGGGTTTTTAGGAACTTTCGGGAATTACCTGGCAATTAACAGTTTTATGATTGGAGAATTTATGGGTATGGAAGAAGTAGGAATTTACTCTGTTCTATATGCCCTGATTTCACTGATTTCAATTCCTCAGTTGGGGCTGTTCAATATCTCTGCTCCTATCATTAATAAAACTCTTGCTGATGGGGATATGGAGGAACTCGATAGATTTCACAAAAAAACTTCATTAACGCTATACTTTCTAGGAGCTATATTATTTTCATGCATTATGGTAGGGTTTCCGTATCTGACGCAATTCATGCCGAAAAATGGGACTATGCTTAGAGAATACGAACCTGTAGTATGGATTTGGGGATCCGCAGTTTTAATAGATCTGGCCACCGGTTTCAATGGTAATATTATTTCGCTTTCAAAATATTACCGATTTAATATTCTGGTAATGCTTTTATTAGCCGGTTTAACCATCGGACTGAATTATTATTTTATAAAAAATACAGATTTGAAACTAATCGGAATTGCTTTATCTACCGCCATTTCGCTAACTATCTATAATATTGTTAAAATCATATTCAATTACATTGTATTTAAAGTTTCGCCTTTAAGTATTGAAATGATTTTTGTCTCCATTATTTGCACCCTGGCTATCACAGTAGCGATTGTTCTCCCTAATTTCAACAGCAACATTATCAATCTAATATACAAACCTTCTGTAGTGCTTATATTGATATATATCGGAAATTATTTTACAAAGATATTCCCGATAGAAGATTATTTAAATATGAGATTTATTAAAAGTATTTTTAAGTTTAAATAACAAAAAATGCTACATTAGCAAAAATTATATGTAATAATACAGGGATCATTATGGCTCAGAAACTGCGACAAAATACAGACCATAATAAACATCCTAAGCAGGATTTTCAAGTGGAGCGTCTCGCTTTTTTCAGTGATGCTGTTTTCGCTATTGCCATTACACTTCTTATCATAGAATTCAAAATTCCTCATGTCACAAAAGAAAGTTCTTTTGATGATGTTTGGAAACAACTGGTTGATCTTAAATATAATCTATTTGCCCTTTTATTAAGTTTTTTCCTGATCGTAACCTATTGGATGAGACATCATTTTTTATTTAAACATATTCACAACTATAATAAAAAAATTGTTGTTGCCAATATGATAATGTTGTTACCCATCATTTTTTTCCCCTTCACCACTGCTTTTTTTGCTGAAAGTGTAGATAATAAAAATGTTGTCATATTAGCCTTTAGATTCTTTTTAGCAAATCATATTCTCGCAGGACTTAGTATTTACATACTTTATTGGCTAGCCATCGTAAAGCACAAAGAATATTCTTTTGAAATGAGTATACCGGAAAGGAAAAAATTTACATCAGGTCTGTTATTCACAACAATTACTTTTTCTATTATATTTTCAGTAACATTTTTGACAGACAATGTTCAGGCTATCCTATGGGTTTTTCTTGCGTGTGGAATATCAAAAACAATATTTGATAAGTTTGTAAAAAGAAACACAACAAAAAACAATGTAAATATTATTTAAGAAGATTATTTAAAGTATTTTCCAAATTGTGCAAAATTTCTTCTCTGCTGTATTTTTTCTTGAAATCAAAGCGGGTATTTTTAAGCGCTTCGAACTGCTCGATGATATTTTCTTTTTCAGAAATAATAAAATCAAGTTGTGAAGGATAATTCTTAGGAAAAACTGCTAATTTCCCATAAACAATAGCATCTCCCAGGTTACCTGTCATTTTGGTAAGTCCGTAAATTTCTTTTAAACTGAAGAATTCTGTTTTCTGTTGGATTGGGCACCAAAGAACGTCTGCCTTTTGCATCCATCTTTCAAAATCTTCAGAGGAAACTCTCTCGGAAAAGTAAGTAATATGAATATTTTCGGGTAGTTTTTCGGATAATTTTTTCAATTGATTTAACTCATTATCTTTCGCTTTTCCCAAGAATACAAATTCGTAATTCTTATTTGTGTTTATATTCTGAATGGTTTTAAAAATATAATGGTAATCCCTACGCTTCTGTGAAACACCACCAGGAATCACAATGGTTATATCTTTATTTTCAGTTTTGATAAAATCTCTTGTGTAAAACAGAGGTAAAAATTGATATTCCCCCGAAAGTAAAGCCTCATCCAACACCAAAAGAGATTTTGATTTCCGGTAAACCCTGGAAGAATACAGCAAACCTTCTTTCCACCATAATTTTAGCCTGTACATCACATCTCCTTTGAAAACGCTCTTTATCAAATCGGATTTTGAGGCTTTTGCAAAGTTCAGATTATGGGTAATAATTGCAGTATTGTATTGTTGAGTAATGACTAAAAAAGTATTGAAAAAACGATGAACTGTTCCGATAATAATTAAATCATACTCTTTCTCCTTAAGTTGATCCAAAATCATAGAACTGTCGGATAAAAATACAGTTTCATCATTCTGATAGATCTGATCTTTAATTTTTTTTGAAAAATAATAATCTACGGCAAAATCTCCGGACCCTTTCATAATATCCATGAAGGCCTGTGCTATCTCAGCATGAGTATCTATTTCTATATAGGCAATTTTTTTCACTGAATCCGAACGCTTGTTTTTATGGGTTTTGGCTAAAGCCAATGGATATTTTATTTTTTTATTAAATGGGCTAAAGCCCATTTCTATTGATGTTTACTTGGATTTACATCACATTTTCAGCCATTTCTTCTTCAACATCGTCCAGCGTTGATTGTTAACAATTTTTTGTTCTTCTTTTGTAATCTTCAATTCTAATTTCTTAGATCTGCAATTTTCATAAGCTGAAATAATATCAAAGAAAAATGAGATTGATTTACTTTTCATAGCTTCTTTGGAAGAGGCAATATAAGCCAGAAATCTGTTTAATCCTAAAAAATAGAAATAACGTCCATAATAATCAGCCGGCCTTATAGTATAATCAGCACCTTTCACCTTAATAAGCTTTACATGCAGTTTGGGAAGAACCACTTCTTTCCAGCCCAAATGTTCTAACAATATGGCATCTATATTATCCCAACCTAATGTCTCTCTCAACCCACCAATTTGGATAAAGCATTCTTTTCTATAGGCTTTCATGGGACCTCTTACGTGATGTTTATTGGAATTTCCTTCATATACCCAACTTCCGTCTTTTTCTACATATAGTAATCCGCCTACCAATCCATATGTCGGATTATTAACGAAAGCATTTTCTATGGTTTGTAAATAATTTTCAGAGAGGATAATATCCGCATCAAACTTACAAATGACGTCAAAATCATTTAAAGATTGTGCTTGCAGGCCATTTTTAAAAGCATGAACGACCTTAGAGCCAGGTTGGTGTTCTGATTTTTGAAGATTTATCGTTTCAAAACGAAAATCCTGTTGTGTATACTTTCGGATCACTTCCGCAGTATTATCTGTGGAACCGTCGTTCACGACAACCACTTTAAAAGCTTTATGGCTTTGCTGCTGTAAAGAATCCAGAGTGAACGAGAGATTGTTTTCTTCGTTGTGCGCAGGAATTATGATTAAAAACCTCACGTATTATGATATAAATGATGAATAAAAAGAGGCTGTCTCAAAAGTCAAATAATTTGGCTTTTGTCATTGGCTACGTCGAATCTTCGATTTCTGATGAAGGAAGAATCTCTTTGACAACCAATTACATGAGATTCTTCACTGCATTTCATTTCGTTCAGAATGACACTTTTGAGATGGCCTCTTATTTTTTATTATTTGTTATGCGGTTTCAGCATGTTTTTCGGATCTAGAATTTCATCCAGCTTTTCCTGAGAAAGAATTCTTTTCTCTAAAACAAGATTATAAACACTTTTTCCGGTTTCCAATGCTTCTTTAGCAATTTGTGTAGACTGTTTGTATCCAATATAAGGATTCAGTGCAGTTACAATACCAATGCTATGTTTCACCATATTCAGGCAAACTTCTTTGTTGGCAGTAATTCCTATTACACATTTATCATGAAGAGTATCCATCGCATTGCAAAGGAAATTGATATTTTCCATAATGGCATGAGAAAGTACCGGCTCCATTACGTTAAGCTGTAATTGCCCTGCCTCTGCTGCAAAAGTTACGGTTAAATCATTTCCAATAACTTTGAAGCAAACCTGATTTACTACCTCTGGAATTACAGGATTTACTTTACCCGGCATGATAGAAGATCCCGGTTGCATTGGCGGCAGATTGATTTCGAAAAGTCCGGCTCTTGGTCCTGAAGAAAGCAATCTTAAATCATTACAGATTTTTGACAATTTCACGGCAAGACGTTTCATTGCCGAAGAATAGATAACATAAGAACCTGTATCCGGTGTTGCTTCCACTAAATCCGGTGCAGAAATGATTGGAAAACCTGTAATCTGAGCTAAGTTTTTCGCACAAAGCGTTGCATAACCTACCGGAGCATTTAACCCTGTACCGATAGCTGTTGCCCCCATATTCACCTCTACAAAAAGATTGGCATTGTTATTCAATTTAGAAATATCTTCTTCTAAAGTAGCAGCGAAAGCCTCAAACTCCTGCCCTAAAGTCATCGGAACTGCATCCTGAAGCTGTGTACGTCCCATTTTTATCACATCCTGGAACTCCTTCCCTTTTGCACGGAAAGCCGCTATAATTCTCTCAAGTCTTTCTACCAAACCAACATTCATTTGCAATAATCCCATTTTAATTGCAGTTGGATAAGCGTCGTTGGTTGATTGAGAAAGATTGATATGATCATTAGGTGAACAGAATTCATACTCGCCTTTATTTTTGCCTAGTTTTTCCAGGACAATGTTAGCAATCACTTCATTCGCATTCATATTGATAGAAGTACCTGCCCCACCTTGAATCATGTCTACCGGAAACTGTTCATGGTATTTACCTTCTACAATTTCATCACACGCTTCTGCTATTTTGAAATACAGGTTTTCATCAAGAAGCCCCAATTCATAGTTGGTTTTTGCAGCAGCTTTTTTTACAAAAGCCAAGCCTTTAATAAAATCCGGGTAAGAAGACAAAAGTTGTCCTGAAATCTTGAAATTGTTGATAGCTCGTTGTGTCTGAACCCCATAATAAGCATCCATTGGTACATTCAGTTCGCCCAATAGATCACTTTCTTTTCTGAAATTTTCCATTACAGATATTTTACTGTTTTTGATGGTTTAAAGATAGCAAAAACGCATCGTTTAGATGCGTTTTAATTTGAATTATTTTACCGGATATTTTTGATTTAAAGCCTGCAGGATTGCCCAGGTCTCAGCATCCATAATCCCGTCATAATTTTGAGGACGGAAATGATACTGGAAAGCCTCAATGGTTTTCTTGGTCGCATCATCCCATTTTCCACTAGGCTCTATTCCGTACCCGAACTTTTGCAATGCAGTCTGAATAAGGAATACGAACGAAGAATCATTATATCTTGTTGTGAAATCCGCTTGTGCTATATTGAAAAAGTTTTGCTTCGTCATCTCATCATACCACATTCCCAATTGATACTCATCATAAAGCTTTTTCCACGGAAACATCGGTCCCGGATCCTGCTTTCTTGTAGGGGCAATATCTGCATGGGCAAGAACATTGGTTGCCGGAATCTGATATCTTGTAGCGATATCTTTTGCCAAAGCTGCAACTTTTTTTATTTGTTCATCACTGAACGGAGCAAATATTCTTTTACCTGTTCCATCAGTAGAATATCCCGCATTTACAATTTCAATCCCTATGGAAGTATCATTAAGATTTTTATCATTTCTCCATGAACTTACCCCGGCATGGTAAGAACGTTTGTTCTCATCTACAAGTTGATAAATTTCGTTATCTCCGATATTATTAACTAAATAGTGAGCACTTACCGCTTGTTGAGTAAGAACCGTGATCGATTTATCATCCGGAATAGCTGTATAATGTAATATTAAATAACGCTGTCTGAAGTTCTGAGCAACAGCAGGAAAATAAGTTTTCACTACTTTATAACCAGCCGGCTTTGCAGATACAATAGAACCATAGCTTACTGTATTATCATTTTTTGTAGGATCTGCTATATTCGTAGTAAAAAAGTCTACTCCATGATCAGATATTACTTTTGGCTTTGGAGCTTCCGGAGTCGGAGTTTTAGCTACAGGTTTCGGCTGTACTACGGGTGTTTTCGGTTTGTAAGTATTTTTTTTCACATTTTGTTGGGAAGTACATGAAAAAACGATAGTGCTTAATCCGATGATATATAATGTCTTACGCATCAGTTTGGTTTTTGAATGATTTATTACCTCAAAAATACACAAATTTTTCTTGAATTTTATTTGGTAAATAAAGAAATCTGTTCTATATTTGCACTCGCAATAACGGAACAACGATCATTAAAAAATAAACAAAAAGGAGGGTTGCCGGAGTGGTTAACGGAGCAGTTTGCTAAACTGTCGACGCGAAAGTGTCGCAAGGGTTCGAATCCCTTACCCTCCGCTCTCTTATATATTCTCGGGGCGTAGCGTAGTCCGGTCATCGCGCCTGGTTTGGGACCAGGAGGTCGCAGGTTCGAATCCTGCCGCCCCGACTTTTTAATGAGCTTATTAACTTAAGCAAAATCAACGTTTAAGGGTGCGTAGCTCAGCTGGATAGAGCATCTGCCTTCTAAGCAGACGGTCAAAGGTTCGAATCCTTTCGCGCTCACAAAAAACCTCATCATTTCTATGGTGAGGTTTTTTGTTTATATTAGCTTCATGTGCTACTGCTATATTCTTTACTCTAAATCTTTAAACAAGTATTATATTGGACATTCTTGTGAGAATTTACAAGAAAGATTAAGAAGACATCTTTCAGCTCACAATGGATTTACTTCGAAAGTTAAAGATTGGATTATTGTTTATACTGAAAAATTCTGCTCTAAAGCTCAAGCATACAAAAGAGAACGAGAGATTAAAGCTTGGAAAAGTAAATTGAAAATTCAAAAGCTGATTAGCGAAAAAAACAGGATAGAGCATCCCGATTTATAATCGGGACGGTCAAAGGTTCGAATCCTTTCGCGCTCACAAAAAACCTCATCATTTCTATGGTGAGGTTTTTTGTTTATATTAGCTTCATGTGCTACTGCTATATTCTTTACTCTAAATCTTTAAACAAGTATTATATTGGACATTCTTGAATCAATCTCAAAAGTTGTGGGCAACATAGAAATGCATGAATATAAATTTATTTTTTTTATTTATACTTTTGTCTTAAAACAAAAGTATACAAAAATTCAAGACTGGAATCATACGCTAAAAATTGATATTGACTCCTAAAATTTCCAAACTCGCATGGAGTCAAACCCTTCTTCTTCGACTCAAAATTCCAACCATGCTCAAACAGTGGAAATTTTTCAACGGATCCAATCTCAATTTTTTTAACGCTTCTGCTTCCTAGGTCAATTAAATATTACCCATTCAAGTCCATCCATTTTTATCGTCGTTTTTCTTTGTATTTAAATATAAAATTCAAATTCTTCACAACTTTTGCGATTGATCCATATTAGATTAGTCCCAAAAGTTGTGGACTAAGCTAAAAAGTTTGGTTAATCTAAAGAGGAAAAATGTTCTATCTTTCACGCCTCTGAGTTGTATTCTGAAGTTTTTAATTTTAGCATTGAAAGATTCTACGGAAGCATTAGTGCTTCTTTATCAAAGCAGTTCAGAATCTCTCTACAATGATTCATTATTGTTTTTCTTAAGATAGAAAATGGTTTAAAATCAACCTCTTTCACCTTTCTGAACCAATATGGGATCAGGTGCAAAAGTTTGGGGCTAGGTAAAAAATTAGTTAATCTGAAGAAAAAAAATGAATTATCTTTTTACTCCTCTAAGCTTTATATTGAAATTTTATTTCAACGAAGACAAGATGCAATTCATTATTGATAAGGGAGCTAAGAAAGCGACAAAAGTCGCTGATGAAGCGATGTAGATATGCATACGCTTAGAAAAAATCAATACAATTGATTCAGTCTTTGCTTCCTAAAATACAACACCAGATACTGATATCCTTTGCGTGAAACTTTAAAATTAAACAGATCTAAATAGCTGCGCTACATTTAGCCACAAACCGTTCAAACTTACGATCTGCATTCCGCATGACAGATCCGTGACCAAAGCAGATAATGGAAGGATTCAGCTCCGCTAACTTCTGAAGCGATCTGATATTGCACTGCTGATCTGAAGTAAATATGCTTGGTGGAAGATGCAAACCAGTCATCGTCGTGAGCAGGTTCATGTTCGTTGCCACATCTCCGATTATCAATATGCCATCCCGCTCTCGAAATAAAGAAATATGGCCAGGCGAATGTCCGGGCGTCTCTATTACCTGAAAGCTTCCGATCCTATCATTTTCAGCAATTGTTCGTTCGACTTTATGTCCCTGACCTGCCCAATATTTTTGTTGAAGCTTTGCTATCCAATGTTGCGGAGCCGGATAGTCGCTGGTAACCATACCTGTTTCGGTTCTAAAAATTTCATTGGGGTGACAAAGCAAAGGTATCCCGAATTCAGCACATATCTGATCACTACAGCCTTGGTGATCTGCATGTGCATGTGTCAGTATATGCTGATAAACAGGAATCTTTTGGATAGCCTTCTTTATAGTGGCATATGAAGTCCGTATTCCGGAATCTACCAATGTACCTTCAACAATATAACAATTGATACTATTTCGTGGCATCAGTGAAATCTGAAACACTTCGGGAGCGATTTGATGTAACATAGTTTTTTTATGCAAATCTAGATCAGAAATCAAAGCAGCGTAAGGACATTTGTCCTATAATACGCCAGATCTGTGTATTTGCCCCTTCGCCCGTGTAAGCGATCGTTGCGTGATACCCAGGTATGATGCCAGGTCTTGCGTCGCCACACGCTGAACAAGCATCGGTTCTTCAGATAGCATATGACGGTATTTATCCACAGCTGACCTATTATTGTAATTTAGCAGATAGCGTTCTTTTTGATCATACTCCTGCTCTATCACCGATTTTATAATTCCATTCCAAGCAGTCACCCGACCAAGAAGGTGTTGATAATCCAGGTAACTTATTCTATACATTACAGTATCTTCTATAGCCCTGATACTTCTTCTGGATTTACCTTGCATCACAAACTCCTGAAATGAGGTAACAAATTCATTTTCAAATTTGAAACAGGTTATATTTTCCTTCCCTTCTTTATCGACAGCGTATGCTTTTACAGCTCCACTAATGATAAATCCAACATAACGACAATATTCATCTTCACGAATAAAAAAATCACCTTTTTTTAGGCGAATCGGTTTAAAGAACTGTGCAGAAAAGTTGATTTCCTCAACTGATAATCCTCCTGTTAAGGATAGATATTTTTCAAATATGGCAGTCATTTTCACAATCGTTTTATTCACTTACTTTTTTTTCAACAATTTAATACGTGGATTACATATAAAACCCAATATCTAAATCTAACAATTATTGTACATTCAAAAAAGTTCAGCAATTGAAAGACCAATTTGTTTTTTTTTACAAGATCGATCTACTCTTGTCAGTCTCCTTATATATTTACACCGTGTGAATTTTTCACTTCTGCCATAACAAACGTACTATGTGTACTTCCTATAGCATCTACAGAACCTAATTTGTTAAATACAAAATCCTGATAATGCTTCATATCTTTCGCCTGGACTTTTAAGAAGAAATCATAATCACCGGAAATATTGAAACATTCTACCACCTCATCTATTTCCATGATCTCCTTTACAAAGTCATGTCCTACAGATTTATCATGAATTTTTAATTTTATCTGACAAAGAACCATAAATCCACGGTTGAGTTTTTCTGCATCAAGAATAGCAGCATATCTTTTTATATAGCCTTCCTGCTCTAGCCGTTTCACTCTCTCAAAAACCGGAGAAAGAGAAAGGCTGATCTCTTTTGCAAGTTCCTTAACCGTCAATTTTGAATTGTTTTGTAGCAGTTTAAGTAATTGAAGATCTTTGTCGTCTATATTTTCCACAGTATATTTTTCTTTTAGAGGTTGATATTATTCAAATTTACAGAAAAATTTTCTGTAAATAATTTATATAAAAAGTTTATTTTTCTTATTTATTCAAAAATAACAATATTTTTATTCTTTATATTTATTTTTGTTCAAAAATATAATCTAATCAACATTCGTAATGTTGTAGATTATTAAAGTATAAGTTCTTTACATACTTCATCAAACAGGAAAGGTTTTACTTAAGGTAGATTAATAGGGAATCGTGTGAGAATCACGAACTGTCGCGCAACTGTAAGTAACATATCAAAGGTTTCGTCCTTGCATATCCACTGCCAAAAGCGGGAAGGATGACGGAAACCGTTACAAGTCAGGAGACCTGCCTTTACTGAATTGACAATGCTTTCGCGGTCTGAAGCTTTTGGTCGAACAGATGAATATATTTTATAAGTGCATTTCTCTATATGAGTTGTACTGTTTGAATATGTCATTCTTTCTCCAAAATTTCAATATCGTAAACAGCACGAAGCATTTAAAGTGCTTTTCAAATTTAAGTTTAATTTAAAAAGTAAAAAAATGCAAACGCACATTCTGGGCTATCCGCGAATTGGTAGCAAAAGAGAACTCAAAAAAGCCTGCGAGCAATATTGGTCAGGTAAAATTCTTGTGGAAGAACTTCTAAATACCGGAAGAAATATCTGCAATCAAAACTGGGCTATTCAAAGAGAAGCCGGAATTGATTTGATTCCTTGTAATGATTTTTCTTATTATGATCAGGTTTTGGATATGACTTTAACAGTAGGAGCCATCCCAACACGTTATCATGAAGTTGCTCTTAAAAAGAATAATACAGAGTTGGACCTTTATTTTGCCATGGCAAGGGGTTACCAAAAAGAAGGGTTGGATATCACTGCCATGGAAATGACAAAATGGTTTGATACCAACTACCACTATATCGTCCCTGAGTTTTATAAAAACCAACAGTTTAAACTTAATTCAGATAAAATATTCAATGAATTTGCCAGTGCAAAACAAGCCGGAATTAACGTAAAACCGGTCATTATCGGACCTGTTTCTTATCTACTTTTAGGAAAAGAAAAAGAAGAAGGATTCGATAAACTCGATCTGGTTCAAAACCTTCTTCCTGTTTATATTGAAATTTTAACAAAGCTTCAAGAGCAAGGTGCTAAGTGGATTCAGTTTGACGAACCATTTTTAGCTCTGGATTTAACAGAAAAAGCAAAGGAAAAATATGAATGGGCTTATAGTGAAATCAGAAATAAATTTCCAAAACTAAAATTCATTGTTGCTACTTATTTTGATGGCTTAAAAGATAACTCATCTCTTGCTGTTTCACTTCCAGTGAACGTCCTGCATATTGATCTGGTTAGAAACCCTGAACAATTAGATAAAATATTAAATACAATCCCGGAAACACTGAGCCTTTCATTAGGAATTGTGGATGGAAGAAATATCTGGAAAAACGATTTTCAAAAATCGCTGTCTTTCATCAAAAAAGCAGTTGAAACATTAGGTTCCGAAAGAGTCTTTATAGCGCCATCCTCTTCTTTACTTCATTCACCATGTGATTTGGATTTTGAAACCGGCCTTAATCCTGAGATTAAAAACTGGCTGGCTTTTGCTAAACAAAAAGTACAGGAAGTAGTAACTCTGAAAGAGCTGGCAAACGGAACTTCAGATGAAAATTTTTTGGCAAAATTTGCAGAAAATAAAGCAGCAATCGCCAGCAGAAAAACATCTCCTTTAATTCACAATGAAGCAGTAAAACAAAGAACAAGTGCAGTAACAGAAGCAGATTCCCGAAGAAAAAACTCGTTCAAAATTCGCAAGGAAGAACAACAAAAAGCTTTGCAACTGCCTTTATTTCCAACCACAACAATCGGATCATTTCCTCAGACTGCAGAAGTAAGAAACTGGAGGGCTAAATTCAAAAAAGGCGAGTTAACGGCAGAACAGTATGATACCTTATTAAAGGAGGAAACAGAGAGAACAATTCGTTGGCAGGAAAAAATCGGAATTGATGTGCTGGTGCACGGAGAATTTGAACGTAATGATATGGTTGAATATTTCGGAGAGCAACTGAATGGATTCGTATTTACTAAAAACGGCTGGGTACAAAGCTATGGAAGCCGTTGTGTAAAACCACCGATTATTTTCGGAGATGTTTCCCGTCCAAACCCTATGACGGTTTACTGGTCCCAATATGCCCAATCACAGACAAAAAAATGGGTAAAAGGAATGTTAACAGGTCCTGTTACTATTCTACAATGGTCTTTTGTTCGTGATGACCAACATCGTTCTGAAACCTGTAAGCAGATTGCTCTGGCAATCCGTGACGAAGTTGTAGACCTGGAGCAAGCAGGAATCAGAATCGTTCAAATTGATGAACCTGCTATTCGTGAAGGGTTACCATTGAGACAATCAGATTGGCAAAATTATCTAAAATGGGCAGTAGAAGCCTTCAGAATTTCATCAAGTGGAGTTGAAGATACAACTCAGATTCATACCCATATGTGTTATTCGGAATTTAATGATATCATTAAAAATATCGCTGATATGGATGCTGACGTGATTACAATAGAATGCTCCCGTTCACAAATGGAGCTTTTGAATGCTTTCGCCGATTTTAAATATCCGAATGAGATTGGCCCGGGTGTTTATGATATTCATTCTCCAAGAGTTCCGTCAAAAGCAGAAATGGTTGAGCTTTTAAGAAAGGCTCAAAACGTAATTCCGGCAGATCAGTTGTGGGTAAATCCTGACTGCGGGTTAAAGACAAGACATTGGGATGAAACAGAGAAAGCTTTAATTGCTATGGTACAAGCCGCTAAAGAGGTAGCCTCTGTTTTAGTAGAAAACGATTGATGGTAATTTCATTTTAAGAATAATACAATTACACACCCTATCAAAACCACTTAATACTCTTTTTAAATTCACCCAAGGCCTTACTATTTTATGGTAAGGTCTTTTATTATGCAGTAATTCTGTAATGTTGTCTATTTCTACAATCACCTTTTATTTATAGCCCGCACATGCATATCCATTCACCTTGTCATCCCGCAGAGATCCAGCCAACACTAATCGGGCTCACATTTTACTTTTATTTTTTTCATATGAGATGCGAATATATTTAGTTTTTAAATTTTATATTCTAAGGAGGCAAAGCTAATTAATTATACTTCCTTTACTATTGTCCAATTTTTCACGGAATCTCTGAAGTTCTTCCGGACTTGGTTTCACCCAATCTACCACTTCTCCAACAATTTTCAACGGCGACTCAGAACGATAGGAACGGGTCGGATTGCCCGGAAATTTTTTATCTGTAACATTCGGATCGTTTTCATACTCACCTGTCGGTTCAACGATATATACCCGTTCCCGACCATCTCCCTTCGCTAATGCCGCTGCAAGCCCTGCCCCATTTACCAAAGCCGTAAAATAGATATGATTCATCCTGAATTCAGATTTGTAATTGGAATGGCCACCTGCCGTCAATAGATCTCCAACTTGTAAATCCGCTTTCGTACCATGATAAAATGGTCCTTTATCGGAAAGATTATTTTTAAATGAAATAGCTAATTCAAAGTTCTTCTTTGAATTTCCCGTATCGGATAAATCTTCATAACATTGAGCAATGTTTGAATAAAGAGCCGGAAAAGCACTCTTCACGGTATCATCATTTGTTTTCAAGGCATACTCCAGAGCCGTTTCAAGCCACTTTAACTTTTCAGAGGGAGTTTTTTGATGTCGGGCTATATAATAAGCGGCAAGGAATTTTTCAAAATCATTTGTGGCTTCGTTCCAGCCCTGTAAAAATAACTTACCAGCTTCTTCATTTTCTCCTTTTTCTTCTTTACTCATCCCTTGAAGACACAGCTTAACAATAGTATTGAATGGTGAAAATTCCATATTTTAATTATTTATTTGATTTTTCTTTACCAATAAATAGTTACTATTTGTTTCGTCCTTTTTAATGGTATATCCATCGGCCAGTTCTAGAATCCAACCTTCACCTGACACTTTTTGATCTCCCATCTCCGTAGGATTGGATATTGAAATCTTATCCCAGCTCGGGCTCATTAATGCCCCATTTTCAACCGTCAAAATACCCCATTTATCCGTAACTCTGATGTTAGGATATACGGTGCCTTTATTTTCAATCGGCATGATATTTCTTGGATCGAAAGAGACGTTCATTTTTTCAAATTTTATTTCAAAATGAGGTTGATCAACAAATTTCGATTGATATTCAGCAATAAGTTGTTTTCTTCTTTCGTCTCTCTTTATTTCTTCCTCAATAATTGTCGAACCATTGTAATGAACAGCTATTTTTTTAACAATTTCATTTAAATTCGCTGGAATGTTGACATTAAATGTCTTGATAAAATAATCCGTCAAATCTGTTTTTGCCGTAATCTTTTTGTTCCAGTTTTTGTCTTTATTATACAACCAATAGCCATAGACAGGAATTGTATGATAAGCAAATGATCGCACAAATGTGGCATTCTTAAAAAAGTCATTAATCCCATTCGTTAAAAACGCAATCGTTTGATCTTTACTTCTACCACTTACTATTACGCCGGTAAATTCAGCAATTCCTTCATTTAATTCCAAAGAGTTTTCATGAGAACCTGAATCAGTATACAGGCTATGTCGGTATTTTCTAAAAATCAATGCATTCGTCAAATGCTCCTTTGATTCTTTTTCCAAAGTTGAATGAATCGCTTTTTTTAAGGCTTCAAGCTCTAAACGAAGATAGACTCTACCTTCTTTTTGATCCAAATGATTATTTTCAGTATTATTCAATTCGAATCCTAATGACGGCTGTATCACGTGAAACGATTCATGAGCTAATAACCCTATCCTGTTCTCTTTATTTTGTGGGAGAGGAAGCATAATCATTGCCCATCTTTTTCCGCTCCAATTCATTGCAGTATTCGCAATATTAATATCAACCGGTAAAGTCCCCGAATATACACCTTCATTATTTTTTAAAACCCCTATTTTATCAGGCTCATTAGCGAAAACCTCTCTTGTTTTTGGATTAATTAAAAGTATGGGACCATATAGCTCCTTATTCCAGAGTCCAATATTCTTTTGAGATGCTGTTTTAATCTCATTAAAAAAAATTGAGAAGCTATCTTGAGAAACTTTTTGTGTTTGCCCGTTTACATTTTGAATGAATAAAAAAAATAACAGTATCAAAATAGTCGTTTGCCTCATAGTTAAATAGTTTACAACATTACACCACTTCCTAAATCTAATATTAATGGAAATTTTACCGCATAAAAATAAGAAAATCTGTATATTACAAATATAATGATTTACGTTTTTTTAAATAAAAAAGCCTTAGAAATATTGATCCTAAGGCTTTCGTAAGTGTTTAAGCAACCTGTTTCCCTTTGATTGGAACTTTAGAAGCTTCATATTTTTTATTTTTTGATTCTTCTCTTTTCATTTTCCTGTATTCCCACGGAGCAACCGCATGGACGTCCTGCCAAAGCCCTGCTTTATTACGCTGAGCTCTTTCCTGTAGCTTCCCTAAAGAAGCATCTTTAGAATAAGGAAAATACCACCATCCCATTCCAGCCTTTATCAGCTCTTTGGAAAGATATTTATCTTGATCATAATACACTTTGGCAATAGAACGTCCGTAACGGTCTGTATCAGTTTCAATAAAATGAATGGTTTTACCAAATATCTGATCTGAAGTAAACTGTTTGGCATTTTTTCCAAATGGTTGACCTTTTTCAGGACAATCTACCTCGGCAAGTCTCAGTTTTTTTTGTTGGTTTCCCTCAAGAAGGACAGTAATGGTATCTCCATCTGAAATTTTTATAACTCTTCCACTGGTTTGAGAGAATATAAACAGTGGAGAAAACAAACATGCTAATATCAATCGTTTCATGGGGTAAAGATAGGATTATGTAAATAAAATACCAATCTTTCAATTAATTAAAGATCGGCATTCATTAGGATTAATCAAATAATTTACAATCGATAAATTATTTAAAATTTTAATTAAATATTTTATTTAAGCACACGCCTTTTAATACTTTTACAAATTTTTAATTCCTCTTACCAGCGTGAGCTTCTTACTTCGGTTAATAAAATATAATTTACATCTATTTCCAATACCTTGGATAATCGTCAAATAAATTCTAGCACTGAGTTTATACTTCTCATTCGAATTTTAAAGTAGGAAATAACGGTAATGTACAAATTAGCATTAAAATAAAGTCAGCAAAAAGTGGAGATAAATATTTGAAAAATTCGTCTTCGTCTTTCAACAAGGTAAGTCTGTGGTTATTAATCGGGTAAAGATAATAAAAAAGTTACCACAAAAAATTAATTAAAAATTATCTCATATTTTATTTTTTTATTTAAAAAAGTATTGTACCTTTGCAACCGCAAAAACGAAGTAAAACTCGTTATTGATGACACCCTCGGGGCGTAGCGTAGTCCGGTCATCGCGCCTGGTTTGGGACCAGGAGGTCGCAGGTTCGAATCCTGCCGCCCCGACTTTTAAAATTCAAGGGTGCGTAGCTCAGCTGGATAGAGCATCTGCCTTCTAAGCAGACGGTCAAAGGTTCGAATCCTTTCGCGCTCACAAAGGCTCACAAATTTTTGTGAGTTTTTCTTTTATTTATATAGTAATGAGATAAATTGGATAGAGCATCCCGAGTTATAATCGGGACGGGCAAAGGTTCGAATCCTTTCGCGCTCACTTAAACTCACAATTTTTTGTGAGTTTTTTTTATTTATATAGTAATGAGTTAAATTGGATAAAGCGCAAAAGTTGGAGGCAACATAGAAATGCATGAATGCCAATTTAAAATTATTTTTTTATTTATACTTTTGTCTTAAAACAAAAGTATACAAAAATTCAAGACTGGAATCATACGCTAAAAATTGATATTGACTCCTAAAATTTCCAAACTCGCATGGAATCAAATCCTTCTTCTTCGACTCAAAATTCCAGCCATGCTCGAACAGTGGAAATTTTTTAACGGATTCAATCTCAATTTTTTTAACGCTCCTGCTTCCTAGGTCAATTAAACATTACCCATTCAAGCCCATCCATTTTTTATCGTCGTTTTTCTTTGTATTTAAATATAAAATTCAAATTCTCCACAACTTTTGAGACTGACCCAAAAGTTGTGGACTACGCAAAAAGTTTTGTTAATCTAAAGAGGAAAAATCTTCTATCTTTCACGCCTCTAAGCTTTATATTGAAATTCTATTCAACGCAAAGATAAGATTCAATTCATTATTGATAAGAGAGCTAAGAAAGTGACAAAAGTCGCTGATGAAGCGATGTAGATAGGCGTACGCTTAGAAAGAATCAATACAATTGATTCAGCCTTTGCTTACTAAAATACAACACTGGATAATAGAAATCCTTTGCGTTACATTTTAAAATTAAACTGATCTAAATATTCTAAGCCCCACAACTTTTGCTCTTATTCCGATTTATAATCGGGACGGGCAAAGGTTCGAATCCTTTCGCGCTCACTTTTCACAAAAGCCTCTATCTCAAAGGATTTTATTATTTTCTTTAAAAAAACAGGCGTAAAATGAGCAAAAATGACTTTTTTGTTCGAATATTTTTCAGACATTCCCCTAACTTATCTCAAAATGAAGGTCTATTCTTTACAATTAAATACATTTTGTAACAATCAATCTGGCTAGAAAATAGTTGTGATAAAAATCAATTTGTTATAATTTTGTCTTGTCTATTTTAATTCAATGAAAAATTTCAAACTTATACTTGCAAGCAGCTTATTTGCTTTAACATTGTCGTGCAAAACAGCTGCTCCAACTTCAAAAGCAACCATTCAAGATACTCCTTATCATGACCTTGGGCGTGACGGAAAAATATACGCTGCGTTCTATCAGCAACGAGCTGCAGAATACGAAGCTCTTTGTCTACAGGCCTATAACATTGCAAAACTTCGTTTGGATGAAGCTTTAGCACAAAAATCGGATAAACCTTTAGCTATTATTTCAGATATTGATGAGACTTTTTTAGATAACTCCTATTATGCTGTTGAACGTGCAAAAATGGGAGAAAACTATGATCAAAAAACTTGGGAAGAATGGACTGCAAAAGGGATTGCAAGACCACTAACCGGTTCTCAGGAATTCTATCAGTATGCAGCCAGCAAAGGTATACAGGTTTTCTATGTAACCAATCGTGTGGAACAAGAACGAGCAGGAACATTGAAAAACTTAAAAAGATACAACTTCCCACTTCAAAATGACAGCAATCTTATTCTTCGATCAAAAGAAAGCAGTAAGGAAAACCGACGAAAAGATATTGCTAAAAATTATAATATCGTCTTGCTTCTAGGAGATAATCTTGCCGATTTTTCCAATATTTTTGATAAAAAATCGGAGGCAGAGCGATCAACAGCAGTGAAAAACTCAGCAGCTGATTTTGGTAAAAAATTCATTATTATTCCTAATGTCGGTTACGGAGACTGGGAATCTTCATTTTACAATTACAAATACGATTATACCGAACAGAAGAAAGATTCAATGATGTATAAAGCTGTCAAAGCTAATCCATAAAACAAGAATACACTAAGAAGTTGTCTTATCTACTCTGAGAGAAACCTCAGATAAAGAGTATACAATTACTGTAATTGAGGACTGTTGTAAAGATGGAGATGAAGAAGTACTTCAAGTCCTGATGAAGAAAATTGTCCCTAAGCAAGCCGATGTTATTTCATTAAAAGATTGGGTTCAGTAAAAAATATATATAAAACAATTTTTGCTGGCCTATTATGATTAACTTTAAGGTAATGATATAAAAGAAGAGTGGTATTTAAATGAAGAGGATTATCAATATTCCGGATCAATAATTTTTAAAATTTAAAAATATGTGGTGGGTATACGCTATTCTTTCAGCTTTTTTTGCTTCGCTAACTGCTATTTTTGCAAAAATAGGGATAACAGGAGTTAATTCAAATCTGGCTACCGCTATAAGAAGTATTATTATTTTATTGGTGGCTTGGGGAATTGTTCTGGCACGAAGCGAATACAAGGGAATTTCAGCACTTTCCCGTCATAACCTCATTTACCTTATTGTTTCAGGATTAGCAACAGGGCTTTCCTGGATATTCTACTTTAAAGCATTACAAGCTGGAAAAGTAACACAGGTTGCTCCTGTAGATAAACTCAGTGTAGCGCTTACTATTGTTCTTTCTGTTATTTTTCTTGGCGAATCTTTAACTCTCAAAACAGCTATTGGTGCTATCTTAATCATTATAGGAACTGTAATATTAATCTTTGAATAACACCATTTCTTTTAAGAAAATATTTTCCCTCATACGTTTCATGGGATGAAAATACCGTTTCAACAACCTATTTTGCTGAATCAACTTAAGTTTTACCATAAAGACTGGTAATTCATACTACTTTTACAAAGTAAACATAACTGAAAATCATTAAAGTTAGTTCGATTATTTTTTAAGGAAACATCGATTAAGATCAATAAAAATCTTTTTTGTGCACTTTGAATTCCTTGTAGCCATTAATGGCTAAACTATACACTTAATCATGTTTGGGTAGGATTGGTTTTTCCAGTCCTATTTTTTTATTTAAATAATCTGAATTCGAATTAAGGAAATTAAATTTAAAAGGCTGGAAGTTATTTTCAGTTATAACTATTCACAGCCCAACGGCATAATTAATTTTATTTTAAAGGAGTTAAAAATAGATGAATGGTTATTCTTTATGTCCGTCATAACTTATTTCAGCATAGTATTCTTTTCCATAAGCAATTAATTACACCATTATATATTTCAACGAAAAACATATTGAAAAGTCAACACCTTGTGAAAAATATTGAAATGACGTATATTTAAATAAAAAATATCAGAAGTATTTTTTATTCTGTACAGGTAGAGAATAAATTATTATTTGAATTCATAAATAAATATCAGTAAAAAATAAAACTTAAACCCTATGAAAAAACATCAATTAAGAGCAATCTTATTAACATTTTCTGCCCTTGGCTTGGGGGTAATTTCATGTACGAACTCTGATAATCCAATGGATGAAGGCAAAGAACAAACTGTAGTAAAAGTAAGTGCACCAGAGGCTAAAGGGGAAACAACAAATCGAGTGAAATCGATCTACTCCGGAGAAACGGGAGAAGTACAAACGCAAACTATTCCATTTGGAGAAGGAACTATTACAGCTACTTTAACTCCGGAATCAGCTTCAGGAGCCTTTTCAAGATCAGGAGTATCAACCCAAAACGATTTGCAACCCGGAATAAAATATAAAATTGTGGTGTATGATAGCGCTACCGGTGCTTTTGTTACAGAAAAAGATTTTTATTCGCAGTCTTATGAGGAGCAAAGCGGTGTCCAAGGGCTGGAAACAGGCAAAGCTTATACCTTTGTAGCCTATTCCATCAATAGTACATCGGACAATCCTTCGGTAAGCCCCTCAGGTGCAAGTTCCTTTACAAATGCAGGATTGACTAATGTAAGTGGAGATTTGATGTTTTTCAGAAGGGATATGACTTTGTCTAATGGAAATAATTTCCTTGGAATAGTACTTAAGCATCAGTATAGTGAGATTACAACAAAACTGGATGCTACCGGAATTGGAAATATCACGGCGGTAAGTAATGTTACAATATATCCTACCAATAGCTCTGCCAATTTAAATTTCTCAGACAACAACATCACATACAACGGACAAACTCCGGGAGGAACTCCTGTTGTATTTCCAAGCTTAAATTCTTCTGTAGTATACAGTACTCCAACACTATTAATTTCTCCATTAACTACAACAGCAGAATTAAACATCGGCAGTATCACCATTGCCGGGAAGACGAAAACCAATATAAAAATGAGCAATGTAAAAATTACTCCGGGAACCAGATATAATCTTAACCTGAATTTTGCAACACCAAAATAAACATTGACCGTTTTGTAAAACAAATCCGTCTCACTTTAGTAATGTGAGACGGATTTTTATTTTGAGTAATCTTAAAACTTAAATTCCTCAATGGAAGTGTCGTTCAGCAAAACTTTGGTACACACTTCATGATTTTTTGCAGCTCCCTGTACACGCCACATTATGGTATATTTCTCACCACTCCTCACCTGTTTTCCCCTCTGGGATTTTAAATCATGGTCCTTGAAAACAGCTTCGTATTTCCCCACTACTCCATCTTCATAAGGTAATGTCATCTGATAAGTATAACGTACACTAATCTTATCTATGATATCCTGAATGTATTTGAACATAATAAGCAGTAGAAATACCACTACAGAACCTATTGCAGCTTCCTGATAATATCCTGCCCCTATCGTCATTCCCAAAGAAGCACAAATCCAGATGGTAACAGCTGTCGTAAGACCGGAAACCCTGTTGTCTTCTTTAAAAATTACTCCCGCCCCCACAAAACCTATTCCGGTGATGATATTTGCCGCAATCCTGTCCGGACTTCCCGACTCTCCTAAATTCATAGAAAGCATTGTGAAAATACACGCACCCAGAGTTACCAAAATCATTGTCCGAAGTCCTGCAGCTTTCAACTGATATTCTCTTTCAATTCCTATTATCCCACCGACAAAAACCGAAAATAAAATAGGAAGTAAATCATCAAGCAGATCGTTCATTTGCATTTATTTTAAATTAAAGTTCAGAATTTTTCAACTAGAAAAGATACAAAAGTTTTCCACTGAAATACTCAACATGATATTTTTATTTTATAAAAGAAAAAACCACTGTAATATCTACAGCGGTTTGGTTTTTACTTATATCAAAAGTTTATTTTAATTTATAAGAATTTCCGTTCCAAAGGTAGGTTTTGGAAGAACGTTTTTTCTTCTCTCTATCCTTGTCGTCTTTCTCCATTTCTTCCATTTTAAAAATGAAAGCATCGGAAATTCCTCCTTTATCATTAGGAAAAATATATTCTTCACTATGATAGTAAACATCAGCATCTCCTACATTCATCAGTTGAGGAAGCGCTATGAGTTTTTTATCCTTAAAAAGAACATATTGATCATAACTTGCAATACCACAAGCTTCACCGGAAACCATTGCTTTCAGAGTCAATTCAACATTCTGGAGTTTATGATTACTTTCAATATTGAAGGTCGCATAGCTTAACTCTTCTCCTCTTCCCGTATCAAAATATACCTCATCGATCAGTGCATTGCCTTCAACAACTTTTATTCCGGCAATATTTTGTTTTTCGGTGCCATTGTATTCTTTACTTTTCCTATCAATTGTTTTGGAAAGCCCAAAAAGGAAATCATACCCATTTTTGTTACGATATCCTACACAAAGATTACCTCCCCAAACATAGCCTTCAGAAGTTGTATCTCCTTTTTGATAAGATATTTTATACCAATTGGCTCCTCTTTCTCCTAATTTTAAAATAGATTCTTCTTTTTTCAAGATCATTACCTGTTGATTAGTCTGCAATGAATCCAAAACCTGAGAAGTGACATTCGGCTCCTTTCTTATTCTCGTCCAATCTGTAAAAATCTTTTGTGTTTTATTTTCTTCAAAATTAAAAACACCATCTGCATAAACTTCATTTTCCTGGGCTGCAAAAAATTGCAACGTCAATAATAATAAAGCCGTCCATAAAGTTTTCATGTTTATAGTTTATTTTTTTATTTTTCCAATAGCAAGCTCACCCACTCTTCACGTTGAAGTTGTTTTTTCAACTCTAAACCATTCTCTTTACATACTTCCAGAATATCATCCACGTCAAAGAAACATAATCCTGAAAGTAATAATTTTCCTCCTTTATCCAAAACAGAAACATAGGTTGGAATATCTGAAATCAAAATATTTCTGTTGATATTAGCCAGAACAATTTCAAAATTTTCTTTTCCTAAATTTTCAGCTGTTCCTTGTTCAATATCCAGCTCAACACCATTTCTTACTGCATTTTCTTTTGAGTTTTCTACAGACCATTCATCGATATCAATAGCTTTGGTATCTCCTGCTCCCTGCTGTTTTGCATAAATTGCCAACACTGAAGTTCCGCATCCCATATCCAGCACTTTTTTACCATTAAAATCAATATCCATCATCTGTTGGATCATCAAATGGGTTGTAGGGTGATGCCCAGTTCCAAAAGACATTTTAGGCTGAATGATAATTTCATGCATTCCCGGCACAGATTCATGAAACTCTGCTCTAATCAGTACTTTATCATCAATATTGATAGGAGAAAAGTTCTTTTCCCACTCTTCATTCCAATTGATATTCGGCATTTCTTCGAAAGTGTAGTCAATTTTTACATTCTCGTTTTCAAAGATGGGAAGAGCTTTCAACTGATCTTCATGAAATAAATCTGCCTGGATATATCCTAAAATTCCATCAATTTCTTCTGTAAAGCTGTCAAAACCTATTTCTATAAGCTCTGCCATTAATATCTCATTCCAAGGTTGTAATGGCGAAATTTTGAAATTGAATTCTAAATAATTTTGCATGTGAATAATTTGTTGCAAAAATACTAATGTTATTATTGCTAAAAAAATGGAAAGGGTAAGTTTTGGCTAAAGCCCGCGAATTTTATGTATTTATTAAATGGGCTAAAGCCCATTTCTATTGAATTACATCTAGATCTTTAGAGTTTTGTCTCTTGCTGATCTCGCTGATAATGCAGATTTTTATTTTTAACCACGGATGACACGAATTTACATGGATGATTCTGCAGAAGCTTAATGTTATTTTTTAAATTTCGTTACATAGCCATAATAAAAAAGGCGGGCAAGCATTCCTCTATTGAATTGTATTTATAAATCTTTAGAATTTTGACTCTCGTTGATTGAGCTGATAATGCAGATTTTTATTTTTAACCACGGATGACACGAATTTACACGGATGATCCTGCGGAAGCTTGATGTTATTTTTTAAAATTTTGTATAGATAGCGGTAATAAAAAGGCGGACAAGCCTTCTTCTATTGAATTGTATTTATAAATCTTTAGAGTTTTGACTCTCGCTGATTGAGCTGATAATGCCGATTTTTATTTTTAACCACGGATGACACGAATTTACATGGATGATTCTGCAGAAGCTTAATGTTATTTTTTAAAATTTCGTTACATAGCCATAATAAAAAAGGCGGACAAGCCTTCTTCTATTGAATTGTATTTATAAATCTTTAGAGTTTTGACTCTCGCTGATCTCGCTGATAATGCAGATTTTTATTTTTAACCACGGATGACACGAATTTACACGGATGATTCTGCAGAAGCTTAATGTTATTTTTTAAATTTTGTATAGATAACGGTAATAAAAAAGGTGGACAAAAGCCCACCTATATTGAATTTGATTGTTTAAAATAAACTTCAGGAATTTCCCGACAACTTTAAACTTTAAACTTTAAATCTTAAACCCATTATGGATTTGTAGAGAAAATAGAACCATTTGCAATCAACGCTCTTCTGTTCATTTTTAAAATATCTCTTACCCATTCTGCAAAGTCTTCAGGTTGTAAGACTTTATCAGGGTTTCCGTCTGTAAGTCCACCTTGGATACTCATATCAGAAGCGATGGTACTTGGCGTTAATGTAATGACACGGATATTTTGTTTTCTCCATTCCGCCATCATAGATTGGGATAAAGAGACCACAGCAGCCTTTGAAGCAGCATACGCTGACATATTAGGACCACCTTTTAACCCTGCTGTAGAAGCCACATTTACAATATCTCCTTCTCCTTTGCCCTTCATAAATGGATGAACAGCTTTAGCTGCATAGTATACTCCAAATAAGTTTGTTTTAATAACCTGTTCCCAGGTTTCAGACGGCATTTCTTCTAATGTCCCGAAATCTCCGATCCCCGCATTATTAATCAGGATATCTACTCCACCCAGGCTTTCAGCCAATTTGTTGATCCCTGCTTTTACAGCTTCTTCTTCATCGATATTGAATACTGCATAGGCTGCATTCACTCCTAATTTTTGGATTTCATCAACTGCATTTTTAAGGTTTTCTTCGTTTCTTCCTGTGATCGCAACGTTCACTCCTTCATTAGCCAAAGCTAAAGCTACCGCTTTACCCAGCCCTCTTCCGCCACCTGTTACGATGGCATTTTTTCCGTTTATATTCATAGTAATATACTTTTCGTGTTACAAAGTTACGAAAGAACATTTTATGGAGTGGAAAGAAAAAATATTTAATAGTTTTTTAATGGTCTTTATTGAACCACAAAAGACGCAAAAGTTTTTAACCACTTAAGTTTTTTTAAGTTAAAGGCGTTGCGTTGAGAAGAGCACTTAAGTTTTATGAAAATCTATGATTTTCATCCTATCTGAACTTTTTTTCCCATCCTAAAAACATTAAAACTTTTGTGACTTTTGTAGTTTATCATTTTTAACCTTTGCAACAAAATAAAACCGGCTCATTACGAACCGGTTTAAAAATCAAAAAATGTATATTAAAAAATAGAAGGCTTAAGGAATCTGAATAGAATTTTGCACATCAAATTCTTCGGACGCAGAAAATTCATTTCCATACATATCTACTGCTTTTACCTCAACTTTATGTTTTCCCAGTGCTAATTTTTTAGGAAAATCTCCTACCCAGATGTGTTTCGACATTTCAGGATTAGATGGTCTTCTTCCTGATAAGATTTTCTCTGTGGTATCCCATTTGAAAACAGAAAGAGCAAAATTAGGATCGATGGTTTCATCATATTCCATTGCTTCCCATTTTCCGTTATCTATTCTGTATTCTACTTTATCTTTTTTGCTTCCCATAAAGAAGTTTGCCAATACTTTTGCAGATGTTTTTGATGGGAAAGGAATCGCTTTCGGAACATAGAGTTTGATTTGATAATCTTCCGGTTTTCCCGCTGTTTTATATTTTACTTTATACTGATTATCCGTAAAACTGATGAAAGAATATCCTTTAGCTGTACCGTCTCTCATCGTTGAGGTAGGAAGTCCGGCATCATCAGGTGTCCCTGAATACCAGTCGCCACAAGTGGTTCCTACGTTATATTCGTGCAGTTCCTTTGCTCCGTTCCAACCTGCTTTTTTTCCGTAGAAAATCTGTTGTTGAATGTGAGTATGGGCAGATAAGATCAATGCATTTTGGAATGGACTCAGAAAATCAAATAATTTCTGACGGTCTGCATTTCTGAAGTTGTCTTCGTTATGATGTTCCAATGGAATATGAAAAGATACCACGATCAGTTTATTTTTATCTACCAATTTTAAATCGTTTTCGATAAACTGAAGCTGATCTTCACGGAAACCTCCCCAGTATCCTTTGCCATCTCTCGGGTCCGGATACAAAATATCATCTAAAATAATAAAGTGTACATTTCCATAATTGAAAGAATAATTAGCCGGACCAAAATTGGATTCAAAAGTCTCGTCTGAAAGCTTGTCTTCTTTGGCATCATAATTCATGTCGTGATTTCCCATTACATTATACCAAGGTAACCCCACTTCTTTCATTACGTCTGCATAAGGTTTCTGTAAACTTAAGTTATCCCCTACAAGATCCCCTAAACTGATACCTAATACCGCATTTTTCTTGGCATTTTTAACTTCATTGACAATTCCTCTTTTGAAATAATCCAGTTCTTTTTCGGTATAAGGCTGTGGATCTCCAAAAACCAGAATATCGAAATTCTTATTTTCATTTTGCCTATACAGTGGAAAATTCAGTTCTTTAGGGAGCTCTCCTGTTGGAGCCACTCCTTTATATTTGAAGTCTGCCGGTGATCCTTTCGGTTTATGATGATAGTAAAACTGAGGAAGATTATTACTGTTCAGAGCAGTCTGATATCCTGTAGGTTTGATTACAAAAACAGTTTGATCATCCTGAATAGGTAAACTATACCTCCCGTTTTTATCGGTTAAAACTACCTGAATACCGTTGGAAACAGCAACTCCTTCAATACCTTTTTCACGGTTTTCTCTTTTTTGATTTTTATTGCTGTCCTCATAAACATACCCGGAAACAGAAGATTGTGAGAAGGCCATCGTTGAAATCAGCATACACGGCATCAAAAATTTTATATTGATATTCATCCTTATTCTTTTATTGTTATCTTTATTCTTTATTCTAAAAAATTATTTACTCCACCAGACTTTCACATTGATATTATCTCCACCCATTTGCTGAACGGCAGTCTGATAATTGGTACTATTCAATACTTTTGGATTGGGAGGATACATTAATCTCTGAGGAAGATTTCCATTATTCAGCAATCCCCCATTATTAGGAAGCTCCGGAAAACCTGTTCTTCTTTTTTCAAACCATTGTTGTTGATCTACGAAGAAAAGCGCAATATATTTTTGAAGCATAATTCTACTCATATCCGGTTGATAAGCTACATTCGGATTATTGAAATAATTAGCAGGAACCGCAGCTCCCCATTGTTCTATAGAAGCTTTTACACCATTTTCATAATACGTTTGTGCACTTCCCTGAATAATCCCTTTCAATGCCAATTCTGCCAGTGTAAACTGAAGTTCAGCATATGGGTAAACAAAGATTTTTAAAGGTCCTTTTGCTAAATTCTGGTTCAGGTTCGACGGCTGATAAGAGAATGTAGATCCAAAAGGATAACCGGAAGGCGCTCCCACATAACCAATATTTGTATTTTTTAAGTCCTTTGCCTGTGTAAAAAACATTGCCATACGGGGATCATTATTAGCTTGCAATGCCTTTACGAAAAAGTCTGAAGCCGCTCTTCCCGTGGTAAAATCCTGAGGTCTTGCAATAGGAGGCATTAATGGAGAAATCCCTGTAATATCCAATTTAGTCCCATCGGCATTGCTCAGGAAAATAGGATAAATGCTAGGGTTATTCATAATTTCCTGGATTCTTTCTTTTACATTCACTTCTCCATCTTTGCTTAATATTCTGGTCAACAGTCTTAGAGAAAGCGAATTACAGAATTTTTTCCAGTTGGTGATTCCATTAACATCTGTATCTGCTTTATAAAACAAATCACCTCCGACAAGTGTTTTATTGGTAACAAATAGAGTGTTTGCCATTTTTAGATCATCCAGTAGACGTACATAAATATCTTTTTGTCTATCAAATTTTGGCTGAGAGATATTATTATCCAACTGTGACGCTTCTGAGAATGGAACATCTCCGTAAGTGTCTGTAAGGTTAGAATAAATCCATGCATTCAACACCATTGAGATAGCCTGATAGTTTTTGTCTCCTTCTGCAGTGGCTGCCTTTTTCAGGTCATCAACTTGCTTTAGCCATCTGTAAGAATTATTCCAGAAACCGGAACCTGTGTTTTCTGTAAGATAATAGCGGCTTAATGAATTTCCTTCATTAGGAAAATCCAAAGAGACCTGCATGATATCAAAAGTAAAATCATTAGCTCTGTTATAGCCTACGGACGCCATATTGTATTGTATAGGAACTAATAAGGAACTGGCCACAGGTTCGTTGATTCTACTTGTATCTTTATTAATTTCATCAAGACTTCTATCACACGAAACAGTACTCCCCACAAGGGCAAAGAATGAACATATATAGATTATTTTTTTCATTTTTTTCATTTTAAAATTTAACATTTAATTGTATTCCCACTGTTCTGGATGTAGGCAGCTGACCCATTTCAACCCCCGGTGTAATTGTAGAATTATCAAGGGTTGCAACTTCCGGGTCAAACATTGGAAATTTCGTCCACATCCAAAGGTTTCTTCCGAATAAAGCAAGAGTAAGCTCTCTTACTTTTAAAGGTTCAATCACAGATTTTGGGAAAGAGAAAGCAATTCTGGCATCTCTCAACTTGATAAATGAGGTATCAAATGAATTGGTTTCTATATTGGCTCTTCTGTAGTAATCTCCATAGTAAGTAGAAACCGGTATTCCTTTCGTATTAGTAGAAAAGCTTCCATCAGGGTTTTGAACTACTCCTTCCCCTACAATCAGACCACCAGGATTATCTCTTCCTACTAGAGTATGGGTAAGTTTTCCTTGTTCAGACATTTTGTGGTGAGAATGAGAATAGGCCATTCCTTTGTATTGTCCGTCAAAAGAGAAGCTAATGGTAATATTTTTATATCTGAATTCATTCTGGAGTCCTGCTCTCCATTTCGGATACACATTGCCTATTTTTTTCATATCGTTAGGCTTTCCCGTTAAACCGTCGCTACCATAGATCACCTGGCCATCCGGAGAATACATCAATCCGTACCCATACATATCTCCAAGAGAACCGCCTACTACTGCATTATAATAAGCTACTCCTCCTACACTTCCCATTGTATAAGGCTGTCCCTGAAATTCTTCCGGAAGGGAAAGAATTTTATTTCGGTTCATCGACCAGTTGGCATTCACACTCCATGAAAAGTCTTTATTTTTGATGGGATAGGCATTTAATGTCAACTCAATTCCTCGGTTTCTCAATTCTCCGGCATTGATAATTCTTCTGTTGTATCCGGTTTCATATAATACGGGAATTATAATCGACTGATCTTTAGAATTGTTTTGGTAAGCCGTAAAATTGAATGTCAATCTATTTTTCAGGAAGGTAAAATCCATACCTCCTTCAATGTTCGTAATCATTTCCGGTCTCAAGTTAGGATCCGGATACAATAAAGGAGATTCTACTGATCCTGTAAATACGCTATTTTCATAGTACTTTTCAAGCATGTAGTTATAGGTATCATTTCCTACTTTTGACCATGATAATCTCAATTTCCAGAAATTAAAATTATCCGATTTTAGCTTAAAAATATCCGACAGCACGAAAGAGGATGCCAATGAAGGATAAAAATATGATCTGTTGCGGCTTGGCAATGTACTACTCCAGTCATTTCTTGCCGTTACATCTAAGAAGATCATGTCTTTATAGCTGAAATTAGCTAATGCATAGACACTATTCACCTGGTTATCGTTAGGGCTTGGAAGTCTGTTGTCCAGAGATGTTGCATTGGAAAGCTGGTAAAGCCCTGCTCTGTTTAATCCGATGGCTCTGTAATCATTCATAGTATATTCATGATATCTGATGTTACCACCGGCAGATCCTGTTACCCCAAAGTTTCCGAATTTATTTTTATAGGTTAATAAAATATCATTATTCAGGTCAAAATATCTGATATATTGTTCTCTGTAGTATCCTTTCGGGTAATTAGCAGAACTCCAAGGTCTTCTTTGTGTACGGAATTCATTATTCCATTCCAAACCTGTTTTATAGGCGATATCAAAGTGCTTTGACAGTTGGTAGCTGATATTAATATTTCCGGTAAGAAGTTTTTTATTAACGCTATTCAGGTTTTCATAGGCAATCAGATAAGGATTATCTATATATGAACTGAAAGGATGGATCTGATCTACCTGATCCTGACCGCTTTTCCAGATAGGTCTGTACCATGCCAAATCCACGTTTGGATTCTGGAAGATCATAAAATATGAAATCGACTGATTGTTGTATCCTGTAGCAGGAAGGTTATCACTTTTTGTCTGGCTGAAATTAACCTTAGCTCCGATTTTTAATTTGCTACTCAGCTTATGGTCGAAAGACAAAGCTCCATTTAATCTATTGAAACCAGTATTAGGCATCATCCATTCATTCTTCAGGTAAGAAAGAGAGGTTCTGAATGCTGTAGTCTCATTGGATTGCTCTATAGATAAACTGTTGGAATAATTAGAACCTACCTGCCAAAAATCTTTGATGTTGTTTTTATAGGGTTGCCAAAGTTTTCTTTCAAGGCTTTGTCCTTCTACTGTCGGGTCATATTGAAAATAATATTGCCCGTCAAATTTAGGTCCGAAAGCACTACTGGTAGAACCTGTATTTACCCCGTCTGCTGAAGCTCCGTAAGAATAATAATAATTCCCGTTTTTGTCTCTTTGTTGGGTTCCCTGTCCGTATTCATACTGATAATCCGGCCATTTCAATACCGTATCATAACTCGTGTAAGAATTTAAGGTTACCTGAATTTTCCCTTTTCTGGATTTTCCGGATTTGGTAGTGATCATAATAGCCCCTCTTGATCCTCTTGATCCATATAATGCGGATGCTGTAGGTCCTTTCAAAATAGTAACGGATTCAATATCATCAGGATTGATACTATTGAAACTATCTCCGTAATCAATCGGTAAGTCGCCTCCTGAACCTGCACCATAAGCAGCGGTTCCTGTTCCGGTTTTCTTTCCACTCAAAGGAACGCCATCCACAACAATAAGGGCATCATTATTTCCCATATTCATGGAAATATCTCCACGAAGAGTAATACGGGATGTTCCAAGAGGCCCTGCTCCGGCAGTCTGAATTTTCAACCCTGCAACTTTACCTTCTAAAGCTGCTGCCCAGTTGTTGTTCTGGGTTTGTAAAATTTCATCAGATTTAACAGTCTGGGTGGCATATCCCAAAGATTTGTCGTGTCTCTTAATTCCTAAAGCAGTGACCACGACCTCATCAAGTCCTTTAATTGTGTCTTTTTTAGCTTTCTGCTGAGCCGTCAGATTGACGCTGATTAATCCTAACAGCGACAAAACCAACAACTTTTGTGTCTCTTTACGCATATCCTTTTTGTTTGCGCAAAATTAAAACGACATTATGAGTAAGATTTTAACAACGTTTTAACGTTTATTAAATGTTTATTGAATAGTATATTAAGTATTCCTTAACAATACTAGACAAAAAACTGATTAACAAACACTTATGAAATTAAGAATTTTTAACACTATTTCCAAATTATGTTTATTTGTGTATCTTTATTGTCTTGCCCTGAGATAATAATACAAAATATAAAGATAAATTACTCTCAATCAATATAGTAAATGCATTTTTTTCATGAGCAACGATATGATCCGTTTTATCACTTTTACGAAAGACATTTTAAACGCAGTGCTCGCAAAGCGTTGATTGAAATACTTTAATAATGTTCACAAGGGCGTTTCACCCAGCAAAATATTTGCGCTCTCCACGTTGACAAAAGACTCTTATTTTTTGCTGCTAATACAAGAATAATTATTAATCCGGATTCAAAATTTTATAAAATTAAAGTCTGCCCTGGAAGGGGCAGACTTGGAAAATTATCGGCTGTTATTTGCTTATTTATTTTTCAGTTGCTCAGGAATATTTGTAGTCACAAATCCGATTCCCTGCTTTTTCAATTCATCATAAATAGCGACATCATTTACCGTCCATGAATTGGTAATAAGTCCGAGTGTCTTAGCTTCAGAAATCCAGGTAGGGTTTTTCTGGAAAACACTGTAATGATAATCCATCCCGTCCAATCCTTCTTTTTTGATCTGTTCCGGCGATAATTCTCCGTTCAGATATTGTACTTTAAATGTTGGAGCAAGCTTTTTGATCTCTTTACAAATATTTAAACTGAAAGAAATAAACTCAGTCTGAGATTCCAGCTTCATATTCTTGATCATTTTGATGGTCTTCTGAGTAATTTCATTCTCCAGTTCCGGAGTTTTCGCAGGCTTTATTTCAACAATTAATTTTACAGAGGCATCTTTTTTCCCTTGTTTTAAATAATCTTTTAAAGTCGGAAACTTTTCACCGTTTGATAATTTCACAGCTTCTAATTCCTTGAAAGAGGCTTCAGAAATTTCCATATCTCCATGATGCTCATCATGGTTGATTACCAATACCCCGTCTTTTGTCATTCTCACGTCAAACTCTGAGCCGTAGACTTTGAGTTTCTGAGCGTTTTCTAAGGATTTAATCGAGTTTTCCGTAGTAGGAGGCTGAGCCTGGAAATACCCTCTATGGGCTATGATCTGGGTTTGTGCTTTCATCAAAACTGTACTTAAAACTACTAACCCTAAGATAAAATTTTTCATAATATAATTTAGATAATTAATACAAAGTCCTGAAACTTTTGATAAAGGTAGTTAAATAGGACTTATTGAGAAATATAAAACCACAAAAGAAAGGTCTTATTACTTTCTTTAAGAGTCCTGTCTTTTGTGGTTGCTAACTACTACTATAAATTAAAAACTGTACTTCGCTCCAATTTGAATTTGGTATGGATTTCCTGATAGGGGTGCTAAACCACTACCACTGATGTTTTTCGTATACTGAAACTGTTTAGTTACAGGATCAAAACTTTTAATCTTATACATAGAAGTATTTCCATACGATTCGTTTACACCCCATTCTTTATTAAGCAAGTTGGCAACGTTGAAGATATCTACTGAAAGTTCAAATGCTCCTATTTTATCAAATTTTATTTTCTTAGCAATACGCAAATCCCAAACTCCATAGAATCCATTCTTACCTCCGTTACGTTCTGCGATTTTACCATTGTATTCGCTCACATAATCTTTCAATGCTTTTCCAACACTCGGATCATCAAGAATAGATTGTGCTATATTAGGGAAAATGTAAGCAAGATCATTGCTGTCTACAAAGTCTCCGTTAATATTCCCCCCTGCAGTCATAGAGAAACGAGTTCCTCCGATTCCTGAATACCTGATTCCTAATGTAAATCCTGCAATCGTAGGTGAGTTACCATAAATAACCACTTTATTACGGAACTGGTTGTCTGAATACGTCATTCTTAAATCTCTAGGATCTCCCTGAACCATTGTGGATAATGTTGCTGAATTGGCTACGTTACCATTATATGAGGTATTGTCTTTAATATCAGACCAGGTATAACTTGCTGTGATTTCCCCATCTTTCCAATAACGGTAGCTGGTATCTACTACAAATGAGAACTGATTTACTTTTCCATCACTTACCAATTCTAATACTCTTCCGAAGTTCTTATTAATCCTTCCTTCTTTCCAGTCAACTTTTGCTCCGTTTATAGCTGAAGTAGGAACATATACTCCTCTTCCTCCTTCATTATCCAATGTAAAGAATGGGTTAGCTACCATATTTCGGTCATAGTAATAGTAGTTATTTCTACCTAAAGCCATATAGGCTGCTAATCCTGCTCTGAATCTATCATTAAAGAAGTGGGTATAAGAGATATTCGCTTTGTAAACAATTGGAATTTTAGCATCTTTACCAGTATAGTTAATGGTTGGAACCTGCTCTTTAGCAAGGGTAGGAATTGCACCATAATTATTTCTATAATTAACAAAATCAGGAGTCAATCCAACTGTTGCAGGATCTACATCTACTGTTGCTAAATGTTTCCCATCGAACACCAGGTTATTGATAATCATATAATTGTTGATATCTGAAGAGAATATCCCGGCTCCAAACTTCAGGAAGTCTTTATTTTGTTCATTGATATTCCACTCAAACTGGAATCTTGGCTGAATCACGAAAGATTTGATCTTATTATCTGTTCTGATTCCCATCTCATCAAATAATTTCTGGTTGAATTCAGCTTTTGGATAACCTCCGTAATCTAATCTCAGACCCGCCATCAAATCTAACCCTTTTGCAATTTTAGTCTGGAACTGTCCATAAATACCAATATTCCAGATATTAGACCTTACTGAAGGATCATCCATTAAAGGAACCTCTCTATAGAATCTGTAAGGGGTAAGGTTATTAAAATTATCAAGGCTGCTTAATTTTTTATCCGCGTCTTCCTTAAAGTGGAACCTTCCGTTCACTTCACTTCCGTAAACCGATTTTGAAGTGGTATACATTAAATCTGCACCGAAAGTATATTTTACTTTATCTGTGTTGTAATATAGGTTATCTACAATCTGAAATACATTATTTCTGAAGCTTTCCTGTGCAAAACGGTGTCCTCCGATCTGAATATTTGTAGAACCGGCACTTGATGCTACCCCTTCTACAATGGCTCTTGGTACAGGTCTTCCTAATTCATCATTCTGATAACTATCCTGGAAAGTATATAAATACTGAGCCTTCAATTCATTTGTTAAATTAGACTTTAGATTAGATCTTAAAGTCACTAACAAACTATTGTCAAGGTTTTTATCATTCCCGTAAGATTCAAAAAAGTTGATATTGGTATTATCACCAAGCCCGTTTTTATTGAGATCGTAAGTGAAGTTGTTTCTTAATGTCAATAAATGCTTCTCATTGATCTGCCAGTCTAAACGTAAAAATGCGGCATCAGAATTTCTCACTTTATCGAAGCTTCCGAACTGAGGAGTGTTTCCTACCCCATATTTAGATCTTGCAATATCTAAGAACTTATTAAGTGTTTCTGTTGTGGTATTAAATCTCTTTTCATCTTCTTTGGATCTGATATCAGCAATAATCAAAGGTCTTGAGTCCAGCTGGTGATCCCATGCTACAAAGAAGTGAAGTTTATTTTTGATGATCGGTCCACCCAAAGAGAATCCGAACTGAGAAGTAGAGAAATCATTCTGTCTTTTGTTTCCCCTGATGTCATAAGGACTGGAAAGCCAATTAGCTCTTAAATATTCCCAGGCACTTCCTGAAAACTTATTTGTACCTGATTTGGTTACTGCACTTACAGTTCCTCCTCCACTTCTTCCTAAAGTAACGTCATATTGGTTCGTAGTAATCTTGAATTCACGTACTGCTTCAATAGAAATTGAAAAAGGAGCCCCACTTCGGCTGGTTGTAGCCCCTGCAGAAGTTGGATTTTTTGCAGTCATCCCGTCAATTGTAAAGTTTGTGGAAGAGCCAAGCTGCCCGGAAAGGTTTCCACCTTTACCACTTAGAGGCGACAATTCAGTTAGATTCGCAAAGTTTCTTCCGTTTACAGGAAGCATACTGATATTCTTAGCTGAAATAGCTGTAGCTGCACCCAGATTTCCGATCTTGTTTTTAAGGTTTCCGGTAATTTTTACTTCTTCAATATGTTTTTCATTACCTAAATCCATATTTACAGTAACCTGATCACCAAAATTGACATTGTAGCCTTCTTTTTTATCCTCATTGACAATAACTGTATAAGGCCCGCCAAGAGGAATTTCTTTAAAAATATACTCTCCTTTTGAATTGGTTTCGGTTTCGGTTCTGAATCCTGTAGATTCATTAACGATCGTTACTTTCACTTTTTCCTGAGCCGTACTTCCCGGTCCGGTTACTTTTCCTACAATAGAAGCTTGTGTTGTCTGTGCATATGACAACGTTCCAAGTCCTAAAAACAATAATCCCAGTACAATCTTTACTTTTTTCATTACCTCAAATTAGATGTGCAAAGGTATTTTGACTTACGGCGCTTTTGTTTAAGAGAATTTTAACTTTTTTTTAATTAAATAACAACGTTATGTTAATTTATCTTAAACACTCTTTTTATCCTTTGCAGGACCAGCTTGTTGAGGAGTGTTACAGCTTTTTAATTTTCCAGAACTACTTAATTGTGCTATTTTATAGTAATCTCATTAAATTTTATAGTACACCCATCATTAGAATTTTCATAAAATATTGAACAATTTTTATCTCATTAATTTTCAATATTTTAATAAATCAAGTGTGATAGCTTTATAAAATTTCTTTTTTGCACAGAAATTTGAAGTCGTTTAATTTTTTTCAATGAGCCCCGTAGGAGCATTCTGTTTATAGAATATATAGGTAAGCTCCGTAGGAGCGGCCTGATAATTTGATTAATAGGTCGCTCCTACGGAGCTTTGATATGATCGGAATATTTCCGAGATCTATGAACAGATAATCCCTATGGGATTTTAAAACAATTGCACCAAACAACACAACTTCTTAATAATCAATATTTAAAAAAATAATTTCTATTTTATTGATTTGAAATGTTTTAATCATTTCGAACCTATTGCCTTAGTATTATTTTTTAAATGATGCTATTTAAACACAAAGAGTTCGCAAAATTTCTGAATCAAAATAAATTTATACGTTCGCAAGGACGTTAACACTCAGCTGAGAAACAATATTGTCCCTTGCTAAATGGAATGGCCCTGCGATCGAAAATATTCGGAAAAATGTTCATGAAAATCCCTTGCGTATTCTTAGCGTTTTAAAATTTTCATATCGAATTTCACATTACTTTTAGTTATTTTTGCTCAAAAGATAGAAAAGCAATGTCTGAAAACATTCAACAAAAGATAGAACAGCTTCGCAAGGAGCTTCATCAACATAACGAAAATTATTACCTACTGGATACTCCTACCATTACAGATTATGAGTTCGATATGCTTCTGCAGGAACTTCAGGATCTGGAGGCCAAACACCCTGAATTCTATGATGAAAACTCACCCACAATGCGTGTAGGTGGTGGAATTACAAAAGTTTTCCCAACTATTCAACATAAATTCAGAATGTATTCTTTGGATAATTCTTACGATTTTGATGATCTGGAGGATTGGGAGAAAAGGATTATCAAAACAATCAATGACCCGGTTGAATTTGTTGCCGAACTAAAATATGACGGAGCCTCTATTTCCATTTTATATGAAAACGGAAAACTGACACAGGCTGTAACCCGTGGTGATGGGTTCCAGGGAGATGAAATCACTCCGAATGTCCGTACGATTTCAGATATCCCTCTGACTTTAAAAGGTGATTTCCCATCTCATTTCTTTATGCGTGGAGAAATTTATCTGACCAGAAAAAACTTTGATAAACTTAATCAACTTCGTGAAGAGGAAGGATTAGATCCCTTTATGAATCCAAGAAATACAGCTAGCGGAAGTTTGAAAATGCAAGACAGTGCTGAGGTAAGAAAACGTGGATTATCTTCCGTACTATATCAATTTATCTCTGAAGAAACTCCGGCAGAAACCCACTGGGAACTTCTTCAAAAGGCGAAAAGCTGGGGATTCAAAACTTCCCAACAGGCCAAGCTATGCAAAACATTGGATGAAGTAAAAGAATTTATCACTTTCTGGGATACAGAACGCCATAACCTTCCTTTTGAAATTGACGGTATTGTATTAAAAGTAAATTCTCTGCAACAACAAAGACAGCTTGGATATACGGCAAAGTCTCCACGTTGGGCAATGGCTTATAAATTTAAAGCTGAAAAGGTAGAAACAGAGCTTCAAAGCGTTTCTTATCAGGTAGGAAGAACAGGAGCCATCACTCCGGTTGCCAATCTTAAACCTGTTTTGCTAGCCGGAACTATCGTAAAAAGAGCTTCCCTTCACAACGAAGATATCATCAAAAAACTGGATCTGCACGAGAATGACTTTGTATATGTAGAAAAAGGAGGTGAAATTATTCCAAAGATTGTAGGCGTAAATACGGACAAGAGAACCGAAGAAAGTAAAGAGATAGAATACATCAAACACTGTCCGGAATGTGGAACAGAGCTGGTAAAAATTGAGGATCAGGCCATTCATTTCTGCCCAAATGAGCTTCATTGCCCGCCACAGGTTGTAGGAAGAATGATTCATTATGTTTCCAGAAAAGCTTTAAATATTGAAAATCTAGGAAGTGAAACCATTGAACAGCTTTACAGAGAAAAGCTGGTTGAAAATCCCGCTGATTTTTATGTTTTAACAAAAGAACAACTTCTTCCATTGGAAAGAATGGCTGAAAAGTCGGCTCAAAATATCATCACAGGAATTGAAAAATCAAAAGATATTCCGTTTGAAAAAGTGTTGTATGGAATTGGAATTAAACACGTAGGAGAAACGGTTGCCAAAAAACTGGTAAAGAACTTCCCTACTGTAGAGGAATTGAAAAATGCTTCTGTAGAAGAACTTTGCCAGGTAGAAGATATCGGAGCTAAAATTGCAGTGAGTATTGTTGAATTTTTCCAAAACTCAGAAAATGTTTTGATGATTGAACGTTTAAAAAACTATGGTGTACAACTTGAAAAAGGAGAAAACACTAATGAAGTTTTGTCCAATGTTCTGGAAGGAAAAACATTCCTTTTTACAGGAAAATTATCTTTATTCACCAGAGAATCTGCTGAGGAAATGGTAGAAAAACATGGCGGAAAAAATATTTCTGCGGTTTCGAAAAACCTTAATTACCTTGTTGTAGGTGAAAAAGCCGGAAGCAAGTTGAAAAAAGCACAGGATATCGGAACTATCGAAATTTTGGACGAACAACAATTTTTAGATTTGGTTGAGAAACAATAATTGAGATAAAATAAATTTATCATTAAAAATATGAGCCGTGAAAATTCACGGCTTTTTTCATGGAAAGACGCTCATATAAAAGAAAAAAATAATACACAATCAACAATTAAATGAAAAATATTAAATTATAATCAATTAAAAAAGATAAAAATTTAAAATAAAATACTATTCAATTGATATTTTTAATAAATTTACAAAAACTAAAATCACTAACCCATGAAAAAACTCTACATTTTTGTGCTACTTCTAGCACTCTTATCCATCGATGCACAAATTATAAACATTCCGGACCCTTATTTCAAAGAAAAACTTGTTACAGCCAATCAATGGAATCATGTTGCCAATGATTTAAACGGATCTCCTACTGTAATTGACACTAATAATGACGGAGAAATACAGTTGAGTGAAGCTTTGAATATTTCGAGTTTAACGTTTAACCAGACCCAGATTACTAATTTGACGGGTATTCAGAGTTTTGCCAACCTTATTCATCTTACTGTACAGGGAAACAGCCATCTTAATGAGCTCAATGTAAGTAATATGACTAACCTGAAGCTCTTAATTATTAACAGCAGCGGTATGCATACAATTAATACTCAAGGTTGTACTCAGCTTGAAAATTTTCAGTTGATACACAACTCCGGATTTGTCTACAATCTGGATTTTTTACAAAATCCTTCACTGAAGAAACTGACGCTTATCACCAATGCCCATTTGGCGAATGTAAATATTTCTCATCTTACGGCATTGGAAGAACTGGAAATTGGAGACACAGGTATTCTCAATCCTAATTTTACAAGTTTAGATCTTTCTAACAATGTTAATCTGAAAAAAATTATCATCGATAAACCTAATCTTACTTCACTCACTTTAAATCCATTAAACCAACTGGAATATTTTAGTATAAAAAGAACAAAGCTAGCATCATTAAATCTTTCGAATAGAGCACAACTTGAATATTTATATGTAGATAATAATTCATTGCTCAACACTCTGAATATTCAAAATACTACTAATCTTAATAATTTACTGGTTCTTAACAATCCATTAGTCACTAACGTAGATCTTCAAAATAAACCTAATTTACAAAGCATCAGTTTCGGCGGAAACGGAGTTACGTCAATAAACTTTACCGGAACTCCGGGTATTATTAATATGGCTATCGGAGGAAATAAACTGACCTCTTTAGATACTTCTCCCATTACAGAATTACAAATTCTGAGTATAAGCGAAAATCTCGTTAGCAGCCTTGATGTAAGCCAGAATCCTAATCTGGAATATCTGAACATACAAGGGGATATTCTTACCAATGTTAATATAAAAAATGGAAATCCAAATTTGAACTTTTATGCAGCTGCTCCTCTTTATTTACCTAACTTAAAGTATGTATGTTGTGATACCAATAAAGTGCAAGAGGTTTCCGCTGCATTAATCAGCCAGGGACAAAATAATACTGAGGTCAATAGTTATTGTTCTTTTATTCCGGGAGGAACCACTTATACTGTTCAGGGAAATACAAAATATGACATCAACAATAACGGATGTGATGCTAATGATCCTATCAAATCTTTCCAGCAGTTTAATATCATCAATGGAGCCAACTCAAGCAGTTATATTGCCAATAGCTCTGAAAATTATACTATCGCAACACAAGATGGAACAAGTATTATCAGTCCTGTTGTTGAGAATCCTTCTTATTTCAATATTTCTCCAACGAGTATCAGTGTAGATTTTCCTACTCAGGCCAGCCCTTTCAATCAAAATTTCTGTATGGCACCTAATGGAATTCACAATGATCTGGAAGCAGTGATTATTCCTATAACCGCTGCCAGACCAGGCTTCATTTCCCAATATAAAATTATTTACAAAAACAAGGGAACCACCGCACAATCAGGGACTTTACTATTTAATTATGACGATAATCTGATGGATTACCAAACTTCAACAGTTCCTCCTACTGTACAGTCTTCAGGTGTTTTAAGCTGGAGTTTTACAAATCTTCTGCCTTTTGAAACCAAAGAAATCACTGTTAGCTTAAAGCTCAATACTCCTACCCAAACACCTCCTTTACATGGTGGAGACCTTCTTCAGTATACAGCACAAATCAATGGAACTACAGACGAGACTCCTTTAGATAATACATTTGTGTTGGATCAGACTGTTGTCAATTCTTTTGATCCTAATGATAAAACCTGTCTGGAAGGAGCTTCTATTACTCAGGCAAAAGTCGGAGATTATGTACATTATCTGATCCGTTTTGAAAATACGGGAACGGCCAATGCCCAAAACATTGTTGTAAAGGATGAAATTGATGCCACAAAATTTGACATTTCTTCTCTGGTACCATTAAACGGAAGCCACGATTTCGTAACGAAAATCACTCAACCCAATGTAGTTGAATTCATCTTTGAGAATATCCAGCTACCTTTCAACGATACTCAGAATGACGGATATGTTTTATTTAAAATCAAAACCAAATCGAATCTCACTCTTGGTGATAGTTTTAGCAATACCGCAAAGATCTATTTCGATTATAATCACCCGATTATTACGAATACGTATACTACAAACGTTCAGAATAAAGGAACTCTGAAAACTTCAGAAACCATCAGAAATACTGAACAGCTTACGATCTATCCAAATCCGGTAAAAGATATTTTGCATATACAATCTAAAGATGAGATCATTAAGACGGAAGTATATGATCTGATGGGAAGAATTATCAATTCTACGAGTGCAAAAGGAAATTCAGTGAATGTTTCCGAACTTTCTAAAGGGAATTATATCATTAAAATATTTACTAAAGACAAAACATTTGTTCAGAAATTTAAAAAAGACTAAACTAACTCACATAAAAACAGGCTACAGAAAATTCTGTAGCCTTTATTTTTGTAACGATTTTTATTTTTCGAATGAAAACACAATTTGATTGTTTTTTTAAGCTGCTTAATATATATTTAATTCTATGGGATTATAATTTTTAGCTTTTTCGGCAGATTTTTTTCTCAAGAAATTCAAAGTTTCTTTATCCTCAATAACATCATTGAATTGATTTTGATCAGCTATTTCTTTACGTTGATAGTCAAAAATTCTGGATTTATCAACAAGCGTAGCATCTGTGTTCATATTCGCTGACTTACACAAATATTTCCTTTTTCCAAATTTATATAATGTATAATGATAATCATTCTTGTCATCATAAACTTCTAAGATTAACCCAGGTAATTTATTAAATTTATAAGGACCGAAAGGAAAAGGAATATCTTTAGTAAACCATGCTATCCAAGTTCGACCGTATTTTTTTGTAGTAGCTTTTTGAGTTTTATACTTTCCGATAGTTTTGTACTCATTTACTAGATTCCAATTTATATCATTGGTTTCCTCGTACTTGAAATTCTTATTAGAAATAGGGGCTGTGACATATATTTTCCCATTAGTTACACCAATGTTTTCTCTAAAAAAAGTATAGTATTTAAAATGATCATTTACATTACTATTATCATTCAATTTTTTTTCATATCGTAAAGAGTCTCCGACATATTTATTCATATTTTTGAAGTAAGATTCTTTTTCATTTATTAATAAAGCAAATGCGTCCTCTTGGACTATAGCATTTTGTATGTTTTGGTCTTTATACTGTAACTTATAGTCTGCTTCATAAATAACATTAAAACTTGCCTGCGACATTAACTTTATAGATAATAAGATAAAAAATATTGTGATTTTTTTCATAAAATAAAATTAAAAGAATCCATAAAACTAATTATGGATTCGTGTTTTATTAATAATCAATAATTAGTGAGTATAAAGAACAATTTCTGCTCTTGTTCCACAGACAGCATAGTTCATTGATTCTAAAATGTTTGTTAGGTGAGTTGTATTCATTCCTTCTGCACCATTTACCATAATAACTTGTCCACAAGATGTTCTGAATGGGAACGCACTAATTACACCAGCTACAAATAGAGCTCCTACTAATAATGTTTTTTTCATAATAATTTTTTTTAGTTATCAATTAAATGTTCATTTCAAATATAAACAATAAATCTAATCGAGTGAGAATTATTATTTTATGTTAAATAATTGCAAATCTTACAGTTACATACATATAAAAATCATTAAATAAAAAAACATAGTTATCAATAATGGTTAAAAAATTATAAAAAAATTTAGGTGAAATAATAAATTATTAATTTGGTTATTCAAATAAAAATTAAAATGGAAGATTATATAAATAATAAATTAACCAAAGATATTCAGGATGCTATAACGGAGCTTGAATATAAAATAGTAGAACTTAAAACAATAAATATAGAGCCTGATTTAAGCCATCTGAACTCTTTTTATATGGAAAGGACTGAAGAAAATATAAAACGTATTAATTCACGTTTAAAAGTTCCAAATTTAAATCTGTATATATGGTTATCTTCTTTTATCATGTTAATTATTAGCTTTGGAGTGTTCTTTTTTCTTTACTTTAAAGGGCCAGAAACTAAAATAGAAAATCAGAAAGAATATAAAGAACAACTATTAAAAGATAACGTGATCATGTCTAAAGAAAATGCAGAGCTTTTAAAAGATATGGACCTATGGTTTAAAAGTGATCCGGAATCGACAGCTAAATTTATTCATTGGAGGCATGACCATAGATAAAATTATCAATTACTAAAACTATCTTTCAGTATTAATAGTAGTTTGATTATTCTCCAATTATCTAAAAATAAGGATCGTATAAGGATTGTTCACACCTGCCTTAGGCATAATCAGCCTGATATGTTCTTTATTTTTATAATAATCAATATAAGGTTCCTTAGTAATAGTCTTCCCTTTTACGGTTTCTTTATACCCGGAATCCATGATTATTTTAAGGTATTGATCATACTCTTTTTTGTTTTTAAACTCATACTCGATTCTATCATCAGATTGATCTTTGTACTCAAATTTTCCAATTTTCGATTGATAATCAGGGGCATCATATTCTGCCAGCACAAAGCCTAGACCTTCAGTTTTATCATAGAACCTGTAGTTAAGGTTTTTCATTTCCTTTTTAAATTCCGGCATACTAAGGGTATTGAAATTTTTCAACTGTTCCAAACTGAAAACCTGAGCTTGTGCACGAATGCATGATAAAACAGATAATATAACCAAAACGCCTAAAGCTTTTCTCATGTATTTTAATTTTGCCGACAAAGATAAAAATAGATAAAAAAATAAAGAGATCAAAAATGACCTCTTTATTTACTATTTCTTCTTCCATTCTTTGGATTGATTTCTAAGTATCCAATATTCAAGAATATTTTTCCGTTCTTCATTAGCCTTAAAAGTCCAGATTATTTTTCGCCTAGCCATTCTTCTATATCCTGATTGGCTTTATCTTCAGTAAGATATGCTTTATTTTTATATTCTTCCCTTGCTTCAGCTACCCTTTCTTTTTGAGCTTCATTAAGAATATATTCATTCTGATCTAACTCAAAATCTAAAAGATTCTGAATCTCTTCAACGATCCCGGCTTCTTTTAATTGAGCGATACGATTGATTAAATCAAGTTTTAAGTCTGATGTGTTCATCATAAATGAATTGATAATCAAATTTATTTAGCCTATCTTAAGATTTTTAAAATTTTCGCTATCCTATAAATTATAAGGTCTTATTCTACTATTCAACAGCTCCAGTAGAACCTTTGCTTTCACATTCAACATATCAGTCTGGATACTGTAACGGATTCCTTTAAACTGAGGAAATATTGTTAAAGTTACCTTGTCTATGATATTCTCATTTTCTTTAGGTTTCTTCATGATAACATAAATATATTCCGAAGTTTTAATCCCATAATGACGCATATCTGATATAAAAAATAAGGCAACATCGTCAAAACGGATAAACGTGGGCTTTCTTAATACATTATAAACAATAATCTGCTTATCCGTTACCGTAAGTAAAGGTTCTGTTCGTACCAACAGTAATATAGAATACAGGATTCCAAATGAAAAAAGACTAATCCCCAAAGAAAGCATCACCATTACAAAGAGATTTTCATCTCCGAAGTTAAGTTGAGAAAGTCCTATCGTAAAAGCAGATGAAATAATCAGCAAAATAATGCTTTTAATTTTACTGGAATAAAAATGATGCTCTTTCATATGCTTTTAGAATTCTCTATTTTGATATAATTCAAATATAGAAAACTTTAAGCAATAGGAAGTCTGAAATAAAATGTACTTCCATTATTCAAAGCACTCTTTACACCGATTTCGCCATTCTGTTTTTCAATGAAGTTTTTAGAAATGGCCAAACCGAGTCCGGTACCGTTCTGATGTTCTCCCGGAACCTGAAAATAACGGTCAAAAATCTGACGATGGTATTTTTCATCAATCCCGCTACCTGTATCAATAATACTAAACTGGATAAAATCTTCTATCCTTTCCACAAAAACTTTAATTTCTTCATCCTGGAAAGAGTGTTTTACGGCATTGGTAAGAAAATTATTCATCACCCACACTGTTTTATCAAAGTCTGCAGCCACAAAATCCTGATCTTCCAAAAGATATTCTGTATTGATTGAAATATTTTTTTGTTCCGCTAATTTCTCAACATTTTTCACTGCGGTCTGTACAATTTCTTTGGGAGAACATTTTTCTACGGTTAATCTAATATTTCCGGATTCTACCTGAGAAAGATTGAGCAATTCACCGGTGATATCCAGCAAACGTTGTCCATCTTCATTGATACTCTTCAACAATTCTTGCTGCTGCTCGTTAAGCGCTCCAAATTTTTGATTTCCCAACAATTGAACTCCCATTTTTATTGCTGAAATCGGAGTTTTCAATTCGTGAGAAATAGTTGCAATAAAATTGGTTTTGGCAAAATCCAGTTCCTTGAAAGGCGTAATATTTCTCAAAAGAATCACCTTTCCAATATATTTTTTTTCCTTTTCTCCTGTCTTCACAATATTGATGGGAACAATATCCTGCTCAAAGTAATTTTCCTTATTATCGCGAACAATTTTAATAGGATCTTTTACCGGATGATCAATATTTTTCAGCAGTTCACGCATCAGGTCGTTATTTACAGCCACTTCATGGGCCGTTTTTCCGATAATCTCTTCTTTATGAAGATTGGTAATTTTCAATGCTTCATCATTGATCATATAGATAAAATGATTTTCATCCAGGCCAATGACAGCATCATGCATATTATTGACCAGTGTTTCAATCCTTTTTTTCTCCATCAATTGTTTAGAAAGACTACTGCTTTCATATTCCTGGAGTTTTTCCGCCATAACATTAAATGATTCGGCAAGCCCGTTAAATTCTTCACTTCCTTTAAAATGGACTCGCTCATTATAATTTTTAGCAGCAATCTGCCGAATACTGAATGTTAGCTGATTGATAGGCTCGGTAATCGTTTGTGGCAAATTGAAGAGTAAGATAAAAGCAATAAGAAAACAAACAGTCCCTAAACTTACGATCCAGAATGTTGCATTTTCTGCTGTGATAATCGCAATATCACTTTTCCGTTCTATACCTTTCATATTTAAAGACATGATTTTGGCTAAATCTTCACGGATCAGCTTTTCTTTTTCATGGGTAGCGTCGGCCAGATAACTGTTAAAATGCAAATTCAGATTCTGGGTAGCTTCTTTCTCCCCAAATTCAGTAAGATTTTTTTCCTGCAATTTATTATTTTTCTGAAAATCCTTTACCGCAATAGCACTATCGGTGTCGATATTGTCCAAAGCCAGAAGCATATTTTTAGAAAACTCCAAGCTATTATAATTGGCAGTAAGTATCTTTTCTGTATCGGATTTTAATTTATTAATATACACAGAACCTATTACTGAAAGAAGAACAATCAGTAAAAATAAAAGTCCTACGCCTAATGTAAGTTTTGTTTTAAGTTTCATATGAAGATACTTATTGTTTTTTAAAGGACCTATGCAATCGCCTCATCTTTATCGGTATTTGTGTTTCCAAATCATTGCGATTCCATTACTTTTAAGATAAAATAATAATATCTATCTGTTTTTCATTCAATCTGTTCATAAGGGAATAGATCCAGCTGTAACCCAATAGCCTCTGCCAAAATTTTGCATGGGGCTTTCCAATACAAACTGTCGTTATATTATGGGCAATGACATAAGTCAGGATTCCATCATGAACACTGCTGTCTTTAATCCTGACAACTTTTGCGCCCAATTCCTGCGCTAAATTAAAATTATTAATTAAATACCGTTGTTTATCAAGTGCTATTTTTTCAGGATTTTCTGATGGTTTCTGAATATATAAAACCGTCCATGGGCTATTATAGTAGCTGGCTAATCTTGCAGTTTTACGAATAATTGTTTTAGCAATTTTTTCATTGCTGCTGATACAGGCCAGAAATTTAATAGGTTTAAAATTCTCGGTTTTAATTTCGGTTTCAACTTTTCTTTCAACGTGTGTAGCAACTTCTTTCAGAGCCAATTCACGAAGCTGTAAAATATGTCCACTCTGAAAGAAGTTATTAAGAGCCGTCTGTACTTTTTCTTTTTTATAAATCTTACCTTCTTTCAGGCGGGTTAACAGTTCATCAGCAGTTAAATCGATATTTACAACCTCGTCTGCAATGGCCAGAATCTTATCCGGTACGCGTTCCGCAACTTCTACCCCGGTAATTTTTTTGACTTCCTCATTCAGACTTTCTATATGCTGGATATTCATGGCACTGATGACATTGATCCCGTTATCGAGAATTTCCAGAACATCCTGCCATCTTTTTTTGTTTTTAGAACCTTCCACATTAGTATGTGCAAGTTCATCCACTAAGACTACTTCCGGATGCTCATTAATAATCGCCTGAAGATCCATTTCTTCAAGGTTTTTTCCTTTATAAAAGACTGATTTTCGTTCAATTTCGGGAATGCCTTCTACAAGTGCTTCTGTTTCTTCTCTGCCATGCGTTTCTATATAACCAATCTTTACATCAATGCCGTTTCGTAAAAGGGAATGAGCTTCCTGAAGCATACGGAATGTTTTCCCAACGCCTGCACTCATCCCAATATAAATCTTGAATTTCCCCTTCCGGGATTTCTGGATCAGTTCTAAAAAATGCTTTGCTGATGACATTGATTTTATTCTTTTTAATTTTATTTTAAACACTTTTCTGTGGTTAAATGCATCACTAAAACCAAACCGCTAAACTCGTCGTGATAAAGAAGTTTCCCTTTCGGAACTCATCATTTTTGGCAAAAATGGCATCTTTAGAAGTAAAACCTCTTACCTCTGTACGAAACACCACATTTTTCAGCACAGCATAATCCACGTTTAATGAATATCCAAATGTTTGGAAACCATTAGGTGTTCCCGTATTAATGATTACTCCGTTTTTATCGTTATAATACTCTAACCTTCCTGCCAAAGCCCATTTATTATCAAACTGATATTTCATCTGTACATTTGGACTATACCAGATATTGTATTGTTCACTTCCTTTCTCCTTCTGCTCCGCTCCCATATCAAATCCTAATAAAGCTGAAAATTGATCCGTTACTTGAAAAGTTCCATAAAGATCGTGAAAATAACGCATCCTCTTATTTGCTTTTACTTTGTCATTACCAATAAATGAGCTGCTGTTCAAGGTAATTTTCTCATTAGGCTTATAAGTCACCTGATGACCGAAAGAAATACTTTGATTACCTTCCGGTTTTGCAATCCGCTGCCAACCATTCAGCACCAATCCGCTTAAAAACCATTTGCCATTATCTGATGTGTAAGAAACCTTTGCACCGGTCTCAAAATAAGGAGAGTTTTCAGCGGCAATACTTCTTGTTAAATTAATATTATCTTTCCCAATGGCACTTTCCCAACCTATATGGGAAGGCATGATTCCCACATCAAGCCATAAATTTTTATTTTTTGAAATTTTGAGCCCTATATTGGCTTCGTTCACATATCTCAATCCACCCTGCTCTGCAGCCATATTATCTTGTGCATAGGTCCCTGCCATTAGGGCTAAATTAGCTCGAAGATGATCACTTTGATAGGCTGCTTTTACTAATCCCAGATTAAGATTTACTTCATTATGCCTATTGTATGAATATAAAAAATTTTGACGAAGATGATTATTAGGTTCATTAAAATCATAGGCATAAAAAAGCTCTGCATATGCAGAAAATGTCACTTTATTTCCTGTTTTTAATGAATCTGATGATTGTGCTTTTGAGAAAAACATTCCCAATAACATTCCTATAATAGTAATTTTTTTCACGTTGATTGTAAGGTATTAACCATGTCAAGGTTTAAAACCTTGGCATGGTTAGTTCAAGATTAATGGTTATTTTAATTGGTCTAAAGCGATATTAAGCTTTAAAACATTCACTTTTGAAGGTCCAAAAAAACCTAAAAACGGTTTCTGAGTCTGATCTTTTATTAAGGTATTGATCTGCTCAACAGAAAGATTCCTCATCTTAGCAATTCTTCTGGCCTGATATAAAGCTCCTTCTTCAGAAATATCAGGATCCAATCCGCTTCCGCTTGCTGTAGCCAGTTCCACGGGGACTTGTACATTTCCCATTTCTGGATTTTGCATTCTTAATGTATCTATTCTCTTTTGTACAGTTTCCAGATATTCTTTATTGCTTGGCCCTTTATTACTTGCTCCACTTCCTGCAGCATTATAATTAACATTAGAAGGACGACCGTGGAAATACTTTTCCGATTTAAATTCCTGGCCGATATTAGCATAGAATTTTTGTCCTTTATAATGAATGATCTCTGCATTTCCCTGAGTAGGTAATATTTTTGATCCTCCATACACTATAGCTAAATACAGCCCCACAACAGCCAGCATTACAAAAGTCAGTCTGAATGCTGAAACAATATGATTTTTCATTTCTTAAAATTTTAATAGAATAAACTGATGATCAAATCAATAATTTTGATTCCGATAAAAGGAACAATCACACCACCCAATCCATAGATCAAAAGGTTTCTTCTCAATAAAGCACTTGCCCCAATCGGTTTATAAGCCACACCTTTTAATGCCAACGGAATAAGAAAAGGAATAATAACAGCATTGAAAATAACAGCAGATAAAATGGCTGTTTCCGGGCTGTGAAGATTCATGATATTCAACTTCTGAAGTGATGGAATGAAGGTGATAAACAATGCGGGAATAATGGCAAAATATTTGGCCACATCATTGGCAATGCTAAACGTTGTCAATGTCCCTCTTGTCATCAGTAATTGTTTTCCGATTTCAACAATTTCAATCAGTTTGGTAGGATCGTTATCAAGGTCAACCATGTTACCTGCTTCTTTTGCCGCCTGTGTTCCACTGTTCATGGCCACACCTACATCGGCCTGAGCCAATGCCGGAGCATCATTTGTACCATCTCCCATCATTGCCACCAGTTTACCTTCCTGCTGTTCTTTTTTGATATAGTTCATTTTATCTTCCGGTTTCGCTTCCGCAATAAAATCATCTACCCCGGCTTTCTCTGCAATAAATTTGGCCGTCAATGGATTATCTCCCGTTACCATTACTGTTTTCACACCCATTTTTCTTAATCGTTGGAAACGCTCCTGAATTCCTGTTTTAATGATATCCTGAAGTTCAATAACACCCCAGACTTTTTCATTAACGGCTACGACTAAAGGGGTTCCTCCATTTTCAGAAATTTTGGTAACCGCTTCTTGGGTTTCTTGTGGGAAAGCATTCCCGGCTTTTTCAGTCAGTTTTTTTATAGTGTCATAAGCTCCTTTTCTGATTCGTGTTTCCTCAAAATCAATTCCCGAAGTTCTTGTTTCTGCAGTAAAGTCAATATAAGTAGGATTAGCAACCAATAATTCTTCCGGTTTTAATTGACTCAGTTCAATGATTGATTTCCCTTCCGGAGTTTCATCTGCTACGGAACTCAATGCTGATGCTTTAATAAATTCATCAAGCTGAATCCCATCTGCAGGATGAAATTGGGTAGCTTTACGGTTTCCTATCGTGATCGTTCCTGTTTTATCAAGAAGTAATACATCAATATCTCCCGCGGTTTCTACTGCTTTTCCACTTTTAGTGATAACATTGGCTCTTAACGCTCTATCCATCCCTGCAATTCCAATTGCAGAAAGCAGACCTCCGATCGTTGTCGGAATCAGACAAACGAAAAGAGAAATAAATGCCGCAATCGTAATCGGAGTCTGCGCGTAATCTGCAAAAGGCTTTAAAGTGAGGGTAACAATGATAAAGGTCAGGGTAAACCCTGCCAGCAATATGGTTAATGCGATTTCGTTAGGTGTTTTTTGTCTTGAAGCTCCTTCTACAAGAGCAATCATTTTATCCAAAAAGGACTCTCCGGGTTTAGTCGTTACTTTTACTTTAATTCTGTCTGAAAGGACTTTTGTGCCCCCTGTTACAGAACTTTTATCTCCTCCAGCTTCACGAATAACTGGCGCACTTTCTCCGGTAATAGCGGATTCGTCAATAGTAGCTAAACCTTCTATAATTTCTCCATCCATCGGAATCTGATCCCCGGTTTCACAAAGAAAAATATCGCCTAATTTCATTTCGGCAGACATTTTCAATATGGTTTCTACCTGAAATCCAGGTCTATTTTCGACCACAAGCTTAGCGGGTGTTTCTTCACGGGTTTTTCGGAGTGTATCAGCCTGTGCTTTTCCTCTCGCTTCCGCAATGGCTTCTGCAAAGTTGGCAAACAGAACCGTAAAAAATAATATGATGAATACTAAAAAATTATAAGAGAAGCTACCCTGGGTTTTATCGCCTGTCAAACTGAACATACTAACGATAAACATTACAACGGTTCCGATCTCTACCAGAAACATTACCGGGTTTTTAAACATAATTTTCGGATTCAGTTTTACGAAAGACTGTTTAATCGCTTCGTTTACCAAATCTTTTTGAAATAATGTTTGGGATTGATTTTTCATTTTTTTGAAAGAGTTTTTATCATTGTCAATCAATAACGACCATCAAGGCAAGCTAAATTTTGAGGTATAGAAATGGATAATATTTTGTAGTGAACGTTTCGGTAAGTTTAGACTCGCTTTCCTAAACACTTCAGCTTCCTCAATGGTAGAATATTGATCTTAAATTTTATTGTTCATATTATTTAGAGAAATACTGTATTTGCTCTGCAATAGGTCCCAATGTCAATGCCGGGAAGAAAGATAAAGCTGCAATAAGTAGGATGACCGCCAATGTCATGAAACCAAAAGTTGCTGTATCTGTCTTCAATGTTCCTGAACTTTCCGGGATAAATTTTTTCTGTGCCAATAACCCGGCAATCGCTACAGGACCTATAATTGGAATGAACCTTGACAACAACAGGACAATTCCCGTTGAAATATTCCACCAGGGAGTATTGTCTCCCAACCCTTCAAATCCGGAACCGTTGTTAGCAGAAGAAGAAGTAAACTCATATAACATCTCACTGAACCCATGAAAACCTGGATTATTCAATGTTTTGGCTCCAAATTCAGGCAAATAAGCGGTTAAAGCAGTTCCTACAAGAATTAAAAAAGGATGGAACAGCGCAACAATCATAGCGATCTTCATTTCTTTGGCTTCAATCTTCTTACCCATAAATTCCGGAGTTCTACCCACCATCAGACCGCTAATGAATACAGCAAGAATGATAAAGATAAAATAGTTTAGAATCCCTACCCCACAACCACCATAGAAACAGTTGATCATCATGGCAAGAAGTTCATTCATTCCGGAAAGAGGCATGGTACTATCGTGCATTGCGTTTACTGAACCGGTAGAAATCACCGTAGTAGCAATACTCCAATATCCTGATGCAGCACTTCCGAATCGGATTTCTTTACCTTCCATAGCCCCCAGACTATTATCGGCTCCCATTTTGGTAATCAAAGGATTTCCTCCTGTTTCATTAATAATATTAGGGACAGCCAGGGCAAAAAAGCCAACGGTCATTACCGTGAAAATCACCCAGGAAAGTTTTCTTTTGTTTAAATAAAAACCTAAAGCAAAGACCAAGGCAAAAGGAATGATCATTTGAGTGACCATTTCCGTCATATTCGTTACATAATTAGGATTTTCAAGCGGGTGTGCCGAATTAGCTCCGAAAAAACCACCTCCATTCGTTCCTAAGTGTTTGATCGCAACAAAACCTGCTACAGGACCTCTGGAAACCTCGATCTTTTGCCCTTCTAATCCTATTATATGATCTTTACCTTCAAAAGTCATCGGACTTCCATTTATGGAAAGTATTAAAGCCACAACCACACTGATGGGAACCAGAATTCTGATCATTGATTTAATAAAATAATCATAAAAATTACCTAACTCTGTAGTTGTTTTTTCTTTGAAAGCTTTGAAAAGAACTGCCATTGCAGCCATTCCTGTTGCAGCTGTTACAAACTGTAAAAACATTAAATAAAGCTGGCTCAGATAACTTACTCCGGACTCTCCCGAATAATGTTGCAAATTACAATTAACTAAAAACGAAATAGTTGTATTAAAAGCAAGATCGGGTGACATATTAGGGTTCCCATCCGGATTTAAAGGAAGCCACGACTGGTTCAATAGAATAAAGAATCCAATAATGAACCAAACCAAATTGATCGCCAGCATCGCATACATATTCTGCTTCCAATTCATCTGGCGCATGGGATTGATTCCCGATATTTTATAAATTAACTTTTCTATGGGCCGGAATACCGGATCCAGAAAAGTTTTTTTGTATCCATAGACATTAGCAATGTATTTACCTAAAAATATTCCAATAACTAATGTGATAGCAAACATTGCTATGATGCCTAAAATCTCTGTATTCATGATCACTTAAAATTTTTCAGGTTTCATTAAAACATAACAGATATACACAAAGGCAAGTATTGAAAGGAAAAATAAACTCCACATAATTTTATATTCTATCAAAAAATTCAACTGATTTATATAAAAGCCAATACAATACTGCAAACAGCAGAATTAAACTTATGAGCATCATATCTTTATCATTAAGGTTAAAAGAGTAAACAATACATACGATACAATCAGCAAACTAAAAGTAGAATGCTCCCGTTTTTTACACGTTTTTCTTGAAATTGTCATTTTTAAATATTTTATTCAGATACTATATGCCAAAAGAAAGTCCATTGTGATAAAAAAATACATAAAACACTACATAACAATAATTTAAGTCAAAAATTAAAATAGTATAAAAACACAAAAGCCTATCAAAATGATAGGCTCTTTATTAAAATGATAAAATGTTTATTTCAATCCGTATTCTTCCAGTTTACGATATAAAGTTGCAATACCAATCTCCAACAATCGGGCTGCCTCTGCTTTATTACCTTTTGTGTATTGTAATACTTTCTGTATATGTATTTTTTCCAGAGATCTAATACTTAAAGAATCAGCCTCAGGAGCCGACTTTTCTGAATAATGAGGTAAACTTTCAACATCAAGAATATTATTATCCATTAGAATAAGACTTCGTTCTACAGCATTACGTAACTCACGTATATTTCCTTTCCAATCATTCTTTTCTAAAGCTTTATAATACTCAGGACTCACCTGTATAGATGATAAATGAAGCTTATGAGAAAATAAGTTTATAAAATTCTTCGCCAGTGCTTTCAAATCCTCTTTCCTTTCCCTTAAAGCAGGAAGTGTGATCTCAAATACATTCAACCTGAAATAAAGATCCTCTCTGAAATTTCCTTGTTTTATTTCTGATTCCAGATCTCTGTTTGTTGCTGCAATAAGTCTGAAATCGGATTTGGAAACTTTTGTTTCCCCCATTTTGATAAATTCTTTAGTCTCTAAAACCCGAAGTAATTTAGCTTGAAGCTCAATGGGCATTTCACCAATTTCATCCAGAAACAAAGTTCCTCCATTAGCTTCATCAATAAGACCTTTCTTATCCTTTAATGCACCGGTAAATGCCCCTTGCTTGTGGCCAAAAAGTTCACTTTCAAGAATTTCCTTACTGAACGCAGAGCAATTAATCGCAACAAAATTATTTTTATTTCTGTCACTTCCTTCGTGAATAGCACTTGCAAACACTTCTTTACCCGTTCCTGTTTCACCGGTCAAAAGAACTGCAGCATCTGTTAACGCAACTTTTTTAGCCAGTTTTTTAGCCTGTAAAATAGTCGGAGAATTTCCAATAATTTGATCAAAACCTTTTAAAGTAGTCTGTGGAACTGTTCTCGACCTGTTATCTTTTACCTTTTCCAGTGCTTTGTACACTAACGGAATAATTTTCTCATTATCATCACCTTTCACAAGATAATCATAAGCACCATTCTTCATAGCCTGAACAGCATCCGTAATATTACCAAATGCCGTCATCAAAATAATTTCAAGATTTGGATATTTTGTTTTGATCGATTTCACCAACTCCACTCCAAAAGCATCAGGAAGCCGGACGTCGCTTAAGACCACGTCAAAATCATATTGCTCCAACATCGTCATTGCAGAACGTGCTGTGGAAGCTTCTTTTACATTAAAATTTTCTTGAGAAAGGATCATGCCTAATAACTTAAGCAATTTGATCTCATCATCGATGATCAGAATGTTTCCTGACATTATTATTATTTTGGAAAACTTATACAAACTTATTGATTTTATTTGAGGAAAAGCCACTTATACGAGAAATTAATTTCATCCCGATATTTATTCACAGGAGCTTTATCCTGCTATCCACTCATACTCCTCGCACCAACGCACTCCCATTCATATCCCTCCAACTTTCCAACTCATGCTGCGGGGTAACCGTTTCTATGGTAAGTTTACATTACTTAAAATACTTGAATAAATTAGTGTAAAAATTAAACCTAAAGAGTAAAAGCAGCAGG
>NZ_PIZV01000037.1 GCF_002835665.1 Chryseobacterium sp. PMSZPI
ATTTCATAGAATTCCAATTTTTTCTGTTCATCTTGTAATACCTTTTGATTATTAAAAACGGAGAAATTTACTTTTCCGGTTTTATAGAGAGTATTGTCGGTGTTTGATATCATTTCTATAACAGGTTGCTTCATACTTTCTGCACACACAATGGTTGCACCTTCTTTTACCATTTCAGCAATACCTGCAATATGATCATTATGGAAATGAGAGAGATGAACATATTTAACAGGAATATCTGGTAAAGTGGTATGAATAACTTCTAGTATGGACCTGGCTGTAGCTGAAGATAGTGGAGCTTCGGTAAGAACGATATAGGTTCCCATATTGACAAACAAAACATTTCGATCCCCATCTACATTTTCAATCAGGTAAACGTCTTTAACCAACATTTTTGCTGAGAGTTTTGGAGTTTGTTCCGTTACAGGTTTATAGCCTAAAGGAAAATCGAAAACGTTATTGTCAATTCCCTTATTGTATTTAAATGAAGCCAGTGAATCCGAATAAATAAGGTTTCCATTACGTTCCAGACTGCTTTTTTGAGCAATCATCAATCCATTGGAAGAGGAATAATTATCAAAACGTTGTACCAGAGTATCTTGTCCTTGTATTTTTGAGATTCTTTTTAAAAGAAAAGTGTTTTTATCAAACCTATATTCTTCAGTGCCGGTTGGCGTTTTTCTGGAAATAATGAGATCATTCTCTTCTGTGAGTACAGGCTCATCCTTAATTTCTGTAAGGAGTTGCTTCAGGATGAAATAAGGAAAATTGTTCAACAGAGCATTTTTTCTATTATTAAAAGATGATGAACCGAGATTCAATAGATCTTTTCCGGTTCTGCTGCCAATGCCATCATATACATAATAGGTTGTATCCCGTCCCAATCTGTAAGTGTCAAACAAATAGCCACCAGGATAATGATTTTGGGTGTGATGCAGAAAACGGTTGCCTTTCAGGTCAAAAGATAAATAGAAGGAGTCTTTTTCCGGTAAAGGATTACTAAAATCATATCCCTGCCACTTATCTAAGTTCATCCTTTTTGTTGTATACTCAAAATGGTCTACTTTTTCCCAGTTTCCCAATGCGATCATACTTTTTTGAAGCAACTGAGCAGTACTTTGTGCAAAGCCTCGAATAGAAAGGCTCAGACAGAATCCGATGATCAATAAAAATTTAACTTTCATAATAAGTTTATTTACTGTTTTCCGCATTGTGTCTTATCAAACAAATGTAATTAATTTTTATGGTAAATGTTTGTATTATAGAGTTTTGTGGTATCTTAAATAGTGTTAATTCCGGACTTGGGTAAGAAAATTAAGGATGAAAGGAAGGAAGCCGGAAGTTACTTTCAGTTATAATTACTGAGAGTTAACAATACAATTAGCCCAAAGAATGCTTGATATCTGATGCCCATAAACGCTTTAAGAAACTTTAAAAACGGCTCAGAATTCCCCAGTGGATTTTGATATCATTGAATTTAAAAGGATTTCCAAACTCATTACCATTAGAAATCTGGAAACTCATCAATCCAATCGGGATGAAGAAATTAAATCCGAGCCCCACACTATAGAGTTTGGGCTTTACATTTAAAGATTTATTATTGAGTTGGCCATATTGTCCAAAGATATCAAAGAAGGCCTGATTTCCGATGAGGTACCGGTATTCTAAACTTCCGTAATAATAGAAATCGGCAGCAAGGGAATTTTCATTGAATCCCCGCATGGAATTCCAGCCTCCGAAACGGTATAATTCATTGGCAGAAAACTCTATTTTAGAATCCATCATGGCACCTTCCCCTTTTATATTAAGAAAATGATTCCCCGAAATATGATAGTTATGCTCTCCAAAGAAATAAAACTGGTTTTGGGTAGCCTTGGTATTCCCTTTGGTATAAGTAGTTGTTAAAAAATCATAGCCGGCATTGATTCTGGTTTTGTATAAAAAGAGATCAATATCGGAAGGCTCGGTCATTTCAAACCAAATCCCGATTCCCTTTTTGTTGTAATCTTTTCCTTGTACATACAATGAATCAATAATACTGGATGTTTCCAAGGTTCCCCTGATTCCGATTTTGTTTCGATTGTTAATGTGATAATAGAAAGCAGGAAGGAACTTTACGTTGGCGAAAGTAGAATCCTGTCTGTATATATTCACTTTGGCATTCATCCCGACATTCGATTTGAAAAGGTAGGGAATATCAACCTGTAGGTCAAAATTTTGACCTTTATCCGGGTTTCTCTGCCAATAGAGATTAATTGTTTCAAAACCATTGAACATATTTCTGAAGTTCACATTCATGGTACCATTTAAGGTAAATTTGGATGTCTTATCATTTCCAAAACCGATAACTCCGTCGAAGGTATTGGTCTTTTTCTTTTCCAGGAACAGGTAAATGTTGGTGGAATCTTTCGTGAATAAGGTTTGTGGTTGTCGCTCTAAGGTTAAAAAAGGATGGCTTTGAAAAGTTTTATTGATCGCCAGAAGATTTTTGTCATCGTAATTTTTTCCCTTAAATTCCTTTTCGAGATTTTTCATAAATCTTTTAGGAACCTTTTCATATCCTTTTATCACAAATCCATTGATCGTCCTTTTGTCATTTTTATTGATATCCAATTCTATGACGGGGTAGCCGTTTTTCTGGCCCTTGTATTTGGATTTAATCCTACTGAACGAATATCCGTCATCAATATAACTTTTATTGATGCTTTTCTTCGTCGAATCTAAATTTTTGGTAAAAAAATCTTTTTGAATGTTTAGCTTCTGAACAATAGAGTCGGAAAGGTCTACATAGGTTTGATTGTAATTCTTCCCTTTATCATAAAAGATTTCTGTGCTGTCACCTGTTATTTTTACATCTTTTAACTGAGTGAAGAAGTAATTGTTTTGAGCCAAAGAATCCAAAAATTTTACGGCGGAAATGGAATCTTTTACTTTTTTCTTGACCTTTGTTTCTGTATCAATCAGCCAATATTGTTTTTTCTGCGCTTGTGTAAAAACGCAGAACAGTACAAAAAATATTTTTAAAATTAATTTCAACGTGTCATTCTGAATGTAGTGGAGCGAAATGAAGAATCTCTATAATCTACAATAGATTCTTCACAGCATTTCATTCCGTTCAGAATGACAATGCGCTCTATCAATCAACTAATTTTTATCCAGTTTATTATATTTCTTCATCAAATTCTCATAAGTTCCCTGTGGAAGAATCCACTTCAACGGAACACCGATTTTCTGTCCGAATTTACCAAAATAATAATGAGCTTTCCATTTATTTTTCGCCAAAAGTTTTTCAATGTATTCTGCGACTTCCAAAGGTTCGGTTCCGTCATCTACATGAGCATTCATTAAAGCGTAGACTTTATGAAATACCTTTTTGTAAGGTGCCGAAACCTGAGCAATGACTCTGTTTTCTGCAATATTCGTTTTAATATCCCCCAAATGCAATGAACATACGTCAATATTCCAGGGATAGACTTCATACCTCATCGCTTCTGTTACTTTATCCAAAGCGGATTTTGAAGCAGAATAAAAACCACGGAAAGGGAGACCCATTTCACTTCCGATACTGGATATATTGATGATTTTTCCAAATTTGTTTTGACGCATTGTGGGAAGAACAGCACTCATCATCTGGACAGCACCGGCCAGATTCAGACTGAAAAGTTTTAAAATATCTTCCTTGGTGGAATCTTCCACAGCCCCTACCATTCCCATTCCGGCATTATTGATCAGAACATCAATTCTGGTTTCTGTTTTTAATACTTCAGAAATGGCATTTTGAACAGCCGTATTGTCGGTAACATCTGTTGGAATGGACTGGAAATATTGACTTTCTGTATGTTTTCGGCTTAAACCGTATACTTTATGTCCTTTTTTACCAAAATATTCGGCTAATGCAAATCCGATTCCTGAAGAGGTTCCTGTGATGATAATGGTCATTGAAGGTGAATTTTTAAATTATTCTTATTTTCTTCATCCACCGATGATTGTTCTGTACCCGGTAGCCAAAGTAAAATGTATTTTCAGCAAATGTAAAAAAAGAAAAATGAACTCTGTTATGAATATTACAGCAAAGCATCTATGCTTTAATGAAATTAATCGAGATTTTTTAGAATAATTCATTTTGTTGGGATAAAATATTTATATTTGGCATTCTAAAAACAAAATGCTTATGAAGAAAAAAATAACCTTTTTACTATCCTTATCGATAGTCCTTAGTTTTATTTTACACTCCTGTATTCGAGACGAAGTTTATTCGTCAGCAGATCCTAATTCCAAAGAATATACCTCGAAAAGTCTTTGGAAAGAAGATGAAACGTACATTAAAAATGTAATGAAAGTCTACTTTGAGAATGAAGGGAAAATAAAAAAAATAAATGGTACTATTTATTGGGATTACGCTACTACGGTAGGCACATACAATGAAAGTTTCCTTATGGTACCTGTGGTAGACAATGGCAAGGTAATTTCCGTATTACAGGTTCCAAGAAAAAAAGATACAATTTACTTTTATTTTACGGATTTTAGCAATCATATAGCTTTTTTCCAAACGCTTCTCTTTTCAAAATATGAGAAAAGGGCTTATACAAATGATCGTGCTAATCCTGCGACCAGAGATGTGATATGTACAACAAGCTGGTATTCTGTCTGGATGCCGGATAATGAGCAATTACCTTATCCTGAAACCGGTCCCGGGCATTGGGAAACTTATTCTGTGATAAAATGTGAACAAAGAGACCAAGAACCAGACACTTGCATAGGAGTTGTAGGTCCTAATGGGGAATGTCCGGGAGGAGGAGGTACACCACCGGGTGGCGGTGGCGGATATCCTTATCCTGAAGACCCTAAGCCAATACAAGAGACCAGAACTCCTTGTGGTAAAACAAAAAGGTTATTAGAAAGTCCGAAAACCAAAGCCATTACCGAAGATTTAAAAAATCATATGAACAGTGGTAAAAAAGGTGAAAAGGGATGGCGGGATAATAAAACAGGTGATCCAACACAAGCGGGCAATAATGGGGACCATAGTGTAAACTTTGGCGACCCTTCAACAATGAATGGTGGATATCATAATCATACGGGAACAAAGATTGATATATTTTCTGCTACAGATATTGCTACTTTAATAGAAATTGCAAGATATCAAAGTATAGGAAATATCGGAAACGCTTATGTGGGATTGATGGCTCCTAATGGCATACATTATGTAATATTTTTCAAAGGGAATCATGGAAACTTACCAGCGAATGTATTTGATCCCGACAAAATAGATATTTGGAATTTTTCACAGTTTGTATTGCAACGAGATTTATTGAAGGATCCAAGTTTTTATAGTATAATAAATGGACAAAAAGTTTTAAATAACAAAGGACTTGAACAAGTTTTTTTCAATACACTTGAAAAAATGGGTTTACAAAATAAAATTGCTTTGCAAAAAATAGAAAATAATAATACAGTCTTAACGGTAAACCAAAATTCAGATGGAACTATAACTCCTGTTCCATGTAATTAATAAAGAAAAATATTATGAAACAACTTATTTATATACTGCTTACTTTCTTTGCTTTATCTTGCAAAGGTCAACAAATACTTCCTTTGAATACTTCTGCTTTTAGTTCTCCAAACAATTCATATTTTAAAGATATAAATAATGAACTAAATCCATATGTAGGTAACTGGAAAGCTAATTTTCAAGGAAAACTAATTCTATTAAAAATAACCAAAGAATTAAAAGTTCCTTTTGAAATATGGAATAAGAATAATTTTAAAGACCGATTATTAGTAAGGTATGAAATAAAAGATAGTAACGGAATTGTTTTGGAAAGTTCATTGAATAATGATTTTAATAGCAAAATTAAACTTTTAATTGAAGGTTCTGACATAGAAAATAATTCAATAAGATTAATTTTTGCTGGAGGAAATTGCAGCGTTGGAATAGGTGAAATTGTATTAAAAAAAATAGATGACACTCAGTTTTATTGGAGCTATTATCCTGGGACTACAACCAGAAATGATATTACGTGCTCTCCTAATCTAGATTATAAAATCTACCTTCCAGAGACTGAAAACTTAGTATTTACAAAACAGTAGTGAAAAATAGCTTAATCATATTGGCCGTATTTGTTATGTTTTCTTGTAAATCACAAGAATATCCAATCAATACGATGCCTATGAATCTTCCTAATGATTCATATATAAAAGATTATAATAATGAATTAGATTCTTTTATAGGGGTTTTTAAAACACTTTATAATGGCAAAGAAATCACACTGGATATTTCAAAAAAAATAAAGAAAAAATTTACAAGAAATAGTTCTACCGTATCTTATTATTACAAAGATGCATTAGTTATAAGGTTTTTAATAAAAGGTTCATTTGGAAATGTCCTTCAAACAACTTTAAATAGTTTAGATGATGAGAAACATTTTATTTCTAATACAATAGTTCTCACTCCTCAAAATATAGTTAAATTTTACTATACGGGAGCAGATTGTGGTATCGGTTGGGGGAATATTGAAATTAAAAAACTAAATAATGTTCAAATATCATGGTCATATTATCCCAATAGTACTACTTTAGATAACATAAATTGTCCTAATCCGATTGATACAAAAGTTTACCTTCCAGAGACTGAAAATTTAGTATTTACAAAACAATAGTGAAAAGTAGACTAGTTATATTAGGGGTATTTGCTGTATTTTCTTGTAAAGCACAGCAGATATTTCCTTTAAACACATTTCCAGAAAAAATTCCTGTAGGTTCTTATATAAAAGATTTAAATAATGAACTTAATCCATTTGTTGGTATATGGATAGGTCACTATAATGGAAAATCAGTTAAATTAGAGATTGTAAAACAAGAACATAGATCTTTTAGATTGCCCAATCTTCTTGATGTATATTATCAAGATGCACTAATTGTCAAATTTGAAGTAAAAGATTCTAACAATAACCTTCTACAAAGTAATTCAACTACGCAACATGAGTATGATAAAAATTTTATTGCTAGTATGTACTTAAAGAATGATACAGTAAATTTATATTATACAGGAACAAATTGTGGTGTAGGTTGGGGCACAATTAATTTAAAAAAACTGAGTGATAATCAAATTTCTTGGTCTTATTATCCTAATAGTACAACTATAACAACAGTTAATTGTTCTGGAAATCCTGATATGAAAATTTATTTACCAGACACTGAAAACTTAGTATTTACAAAACAGTAGAAACAATACAATTAATTATACATAACCTCCAGTTGGAGGTTATTTGTTTTATACAAGTACTGTACATTCTTACCTTATTGTCTCCAATTGATGATAAAATTAAAATAAAATTAATCTCAATAGTATTCAGAATACGACTAGAATGATTACTTTATTTGTTTATATTATTGATAAACAGTTGGTTAATTTTGTGGTATGATAAGCATTCATTGGAAAATGCTAAAATTTATTAATGAAAATATAAGAAAACGTTAATGATCTGGGAGATAGGACTGATCTAATTTTGCATCTAATTAAATTAAGGATGTCATGAATGTATTTAAAATCCCAGTCTCAGTAACTTATCTCACAGGCCGGGTACTACTTATTGGTGCAATTTCAGCTTCACCGATGTTCCTCTCCCAGAAAAAAGACAGTTTAAAAGAAAAGGTATTGGATGAGGTTGTCGTTGTAGGATATGGAACTCAGAAAAAAAGTAAGGTATCAGGTGCGGTTTCTGAAGCTTCACTGGACAAACTTACTTCCAGATCATTATCAGGAGTAGGGGAAGTACTTCAAGGCAAAGCTCCCGGAGTCACTGTAGTCAACGAAGGAGGGGATCCCAATGGTTCACCTAAAGTAAATATCCGAGGATTAGGCGGTATTAATGGGGAGACTCCTCTCTATGTTGTGGACGGAGTTGTTTTTAACGGTACTCCATCTATCAATCCTAATGATATCCAGGATATCTCCGTTCTTAAAGATGCATCAGCCGCGATTTATGGAGCAAGATCATCAGGAGGGGTTATTTTGATTACCACAAAAAAGGGAAAAAAAGGAAATCTTTCAGTAGACTTTGATGTTAAATACGGTGTAAATCAGGCATGGAGACTGAAAGAGTCTTTAAATGCTGCCGAATTTCAGGACGTCATGTATAAAGCTTATGAAAATGCAGGTAAGCTAAATAGTTTGCCCACTGCTTTTAATCCCAATTTATATCCGGACGGAAGAATTACGAGGACAGACTGGATGAAAGAAATTTTTCGAACAGGAACCATCCAGGAATATAATATGAACGTTAGTGGTGGGAATGAAAAATCCCGATATTTTGTAGGGATGAATCATAGAAACCTGGAAGGAATTTTATTAAATACACAGGCTAAAAGATATAATTTCAGAGTTAATTCTGAACATAAGGTGAAAGATTGGTTGACCATTGGAGAGAATATGTATTATAATTACTCTGATGGAAATACAGCCGATACCAAAAGTGGATATACAGGAGCTGTAGTGGCTGCGATGTATTATCCGCCCAATGTCCCGGTTTATACGCCAACAGGAGCGTTTTCCGGATTGCCTATTGATGTTGCCGGAGGTTATGGAGATATGATCAATCCTGTAGCCTATCTTAAAAGAATCAGTCTCAAAAATCCGACTCATGAAATCCTGGTGAATCCATATGTTGAGGTGACATTAGCAAAAGATTTAAAATTCCGATCAAATTTTTCACAAACCTTTAAAATTGGAAATATTAAAAATTTCACCTACAGAGTTCTGGAAGTAGGAAAGATTTTTGATACGAACAATTTGGAATATCAATCTAACAATTCATCCACATCGCTTGCAGAGCAACTCCTTACTTATAAAATAGTAACAGGAAAGCATAACTTCGATTTCTTAGGAGGATTTACATTCCAGAAAACTATTGATGATGGATTTATAGCAAAATCCTTTGATTTCAGAAGTGAAGCAGAAGCTTTCCAATATCTTCAGAACGCTGCGGATACGAATAAAGAGGTTTCCAGTTATAGATACAAACAGGCTTTGGTTTCTTATCTGGCAAGAGTAAATTATGACTATGCCGGAAAATATATTGTGAGTGTACTGGGAAGGCGTGATGGTTCTTCATTAGTTGCGAAACAAAATCGTTTTGCTAACTATTATGCCCTTTCCGGAGCATGGATGGTATCGAAAGAGAATTTTATGCAGAATATTTCCTGGCTTTCGAGTTTAAAGTTAAGGGGAAGTTATGGTATTCTGGGGAACCTTGGAGGAATTTCTCCACAAGCCGTTAATCCGTTAATGACCCGTGATAATAATGTCATCTTTGGACAGGATCCTTCTCAGAATATTGCTTATTATGCGACGACTCGCCCTAACCCAAATTTGAAATGGGGAAAATCTGAACAGACAAACTTCGGACTTGACGCCGCATTCCTGCACAATAGCCTTTCTTTACAATTCGATTATTTCGTGAAGAACTCCAAAGACCAAATCTTCAATGTAAGCTTACCAAGTACTGCAACCTACAATAACCAATATGTGAATGCAGGTTTATTTCAGGATAAAGGATATGAATTGGGAATCAATTACAATAGCAAAGGAACAGGGGATTTTACGTATTCAATAGGGGCGACTTTTAGTCAACTAAAAAATACGGTGAAGCAATTGGCTGATGTAGATGAAATTTTTATCAATGATAACGGAGTGAGAGGGGTGCTGAAACCTACCCGTGTAAAAATAGGAGATCCACTTTATTCTTACTATGGTTATAGAACGGGGGGGATTTTCCAGTCTCAGGAAGAAATCAATAATTACAGAGATGCAAATGGCACTCTTATACAACCTAATGCAAAACCGGGAGACATCAAATTCCTGAAAAAAGAAGGAAATACAGGTGTCCTTAGTAATAGCGACTTTGTAAATCTTGGAAGTCCATATCCTAAGTTTTCATATGGGTTTTCTTATAATATGACCTGGAAAAACTTTGATTTGAATGTATTTTTCCAAGGAGTTTATGGAAATAAGATTTTTAACGGACTGAAGTTTATCTCATTAAATCCCGGAGGAACAGGACAGAATTATAATATGGATAGAGATATTCTTAATGCCTGGACACCGCAAAATACCAATGCAGATATTCCAAGACTGGCATACGGAGATCCTAGTGGTAATTATTCCAAAGTATCAGATTTCTATGTGGAAGACGGGTCTTATTTAAGATTGAAAAACCTTACCATCGGATATTCGTTACCCAAAGAGCTTTATCGCAAACTTGATGTGAATAAAGTAAGAGTCTATGTGACAACCAATAATCTGTTTACTATTACAAAATATACAGGTTTCGATCCTGAAGTTGGGATGAATTCTTATGGAGTGGATACCGGTAGATATCCGCAAGCCCGTTCATTCATTTTCGGTGTAGAAGTCGGGTTATAATTTTTTAACAATCAAAAAAATAAAAAATGAAAATTTTTAATAAAATATTTTTAGTATCGGGAATCTCTGTCATGCTATTATCATGTACGGGGGAGCTGGACGTTCAACCGGAAGGGACACCTACTGAAGCAAGTTTCTGGAAAACGGAAAATGATCTGATCACCGGAGCCAATGCGATGTATAAACCACTTTCTGATAGTGAATTTTATGGAAGAGGCTTTTTCTGGTTTATTAATGCCAGTGACGATATGGTGACGGGAAGAGGAAAAAGTGAGGCCGATAATGTAAAAAATTTCAGCAGTAATTATATTGCTGCAGGAGATCTGGAAACCCAATGGAATAAAAGATATAATGTAATTGGAGTGGCAAACCGCGTAATCCGTAATATTGATAACATTCAAACTTCTACAACCATTAAAAATAAGTATTTAGGTGAAGCCTTGTTTATGAGTAGCAGAATGTACTTTGAACTGGCTTATAACTATGGTAATGAAAAAGCAGGAATTCCTATTATTGATCGTTCCAAAGAACCGGATCCTAATCCTATTCCTAGAGCAGCCAATGTTATGGAAAACTACAACTACATTGTTAATGATTTAAAGAGAGCTGCAGAACTATTACCAAGCCAGGCAGAGCTTCCTGCAAAAGATTACGGAAGACCACATAAAGCTGCAGCATGGGCCCTTCTGGCAAAAGTTTATTTGTTTATGAAGGATTGGAAAAATGCAGAGTTTTGGGCGAACGAAGTAATGACAAAAGGAAATAGAAACTTATTGAGCAATTACGCTGATGTTTTCAAGGCAGAGAATAATTATAGTACAGAATATATCTGGTCTATACCAAGTACCCCTAAATTTAACTCCATAGGAAGTATTCTTCCGGGGGTTATGTTAGAAAATAAAGGCTGGGGAGAATATAATGGTTGGGGATATTTCCAACCTACAAAGGAATTATATGATGAGTATGAGGCGGGAGATCTCAGAAGAAGTGCAACAATTCTGAAATTAGGAGATCAATTTACTTTTAACGGAACACAAAGAACATATACATCTATTAACTCTCAGACAGGATACCAGTTCAATAAATATATGGATGCTTTTAAATATCCACTGAAGAGTGGACACGTGAGTGGCAACGGAGATTATCCGTGTACTGACCTTGCCGTTCCAATTATGCGTTATGCTGAGGTTATTCTAATCAAAGCAGAAGCTATGTTGATGCAGGGTAAACCTGCTGATCAGGAAATCAATATGATAAGAACCCGCGCAGGTTTAGCTCCGAAAACAGGATGTACTATGGTTGATCTGAAACATGAGAGACGTTGTGAACTGGCAGGTGAATGGGCAGACAGACACAGAGATCTTGTACGTTGGGGGGATGCCCAGGCTGCGTATGCAAAACCTCTGCATCATATGGATGGGCAGACTGTTGTGTGGGCTGCAAGAAACTTCAATCCGGCAATACATAATGTTTGGGCAGTTCCACAGGCTGAAATTGTAAACAGTCACGGGATCATTAAGCAAAATGAAGGTTGGTAAAATTGTAATTTTATATATTATCTACTATATCATCGTGGGAGTTTCTGCGGTGATATAGTTTTTTCACAGGTATTATGAAATGTCCATTACGAATTTTGGTATGCAAAGATGGTGTTTCATTCAACCTGAATAAACAATAAAAATTGACGAATGAAACTATCAAAAATATTGGCCTTGTTGGCCTTAGCCGTTTTTTCTGAAAATCAGGCTCAGAATTATTTAAAATATAGTGTTGGGAATGCTCATTCACATAATGATTATATGCAGGAAATTCCCTTTTGGCAGGCTTATTATGCACAGTTTGGTTCTATTGAGGCTGACGTTTTTCTGGTAAAAGGTAAATTATGGGTAGCTCACACAGAGAAGGAGCTGTCGGCAGATCGTACTTTAGAAAATCTTTATCTTGATAATATTTCAAAACAAATTAAGCTGAACAAAGGAAATATTTATCCGGATGCCAATAAAAAACTGCAATTGTTGATTGATGTTAAACAGGACTATAAAACAACGTTGGCAGCACTGGTTAATACATTGAAAAAATATCCTGAGATTACAGGAAATCCAGGAATTAAAATTGTAATTACCGGAGGGCGGCCGCAACCGAATGATTTTAAAAACTATCCGAACTATCTTCATTTCGATGGAGATCTTGAGAAAAATTATACAGTCGATCAGTTAAAAAGAATAGGCATGTTCAGTGCAGACCTTCCGGGACTTGTACAGTGGAACGGGAAAGGAATTCCAAGGGATGAAGAAACCGACAAAATAAAAAAAGCAGTTGAAAAAGCACATGCCCAACAGAAACCGATGCGCTTTTATGGGGCTCCTGATTTTCCTAATGCATGGGTGAATTTTATGGATTTGGGAGTGGATTATATCAATACAGATCATATTCCTGACCTTAAAAAATTCATGAACACGATTCCAAAAAACTTTTATAAAAATACAAAAGAGTACACAACATATACTCCTACTTATAAAACTGATGGCATCAGCAAAAAAGTAAAAAATGTAATTCTTCTGATTCCGGATGGAACTTCTTTGCCACAATATTATGCTGCGTTTACAGCCAATAAAGGAAAGTTGAATGTATTCAATATGAAATCTACAGGGTTGTCTAAGACTAATTCATCCAATGCTTACATTACAGATTCTGCTCCGGGTTCTACTGCATTTGCTACCGGAGTAAAAACCAAAAATACATTCGTAGGTGTTGACGGAATGGGAAAAGCTTTAGCCCAGATTCCGGATATTATCGCTGATAAAGGAATGGTTTCAGGACTAATTTCCACAGGAGATGTTACCGATGCTACGCCTGCAGACTTTTATGCACATTCGGATAACAGAAATAGCTCGGAACCTATTTTGAAAGCCTTTGCTGCTTCCAAAACGAAAATCCTGATTGGAGGGCCTACCAATGGTTTGACACCAGAAAACGAACAAAAGCTTAAAGAAGCTAAAATAAATATATATCATGATCTGAAATCAGTAGGTAAAATAAACAACCGTACACTCGTTATTGATCCTTTAGCTTCTCAAAGGATAACCAATGGAAGAGGAAATTGGCTGGCAGATGCTTTTGATCTTACTTTAAATGACCTGAAATCCAATAAAAAAGGATTTTTTATGATGATTGAAGCTTCACAAACAGATGGAGGCGGGCATAGCAATAATATAGAACAGTTGGTAACCGAATTACTGGATTTCGACTATGTCGTTGGAAAAGCAATGAAATTTGCGGATGAAAATAAAGAAACCTTAGTGATTGTAGTGGGAGACCATGAAACGGGTGGATTAACTCTTTTAGACGGAAGTCTTAAAGAAGGTTGGGTATTCGGAAATTTCAGTACGAATGACCATACCTCAATTCCTTCCAGCGTATTCGCTTATGGTCCGAATTCTAAAGAGTTTACAGGATTATTTGAAAATACGGAAATCTTCAATAAGATTTTAGCTGCTTACGGTATGCAGAAGTAATAAACCGGTTTAATTTTGATTTTTTTATATAAGAAATGTAGCTCTTCAAAATGAAGAGCTACATTTTATTTTTATTTGGAGTGAATATTAAACTAGAAATTGGTTTTCACAATGTCTGAAGATAATTCCTGATCAATAAAATCAGTAGGTATTATACCATATGATCCTTTTGTATTGTTTTGAAAGAATGATCTGAGGTCAAGATTAATTTGGTTGGAAACAGCAGGAATGTTTGGAATAAAAAACCATGTTTTATATCCACTTGTAAAGTTGATAAAAAGTTTATCACCTCCATTGTCTTTTGTTTCGTTGAGCACATTAAGGATTTGATTCCATTTAACACTGGTATCAGAAACTTTATAATTATCCTGCACTTTCAAACGAGCTTCAGGGTTATTGATTTCAAATGTAGTGTTGTCTCCCCATGAGGTAGCATCAATACCTTTTGCTGTTGTCGCTGGAAATCTTCTTAACAATCTGATTTTCCCCCTGATATCTCCCAATTTAGGAATGTTATTTCCTAAGTCCCATTTAGTAGGATTTTTTTGTACATAATAATCGAAAGTTTCTTCAAAACTTCTGGTTGTATTGGTCGAACTATATTCTTCTTTTACAGACATAATGATTGTTTCTGTAGGATGACTGTCCAGGAATTCATAACAAGCTTTTAAGACATCATCAAAAGTTAGTTCCTGATAAATAGGACCGTGATGAATCATAAAAGAATCATAATAATGTCTATTACGGATATCCAGAAAGCGAACACCGGCGTTAAGTTGTTCAGCAATGGTCAGGTTTTGGGTTTTTGCAGTTCCACTACCGGATGGTATTTCTATTCTCGCTCCAGAATCATGGGTTCCGGGGATAGAAATTTTTGAGAGAGATATATTGTCTTGCAGACCAGACATCCAGCTGCTCATGTCAGTTGGAACCACTGTGGTAATTCTGGATGCTTTTTGGACTGAATTTGAAAGAGTATCTGTGGAATCTCTCTCATCCATACTTTGTGAGCAAGAAAGAAATAGACTTGCAGCTGCAAGACCAATTGTGAAGACTTTTACATGTCTCATGGTGTGTTTGAACATCGTTATATTATTTGTGATTTAACATAATAAATATAATAATATTTCAAACAATTAGGAATTAATTTAATGTTAAAAATAAATTAAGTTATAATAGGGAAAATAGTGAAAAAATAAAATCAACCTTAGAACTAAGAATTTTGAAATGATTCAGCAAGCTTAAAATTATTATTCAAATGCAGTAATTTGAAATTATTTTTCATTTTCAATTTACCGCATTCTCAAATTTTCAAATTAATTCGTCATCACTTCGGAAAGATCTTCCCAGAACATTGGATAAGATTTCTCAACAACATCTTCTTCTTCAATATTAAGTTCCCTAATCAGGCAGAATGGGGCAAAACTCATGGCCATTCTGTGATCTTGGTAAGTTTTAATGGAAATATGATCTTCCGGTTCTCCAAAGCTGAGTGATTTGATCGTTAGATCTGTGATTTCCGTTTCTGTACCTAATTTTTTTAATTCATTGTACAATGCCAGAAGTCTGTCGGTTTCCTTTACTCTTAACGTACCCAGTCCCGAAATTTCAAAAGGAATTTTTAAAGCTGCTGCCGTTACACAAAGAGTTTGTGCAATATCCGGGCAATTGTTCATATCCAGAATGATTTTTTCCGGGAAAGAAAAATCAGGTTGAGGTTCTAAAGTGATTTTATGTTCATCCTCAGAAAAAGTTGTTTTGATCCCGAAGAAGTCTTCATAAATTTTGGCAATGGCAGAATCTCCCTGAGTAGAATCTTTATAAAAACTTTTCAAATGAATGGTTTCTCTTCCCAAGGCACAAATCGAGTAAAAATATGAAGCCGAGCTCCAATCGCTCTCTACCTCATAGTTAATCGCTGATGAATGAGTATTGATAAAAGGTTCTACCCTTATTGTATTGCCTTCAAAACTACTTTGAATACCAAATTTTGTTAAAATATCCAGTGTCATTTCAATATAAGACCTGGAGGTAATTTTCCCTACAAGATGTATCTGCAGTCCATTATCAAGTTTTCCGGCAATCAGAAGGAGTGAGGTGATAAACTGGCTCGAAATGTTAGCCGGTACATTTACTTCGGTCTGCGTTATTTTTTTTCCGGTAATTTTTAAAGGAGGAAATCCTTCATTTTCAAGATATTCAATCTCGACACCAAGATCTCTCAGTGCATTGACCAGGTTCTGAATAGGTCTTTCTTTCATCCTTTTAGATCCGGTAAGAACAGTTGTCTTTCCTTCAAAAATGGAATAATAGGAAGTAAGGAAACGCATGGCAGTTCCCGCATGATGAATGTCTACAATATCTGTATTCTCGGATAAAGCTTTTTTTAATAATTGCGTATCCTGGGAATTAGACAAGTTGCCAATTTTTATGTTGTTGAACAAACTTTCCAAAATCAATAAACGATTCGAAATACTTTTCGAACCGCTGATCTGTACTGTTTTATTTCCTATTAATTTTGATTTTTCTAACTTCATTATTGCTTCATATTTCAAAATCCGGGTATCAGATTTTAGACATTCAGAGCCTGTTGTCTGAAATCTGACATCTGGAATCTTATTTTAATTTTTCATTGTTCTGATGACGGTCTTTGTCGCGATCAGTTTTTATCTTCATTTTTTTATCAAAGGCTTCCTGTAGATTTACTCCCGTTTGATTGGCCAAACACAAGGTTACAAAGAGTACATCTGCCAGTTCCTCTCCAAGATCTTTGTTTTTATCACTTTCCTTTTCACTTTGTTCGCCATATCTTCTGGCGATGATTCTGGCTACTTCACCGACTTCTTCCGTCAGCATGGCCATATTGGTCAGTTCATTAAAATATCGTACGCCGATGGTTTTGATCCATTCATCGACCTGTTGTTGTAGATGAGTAATTTCCATTATTGATAAGCTCCAAGAGTAGGATTAGTCGTTCTGGATACATTCACAATATCAAAAGGAACACCGGCTGCTATGGAAGTATTTCCTTTATTTTTTGCAGGAGAAGCAGGTTTAACCCTTAAATTCATTTTGGCCATGAAATAATTCATAAACTGAGGATCCTCATTTTTAATACTTTGTATCACGTAATTGGCGTTGTCAAAAGCAAATCCCGCTTCTGAGGTGCCGGAATATTTTATTAAACAGTTTTGAATCAGAAACTCAAATTGTTGTCCCGGAGTAGGTTCAATGTGAATAGAGTTTTCCCTGTCAGAATAAACAATACTGTTTTTAATACTAAGTTGTTGCAATGCTCCCTGCTCTGTTTGACCCGAATCATTTTTCCATTCATTGGTGGCAAAAATTCCTTTTCTGTCATTGGAGGTCATGGTTTTAGAATAATTGGCAATCGTAGCATGAGTGTAACTATGATTTCCTCCTTTGAAAATTCCTATACATGATAAGCCACAATTATTCATTACCAGGTTATTGGCGTTCACTGTAGAACCTATAGCATAAATGCCATATTCAAAAAATGTATGAATAAATGAATTGGTAATGGTTGCATTCGTTTGTTTCATTTCAAGTCCTCGGGTACCTCCAAAAAGCCTTGCATGATTTATATTAAGAGTAGAATTGGCTTCCATTCTGATAGAATTCCAGTTTTTAGGAAGTGTATCATGGTCCAGATCATTTCTGTCTCCGCGAAGAATGACCTGTTTGTCCAGAGTTCCACTAATGTTGAGGGCAGCTCCCGAAGAGACTTTCATTCCGCTGTTTTTATGGAAATATACTTTTGTACCTTCCTTTATATCTAATGTAATATTAGGATTAATGGTAAGATCACCGTATATAATTTTAGCTTTATTATTTGTCCAGGTCGTAGAAGCTGAAATAATATTAGGATTGGTAGGCGTTTGAATGAAAAACTCCGCATCCTGTACTACCGAAAATAAGGTAACATATTGTTGTCCGCCAGGGCTTGTGAAAACAACTCTGTCTTCGGCAATCGCTTCTGGTCCTGTAGCCTCCGGAGCAATTTCAACAAAAATATAAAGACTGTCTTTTTTTCTTAGAGGAACATTATTAAAATCATATCCGGGTTTTCCGTCCACGTTGATTCTATATAATGATGAAGCCCCTTTTTCAAGATTGATTTTTGGAATCAAAATATCTTTATTCTCCTTATTATATACTTTTAGAACATAAGTTTCTGAGCGTACCTGATGATATACCGTGTCACAAAATACAGTATCGGCTGAAAATCGCAACTGCTGAGAAGGAGCATCAAAGGTAATATCATCCTTATTACATGATACTGCTGCAAGGAGCGCCCAAAACGAAAAAGCCAGTAATAATTTGAATTTCATCGAAATTAAGGTTTAAGTAAGTTCCAAATTTAACGAAAATACTTTGAATTTCTTATCAATAAAAAAATATTGAATTCAGTATTTGGAAATTAGAAAAAATGTTGTACTTTTGCAACCTAAAATTAGCAGAGAAATATCCATTACTATTTCGAAAGCAAACTTTAATTTTTTTAAAAATAAGTATTATGAAAAACGGAATTCACCCAGAAAATTATAGACTTGTTGTTTTCAAAGATATGAGTAACGACGAGGTGTTTCTTTGTAAGTCTACTGCAGAAACAAAAGATACTATCGAGTACGAAGGACAAGAGTATCCACTAATCAAAATGGAAATCTCTTCAACTTCTCACCCTTTCTACACTGGTAAAGTGAAACTAGTTGACACTGCAGGTAGAGTTGATAAGTTCATGAACAAATACAAAAAATTCGCTAAGTAATTTTTTGATATGTAAAAATATTGAAGCCTTCCAATCTTTGGGAGGCTTTTTTATTGGATGAAATTAATTTTTAGAAGCTTTTCCCGCTATTCACTTATACTATTCCCGGATCAGGTGCAAAACTTGGGGGCTGGGTAAAAAATTAGTTAATCTGAAGAAAAAAAATGAATTATCTTTTTACTCCTCTAAGCTTTATATTGAAATTTAATTTCAACGCAAAGACAAGACTCAATTCATTATTGATAAGGGAGTTAAGAAAGCGAAAAAAGTCGCTGATGAAGCGATGTAGATATGCGTACGCTAAGAAAAAAGCAATTGTATTGATTCAGCCTTTGCTTCCTAAAATACAACACCGGATAATAGAAATCCTTTGCGTTACATTTTAAAATTAAACAGATCTAAATATTCTAAGCCCCACAACTTTTGCGCTTGATCCCTATTCCCGAATCCAGTGTAGTGTCTTTCCACTCTCAAGCCTATCCACCCGCCAACGCCGGGATAACCAATCCTATTGAATTAATGATGATTAATCAGTAATTGAATCATTGTAATTTGTGTTGTCTGCTGTCTTTTGTCATCCCGGTAGGGATCTCAACAATTAAAAGACTATGTATACTGGGAATTCTTTCCTTACACTTTCATCTAAATCACAGAATTATATAATACAGCCTAGATCCCTACCGGGATGACAAATTGCGGGTTACACTAAAAATATTCATGAAAACAATAAACAGAATCGGTGGTACAATGATAAATGTATATTAAGAAGGTAAATAGTGTCAGAGTACTATTATAGGAACAGTAAATCTTGAATCTTCCATTCCTGTCTATTATCTATCCGTCTATTATCTTTTTTGTCTTCCATTCCAACTTCCCACATCTTTTTGTATTTTTGTTTTAGATAGAAATCAAAAACTAAAAAGACCTGTTTCTAACCTTATAACTTCTAAAAAATGCAATTAGTATTTTCAGACGCACAATATTGGGAAGACTTTCTTCCGCTTACTTTTACTCGTCCTGTTGCCGCAATGCGATGTGGAATTCTTACATTCTCGGAAAGATGGCAAAAAATTCTCGAGAATACCGAAGTTTCTTACTTTACAGAGATGTATCTTCAGGAAAAATTTAAAAGCCCGGAAGATAAAGAAAGCCTCTTTTTAGTTCCTAACTTCTTACCCACAGAAACTGTAATTCAGCAGATCAAAGACCTTAAACAGGGAGAAGCTTTGGTGTATGAAGATGAGCTTGTCGCGGCGAAAATCAATATGAAAGGGTTTTCTCTTCATCAGATTGAAAAAATGACGGACATTAAAGAAGAACTCATTTTCTTTAAAGAACCGGCTGACCTGTTTACCTATAACCATCATGCCATTGATTTTGATTTTGACCTGCTTACCCATGGAAGAACTTCACAGGAGCTATCTTCTACCAACGGTTTCTTAGGAGATAAAAAAGATCTGTTTATTGAAGAAGGGGCCCAAATTGAATTCTCTACGTTGAATACCAAAACCGGAAAGATCTATATCGGTAAAAATGCTGAAGTGATGGAAGGTTGCCATCTTCGTGGTCCTATAACGTTGGGAGAGGATTCTAAATTTAATTTAGGTTCCAAAATCTATGGTGCCACTACCATCGGTCCACAGTGTAAAGTTGGAGGAGAAGTCAATAATATTATTATTTTCGGATACACAAGCAAAGGTCATGAAGGGTTTGTAGGAAATTCTGTGATCGGAGAGTGGTGTAACTTTGGTGCCGATACGAATTCTTCAAACCTTAAAAATAATTACAGCCATGTTAAACTTTGGAATTACAGAACCAAAGCTTTTGAAGATACGGGATTACAATTTGCAGGTTTGATTATGGGAGACCATTCTAAAACGGCGATCAATACCCAACTGAATACAGGAACAGTAATTGGAGTAGCATCCAATATCTTCAAACCGGGTTTTCCACCCAATCTTGTGGAAAACTTTTCATGGGGTGGCCTGAAAGATGATGAAAGGTTTAGATTAGATAAAGTTTATGAAGTAGCAGAAAGAGCAATGGCCAGAAGAAAAGTTCCTTTAACAGCGGAGGACAAGGCTATTCTAAAGCATATCTTTGATACATATTAATTTAAAAATAAAAAAAACTTCAATTTTTTTTGAAGTTTTTTTATTTTCGATGTAATAGATTTGAAATGGTAATTGTCTTACCTATAAGAAACAAAACTCATGACCCAAGAAATTTTCAAGAATACGGTGTTTATTCTCAAAGACGAGATGTATCGTTTTGCGAAAAGGTTCGTCATGAGCAGTGATGAAGCAGAAGATGTGGTGCAGGATCTGATGATCAAATTCTGGCAGAAGAAAGATGAGCTGGGACAATTTGGCAATTTAAAATCCTATGCACTGAAGGCCGTCCGGAACGAATGTCTGAATCGACTGAAACATCACGATGTGAAGTTAGGTTTTGCAGATATGCAGTTACACCGATCGGAACTCTACAGTATGGAAGTTGATAATCTGAAAGAACATATTCTGGGGTTTATCAATAAACTCCCGGAGAAACAGAAAATGGTCATCCATTTGAAAGATGTAGAAGAGTATGATGTGTCTGAAATTTCCGAAATGCTGGAAATGGAAGAAAATGCAGTAAGGGTAAACCTTATGCGAGCAAGACAAAAAGTAAAAGAACAAATCTCACAATTGATGAGCTATGAAAAAAGATCAATTACAGAATAAATATGACGAGATTTTCCAGGACATCAAAGACGAAAAAATGGACTGGAGCTTTGAAGACTTTCTTCAAAAAGCAGAAGGTGGAGAAACAGAAGAAAATAATGTTACTCCTATTATTCCATTGGATGAAAAGAAAAAACCTTCTTTTCCTAAATGGTTCTGGATGGCCGCCAGTATAATGCTGCTTTTCGGTGTTGGTTTCTTCTTTTATAATCAGCAACATGCAGATGTTCAGGACAAAGAAAAGCTTGTAAAAGATGAAGTTTTAAGGCAAAAGTCTGGGTTCATTGAAGAAAATAATGACCATCAGGAACAAGTAGCAGTTAACCATTCGGATTCTATTTCTGGAGCTAAAAAAGACTCCATCTTTCAGGAAAACGCTGTCGCTGAAAAAGATGTATTGGATGAGATCCTGCCTAAAAGAGGAAGGCTTAAAAAAGAGAGAAAACCGAGATATGTAAATAATTCCTCTTTTAAAAATAATAATGTTTCAAATGATTCTACAGGATATAAAGATTCTTATGTCATTGTTAATGGTAAAAGAATTGAGAACGTAAAAGAAGCAATCAATGTGACTAAGTATTCATTCCAGATATTTGCAAATAACGTTAGTGAAAAATTGGTGCAACCTAAAGTAGTAGATGATGATTATTAATCAAAAAGTAGAATTAATAATTATCAACCTTAAAAAATAAATTGACTCATGAAAAAACTATTCATCATATTCGCCCTTGCTTTTTCTCATTTCTTTAATGTATATGGGCAAAAAGATAAATTCGATCAGCTTTTTGACAAATATCAGGAAGTGGAAGGGATAACCTCCATTAAAATTGCCAAACCCATGTTTGGAATGCTCAGCAGTCTTAATATTGATGATTCGCAACTGGATCAGATCAAACCGTTATTGTCAAAGATTAATGGATTAAAGATTCTGATTACTGAAAATTCGGAAAAGTCTAATAATGCTGATGGACGTAGAGTGCAGAATAATCAGTCGCAGTTGGGTAAAGATATTGCCTCCTATCTGAAAAACCTGAATTATAATGAGATTATGACGGTGAATAATTCCGGGTCAAAAATAAAATTTCTTTCAGCTGATGCTAAGAACGGAATTCTGGATGATCTTCTGTTGAGTATTGACGGCGGAAGCGGAGAAAATATTTTTGTAATGCTTGACGGAAAATTGTCTATGGATGATGTCAGTAAAATTATCAATTCCAGCGAAACTAAAAAGAATCCTATTTCGAACACAAGAAATACAATTACTTCTGAAGGAAATGGATCTTATTTGAATGGTGAGGCAAGAAATGTAGGTGAATTCTCAGGTATCCAGGTAAGTACAGGGGTAAATGTTATTTTCAAACAGGAAAATCCTACTAATGTTAAAGTAATCGCTGATGCCGATAAGCTACAATATATTGTGACTAAGGTAGAAAATGGGGTTCTGAGAATCTATATTGATAATAAGGGGATGAGAAATTTAAGGTTTAAAAACTTAAGTGTAAATGTTTCTTCTCCAAGAATGAATACGATTGATGTTTCTTCAGGCTCAAATTTAACAGTAGTGAATTCTATTGAAGAAAAGAATATGAATATTGATGCATCGTCAGGATCTAATATCACAGGAAATTTTAAAGTTTCGGGATCAACGAATATTTCGGCTTCGTCAGGATCAAACATTAGAGCAGGTGTTACTACAGGAAATATTAAAATAGATTGCTCAAGCGGCTCTAATACCAGCCTGTCCGGTAAAGCAGATTCAGGTACGATTGATGTGAGCAGTGGGGCAATGTGTAAAGCAGATGATTTAAAGCTGAGTACTCTGAATGCAGAAGCAACCTCTGGTGGAGACTTAAGTATAAGTGTCTCGGATAAATTAAAAGTGAGAGCTTCTTCAGGAGGTTCAATAAGATATAAAGGAAGACCTGAAATAGATTCAAACATCAGTAAGGTTTCAGGAGGTTCCTTAAAAAATATCGACTAAAACTATCGTTTATGAAAACGCTAAGGGGTATTTTTCTCGCAGTTTTAACGGTATGCACGCTTCAATCTTGTATCGTTTCAAAGAAACCTAATATCGATTTCTTTTCGGATTCCGGATATGATTTCAAAGGGACTAAGTTTACAAGTTTTAATGTGCCGTTGTTTTTAGCAAAACCTTATATTAAAAAAGCTTTAAGAGAAGATGGGGAAAGTGAGGAGCTTGTTAACCTCATGAAGAAAATTTCCAAAATAAAAGTTCTTACGGTAGAAAACGGAAATAGGGATATGCTTAAAGATTATGCTGCCTATTTAAATAACAATCACTATGAAGATTGGGCAACCATAAAACATGATGGGGAAAATGTTAATGTACGTGTAAAACAAAATGGTGATGCTATCAAAAACATGCTGATTACTGTGAATTCAAATAAAGAGCTTGTGTTTGTAGACGTAAGGGGAAGTTTTACAGCGGATGACATTTCAAAAATGATCAATTCTGTGTCGGATAAATGAAAGTAATGGGGAACTGAAGGTCGGTTCGGTTCAATAATTGTAATGACAGAATAATGTAGAGGAAGACTTATCTAACAGTAGTTTCTAAACATACTAATTATTTTGTACATAACCATTCTTGATATAAGGATGGTTTTTTGATTTAAGTTATTGATTATTAAATTTTATGTAAACTATTAAAAAGGATTTTCATATGTCGTCAAAATAACCTAATTTTGCAAAGAAAGTAAAGATGTCTATTCATAACAAAATTGTAGAGACAGCCATCACTTTCGATGACGTTCTTCTAGTCCCTTCTTATTCAGAAGTTTTACCTAACCAGGTTTCATTAAAATCAAGACTTACCGACAAAATCACGCTGAATGTTCCGATAGTTTCCGCTGCAATGGACACAGTTACTGAAGCTGATCTGGCTATTGCATTAGCGAGAGTTGGAGGTTTAGGCTTTATTCACAAAAACATGCCGATCGCTGAGCAGGCAGCACAAGTAAACCGTGTGAAGCGTTCTGAAAACGGAATGATTTCTGATCCGGTTACCCTTTCCAAAGACCATACTCTAGGGCAAGCTAAAGAGATGATGGCAAAATTCAAAATTTCCGGACTTCCCGTAGTAGATACTGATAATGTTTTAATCGGAATCATTACCAACAGAGATGTGAAATATCAGGAAAACCTTGATATGAAAGTGGAAGAGATCATGACAAAAGAAAACCTGATCACTTCGGATAAAGATACCAATCTTGAAAAAGCAAAGGAAATCCTTCTTAAAAACAGAGTTGAAAAACTTCCAATCGTAGATAAGGATAATAAACTTGTTGGATTAATCACCATTAAGGATATTGATAATCAGTTAGAGTATCCTAATGCTAACAAAGATCAAAACGGTCGTCTTATTGTAGGTGCCGGAGTAGGTGTAGGGGAAGATACTTTGGTGAGAATCGAAGCATTGGTACAAGCAGGAGTGGATATTGTTGCGATTGATTCTGCTCACGGACACTCTAAAGGGGTATTGGATAAAATTGCAGAAATCAGACAAGCGTATCCAACCTTAGATATTGTAGGTGGTAATATTGTAACAGCGGAAGCTGCAAAAGATCTTATCGAAGCAGGAGCTAATGTGCTTAAAGTAGGAGTTGGTCCGGGGTCTATCTGTACAACAAGAGTGGTAGCAGGAGTAGGAGTTCCTCAATTATCTGCTATTTACAATGTATACGAATATGCTAAGTCTAAAAATGTAACTGTAATTGCAGATGGAGGTATTAAGCTTTCAGGAGATATTGTAAAAGCCATTGCAAGTGGTGCAGGAGCAGTAATGCTTGGATCTCTTTTAGCAGGAACTGATGAAGCTCCGGGTGAAGAGATTATCTTCCAGGGAAGAAAGTTTAAATCTTACCAGGGAATGGGAAGTCTTTCTGCAATGAAGAGAGGAGGTAAGGAAAGATATTTCCAAAGTGAAGCCAAAAAATTCGTTCCGGAAGGAATTGAAGGAAGAGTTCCCCATAAAGGGAAATTAGAAGATGTAATCTTCCAATTAACAGGAGGTTTGAGAGCCGGTATGGGATATTGTGGGGCTAAAAATATTGAAGTTCTGCAAGAAGAATCTAAATTGGTTATGATTACAGGAAGCGGATTGAAAGAATCGCACCCTCACGATGTAATTATTACTCAGGAAGCACCGAATTATTCTTTATAACTAAGAATAAGTATATAATAAAAAAACCGCACAATTTGTGCGGTTTTTTTATTATGCATTGTATAGAAGAATCTTTTATTGATCGAATCTCGTTCGTATTATGCACTTGTTTTGTTTTTTGTATTTTATTCGTTTTTTTTGCATTTTATTTTGATTATTTATTGTTTTGTTAAGTTATTTGATGAATTTATTTCAATTTATTTTTGTGTATTTTTGTAACAAATGTTCATGTTTTTCTACTAACTATAATGTATTTTTAATCTAATGTTTTATTTTGATGATTTATATTATTGAAATTTAGCTTAGAATGATTAATTTGTTATTTGTTTAATTTTTTAAAAAAATATATATGAAGAAAACTATCCTTTGTGGGATGATGCTATTTTCCCTTTTACTATCAGCACAGCAACAACAGCGGTTGTGTGGGTTTGAAAGAACATTAGAAGAGCAGGACAGAGAGAATCCTGGAGTAAGGCAGGCTTTTGATAAGATCGTTCGAGAAATTCAGAGCCAAAGGAATGCAAATCCATCATCTGCATATAACAAGATAGTAAATGGAGTGTATGAAATTCCGGTTGTTGTGCATGTGATCTATCCAACAGGAGCAGCTGTAGGGAGTACATACAATAAAACAGATGCTCAAATTCAGGCTTGGCTTGACCGTGCGAATGCTATGTATGCAGGAACATATTCATGGCCTAACCCTCCGGCTGATTTTGGAACATCTGCTGTTTTTCCTATAAAATTGGTTTTGGCGAAAAGAGATCCAAATTGTAATGCTACTACAGGTATTGTGAGATATAATGGAGGTGCATTAACAGGCTATGATACTTATGGTGTTAAAAGTGATGATGCTTCAGCTAATGGTGTAAGCACAGCACAAATAAAATCAATAGCTCCTCACTGGCCGGAAGCAGCTTATTTTAATATTTATGTTATCAGTATGTTTGACGGAGATACAACACCTAATGCAGGATTAATGGGGTGGGCAGCTTTTCCTAACAACTCGGATGCTAATTACGAGTCATTTATGAAATCAGGTGTGGTAACCAATTCTAATGATACAACTTTAGCCCATGAATTTGGGCATGCAATGGGGCTGTACCATACTTTCCAAGGAGGAAACTATCAAGCGGCAAGTGGTGCTTCGGGGTATTGTCCGCCTTCTCCTACGGGAGATTGTACTAAAGACAATGATAAAGTTTGTGATACAGAAGTTTCAGGAGCAGCTTTCTTCCAATCCCCACCACCAACCAATTCTCAGATAAACCCTTGTACTAGTGTGAATTACCAGGGAGTACAGTATAATATTATGAATTATACTAATTCAAGTGCTCAGAAGTTTACTAAAGGTCAAGGCGACAGAATAGGAGATATGTTTATGTTGTTAAGAAGTAGTCTTACCACTTCTGCAGCTGCCACTGCGTTACCATCAACTCCTGTGGGATCTATCGTTCCGGTTGCTGCAACATGTACCCCATCGGGATTAACTAACCCGGCTTCTGGAGGATATTTAACGGGGCCAATTTCTGTTAAGCTAGGGCAAATCAATAACTCATCTGCAGGAATGTGGAGTGGAGCACCAAGTTATTATGTAGATTACACTTCTCAGGGGTGCTTAATGAATGTTTATACTCCGTTGGTTGTTAACCAATCTCAAAATGTTCAGGTGAATATCTTTGGGAATTCACAATCTGTAAGAGTATGGATTGATTATAATAATAATGGTTCATTTGAAGCATCAGAATTAGTGGCTTCCGGAGATAATGTAGTCATTGATCCTGCTACTAAAACCGGGACTTTCTCTGCTAGTTTTACACCACCGGCATCAGCGGTTTTAGATACTCCTTTGCGAATGAGAGTTTTAGCAGATTTTAATAATCCGGCATTAATTTCAGCTTGTGGACAGTTAAATTATGGACAAGTTGAAGATTATTCTGTAAGATTGGTGAACAATTTGGCTACAAGTGAAGTTAAAGCGGCGGATTCTGATGATCTTACAATCTATCCTAATCCGGTAGCAACTGGAGATAAAATCTTTATTAAAGCTAAAAATGGTAAAAACTTAAAAGTTTCTATTTCCGATATGTCAGGAAGATTGGTGGCCAGCCCTTCTGTAGTTGAAGAAAGAAATGGAATTTTCAAAGTAAATCAACAACTTGAAAAAGGAGTTTATATGATTCAGGTTTCTAATGGAAAAGATAACAAAACTTCGAAAGTGATCATTAAATAAATTGATTGATAATAATATTAAAAATGCCTTCATCTTGTATGGAGGCATTTTTCTTATCCTCTCTTGCTGTATTTAAAACCAGGTTTGATGACATGGTTTAAGAATTGACCTTTTGATGTTGCCTTTTTAAATTTTTCAACAATACTGGAAGGTACTTTAAGGTAGTCATAAATCGCTCCCGACTGATATATAATTGTCAATATTTCAGTTTCCGGAAAATAAATATAATGTTTAACTACACTTGAAGGCATGTGATATTCAAGCAAAAAACATTCCTTGGAGAAATAAAAAACCTTTCAGAATTACTGAAAGGCTTTAATAAGAAGAATATTATGATTCTTTTTTTAAATTTTCTTTGAAGTCTTCTATCCGGAAGTCGGTCTGAGCATTTCCTTTTTCAATTTTTTCTTTAGAATAAAGCCTGAAATCGTTTTCTGTTTTTTCCAGAAGATAATCATAAGGACCTACATGGGAAATTAATTTTACTAAGACCGGCGAAATCTCAAGACAAATAAATAATCCCATGATAAACGTCGCTGCAAGTCCTATAATGGCAGAGTTTTTCCCCAATTCATCCAAAGCCTGAAGTCTTGCTGCAAAACCATTGAATTTATCTTCAAAAGTTTCAGTAGACTTTCTTTCAGTTTCCAGATTGGTATATACTTTTGAAATTTCTTTATCCAGATACTCCAATCTTGGAGCGGATTGTTTTTGGAAATTTTCAAGATCTTTTCTACGTTGTTCCTTTAATTCCTGTTTACGTTTGGCGTTTGGACCAAAACCTTCTTTTCCACTGGTTAATCCGGATTGCTTTCCTAGAATTTCTTTCTCCAATTCTACGGAAGCTGAGTCATACGATTTTTGATATTGGGCAATTTTTTCTGAGATTTGTTGTTTCTCGGTTTCAAAAGGTCCGCTTTGTTGAAGAATTCTGCCATTCATTTCACCCTGAAGCTGTTTCTTATTTCTTTGAATAATGGTATTCAGTTGTTTGTTCACTTCCTTCTCAAATATTTTAAGTTCCAGAGGTTTTGAAATAATAATCCCTAAAAATGTAGCAAGGATCAGACGGGGAATAGACATTAAAATCTGATTCCACCATGTTCCTGTTTTTTTGATGGACGAAACAATATATCGGTCCAGATTAAAGATCATTAATCCCCATAATATTCCAAATCCTACAGCAGCCCAAATATTATCGAATACCGTATACATGGCATAACCCGCAGAAAGAGTGGCGAAAACTGCGGTGAAAAGTACGATTCCTCCAATTCCTGAAAATTTATTCCATTCGCTTGGAGTTTTTCTTAGAATATGGATGTTCCCGCCTGAACATACCATAAGAAACTTCTGGAACCAATTTATTTTATGATTCGATTGATTTATAGTTTGTTGGTTTGTTTTCATAATGAAAATTTATACAAATGTAATACTAAAAATCATACCAATGTAAAGGATGGTATTATGTTTTACCAAGTAATTATAGTGTTTGTATTTAAGTATTTGATTTTTAATTAATTAAATTATCAGTGGAGATACTGCAAAATACGTCAACTTCTGTCGCTTTGTGCCATTAGTTTTGTGGTATGAAAGTTTATAACTAGTACACTTTATTTTAAGTCACATTAATATGATTTGGAATGTTAAAAATTGTTAAATTTGCGAAAAATTAATCTAGTAATAATTTTAAAAACAATAATAGATGAAAAAGCTTTACATGAGTGCACTTACGATGTGTACGATCTTGGGTTTGTCTGCTCAAGATGTCGTCTGGCAACGAGACATAAAGTCTTCCTCACAGGATTTTCTAAGCCAGGTTACCACAACAATCGATCAGCAATATCTTATTACGGGAAGCAGTATTCAAGGCAGTAGGCTTGAAGCTTCAGGCAGTAAGCAAAATAACGGCTATGATTTCCATTTAGTAAAACTCAACCAACAGGGAGAGCAGGTTTGGGAAAAATATTTTTCAGGACAGAACCATGATTATTTATCTGCTACGGTGACTACACAAGATGGAGGCTTTCTATTAGCGGGAACTTCTTATTCAGGAAAAGGATTGGATAAAAAAGAAGATTCCAAAGGAGGATCAGATACCTGGCTGATCCGAATCAACGAATTTGGAGATGAGTTATGGCAAAAAACTTTAGGCACTTCAGCAGATGAAGAGGCCAGAGCTGTCATTCAAACTATAGATCAGGGATTTATTGTAGCAGGTAATGTACAAAATTCTTCCAAAGGGTATGGATCTAAAGATGTTTGGGTTGTAAGATTAGACAAAGACGGAAAAGAATTATCCCAATTGATTTTTGGCGGAAAAGGCTTAGACGAAATTGAGAAGATTATTCCAACAAAAGATGGCGGAGCATTATTAGGAATTTATTCCCGAAGTGGAGCGAGCAATATGAGCAATGAGCAATCAGTAATGAGTAATACTTCTTCTAACAACTCAAAGTCCATTGCTAATTACTCATTACCCATTGCTTATCATGCAAAAGCCAGTAGCAATTTTGGCGAAGGAGATTATTTAGTCATAAAGCTGGATAAAAACGGAAAAGTTGAATGGGAAAAAAACTTTGGCGGAAAAGGAGATGATCACATCAGGACTTTAGCCTTGACTTCAAACGGATATATCATTGGTGGAGAATCGAGATCTGAAAGATCCGGAAATAAAACGGTAGGTGTAGAAGAGGGTACTGATTTATGGTTGATTGCTCTAAATAACAACGGAGATGAACAATGGCAAAAGTCTTATAATTTGGGTAACAGGGATATTTTAATGGGAATGAGTGTGATTCAGAGCCAAGATACAAGAACCAAGAATCAAGATGTTACCACAGGAATTTTATTGGGCGGTTATACACAGGCAGAAGGAAGAGCCCAAACAGATGATGAAACGTTCTGGATGTTGTATCTGGATGGAAATGGCAATGAGCAGTGGAGAAAGCACGTGAAAGGTGAATCTCGAAAGAAAGAAGAAAGACTTTCTGATTTGAAATTGAACAGAGATGGGTCAATCGTGCTTGCAGGAACCAGCGCAGAAGAACTCGGAAAGGAAAACTGGAAGATTGTAAAGCTTGGGGATAAACAGGTTGATCAACTGATCGAAAAACAAGACATCAAAATCTATCCAAATCCTGTTTCGGATTATGCTTATGTAGAAATCGGATTCGACTTTAAGGAAGCGGAGATTTTACTATATGATATGTCGGGAAGACAATTACAAGGTTTAAAAACAAAGAATAAAGTAACTAAAATAAATACCTCTGCTTTGATACAGGGAGCTTATCTGGTGACTATAAAAACGGATACTAATAAAACGGCGAATACTAAAATTATTAAGAACTAATATCATGAATACAACTAAAAATTTAATTTTTATTACGGGTGTTCTATTTTTCAATAATCTCTTTTCACAATTTACTCCGGGATCAGTAGGGTATGATGCGTTGGCGAATACTAAAAGTCCTCAGGTTTCTGAATTTATTAAATATGGAAACATACCTATGAATTTATATATCGGAGAAGCCCAGATAGATATTCCTTTGTATAATATTAATACCAGAAACAAGCCTGTAAAAATTTCTCTAGGTTATAATTCTTCGGGATTTATACCCAATAAGAGACCAGACATGGTTGGGTTAAATTGGCATTTAAATGTTGGTGGTGTTATTTCTAGAACAATTAATTCTACACCAGATGATCAAATAGGAGCAAGTGCAACAAATGGAGGAATAGCAGGTCAGCTGCAAAATGGTTTTATTGTAGGAATAACTAAAAAAAGACAATGTTTACCTTTATATTCAAATGATGATTTATTTAACTTTAATCCTGCTGCGGGAATGTTTAAGTTAGATTTTGATTATTATTTAAAAGGTTGTAATATTCAGGAAGATTACGAAGGTAATCCTGATATTTTTAACTTTAATTTTGATGGTAAAACAGGAAAATTTTTCATGGCCAATGATGGGGAATTCAAAATTGTTTCAGAGTCAGGAAAAAAAATGCGAATTGATATTTCAAATATGTCATTCCAACCCTATACCAACCTATGTAAACCTTTAGCTTCTGAAATAAAGATTACCGATGATGAAGGAAATGTATATTATTTTGGTGGGAGTTCAAGTAATTTGGAATATAATATCTTTCTAAATGCAAGTGATGTTAATAGTAATTCATCTCAATCGGGAGTTCCAATCATCACATCTTGGTTTTTAACAAAAATTGAATATCAGAACGGAGAGGTAATTAATTATAAATATAGGGATGATTCAATTTTGACCAGCGGTTTTTGTAATAATCAAGCAATGGAATGGCATGGTGCACAGACCAGTCCGGCTATGGTTAATAAAAGAAACTTTATACTTTATAATGAAAGCAATTTACAAGATTTTAAATGTGTAACTGCTCCTGGAGCTGGAAATATAAATTTAGATTGTATTACTACAGAATCTTCAACTAAAGCATATTCTTTAACGAAAAAAGTTATTTTAGATGAGGTACAAGGAACTGATTTTAAATTTATATTTAATTATTCTCAACAACCATATAAATTCTTTAACCGTACTTTTGGATCTTTTTTTAGCTCTACAAAAGATTTGCAATTGGATGCAATCGTATTATATGATCGTAATTTACAAGAAATAAATCGATTTTCATTTAAATATTCGTTAAAAGGGGGGACTACTGCTACAGGGTCGAATCCTCGACTTTTTTTAGATGAATTGGTTGAAAAAAATAAGAATCCTTATATTTTTGAATATAATTTGGATAGCAATATTATCCTACCTTCTCCTGTTACTAAACAAATAGACCATTGGGGGTTTTATAATGGAAAAATAGGTAATGAACCTTCGAATGTATACTTGTTTCCAGCCACTACCCAGACCCCACAAGGAGATGAGATTATAACCTCGGATATTAGAGATGCAAATGTTAATTTTTCTATTATAGGATCGCTGAAAAAAATAACTTACCCCACCAAAGGAGCAACTAATTTTGAATATGAAGCCAATCAATATACATCAAGGATAGAAAGGTTGAGTAGCAATAATTTCATGCCTAAGGTTATTAATACATCTGGAGTAGCGGGAGGTATAAGAGTATATAGAACATATGATCAGGATGAAAATGGTACTGTATTTAATGATAAAACTTTTAATTATGAGAATAGTATATTGCAAAATTGGCCAAGATATGTAATGATACTGGAAAATGGATATCAAAAATATGGCTTCTTTAGATCAGTAAGCATAAATTCTGCACTATATGAAAATGGATTAATCAATTATTCTAAAGTAACGGAAAACTTTACTAATAATGGAAAGATTGTTACAGAATTTACCAACTATGTATCAAACCCTGATATCAATGATTTTAATATAAAAATTATTAGCAATCATCCTTTGGCTGTTAGTAACAATAATGAATTAATGAAAAATTATATTGGGCTATTTTATAATGATACAAGTGTTGAAAGAGGGAAATTAAAATCAAAAACAATTTTTGATAATTCAAATAATATAAAAAGAATAGAAAATTTTATTTATAATCAATCACCTAATAGATTTTCTAATTTTACTACGGTATTACATAATTCAGGAATTTGTTCACAAGCCAATAAATTATATTATTATCAAAATGATTTAAGTAAAAAAGAGATCATAGAGTATTTAGATGGAAAACAGTTAAAAACTGAAGCTAATTATTATTATGAAAACGATTCTCATCAAAACTTAACACGTGAAAATAAGGTGCTTCCGGATGGCAATAAAATAGAAGTAGGATATTCTTATGCTCATGAAAAAGGGAATCAGTTGATGATTAGTAAAAATATGATTAGTTATCCATTAGAAACGATTACTACTCAAGTAGCTAATGGTGTGACCAAGACATTATCCAGAACAGAAACAATATATCCAACTTCAGTTCCAACACCACAAACAGGAAATTTAGTATTGCCTACATCTGTATTTTCCTATGACTTACAGAATAACCCTGTAACCGAAGTTACTTATGACCAATACGACTCCAAAGGAAATCTACAGCAATACACTACAAAAGATGGAATATCTACAGTAATCATCTGGGGCTATAACCAAACTAAACCTATTGCTAAAATAGAAAATGCAAAATTATCAGATATCAATCCATCTGTAATCAATGCTATTGTAGGTGCTTCTGATACAGATGCTGCAGCAGGAACTAATAACGATGAAACCAATTTATTGAATGCTTTCAAAGACTTTAGAAATGCTTTACCTAACTATCAAATTACCACTTATACCTATGATCCATTAATTGGAGTTAGAAGTATTACTCCACCATCAGGAATCAGAGAAAGCTACCTTTATGATTCAGCGAACAGGCTTGAAAAAGTGGTTGATGCCAACGGTAAAGTGCTGAAGGAAATGAAGTACAACTATAAAAACTAACACGATGAAAAAAATTATAATTCCTATAAGTGCTTTGCTTGTTACAAGTACTTTGCAAGCCCAGCTTACCCCACTTCCTAATACGGAAAATTATGTCCAGACCAAAACCTATCTGGATTATAACGGGACCACACCCGCAAAATCCTCAGAAACCGTTCAATATTTTGACGGACTGGGAAGACCCAAACAAGTGGTCGGAGTAAAAGCTTCTCCTTCAGGAAAAGATGTGGTCACCCATATCGAATACGATCAGTTTGGAAGACAAACAAAAGATTATCTTCCTATTCCACAATCAGGGACTCAAAATGGAGCTATCTATACATCACCTCTTGGAAACGCTTCCTCTGTTTATGGAGGAGAAAAGATCTATTCAGAAAAGGTCTTGGAAAATTCACCTTTGGATAGAATACAGCAACAGATCCAGGTGGGTAATGACTGGACTAATAAATCTGTCAAATTGGATTACGAAGCCAATATATGGGAAGATTACGTAAGAAAATATGAAACTACTACAACATGGGTTGAAGGGAGAACACAAACTTCTGTTCAACTTCTTCAGTATTTCGGGGCTTCCCAATTATACAAAAATACAGTCACTGATGAAGATGGAAATAAAACCATAGAATTTAAAAATGGAAAAGGCCAGCTTCTTTTATCGAGAAAAGTTTTAAATGCTTCAGAAAATGCAGATACTTATTATGTGTATAATGAATATGATCAATTAGCATTTGTTATCCCTCCTTTAGCCTCTGCTCAGGTAGTGGTCCAAGATACAGTAGAGAAGTTGTATTATGAATATCGTTATGATGGCAGAGGTCGATTGGTAGAAAAAAAGGTTCCCGGGAAAGGTTGGGAATATATGGTGTATGATAAAGCAGACAGACTCATCATGACTCAGGATGCCAATATGCGCCCCTCAGGCAGATGGTTGTTTAATAAATATGATAAATTCTCACGTATTGTTTTTACAGGTGTGGCCAACATAGGAGCGCATTTTGCCAGAGAACAGGTACAAAACAGTCTTTATTATTATGTTGATAACGGAAGCCCGGCTACAGAAGAAAGAACAGTAGCAGGTTTTAGTTTTGGAGGCATAGCTGTTAATTATACGAACTCAGTTTATCCGGGACAACATCTTGAAAAAATATATACGATTAATTATTATGACACTTATCCACAATACAGCTTCAATCCGGCTTTCCCTACCAGTATTCAGGGAGAACCTACTTTAACGGAAACTCCGACATCAGATGGCCGAAGCACCAAAGGCTTACCTGTGATGAGCTTGGTGAAGAATATCGAAGATGATAATTGGACAAAGAATTATACCTATTATGACCAAAAAGGAAGAGCTATAGGCACTCATTCTATCAATCACTTGGGAGGGTATACCAAAACAGAATCTAAACTTGATTTTGCAGGAATAGCTGGGCAGGTCATTACCCGTCATAAGAGACTGGATACCGATACGGAAAGAGTCATTACAGAAAATTTTGAGTATGATTCCCAAAACAGATTAAAGAAGCATTGGCATCAGGTAGATAGTAACCCTCAGGAATTACTGGCAGAAAATACATATAATGAGTTGTCTCAACTTTCCAATAAAAAAGTCGGAAACAATTTACAAAGTATTGATTATGCTTATAATATCAGAGGCTGGATGACTAAGATCAATGATCCTGTGAATCTGAACGGAAAACTATTTGGGTATGAGATGAAATATATCAATCCTGTTTATATCAATCTCACTTCAGGCAGATTTAATGGAAATATTGCAGAGGTCGACTGGAAAAATTCTTCAGAAGATGTTTTGAAAAGATATTCTTATGCTTATGACGGTTTGAACAGGTTAAAAGATGCCATTTATACAGAACCCAATTCTACCAATCCGTATAATAACAACTTCAACGAAAGTCTGACTTATGATGCTAATGGAAATATCAAAACCTTGAAAAGAAATGCCTATCCGGTATCCGGAACTACAGCAACTCAAGTTGATGACCTTGAATATAAATATACCGGCAACCGTTTAGATCAGATAATTGACCATTCAACAAATACCGCAGGTTATGAAGGCGGGAATAATCCAATTGATTATGATGTAAATGGGAATATGATTAGTATGAAAGATAAAAGGATAGAGAATATTACTTATAATTATTTGAATTTACCTAACATAATTGCTATGAAGAATGTTAATCCAATAGGATATGTAAGCACTTCTGAAATAGATTACCTTTACCGAGCGGATGGAATAAAACTTCGTAAAACATATACCCAGGCCCCTCATATGGGGCTTCCTACAACTCGTATGACAGATTACCTGGATGGATTTCAATATAAATATATAGACGATGGAAGTATGTGCTTTACATGTAGAACTGAATCTGCTTATGAAGAGCAGGCTTATCGTAAAATCATTGATCCCGGAATTCCTCTTACACCAGCTTGGAAGCTTGATTTTGTATCTACTTCAGAAGGTTTTTACAGTTTTGCAGAAAATCGTTATATTTACCAGTACAAGGATCATTTAGGAAATATAAGAATAAGCTATACTAAGAATACCGCAGGTGTTCTTCAAATTATAGATAAGAATAATTATTACCCATTTGGGTTAAATCATATCGGTGGATCGTTGAATTCTAACTTTGGAAGTTATTATAGCTACAAGTACAACGGCAAGGAGCTACAGGAGACTGGGATGTATGATTATGGAGCGAGATTTTATATGCCGGATATTGGAAGATGGGGTGTGGTAGATCCTTTAGCAGAAAAATCAAGAAGATGGTCACCGTATAACTATGCCTTTAATAATCCGATTCGTTTTATCGATCCTGACGGGAGGCAAAATGAAGATATTATCAAAGTCAATGCTCAAGGATATGTAACACAAATTGAAGTGCAAGACCCAAGTATTCCTCATACTGTTGTTGATGAAAACGGTAACCAGTTAAACGTTAATGATTCAAAATTTGATCAAGAGCAATTAGATGCTATTGCCTCATATGGAAGAACAATGAATGATTACGAACTAGAAGATGCTGGAATAAGGTTATTCTCTCCATATTCAGCTCAACAGATGGCGGATAGTTTCAATCAAGTAGGAATAGGAGATATAAAAGATACTGCTCAATATCTTCAAGCATTTGGTGAACAATCATATATTATGGCTCCTTGGATGATGTATATGGGCTCATTAGGTCATGGACAATTTGATTTTGCAGGAGATATGGGAACAGTTGTGCAAGAAGGAGGTAATTATCCCCCATCGCAAGGTGGTGGTGCAACTCCTCCGGATGGAACGGGTGGCTTCATAAGATTTGAAGGAACAAATACATTATATAATGTATATGATGCGGGTAACTTCATGACAGGAAAGGCTTTCCAAATGATTGGAGCCCCTTTAGATATTTTGAAAAATGGAGCAAATACAAGTAGTGTTTTAACAGGGAAAGGGAAAGATTCACAAGCGGATCAGCGTGCAATTACTAATGGATATAATTATAATAAAGTTGGATGGAAAAAATAAGAATACTTAAAATAGCTTATATTCCACTGGGAATATTTATTATTAACTTTTTCATTTATCTTTTAATAGATGTTTTTGGAGAGATTTATACATATAGTGGAACAGCTAAAAAAATATATTTATTTTTTTGCTTTCCGACGAATTTAATAGGTTTAATTATATCAGCTTATCTTTTTATAAAGGTTCTTATCTTTAAAAAAAGTTTTTGGAATATTATTTTGTGTACACCTCTAATAATATTTGTACTCTATTTTTATTTTTTTCCATTAATTCAAAATACTAAATAGTATCAATACAACAAAGCCACTCGTTTGAGTGGCTTTGTTGTATTATAAAATGCTTTGCAGCTTAGTTTGTTTAAGGAATGCATCAAGGAGAGCAAAGACATGCAGTCTATCGTTCTCTTTTAGTTTTTGTATATCTAAAATTTTAGCGACAATATTTTTATCCAGTAGAATATCCGTAGAACCTACGAGATAATCCAGAGATACTTCCAGGGCTTCTGCCAGCTGTGTGGCCATCTCAATAGATGGTTTTACTTCACCTCAGCTGGCGCGAGCTTCTAGCTCGTGCTCAGAATAAAGCAAAACCTTCGCAATAGTGGAGATTTTATTTTTACAATTTGGAAATAAGTGTAAATTTAAAAAATATTGTTAAATAGCACGAACTAGAAGCTCGTGCTCAGAATAAAGCAAAACCTTCGCAATAGTGGAGATTTTATTTTTACAATTTGGAAATAAGTGTAAATTTAAAAAATATTGTTAAATAGCACGAACTAGAAGCTCGTGCTCAGAATAAAGCAAAACCTTCGCAATAGTGGAGATTTTATTTTTACAATTTGGAAATAAGTGTAAATTTAAAAAATATTGTTAAATAGCACGAACTAGAAGCTCGTGCTCAGAATAAAGCAAAATCTCCGCTATTGTGGAGGTTTTATTTTTATAATTTGGAAATAAATGTAAATTTAAAAAATATTGTTAGTAGCACGAGCTAGAAGCTCGCCAGCCGGGGGGCACAAAAATTAAAATAATATGTGGGTTTTTATAATTAAAAGAGTTTTTACATTAAGCTATAAAAAGAAATTAGTTGTAGCTGGAGTAATAAAAAATATTGATAAAAAGAATATCAATAAATCTAATAGTTTATTAATTAGTGAGGATACAAAACTACCTATACAAGAGCTTAATGAAGTACTTATAGAAGATGTGGTTTACCAAGCATTTACTTTTGATTTAGATACTTTAGATACCATTTTATTACAAGATATTATGAAAATTAAAGAAGGATACGAACTTGAAATAATTTAAATCTACTTTGTACTCAATTAATACCAAAGCCACTCGTTCAAGTGGCTTTGGTATTTATAAAATACTTTGCAGTTTAGTTTGTTTGAGAAAATAAAGAGTGCGAAGAAGTGTTGTCTATCGTTCTCCTTTATTTTTTTGTACCTCTAATATTTTATCCATTGGCAGCTGCAACAGTTTTTCTTTACATGTTCCTGAAATATACCTTATGATTAGATGAGTTTTGTGAATATAATAAAAAAATAAATTAAATTTTAGATTGTTATTTTTGATGATTGATTGTTAAATATGTATTTTTGTTTTGTTCTAAATAAAAATATAGTATAAAATGAAGAAAATAACTACTGTTTTAGGTGTTTTGTTGTTTGTTAATGCTTTTTCTCAAATTCAAGATCATTATTGTGGTTTTGATGATCATATGCAAAGAATAGATGAAAAATATCCCGAATTAAAGAAAAGACGAGAGGCAATAGATGAAAAATTAAGTAAGATTGATAGATCATCGTATCTTAATAAAGTTGGAGGCAATACTTCCTGGAATGGATTATATACTGGACAAACATTTGAAATTCCTGTTGTAGTTCACGTAATTGAATCCAATGCTACAGCTAATACTAATCTAAGCTTAACGGATCAGGAAATTATTAATTGGATTGATAGAGCTAATAAAATGTATGCAACGACCTTTGGAAATGGGTTTTATCCGGAAGGAACAGGACCTAACGGGGGTAATGTAATTCCTTTCAAACTGGTATTGGCAAAAAGAAATCCGGAATGTGCTCCTACAACAGGGATCGTAAGGTATAATGGAAGTTCACTTCCTTTGTATGATACGAGAGGGGTAGATTCTAACGGTGCCGGTAACGGTGCGAGTGATAGTCAGGTAAAAACTTTGGCTCCTCACTGGCCGGAGACTTCATATTTTAATATTTATGTGGTTATTGGTTTTGATGGTCAACAGCAATTATCATATGGATTAATGGGATATGCTGCATTTCCTGAGACTTATGACTATTCGTATGAAAGCTTTATGAAGGTAGCAACTATTAAAAATACAAATGATACAACACTTACGCATGAGCTGGGACACGCTTTTGGATTGTACCATACTTTCCAAGGAGTGAGTTATACAAACCAGACTTCATGCCCGACAAACACTGACTGTACAGTAAATGGAGATAGAGTTTGTGATACTTCTCCATCCAGAAGTATGTATGGAGTTGCTGTACCAACAAATAACAGTATTGACCCTTGTACAGGTGTAAATTATGATGGAACACAGTATAATGTAATGAATTATACCAATTCTAACCGTAAATTTACTGCAGGGCAGAGAGATCGGGCTATTATGAAGATGATGGAATCCAGAAAGAATTTACTGAATTCAACAGCCGCGATAGATCCTGCTGTTGTAGTACCGTCTCCAGTTTCTGTAGTAGCAGCACAGTGTACGCCTCAGGGTACTGCGCATCCTACAAACAATAACTTTGCCATTGGCCCATTCAAAGTTGAATTAGGTGCCATAAATAGTACAACAAATGGCTATGATTCCGATGAAGCATCTCCGGTGTATTATGGAGACTATGCTACAGCGACTTGTATAAGACCAGCTTATTATACGGATATTGATCTAAATTCAAGCTCTGAATTGAAAGTGAGTTATTTGAATGGATTCAGTCAGAACGAGAAGTTTACTACAAAGGTATGGATAGATTATAATAACAATGGTTCTTTTGAGGTGTCTGAACTGGTTGTTAATAATACTTCACCCAATCCTATTGCATCAGGAAATATAGTAACCCTTACCAATAATATCACTCCTCTTGCCAATGCGGTTACAGGGACTTATTTAAGAATGAGAGTTGCAGTTGATGCAGCAACATATGGTGGTGCAATACTTCCGGATGTCTCAGCCTGTTCTCAGCTGCAATATGGTCAAATAGAAGATTATGCGGTAAGAATTGTCAACAATTCATTAGGAACTGTAGAAATAAAAGGTACTTCAGAATCAAAAGTGGTATACTTAAAGTCTGAAAATAAATTGCAGTTGGCAGGGAATAAAAATGATGTGTTTGGAGATTATCAAATCTATGATTTGAGCGGTAAGCTTATTCAGAAAGGAAATACGAGGTCGGCTGAGATTCAAATCAACCAAGAGCTTCCAAAAGGAGTATTTATCATCAACTACGCAGATAAAAATAAAAAAGAATCTAAGAAATTCTTAAATAACTAAAATGAAAGCCCTTGAAAAAAGGGCTTTTTTATTTCAATCGATCCGGATTTTGTTTCAAAAAACTTTCCCAGCCCGAGTAGGATTTTGTATCTGCTATCGTTCCGGAATTAAAGTGATGACATACCGCTACTGCCAAACCATCGGAAGCATCCAGATATTTGGTAGGGAATTCTTTGAGCTTAAGAAGATTTTGGAGCATTCCGGCTACCTGTTCTTTACTGGCATTTCCGTTTCCGGTAATCGCCATTTTAATCTTTTTAGGAGAATATTCGGTAATCGGAATATTTCTATAGAGGCTGGCTGCCATCGCAACACCTTGTGCACGGCCCAGTTTAAGCATACTTTGAACATTTTTTCCATAGAACGGAGCTTCGAGAGCCACTTCATCAGGATGGAATTCGTCGATAAGCGATAAAGTCCTTTCAAAAATATATTTGAGTTTCGTTTCGTGATTAGGATATTTCTTTAAGATCAACTCATGGATAGAAACCATCTCCATTTTACCTTTTTTAACGGAGATAATACCAAATCCCATTACAGTCGTTCCGGGGTCAATACCTAAAATTATTTTCTCTGAAATCATTGAGACAAAGATAGGACTTTCTGGAATCTTTTTTATAACGAAAAAAAATCAAAGACTGGTGATTTGTATTTAAATCTTTTTTAACTTTAAGAAAAAATGGTCATGAAAAATTTACTTAACTTATTAATTGTTCCTGTCTTTTTGTTTTATAGTTTTCAGAAAGACAGTGAATTAAAGCTATGTTGGAATTCGACAGTGGAAACGCCAACGAAAATGAGCGACCGGATTATGTATCTGTTTTTTAAAGCAGAAAAAGACGAGTCCGGAAATGAGAAAATTGTTCTTCAGGAGACTAAAATTTCAGAAGGACGATTGAAATTTACCCCTTCTTTTGACCGAAGTGAAATCCGGACCGGAGACTTTATGATTACACTTATAAAAGCAGATGGAAAAGAGGCTGCACAGCAGCTTGTGAAAAATCCATTACATCCTGAACTGGAAGTCTACGAAAAAGAAGGTATTTCCAGACATCAGGCTGCTCTTCAAAATGCTGAATTCAGTGTGAGATTTTCCTATTCTGAAGATATCCGTTCTGTGAAAATTGAAAAATACACAGATTCGGGACTTCGGTTATTATTCACTCAAAAACTATAATCATGAAAAAAATTTTATTATCCCTTTTAATGAGCAGTACTTGTTTTGCTCAGGTATTTGAAAAAGTTTCTCTTTTGCAGAACGGAGCTAATGATAAGCGTATTATCATTGCCGTTTTAGGAGACGGGTTTACTTCAACACAACAAACTTCATTTGTCTCTTCGGCACAGGCAACTATTAATTATCTTTTTACTAAAAGTCCTTATACTGAATATAAAAATTATTTCAATGCCTATGCAGTCAAAGTAGTTTCTGCAGAATCAGGAGTGAAACATCCGGGAACTGCTACAGATGTTACGGAGCCGGTCATCCCTGTTTCCAATCCCAACAACTATCTTGGATCCGGATTTGATAATGGTGTGCATAGATGTATTTACAGCAGTACAACCAATAAAGTAGGACAAGTATTATCGGCTAATGTTCCTGATTACGATATTACCTATGTTTTAGGAAATTCCACTGAATATGGAGGATGTGGAGGAGCCTATGCATTTGCATCGTTAAACGGATCTTCCAATGAGATTGTAGTTCATGAATTGGGACACTCTTTTGGTAAACTGGCTGATGAATATTGGTTTGCCGGTTCAGGAGAATCTCCTAATAAAACACAAACGTCCAATCCTTCAACAATAAAATGGAAAAATTGGGTAGGGTTGAACAATGTAGGGGTTTATCCATATACGGAAAGTCCGAGTTGGTTCAGGCCTCACCAGAGCTGCGAGATGAGGTATCTTAACCAACAATTTTGCTCTGTGTGTAAAGAAGCAATTATTGAAAAAATCCACTCATTGGTTTCTCCGGTAGATTCTTATACCCCTGCCAATAATACAACAGTGAGTGCGGCCGGAAATGTTACTTTTACTGTTAATGAAATTCTTCCCATTCCCAACACGTTGGTAAATTCATGGAACCTAAATGGAACAACGCTGGCAGCAACCGGAAATACAGTAACGATAGCCCCAGCTCAGCTAAACAATGGAAATAATACTTTAGTGTTTTCGGTAACGGATAATAATCCGCTTTTAAAAGTTAATAACCACAGCACTCTTCATTTTACCAATATTACATGGACTCTGAGTGCGTCAACACTTGTAAAAGCTGCAGAAAGAAGATATAGCATTTATCCGAATCCTATAGATGGAGAATTTTATATAAGAGGGAAACAGGATTTTGCAAAAAAGATTAACCTTGAAATATACGACGCTTCCGGTAAACGGATACCTGCACGATGGGAATTGAAAGATTCTTCAACACTATTGGTGAACATTAAGAATGTTCCCTCGGGTTCATATTTGATAAATGTTGTTGAAGACGGACAACAGATTATCTCCCAAAAAATAATAAAAGAGTAAAAAAGGACCTCGGCTTAAATAACCGGGGTCTTTTTTATCCTAGTATCTTTTCTGCAATGGGAATCCACTTTCCATCATGGCGTAAAAGAAGAATTTTATCAACTATAAATTTAGTTTTGTATTCCAGTGTTTCGTATTTTTTCCATGCTTTCAAAAAATTCTCCCATGTCAAATCTCTGTATCCCACAGTCATATGAGGAGTGAAAGAATAACGGATAAAATTAAATTGTTGTTTTACCCTATTGTGAAGTTCTTTTAAATCTAAATTGTTTTCAGGATGAACAAAAATTACTGGATTTTTTGGATTGGCAAAGCTGCCAAAACCATTTAATTCAATTTCAAAAGGAGGCATTTGTATATCGATTTTTTGAAATGCCGTGAAGATATCGCTTTCCAATTCAACCTCTCTGGAGAAAGGAGGAAAAAGAGTAATATGGGCATCATTTTTCAATGCTTTAGAATTACCATATCCGATTGCAAGGTCCTTTTTAAAAACTTTGACCTCCTCTATAATTTCCTGTGGCGGATAGATGGCAATGAAATATAATTTCTTCATAAGGGTGAAATTCAACCAAAGCTAAAGTAGTTAATTTTTACTTTAAGCTGAGTTCGGAATAAGAAAGCTAAAATTAAAGGCTGGAAGTTGTTTTTGGTAATAATAAGTACACTCACCATATAATTAAATTCACTTTAAAAAGAGAAAACAGCTATTGTTAATGGCTTTCATAACTTCCAGCTCCTGACTTCAAATCACTAGTTCTTATCCAGGACTGCGGGTGCTTTAAGTTGATTGATCGTGTTTTCAAGATGATCCGTAATCTTTTTTATTTCGATATGTGGCTTGAAGATCAGGCTTTTCCCTTTTTCCTCATCGGCAATGTTAGACAAGATGATAACAGAGGTTCTTGTTTCCGGATAATAGATGTTCAAAGATGGAGATCCTTTTACATATCCACTATGGAAATAAGAAGTGGGTTTCCCTATATTCAGCATAATCCCATAAGCATACCCCATTTTTCCAAAAATAGGATGATGTCTTTCTGCGCTTTGAGCCATAAATTGTTTGAGGGTTTCAGGTTTTAAGATTTTTCCGCCATACAACGCATTATTCCAAATATGGAGATCCTGAATCGTAGACAGTATTCCTCCGGCAGGAGTACCAATTTCTTTTCCGCCTAATCTTTTCGGCATATTGGGAACCTCTTCATGTTTGCTTCCGTTGCCAAGATAGGCACTGGCGAAATGAGTCCCTTTAAAAATATTGCCTGTGGAAGAGTGATTCATTCCCACTTTTTTGAAAAGCTCCTGAGCGTTGATATCATACGATTTTCCTGAGACTGTTTCAACAATTTTGCCCAAGGCATTAAACCCGTCGTTGGAATAAAAGAAGTTGCTGCCACTTTTAAACATAAGCTTTCCTCCCAACATATTTAATCCTGAAGTGTGGTTCAAAAGTTGGTGAATGGTAATATTTTCATATTCTTTAGTCTGGAATTCTTTCAGGTATTTTGAAACTTTATCCGTAATATTCAGTTTTCCTTGCTCCATTTGAAGTAAAACCATAACGGCGGTAAATTGTTTACTTACAGATCCGATTGCAAAAATAGTATTGCTGTCAATTCTTGTTTTTCTTTTAAAATCAGAAAACCCATTTTCTTTTTCATAAAGCTGTAGGGAATCTTTGAAAACTGCAACACTTCCGTTGAAATGATATTTTTTAAAAACAGAATCAATTTGTTGTTCTAAAAGTGTTTTCTGAAAAGCAGTAATCGTAGAATCAATAATAGCTTTTTTATCAATAGGAGCTCGGGATGTTTCTGTTTTGCATGAAAATAAAAAACAAAAAAGAAGAAGGAACGTTAAATTTTTAATCACGGGTGTTTATTATTTTAGGTTGTAATCTTAAAGATAGTAAAATCTTAAAAAGTCTTAAAGGATGCAAAATCCATGCTAGAATAGGTTTTTTCTATCATGACAAATAGACAATATTCGTTTAGAGACTATTTAATACTTTTGAATAGATTATTCATTATCCAACAATCATGAAAGAACATTTGAAACACGACTTAGAACAAATTAATCATCTATTAGACATCATAAAAAAGCAAGGTGTTGAATACCTGAAGCTTATCGGCGCTAGGCCAACATCTGTAAATCATATTCCTTTATGGGAAACACAGAATCTTCCGGAATCCGGCTACGGAACGGAAGAAACATTAAAAATATTTAATCAAAGATTTGAGCCCATTATGGTGGGTTCATCAGGGCCCCGGTATCTTGGATTTGTGACAGGAGGTACTACACCTGCTTCCGTTGCAGGAGACTGGCTAACCTCAATCTATGATCAGAATACTCAGTCTACCATAGGACAGGGAGATATCTCTGCAAATATAGAACTGGAAACCATACATCTGATATTAGAACTTTTAGGGCTTCCGGATAGCTTTTTGGGAGGATTTGTAACAGGAGCTACCATGTCTAATTTTACCTGCCTGGGCGTTGCTCGTCAGTGGGTGGGAAAAGAGCAGGGGAAGGATATTGCTAAAGAAGGGATTTCAGGATTAATTAAAATCCTTACGGCGACACCACATTCTTCATCCATAAAATCTTTATCACTTTTGGGATTAGGAAGTAATAATATTGTGAAAGTTAAAACAGCAGAAGGAGAACGGGAAGCTATTTGTATAAGAGATTTAGAAGATCAGATGATAAAACTTAATGGGGAACCATTTATTTTAATTTCCAGTGGTGGAACAGTAAATACTGTTGATTTTGACGATTTTATGGAAATCAAAAAATTAAAAGAACAATATAACTTCTGGTGGCATATTGATGCTGCTTTTGGAGGTTTTGCAGCTTGCTCGGAAACTCATAGTCATCTTGTGAAAGGATGGGAATATGCAGACAGTATTACGGTAGATTGCCATAAATGGCTGAATGTTCCTTATGAAAGTGCTGTATTTTTAATCAAAGAACAATACAAAATTTTACAGGTGGAAACCTTTCAAAACTCCAATGCTCCTTATTTGGGAGATCCTTTGGAAAATTTTGGGTATCTAAACTTTCTTCCTGAAAACTCAAGGAGATTAAAAGCGCTTCCTGCATGGTTTTCCCTTATGGCTTATGGTAGAGAAGGCTATAAGAATATTATAAATCAAAATATATCGTTGGCCAATCAGTTCGGGCAATTGCTTGAGCGCAGTAATGATTTTAAATTATTAGCTCCGGTACGGCTGAATACAGTTTGTTTTACCTTAAAAGATAGTGAAAAACAAGATGAGGTTGGACGATTTTTAGAGACTCTTAATGATACCGGAAAAGTATTTATGACTCCTACTTTTTATAACGGACATAGTGGAATTCGGGCAGCTTTTGTCAATTGGATGACAGGTGAAAATGATATTCAATTGATTTTTGAGACAATGAATGAAGTTATTACACAATTGAAGTAAAATTTTATGCCACTAATGCACGAATATTTTAATGCTGTATTTTTAAGAATCATTATTAGGACTATATTTATATAATTTTAAAAAATCACAATATATAAATTTAGCGAAATAATATTATTAGTGCATTAGTGGCCAAAAAACTATTGAGGAACCAGATCACAAAACCAGAAAATGTATTCTTCATCATTGTCTTCGGAAGTAGATTTTGGTTTGGGGTAGGTCTTTTTCACTGTTTCTCCAATTTCAAAAGGTATTGGCTTTTTAAAAATTGGTCCATCAAAGGCAAACGTATGAAATTCACCATTTTCTCCACATGGGTCTACATTTTTGGGTAAATCTTTAATAAAATCATGATCTATGACTCTTCCGGCAAAGCTCTTATCCAAATATGCTCCGTTGACACATGTGACAATGGTTTTAAAACCAAGATCAAGAAACTCATGAATAAGATCTGAGGTATTTCTTTTCCAAAGTGGAAAAATAGCTTTCATCCCGATTGTATTTAATTGTTCTTCACGATACCGGCGAAGATCCTCCAGAAAGATATCTCCAAAAATGGAATGTGTAACTCCTGTAGATTGAATTTCGGACATTGTTTTACTCATAATTTTCTGATACTCTTCCATGGATGGCTCCTTGGGAAGTTCCATTTTTACCAAAGGAACTCCAAGGCTGGAAGCTTGTTGTTCTAAAAGAGATACATGAACACCATGCATGGAAATTCTTTGAAACTCTTCATTAATACTCGTTAACAGAGTACTTATCTCATATCGGTCTTCTTTTAAAATATGGTAAAGAGCTAATGCGGAATCTTTTCCACTGCTCCAATTGAATAGGGCTTTGGGCTTCATTGATGATGGTATAATTAAAATGTAATTTTATTATGAAATTGTAACATTCTGGTGATTTATATTGTCTAATTATTATTGAAATAACATGATAAAACCTTACATTTAAACAAAATTAAATAAAACACATGAAAAATCTATTAATCGGGACAGCAGTCCTGTTTTTTACGGGAGTGGCGAATCCTGTATTTTCGCAAAAAGCTGAGTCTCCCCAATTCGTGAGTAATACGGAAGGTATAAAGGAATATACCCTGAATAACGGAATGAAGGTTCTTTTGATTCCGGATCCTTCTCAGAGTAATATGGTGGTGAACATTATTTACAATGTAGGCTCCAAACATGAAGGATATGGAGAAAAAGGAATGGCTCACCTACTTGAACATATGCTGTTTAAAAGTACTAAAAAATTAGGCGATATTAAAAAGCAACTGTCCGATAAAGGAGGAGATGCTAATGGAACCACTTGGTATGATAGAACAAATTATTATGAAATTTTTCCTTCCAGCGAGGAGAATCTGAAGTGGGCGATAGAAATGGAAGCCGACAGGATGGTGAATGCAACGATCCTTCAGACAGATTTAGATAAAGAATTTTCTGTTGTAAGGAATGAATTTGAAATCGGTGAAAACAGACCTGGAGATGTCTTGATGGAACGTATTGTATCAACGGCCTATTTATGGCATAATTACGGAAACAGTACCATCGGAAGTAAAGAAGATATTGAAAGAGTAAAAGCCCCAACACTTAGAAAATTCTACGAAAAACATTATCAGCCGGATAATGCAACACTTGTTGTAGCAGGTAAATTTGATGAAAAGCAAGCCTTAAACTATATTTCTCAATATTTCTCTACGATTCCGAGACCATCAAGGGTTTTAGACCAAACTTATACTGTGGAGCCTGCTCAGGATGGAGAACGTTTTATAGAGTTGAAGCGCTCGGGAGACAGTAAAATTGTAGGAGCATTATATCATACAGCTCCTTACGCAGATAAAGATTATGCTGCTTTGGATGCATTATCGGAAATTTTAACAGCAGACCCTTCCGGATACCTGTATAAAGCTATGATTGATTCTCATAAAGCAGCTTCAGTATACTCTTATCAGCCGACAGTAAGGGATGCTGCGTACATGTATTTTGGTTTGGAAGTTCCTGCGGATAAAGATGTCAAAGCTGTAGAAAATGATTTCAGAGCAGAATTAGATAAAGTAGCAGCCATTAAATATACGGAACAGGATGTTACAAGAGCAAAAGCTAAGATTTTAAAACAAATCGAAAACACCAAAAACAATACGATCAATTTTGCGATTAGTTTAACGGAAATTGTTGGAGCAGGGAATTATAAACTAGGAATGCTGTATCGCGATAATATTGAAAAATTAACGCTGGCAGATGTTCAGAGAGTTGCTGATAAATATTTTAAAACAAATAATAGAACAGTAGGTGTATTTATCCCCACTAAAGATGAGGTTAGAGTCAAGAATGTTGAATATTCCAACGATCAAATTGCCAGCCTGACGAAGGATTATAAAGGAAAAGCATTAGAAAAAGAAGTGGCTCCTTTTGAAGCCAGCATTAAAAACCTAAAAGCGAATCTTTCAGAAGGGAAACTAAGCAACGGAATGAAGTATGGAGTGATTAAGAAGGAAATAAAAGGAGGGAAAGTTTTAGGAAGCTTCCGTTTTCCTGTAAGTAATGCGAAAGATTTGAGTGGAAAAGTCCAAATAGGAGCTTTGATGGCTCAGGTTATGAAAACCGGAACTAAAACTCATACAAAAGAACAAATCCAGGATATGCTTGACCAGTGGAAGTCAAATATTAGTTTTTCATTCAACGGACAGACTTTATATGCAAATGTAAGTACTTATAAAGAGCATTTACCAAAAGTAATGGGATTAATGAAGGAGATTCTTACCGAGTCGAATTTCCCTGAAGCTGAATTAGCAAAAACAGTCAATGAATACAATACTTATCTGGAAGGCTCTTTAAATGATCCCCAGGCTTTGGCATTTACCGAAATTGAAAAAATTACGGAAAATTATCCTAAAGAAAGTATTTTCTATACACCGTCTTTCAAAGAACAGATTGAGACTAATAAAACCATCAAAAGACAAGAGCTTGTAGATTTTTATAACAAGATTTTAGGAAGTAATAATGGAGTAGGGACAATGATCGGAGATCTGGACGCTAAAACAGCTTCCTCATTAATGGAAAGTACTTTTGCAAAATGGAATTCAAAATCGAATTACGAGCAGGTAAAGCCTGAACTTTTTGCTACCCAAAAACAAGATAAAGAATATTTAACTCCGGATAAAGAAAACGGAGCTGCTGTTGGAAAAATCAGTTTCAGCATGGATAAAAGGAGTCCTGATTATCCGGCATTGGTAATTGCTAATGAAATGCTGGGAAGCGGAGGATTCTTAACATCAAGAATTCCTACAAGACTTCGTGAAAAAGAAGGAATCAGCTATGGTGCAGGATCTTATATTAATGTTCCTTCAGATAATACTGTAGCGTCTTGGGGATGGTATGCGTTCTTTAATCCTACAAAGAAAGATGCTGTGAATAAAGCATTAAAAGAAGAGGTAAATAAAGCTGTAAAAGAAGGATTCAGTGAAGAGGAATTGAAATCGAACCTAAATTCTTGGCTGACTTCAAGAAAAACAGGTTTAGGAAATGACGGAACTTTAATGGGATTGGTTAACAGCCAGCTTCAATATGGTATTCCTTTAGATGATTATGATGCATTGGAAACTAAGGTTTCTGCATTAAAGGTAAGCCAGGTAAATGATGTTCTTAGAAAATACATCAATGAAGACAAACTGACTTCTGTTTTTGCCGGAGATTTTAATAAAAAATAATTTTATAAATATTCAAAAGTAAAACCGCAGATCGCTCTGCGGTTTTTATTTTGTAGTGAAAACAAATAAAAACCTAACAGGATTCTGAATCCTGTTAGGTTTGTTTTATATACTTTGGAAGACAAATTGCTTCTTACATATTTCTTCTGTACTTGCCACCTACTTCAAATAAAGCATTGGTGATTTGTCCTAAAGAACAGAATTTAACAGCATCAATCATAACTTCGAATAAGTTTTGTTGATTGATAGCAGCGTGTTGTAGTTTTTTCAAGGCTTCTTCTGATTTTCCTTCATTGGCTTGTTGGAAGTTGTGAAGTGCCTGGATCTGAGCTTGTTTTTCCTCTTCAGTAGAACGGATAACCTCTCCCGGGAGTACTGTTGGTGAACCATCTTTCCCTAGGAATGTATTCACTCCGATGATTGGATATTCTCCAGTGTGCTTCAACCATTCGTAATGCATAGATTCTTCCTGGATTTTAGAGCGTTGGTACATCGTTTCCATTGCACCTAGTACACCTCCTCTTTCCGTAATTCTGTCAAACTCTGCATAAACAGCTTCTTCTACAAGATCTGTTAATTCCTCAATAATGAATGACCCTTGAAGTGGGTTCTCATTTTTAGCAAGACCTAATTCCTTGTTAATAATCAACTGAATCGCCATAGCTCTTCTTACTGATTGTTCAGTAGGAGTGGTAATTGCTTCGTCATAAGCATTTGTATGAAGAGAATTACAGTTGTCATAGATAGCATACAATGCCTGAAGCGTAGTTCTGATATCATTGAAATCAATTTCCTGAGCGTGTAAGGAACGACCGGAAGTCTGGATGTGGTATTTTAACATTTGGCTTCTTTCGTCAGCACCATATTTCAATTTCATCGCTTTTGCCCAGATTCTTCTTGCTACACGACCGATTACTGAATATTCAGGGTCGATACCGTTAGAGAAGAAGAAAGATAGGTTCGGAGCAAAATCATTGATGTCCATTCCTCTGGATAGGTAATATTCTACATACGTGAAACCATTTGCCAAAGTGAATGCCAACTGAGAAACAGGGTTTGCGCCGGCCTCGGCAATATGATATCCTGAAATAGAAACAGAATAGAAGTTTCTTACTTTTTCTTTGATAAAATATTCCTGAACATCACCCATTAATCTTAAAGCAAACTCAGTAGAGAAAATACAAGTATTCTGGGCCTGATCCTCTTTTAAAATATCAGCCTGAACAGTACCACGGACTGTAGCAATTGTCTTAGCTTTAATTTCAGCATAAACATCAGCAGGAATAATTTCATCACCCGTTAACCCTAAAAGCTGTAATCCTAATCCATTATTGGATGGTGGAAGTTCACCATTATATTGGGGTCTTTCTAGTCCTTTATCATCGAATTTTTCCTTAAGCTTAGCTTCAACTTTAGCTTCTAATCCGTTTTCTTTAATATATTTTTCAACATTCTGATCGATGGCTGCATTCATGAAGAAAGCTAAGAGCATTGGAGCTGGACCATTAATGGTCATGGAAACGGAAGTCAATGCATTTACCAAATCAAACCCTGAGTAGAGTTTTTTTGCATCATCCAAAGTAGCGATAGATACTCCGGCGTTTCCGATTTTACCATAGATATCCGGTGGTAAAGCAGGATCCTGTCCGTATAATGTTACAGAATCGAAAGCGGTAGATAAACGCTTTGCAGGCATTTCTGCAGATACATAATGGAATCTTCTGTTGGTTCTTTCCGGACCTCCTTCTCCTGCGAACATTCTTGTAGGATCTTCTCCCGTTCTCTTGAATGGATAAATTCCGGCTGTATAAGGGAAACTTCCCGGAAGGTTTTCCTGCCCTTTCCATTTGATAAGGTCACCCCAGTCATTGTACTTTGGTAATGCAATTTTTGGGATTCTCAAGTGGGATAGGGATTCTGTTGAGGTTTCCACTTTAATCTCTTTCCCTCTTACAAAATAAGAGTAAAATTCTGCATGGAAAGCCTTTTTTGTATCATCCCAAGTTTTTAGGAAATCGATATTATCTTGCTGAAGCTCTTTTTCTGCCTTTTGGTATTCAGTGTCTAAAGCTTCATTAGAAATTATATTTTTAACCCCTTCAATATGATACATTTTTCTGGCTAGCTCAGCTTGCTTTTCAACATTGGTATCATACTGTTTGTTATTTTCAACAATTTCAGAAAGATAACGAACCCTTTTTGGAGGGATAATTGTTACTTCGTCTGTAACTTCTTGTTCAACAAATGTTTTTAAATGTAAATCAGCAAATTTCTCATTTACTTTAGAAACTAATCTATTGTATAATTCTGTTGTCCCGTGATCGTTGAACTGAGATGCTTTTGTTGCGTAAACCGGCATTTCATCCAATTGTTGTTCCCATAATAAATGGTTTCTCTGGAACTGTTTTCTTACCGCTTGAAGAGCGTCAAGAGCACCACGCTTATCAGATTTATTTAATGCCACTAAATCGGCATAATCCAGCATGTCTATTTTTTCCAATTGTGTAGAGGCTCCATATTCGGGAGTCATTACATACATGGAAACATCTGCAAAGTCCGACACTTCTGAACCTGATTGTCCAATACCTGAAGTTTCAAGGATAATCACATCAGGATGAGCCAGTTTCAATACATTCAATGCGGAATGGATAAATGGAGACACAGAAACATTGTTTTCTCTGGTTGCCATAGAACGCATATAGACCCTGGGATCATTGATGGCATTCATACGAATTCTGTCGCCGAGAAGAGCCCCTCCTGTTTTCTTTTTAGAAGGGTCAATAGAAATGATAGCAATTTTTTTATCGATATTGGAACGTAGAAAACGTCTAACCAATTCGTCTGTTAAAGAAGATTTTCCTGCACCTCCGGTACCTGTAATACCGATAATCGGGATATTTAAATCTTTGGATTGCTCGTCGATAGCTTTTACCAATTCTGGTTTTTCATCCGAAAAGTTTTCAACAGCAGAAATAATCTGTGCAATACTTGAAGGGTTTTCAAAACTGATGGCTGCCAGATCTTTTGGGGTAACATCTTTTCCGGTAGCAAAGTCTGATCTGTGTACTAAATCATCAATCATTCCTTGTAAGCCAAGTTCGCGGCCGTCATCCGGAGAATAAATTCTGTCGATACCGTAAGACATCAGGTCTTTGATTTCTTCCGGGAGGATTACACCGCCACCGCCACCAAAAATTTTGATCTGTGGTGAATTCTTTTCTCTTAAAAGATCATAGATATATTTGAAATATTCGTTGTGACCTCCTTGGTAGGATGTTAACGCAATAGCATTGGCATCTTCCTGGATTGCTGTATTCACAACTTCCTCTGCTGATTTGTCGTGTCCTAAGTGAATGACTTCGCATCCGGTTCCCTGGATGACGCGACGCATAATATTGATCGCAGCATCATGTCCGTCAAATAATGAGGCCGCTGTTACGATTCTTACCTTGTTGGTTGGAGTATATTTTTGGGTTTCCATAAAAATTCTAGAAAGTTTCTAAGTTTTCAAATATAATAATAAAAAAAGAACCTTGTGTTTGATTTTATATTGTTGACTTTCAATATTTTGAGATGCTTTATTTAATAAAAACTCTCCAGTTTTAGGTTTGATAATTTAAAAGTGTTCAGGTTCGGTAGTTGCAGAATTAAAAAAGATTGCAAGATTTCATTTACAAATTGGTATATCCTTACATTCTCGAATTAAAATTTTTACTTTTGCATCATATTTTACAGACATGCAAAAAGCTTTGATATATTTCGCGTTGGGAACAGTAGTAAGTTTCCTTATCAATTACTTCTTTTTAAGTTCACAAAATATTGGATTGGATATTTATTATGCCTTTGCTTTTGGTTCTGCCTGGGGGATAGCTTATTATTTAGATACTCCCAACTTTACGTTACCACAAAAATTAGGATTGTCTTTTGTGGCTATGGGACTTCTTGTTTTAATAGGAACTCTGCTTTTTGACCTTAAATTGGCGATCCCTTCGATATTAAAGTTTTCTACGGTTTTTGTGGCCTACTATTTATTTGCCAGCTTCAGAGGAAATAAATCACTTCGTCGCTAGTGCATCATCCAGAAACTGACATATAGCAGAATCAGGAACATAATCAGTATACCAATAGAATTTACGATAAATAATGCCATTCCCTTTAGAATGCTTGTGCTCTTTTTGGTATCGTATACTCTGTGGTGAGCTACAAAGAAATATACAGACATATATACCAATACAGCAGCATATAGCAATATCATCACGAAGGTAATGATACCGTTATCAGGTAATAAACTTCGTATTTTGGGAAGAAATATCAAAATAAGAGTGCTCAGTAGCAGGAATGAAAAATAATGGAGCGTAAAGATTCCATGATCAAAAAACCACCATCTTTTTTTGTTGTGAAACACCCATAAGAAGAAGGCAAATACAGGCAGGTAAACAAATAAAGCTTTCGGAAGTGTATGAACCAAAGTTTCTGTAAATCGTTTTGAAATTTCATCATGGCTAAGTCCGCTGTCCTGAAGATGAAATAGTTTTTTAGCAAAGGGTCTTATGTAAGCATAAGCAATATCTTTCTTCACATGGGAAATGGAGTCAAATTGTTCCATATTCTTTGCGCCCAGAATAATTAATTTTCCATTGGATGCTTTATCGATAAGACTGGTGTCAGAATCATCTTTTATGTCATTAAGTTTTATAGATTCATCCTCTTTCGGAAGATTTATATCTTCCTTGTGAAGTGTAATTCTTTTTTTCAGGGTGTCTGTAATTTGTGCAATTTCTTTTGGAGTCTCCTTCTTTTCTTTTATAACCTGGAGAGTATTGTCTCTGTTGGGCGTATTGTCCTCCGTTTTAGAATGTGAAAAAAGAGAAGGTAAAAAGAAAGTAATAAAACTTATAAAAATATACAGTTTTACAGGGGCTACATAGATTTGCCTTTTACCGGCTAAATATTCCTGAGTAAGTTTGCCGGGGCGGGTAAACAAGTATTGTATGGTTTTCCAGAATTGGCCATCGTAATGGGTAAAGTCTTCAATGAAGTGGGTAAAGAGGAAATGAAAAGGTTGTTTGCTTTCAATATTTTCCTGCCCGCAGTGTGGGCAGAATCTTTCTTCGACGTGGTGTCCGCAGTTCAGACAGGTTTTGTCTTCTCTGATCTTTCCGTGGCTCATGGATGAAAAAGTTTGTAGCAAAGATAAATATTTCGAAAGATAAAATAATGATATCGATAAGTTTTTGTGGGAATTTTTAAAGTAAATTGAATAAAGAAAGAGTTGAGGGAAGAAACTCTTACTTTATCAGTTGTGTTTTTAGAATCTTCTAAACGTTTTTTTTCATCGCAACAACAATTTACAAGTTTTATGCCAAAGCTTAAGGATGTGTTAAAATCTATTAAAAATATCTAACGGGTACAGCTTTCTATAGATTAAATAAAATATGTTTTTGAGATATAAAAATTATTTGTACCTTTGCACACCCTTTTAGGGGTAAATTATGTTTAATCTTTAACTAAAACGTGTGAATACATTAAGTTACAAAACTGTTTCAGCGAACAAAGCTACTGCTAATAAAGAATGGGTTGTGGTAGACGCTGAAGGACAGCCGTTAGGTAGATTAGCTTCTACGGTTGCAAAGATTTTGAGAGGTAAGCACAAAACGAATTTTACACCTCACGTAGATTGTGGTGATAACGTAATCGTTTTGAATGCTGGGAAAATTACACTTTCCGGAAACAAGTGGGCTGATAAGACTTACATCTGGCATACAGGATATCCTGGAGGACAGAAGTCTATGACTGCGGCTGAACTTCAAAAGAAAGATTCTTTAAAGGTATTAGAGAAGTCTGTAAAAGGTATGTTGCCTAAAAACAGATTAGGAGCTGCTATCCTTAAAAATCTTTATTTATATGAAGGAACTGAGCACAAACATGAAGCTCAACAGCCTAAAACAATTAATGTTAACGAATTTAAATAATTAATTATGTCTATAGTTCACAAAATCGGAAGAAGAAAAACTTCTGTAGCAAGAGTTTATGTAAGACCAGGTTCTGGAAACATTACAGTAAACGGTAAAGATGCTAAAGAATATTTCTCTACAGACGTGATGGTTTACAAATTAAACCAACCGTTCATCCTTTCTGAGACTGTTGGTCAGTATGACGTTACCGTAAACGTATTCGGTGGTGGTAATACAGGTCAGGCAGAGGCTATCAGATTAGGTATTTCAAGAGCTTTATGCGAAATCAACGCTGAGTTCAGATTAGCATTAAAGCCAGCTGGTTTACTTACAAGAGACGCAAGAATGGTGGAAAGAAAGAAGCCAGGTCAGAAAAAAGCAAGAAAGAGATTCCAATTCTCAAAACGTTAATTTTTTTTCAGACATCAGATTGGAGATGTCAGATTTCAGACTTTTTTTGTCTGGTATCTTATATCTGAAATCTATTAATCTAAATTTAAAATTGCCCGTTACGTTTAGCATCCAAACGCTTCTCCCATCTAAAGAAGTTGTTGATTGTTTAAAAGACGGAAAGTAAACTAACAAAAACAGAAAACATGGCAAAAGCAAATGTAAAAGACCTTTTAGAGGCTGGCGTACACTTCGGTCACATGACGAGAAAGTGGAATCCAAATATGGCTCCATACATTTTTATGGAGAAAAACGGTATTCACATTGTAGACTTACATAAAACAGCAGTTAAATTGGACGAAGCTTGTAATGCTTTAGAAAAATTAACTTCTGCAGGTAAAAAAGTTCTTTTCGTAGCTACTAAGAAGCAAGCGAAAGAAGTTGTTGCAAAACACGCTTCTGAACTTAATATGCCTTATATTACAGAAAGATGGCCTGGAGGTATGTTAACGAACTTCGTTACTATCAGAAAGGCGGTAAAGAAGATGAACTCTATCGACAAAATGAAAAAAGACGGTACGTTCGAAACTTTATCTAAAAAAGAAAGATTACAAGTTGACAGACAAAGAGCTAACCTGGAGAAGAACTTAGGTTCTATCGCTGACATGGTGAGACTTCCTTCTGCTGTATTTGTAGTTGATATCTTAAGAGAACACATCGCGGTAACTGAAGCTAAGAAACTAGGTATTCCAGTTTTCGGTATCGTTGATACAAACTCTGACCCTAGAAAAGTTGACTTCGTTATCCCAGGAAACGATGATGCTTCTAAGTCTATTGATATGATCCTTAGCGTAGTTTCTGAATCTATCAAAGAAGGTCAGTCTCAAAGAAAAGCTGATAAAGAAAAATCTAAAGAAGAAGGAGAAAAAGTATCTGCTGATACAGATGCTGATTTCGATGCAGAATAATTAAAGATTTTCTTTAATATAGGAAAAACGCTGGATTTCGATCCAGCGTTTTTTTTGTTTGCTTTAGAGCTATATTTTTGCCTGGTGAAGGGTTTATATAAGAAATATAAAAACCCACAATTTGCGGGTTTGTTTGTTCTTAATTGGAGAGTTTTACAGAATAAGAAGTTGTAATGAACTTTGTTGATTGATAACTGGAATTGCAAACCGTTCCTGATAATCTGTAATTTTGATTTTTTGGAACCATTGTATATCCCATTTTTCCCGCCGTTATAGGAATCTTTTTAAAGAAATTGTTTCCGCTTATCGTAAGTACCATATTGCATGGAGATCTATTTTCTACTGAAATGGATGTTCTGGGATTACCCGGATCATCATCATTAAGAAGATCGTTCAATACTTCTGCCGTCTCAGGTTTATAGGTCTTGATTAGCTCACTATATTCTCTTTCTGCACTGGCAGCATTTCCGGAGTTATTAGTCGGATAAGGCCTTATCGGATAACCGCCATAGTTAACACTGCAGCTGGTAAGGATACAAGATATCCCTGTAAGAATTAATAGCTTCTTCATACCTGTTTTATTTTTTTACTTTACGTTTTTTCAAAGATTTTTCCGATTCAATTTCTTTCAATGCAGTTTCCTGATTCTTGTTTACTTCAGAAGTAGATTGCCCGGGATTATCAATCGTAACAAAGATACTTTTTTTTATATCTTTCTGAGAGGTGTATTTCATATCACAAACATTGCTCTTAAGAGTATAAAAACCCTTATTGACTATAATGAAGTTTTCTCCGTGAGCAGGGACAGCAAGGTTATAATAGTCTTGTCCTTCAATTTTTAACACAATATTACAATCCGAGTTATTTTTGAACAAAAGGATGGCCTCTTTTTTGGTAATGTCTTCATTGAGCATTGCATTCAGAAATTGTGCAGTTCTATTTTTGTGTTCTGCAGAACTTTCCGCAAGTAATCGTTTAAATTCTGCTGCTTCCTCTGAATTTGGATCTTTCATGGCATTCTTTGGAATATCTGAGATGACCGGCCTTGCCTCCATAGGTTTGGCATTGTGGGCACCTTTTGTCCATTCAGAGTTTTTTAATGCAATAAGTTTAGGCTTCAGCACACTTCTTTTAGGATCGTCAGGATGTGCGTTCTTTAGATATTCTTCAATTTCTTTGACATTTGTGCTTTTTAGAATGTCTTTGCTTTTTTGTGCATATGTAAAGCCCGGGATAAGAAAAGTGAAGAATAAAATCGTTAAAAAATTTTTTTTCATCAATGTTAATTATTTCATCAGCTTATCCGGAATTTAATATACGTTATTGTTTTTCCTTTAGCCGAGAATAATTCTTCATAATATGTCTTAATATCTCTCAGATGGGGTGTATTAGGATCATATTCCGGTGCACCATAGATATCATGATGCGCGGTAATGATTTCATACCCGGCGCCTTGTAAATATCCAAGTGTATATCCGTGTAAAAATTCTGAATCAGTTTTTAAATGGATAATTCCACCGGGCTTCAGGAATTTTTTATAACGATTTAAAAAGTCCGGATGGGTTAATCTGTGTTTTGTTCTTTTATATTTAATTTGTGGGTCTGGAAAAGTAATCCAGATCTCATCCACTTCATTCTCTGCAAAGAAATGATCAACAAGCTCGATTTGTGATCTTAAAAAAGCTACATTATTCATATTGCTCTCTACAGCTTCTTTAGCACCAAACCAAAATCTGGCTCCTTTAATATCGATACCGATAAAGTTTTTTTCAGGAAATGTTTTGGCAAGTCCTACAGAATATTCTCCTTTTCCACAACCTAATTCCAAAACGATCGGATGATCATTTTTAAAGAAGTTTTCTCTCCATTTCCCCTTCAATTCAAAGCCATTTAAAGCATCTTCTCTTGTAGGTTGGATTACGTTTGGTAATATTTTGTTTTCTGCGAATCTTGCTAATTTATTCTTGCCCATTGAGTCATTTATAAAATGACTGCAAAAATAGTAAAATTTACATAGATTTTTGTCTTTTGGTACTAAAAGACATGCTGAGAATATGTTTATTATCTCATTATTGAGCTGCTGCACTTCCCAAAGCAACCATGATTGGCCTTTGAACTGTTTTTTGTGAAGCATATTGTGCGCCGCAAACAAGGCTTGTGAAAAGATATTGTCCTTTTTCTATCACGATTGAATTTTCTCCCTGAGCGGGTACGGCAAGTCGGTATTTGGTGGTTCCCACGCCTTCCATACGTACAATAATATTACAATCTGATTTGTTTTGAATTAAGACGATACACTCCTTGGTATTAGGGTCGTTGTCAAATAGGGAATTGAGGATTTTAACTGTTTTGTTTTTGTGTTCAACAGGAGTTACTGCCATCAGCATATTGAATTCTTCGGCTTCTGCATTGGGAATAGCTGTGTTCGTACTGGCATTGATGACATAAGTATTTTGAGCGTTGCTTGGAGTATATTTATCAGTGGCTTCCTTAGAGGCTAATTCAGCTTTATATTTTGCGATTTGTTTTTGTTTGATAATAGCATTCATTTCATCGAAAGAGATCTTTGTAGAGGGTCTTCTTTTCAATAATGCAAGCATTTCCTGCATATCTTTTACCTTTTGATCGGCAGGATGTGCATTTTTGATATATTCTCTCATCAATTCCATCACTCTGGGCTTTAAGACCGATCTTCGTGGGTCATCAGGATGAGCGTCTCGTAAAAAAGCATTGATTTCATAGATATTATTGCTTTTCATAATATCACTGTAATCTTTTCCTTTCTTTTGAGCTGATAGACTTAAAAACAAAACCGAACTAAAAAGTAAAAGTATTTTTTTCATTAATATAGATTAAGTTAAAAATTGAGTACTTTTCTTAATTTGTGTTTGGTGGTATTAGTTTTATTATGATAACGAAATACTATTGTTTTTATTTTAAACACTTGATCGTGACATAAAAATAAACATATTTTTGAATATTGAAGAAAAGTTTACAGTTAAAATTACATTCTTAATAGAAATAAGCATGAGCTGCTGTTAATAGCTTGTTCATGGTTGTCTTGTATATTCTGGTGAAGCCTATTAAAAAAAACCATGAAACTATTGCTCCATGGTTTTTTATTTTCACTGGTCCGTAGGACGTGGTGAGAATTATTTATTAACGGTTTCCGGCTTGCTGTTAGTAACCTCCGGTTGTTTGATATTGATAATGTCCTGAAGGTTTGAATTTTTCAATCTTTTCTGATAAATCGGAAGATACTTTTCAATCGGGATTTTTACAGCTTCAAAATTTCCGGCAAGTACATAAGGCTGAATATTTTCAGAAGTATAAACAAATTGAAGGAAATTATCAATCAGGTTTTCAGGAATTTTAAACTTCGTGAAATAATCTTTCCCTAAATAGTTTTTGATCTGAGTAACAGAACTATTCATTGTTTCATAGGCTACATATCGTTGTTTTTTCTTTCTTTCCCCGGAAAGAATATCGTAAATACTTTCTAAGCTGAAAGTTAATCCTCCATCTCTAAATCCGGCTACCGGAAGTTCCGGAGGAGTTCCGTCACCTTTAGGTTCAGGCAGTCCGATCACCTTTTTAATGGCTAATGCTTTATCCGGTTTTCTTAAAGAATTTACATCATATTTAAGGTTCCCGGTTGGTTTGAACCTGTTAAGAACAATCTCCTGAATTTCATAATAGGCGATTTTAAGTTCAATCAGATTTTTTTGTTCGATCAATTGTGGGGTAAGTTTGATGTCCTTTCTTTCGGTAACGATAGAGGTAAAACGAATAACATCACCGGGATTGGCCGGAATATTAAAGCCACCGTTATAATCGGTAAGAACAGTTTTTTGAGTGTTAAGATTGGTCACATATACCTGGTTGAGATATAAAATAGAATTGTCTCTGAGAAATACCTCTCCAGAATATGTTTGAGCATTGATTTTTGCCAGAAAAACCAATAACAGTAGAGTAAACAGTTTCTTCATATAATTTGGCAAAATTACATAGAAATACAGCAATTTATATTGTGTTAGATAGGGAATGCTGGTTAAAGTTATATTAAACTTTGAGATTAAAGTGTTAATGAGTGTTATAATCTTGCTTTTAAGCTAAATATAAATTTAAAAAATCAATAAAAAAGCTGAAAAAAATATTTCTTTCAGCTTTTTATATTTTATCTATGTTTTACCAGTAGCCAGCTTGAATACTTCACTGAAAGGCTGGAACCATATTCTGTCCAGCTTATAAAATACCAATAAGTAGCTGTAGGAACATATCTTCCGCCAATTCTTCCATCCCAGATATATTTGTTTTCGCGATTACCTCTGAAAACTTCGGCTCCATATCGGTCAAAAATACGGAATTCAAGATTATCATTGGCCATTAATGCAGAATAGTCAATACCTTCATTATACCCGTCTCCGTTGGGTGTGATGGTGTTGATAAGGTTAATAATGGCAAATGGCTTTTTGACTTCTTCACAAAATTTAGTATCTCTTACAAATATGTAGTGAGCACCCCTTGGTACATTGTGGAAAACATTTGAACTTTGCCAAACAACCCCATCCAATGAATATTCATAAGGTGGGATCCCCCCACTTGCTCCGACTTTTACAGAGGTTCCGTCAATTTCAATAGATGTAATGATTGGAAGTGATAATTCTGTGACATTTACATATTGTTTATAAACACAGCCGTTTGAAGTGAGCTCTACCCAGTAACTTCCAACAGAAACATTGGTAATTGAAGGTGTTGTGGCACCGGTGCTCCATAAATATTTATCAAATCCAGGTCCCGCATCCAATGTTGTCGTTGTTTTTGGACAAATAGCCTGATCTTTTAAAAGATCAGATTTTTTAGGGATTTTGATTGTAATTTTAAGTATGCCGACTTCCGGACAGACTCCATTTTTTTCAAAACGAATATAAAATGTCTGGGAATTGGTGATATTCACGGCTCCGTTAATCTGATTCGTATTATTTTGTGCATCAGTTAAGGTTCCGTAAAATGTGAAAGTAACATTTGGATCTAAAGTAAATTGAGGAATAAACTGTGCTAAATTAACTGCTTTTATTCCATCTAAATCATCATCACATACATCAGTTACAATGGAAGATTTTATCAATGGAACTCTGGAACCAATACTAAATTGTAAAGGTTTGATCACCGGCGCACATCCATCTGGAGAATCTACTCTTATATAAATTGTGGTAGTTGTTGTATAGCTCCAGTTATTGGGAAGTGTATTGGCATTTCCGGCATTAGCATCAGTAAGGTTTGCATAATATCTTACATTGGTAAAATAAGTGGTATTATTAAGAACTATAGGAGTGATATTGGAAAGCATGATATTTACAGTACCGTCCATATTATCGTCACAGAAAATGCCATTGTAATTATCCACTACAATTGCTTTGTTATAAAGGTTTAAGGTTATTTGAGCAATGGCCTTACATCCGATATTATTTTTTATCACTGCATATACGATCGTCCCGTTAGGTGCGGAATATAAATTGGGAGTAGTAATCAGCGCAGCAGGGTTTTCTGTCTGAGCATCTGCTAACGTAGGATAATAGGTAATGGTAACTGGAGTGTTGGTAGTAACATTTGCTGTAGTAAGATTAAATGTTCCTTGTCCATTGATATCACAAGCATGTAATGTCGCATTGGTGACAATCACAGGTTGGATATTTAGGGTTACGGTTACCGTTTCACAATCCGGAAAATCAGGATCGTTGCCACAAAATGTGTAGGTGAAAGTATCATTTCCGGTTGTACCCGGATTATTAGCAGTGTAGGTAATCACTCCGGTAGTAGGATTGATAACGGCTGTCCCTAGTGCAGGAGGGTTGGTAATGGCTACTGTAGCAGGAACAGGAGTTTGTTGTGAACTACTGAATGTAGGAGTGATGGTAAGATTATTACATACATTGTAGTTGGTGGTCGTTAATTTTGTACAGTTTGTAACTTTAAATTGTTCTGTAACTAAAGGAGCACAACTTCCCATCGTTACAGAGCAAGTATAGTATCCAGGCAGGGTAGGATTGATGGATGAAGCTGTTGCACCGTTAACGAGTATCCCGTTTCTGTACCATTGGTAAGTATCGTAAATAATAGGGTCTACAGTAAGAACAATTCCCGGGATACAACTTCCACCTGATTGTAAAATCACAGGTTGAGTAGGAAAGCCGGCAAAAAAGCCTCCATATCCTACAGCATCACTTCCTGCAGTAATTCCTGCAGTAATAGCCTTACTGGAAGTTATCGTTATTGTTCCGGTTACATTCGGAATTCCGTAAGTTACCCAGTTGGTTGTTCCGGTCATATCATACGGACCTGAAGCCACAGGAGGTGTGACCCCGTTTACTGTTACAACAGCTCCTCTTTCTGTAATGAGATTCAGTTTGGTAGGAATATATAAGATTCCGTTAGGAGCCGCATTGGAATGAACGAAATTTTCATTGATGAAGCCAAGTTCATTAATCTGCTTAGGAAGGTAGCAGTTGAGTGCAGGAATAAAATTGAAGCCACCGGTAGCTACCTCATTACCTGTAGTGGACTGGTCGCCGGCCAAAATTTGATAGACATAAGCATTTTTAGAAGTCTTGATATAAAGGTTATAATGTTGTCCTCCACCCTGAGAGCTGTATTTCGTATCAGGAATAACAAAATACTGTCCGGTATTGAGCGTTGCAATGGGAGTAAGTTCATTATTGACTCGAATCTGAGTATTGTCTTCCGTAGCGATAACGACAGCTCCTTCCATGTTGGAACCGATACTCCCGTTACCTTTTACGAGAGCAAATTCAGTTCCAAGCCTGTTGACAGGTACCGCCTGATCCATTAAGATGTCAGAACTGGAAGGGTAGTCTCCGGCATATTGTCCGTTAAAGTTTCCATTTGTGACATTAATGGGTTTGTTTGATGTGATTTTAGATCCGATAAATCCATCAAAATTTCCCGTGATGTTTCCAATGCCATCAATGATATATGATTGTCCTTTATTTAAAGTAAAAGTTAGAGTGGGGTTAGTCGCTCCGGTTGTACCATTAGAAAATTGAACAGTCGGTTTATAACCTGTAATGGAGACTGTCGTGTTATCTTCAGTAGCAAGAACACTGGTCATGAAATTCAAAATATTATTACTGACGGTGATGGGTGCGGAAGCGGCAAAGAATGTTTTTCCGGTGGAAGGTATTCCTTTGGATGTAATGATCTCTGCATGATTGAATACTGAGAATCTCAAATTAGCATAAAAAGGAAAATCCGCTTTCAGATATAATCCTTTTGTAGTAGGAGTAAACAAATCTGCTTGCTGTGTCGTAATGATATAGCTTCTTAAGACATCAAATTTTTGGGGATTGTTTTTACTGATATTTACAGTCCCGATTAAAATATTGTTGTTGTAAATGCTAACCGGAAAAGAGGTTGTTCTGTTGGTAGACAAATAAAGTTTCTGATATGGGTTGGGACTACCCGTTCTATCTACCATGGGTGCAAACCAATGCTCCCTGTCTAATTGAGCGAAAGTAAAGGTGAAAATATAAAATATAAATAAAAAAGATAGAGTTTTCTTCATTTAGTGACGGTATTTATCACAAATTTAACAATAAAATATATTGGTTGTTTGAAAATGTAATAAAAAAACCACGATTTTAAAATCGTGGTTTTTGAAAATTTTATGATTATTCTATTATTCTCTGTTTTTTACCATAATCCAGCCGGTATATTTTATAGCTGCATGAGTATTATTGGCACTGTTTGGTTCAGTCCAGCCTACTTCATACCAGTAGTTTCCGGTAGGAACTCTCTTATTTCCATCAAAAGTTCCATTCCATTTGTATCCATTGGATTTATCAGCCTGGTAAATTTTAGTTCCGTATCTGTCAAAAATGTTAAGTACCAGATTATCTTTGGTTGCTAATGAAGAATAATCAATAGCATCATTGATTCCGTCATTGTTTGGTGTAATAACATTGATCAGGTTAGGGATTGTGATATCTACTTTGATTGGTGTACAGTTGTAATCATCTTTTACATATACACTTATGTTACCTCTGGCAAGATTAGTAAATACATTAGAGTCCTGCCAGGTTAGATTATCGATAGAATACTTATAAGGAGCTGTTCCTCCGATAACGTTGACTGTAATCGTATTGTTTGAAACATCAATATTCGTGATAACAGGTTGTTCAGAAGGGTATACTTTTACGGTCTGTACTGTGTAGCAGTCTCCGGTTCTAAGTTTAACCCAGTAAACGCCTACTCCCACATTTTTAATCGATTGAGTAGTCGCTCCTGTACTCCATTCGTATCCTTTGAAGCCTGGTCCTGCATCAAGTGTTGTCGTTCCTTCCATACAAACAATTTTATCAACTAAAATATCAGATTTTACAGGAGGAAGAACAGTAAGAGTTACTTCTGCAATTCTATAACATCCATTAGCATTGATTACTTTTATGTAAACAACACCCGTTGGAGCGATGTAATGAGCAGGATCTAAAATTTCATTAGTTCCGGCATGTGCATCTGCAGGAGATGGGTAATATTTTTTAGTAATACCGGCTGCAGTTGTTACAACAGCATTGGTAAGGTTAAACAATCCTGTAGATGGATTGGATTCTATGTAGCAAGTTCTCAATGCATCATTATTGATGGTAGGACTTTCTGATACTGTTAAATTTAAAGTAACTTCTTCACAATCTGTAAAGTCAGGATTGTTACCACAGAATTTATAAACAATAGTATCCGGACCCACGTAGTTATATCCCGGGGCATAGCTTATTACTCCTGTTGTAGGATCAATAACGGCATTACCATGAGCCGGAGGGGTAACAATGGTTACTGAACCTGGAACAACAGTCTGGGTTGAGTTTGTAAATGTCGGAACAATTAGTTTTACTCCATCACATACTGTTGCAGAGGTAGTTGTTTGTGTAAGACAAGTATATACTTTATATACCGGAGTTATTTCCGGAGGGCAAGATCCGATTGTGATTTTTACAGTATAGTTTCCTGATGTCGGTGGGGTATATGAATGTGTGGTTGCACCAGGAATAGCAACATTATCTCTATACCATTGATAAGTGTCAAAACTGTCGTCTACTTCTAATACCAATCCCGGAATACAAGTTCCTGTTTGTTTTGCAATAACAGGAATAGAGGAGAATCCTGCGAAATATCCTCCGTAACCCAATGTTCCACTTCCTCCTGCAATACCTGCGGTAACAGCTTTTGTAGAGGTAACTGTAACATTTCCTGTGATGGCAGGAACGGAATAAGATACCCATGATGTTGTTCCTGTAACAGGATAAGGGCCTTGTGCAGCGGGAGGTGTTGCTCCGTTTACAGTGACAGCAGCTCCTGCTTCAGTAAGTATATTTAATTTTACGTTTTGGCCTCCTTCCGGAAGTTGATTAATCATTCCAATTTCATCGATCTTTCTTGGTAAGAAACAGTTCAATGGAGGGATGTAGTTATATCCTTCAGTTGCAGTGTTGTTATCAATACCTGCTAAAAGCTGATATACATATGCATTTTTTGTTGTTTTAATGTGCATATTGTAGTGATTGTTCCCCTGGTTGATATATTTATTGGTAAATGTACCGCCAGGTCCTTCAGATACGCGGATCCAATCTCCTTCATTAAGAGTTGCTATTGGAGTAGCTCCCCCGTTTACAAATACTTGGGTATTGGTTTCTGTTGCGATTACTAATGCATCTTCAACCCCATCTGCAATTCCTCCATTACCTTTTACAAGTACAAATTCATTTCCTAACCTGTCTACCGGTACAGATTGGTCCATTACGATATCAGTACCCGAACTTCCTTTAGCTGCAGGTAAAGCAAATTGGCCATTGAAGTTTCCATTGGTAACAGAAATAGGCTTGTCGGATTCTATTTTTGCACCGATGAATCCTTTAGCATTAGCTCCCAGATTTTGAAGCCCTTCAATAATATAAGCCTTCCCTTTGTTTAAGGTAAAAGTTAAGGTAGGATTTGTGATCCCGGTAGTACCATTAGAAAACTGAATTGCTGAATCGTAATCGGATACCGTAATCGTTGTATTATCTTCTGTAGCTAATATTCCGGCTGTGAAATTTAGAAGACTAGTGTTCTGACCAGTCATTGGAGTGGCAGCAGCATAGAATTTTTTTCCGATACCTGCTTTTCCTTTAGAAGTTAAGATCTCTCCGTGACTCGTTACACTAAATCTAAAAGTAGCGTAATAAGGCTTTGTTCCTTTGGTATAAATCCCTTTGCCCACTGGCGAAAATTTTTCACCACTAACAGCCGTGATCATTACGGCAGTATTAATATTAAACCTCTGAGGATTACTTTTACTGATCGTAACAGTTCCTAAAAGTACGTTATCACTGTATATCTCTACAGGAAAAGGGGTCGTTGAATCCGTAGAAAAATATAAAGCTTGTTGGGGGTTGTTCAATACTCCCGAATTGGCAGCCATTGGAGCAAACCAGTGCTCTGTATCCCTTTGGGCAAAAAGCATATTGATTGCCGCGAATAAGAACACCATAAATGATAGAATTCTCTTCATAGATGTTGAAATTAGATTTTTACAAAAATAGTAGAATAATTGATTAATCTTGAAAATTTTTTTGAATATTACTTATTAAATTAATAAAACAAACCACGATTGGGTAATCGTGGCTTATAAAATATGCATGAAATAGGTTAATCTCTGTTTTTTACAAGAATCCAACCTGTGTATTTTATTGGAGTTTTTTCTTTATTTGGCTCATTCCAATTAATATGGTACCAATATGTCCCGGTTTCAAGTTTTTTATCAAAGTGCCTTCCGTCCCACTTGTAATTATTGAATTTATTTCCGGTAAATACTTTATTACCATATCTATCGTATACCACAAAAGAAAGGTTTTCTTTATATCCTAACTCGCTGTAATCTATATAATCATTTACATTATCTCCGTTAGGAGTGATAGCGTTCACCAAATTAGGCACTGTAACTTCTACGCCAATCGGATTACAATCGTAAAAATCTTTTACATAGAATTTATGTTGGCCTCTCGTTAAGCCTGTAAAGACATTAGAATCTTGCCAATTAGCCGTTCCGTCTACAGCATATTTGTATGGTGTTTTACCTCCGGCAGCAATTACTGTAGCAGTATTGTTGCTGATTTCAATTTTTTCAATGACAGGATCTTCTACTTTTTTAACTTTAACGGTCTGCTTCAGGAAGCATCCGTTTTTACCAAGAATCACAAAATATTCACCTACACCTACATTTCTGATTCCGGAAGTCTTTGCTCCGGTATTCCATTCATAAGAATCATATCCTGAGCCTGCATCCAGATCCGTTTTAGCATCCATGCAGATATACTGATCTACCAAAATCGGAGATTTTCTAATAGGCAATGGTACCAATTCTATTTTGGCATTGGCGGTACAGCCTTCAGTAGTTGTTACTTTTACATAAACAGTTCCTCCTGTTGATGGAAAGTTTTTAGGAGTTGTTATTTCATTGACTCCCATACTCAAGTCGTTTAAAGTACGGTAGTATTTTTTCACCACGGAAGCATAGTCGGTCACATTTGCCGTTGTAAGATCAAAATACGCATAAGGATCAACATCATACCAACACGCGTTGATCTTAGCATCTTTTATTGTGAAAGGAACTACGGTAAGTTCTAAGGTTACCTGTTCACAATCTGTAAAGTCAGGGTTATTACCACAGAATTTATATACGATCTTATCCGGACCCAGATACCCCGGATTAGGGTTGTAAGTGATTGATCCGTTCGCATTTATGGTTGCTGTTCCTTTAGTAGGAGGTGTGATGATCGTTACTGTGCTTGGAACCGGAGTTTGTGTTGAAGAGGTAAATGCCGGTGTAATTATTTTCGTAGAACATGCATTAAGTTTTTGTGTTGTCAATTTTAAGCATGTTTGTACTTTGTAAATAGGAGTGGTCACAGGAGGACATGTTCCCATTGTTACTTTTACTGTATAGTTTCCGGATTGTGTAGGTGTATAGGTGTTGGATGTTGCTCCTGAAATAGCTACTCCGTCGCGGAACCATTGGTAAGTTTCATAGCCGTCATTTAATTCAAGGATGATTCCCGGAACGCATTCCCCAGTTTGTTTGGCAATAACGGGAATAGAAGAAAATCCTGCAAAATAGCCGCCATAACCTACAGCGCCACTTCCTCCCGCAATACCGGCAGTAACAGCTTTTGTAGAGGTAACAGTCACATTACCTGTTATATTGGGAACGGAATAAGAGACCCATGCTGTAGTTCCTGTAACAGGATAAGGCCCTTGTGTAGTCGGAAGCGGAGCTCCATTTACATTAATAGTGGCTCCGGTTTCTGTAAGGATATTTAATTTTACATTTTTAGTTCCGCTGGAAAAAGTTTCAGGAAGATCATTGATAAAACCGATTTCATCAATTTTTCTTGGTAGGAAACAGTTCAATGGGGGAATATAATTATATCCCTCTGTTGCTGTATAATTACTAATCCCTGCTAAAAGCTGATATACATAGGCATTTTTTGATGTCTTGATATACATATTATAATGCCCGCTTCCCTGATCGATATATTTGTTGACAAATGTACCATTTGGCCCTTCGTTAATACGAACCCATTGTCCTTCATTAAGTGTAGCGATTGGAGTAGTTCCGTCGTTAACATATACTTGGGTATTATTTTCTGTTGCAATCACCAATGCATCTTCATCTCCATCGGTAATACCTCCGTTTCCTTTTACAAGAACAAACTCATTTCCCAGTCTGTCTGTAGGCACAGATTGATCCATCACAATATCCGTTCCGTCACTTCCTTTGGCTGTAGGTAAAGCAAATTGACCATTGAAGTTTCCGTTAGTAACAGATATGGGTTTGTCTGATTCTATTTTGGCACCAATGAATCCACTGGCATTATTACCTAAATTTTGAAGTCCTTCAATGATATAAGCTTTACCTTTGTTGAGGGTAATATTCATTGTAGGGATTGTGGTTCCGGTGGTTCCGTTAGAAAACTGAACGCCGGGATTATAACCTGAAACCGTTATATGTGTATTATCTTCTGTGGCAAGAATTCCGGTTGTGAAATTTAAATAGCTGATATTTTGTCCTGTCATTGGAGAAGCTGCAGCATAGAATTTCTTTCCAATGCCGGCTTTACCTTTAGAAGTTAATATCTCTCCGTGGCTTGTCACACTGAATCTAAATGTTACAAAATAAGGTTTTTCACCTTTAGTATAAAGTCCTTTACCAACTGTTGCAAATTTTTCAGCCGGTGTAGTGGTGATCATTTTGGCCGTTTCAATTGCGTAGGTTTGTGGATTACCCTTACTGATGGTAACCGTTCCTAAAAGTGCATTGTCACTATATATCTCTACAGGAAAAGGAATTGTGGAATCTGTAGAAAAATATAAAGCTTGTTTAGGGCTATTTAAAACTGATGAATTAGCAGCCATTGGAGCGAACCAGTGCTCGGTATCCCTTTGAGCAAAGAGGGTATTAATTGTCAAAAAAATTAATACCAAACTGAGTAGAAATCTTTTCATACGTAAGGAATTAGGATTTCTACAAAAATAGGCTAAAAAAACAAATATCATTAAAAAAAAACAAATAAATGGAAAGAAGTTATTCTCTGTTCTTAATTAAAAGCCATCCTGAGTGCGAAACTGGTAATTGAGTGTCTGGCTCAATCCATCGTATTACATACCAATAAGTTCCTGTCGGAAGGCTTCTTCCACTAGCTTTTCCATCCCAGATATAGTTTTTATCTGAAGACTTATACACTTGTACACCATATCGGTCTGCTACTTCTATGACAACATTTTGCTTTATTCTTAATTCGGAATAGTTGAGTACATCATTAATGCCGTCTCCGTTGGGTGTAATGGTATTGATAAGGTTAATGATTAAAAACTCCTTAATCACAGGGCGGCATCCATCTGATCCCAATACATATGCAGTATGTATTCCCCTGGATAATCCTGTGAAAATGTTTGAGGTTTGATAATTAATACCATCCAAGGAATATTGGTAAGGAGCAGTTCCTCCGGTTACATACACTGTTGCAGTAGATCCTGTAACATCTATTCTTGTAATGGTAGGAGCTTGTGCAGGGGTTACATTTACATATTGACGATATTTACATCCATTGAAGCCCAGATCTACATAATAGGTTCCTGCTCCTACGGTAACGGTTTGAGTATTTGCTCCGGTACTCCATGAATAAGATGAGAAGCCTGGACCAGCATCTAAAACGACTTTTTCAGTTGAACAAATAACCTGATCGTGAAGTGTATTGGTCTTTTTAGGTGACTTAATAGCCAGAGTTAAAGTTCCTATGTTAGGACAATCATTGCTGCTTTGAAATCTTATGTAGAAAGTTTTTGTCCCGATAATCGTTTGTGATGCAGGGATAGGATTGATGCCGGCTTGTGCATCGGTTAAAGATATATAGAACGACAGTATTACACTTGGATCATTAGTGAAGAAAGGTTTATAATCATTTAAATTGGCGATCTCCGAACCATTAAGATCATTATCACAAATATCAGCTTTCGCAGAATCTGTTATTAAAGGTGTTTTGTTGCCAATTGTAAAGTTGATTTGTCCTAAAGCCGGAGGACAGTCCCCTGAATTTGGAGATACTCTTACATATACCGTTGTATTGGTTGTAAAAGTCCAGTTTGTTGTAAGAGTATTATTATTTCCTGCTGCAGCATCAGCTTGGCTAAGGTAATATTTTACAGTAAAGTTGACCGGAGAATTTACAATTTGTGGCGTTACGTTGTTGAAATTCACATTTACTATTCCATCAAAATTATCATCACAAATACTGGCATTGAAATTACTGGTATTGATATTGGGAGTAGGGAATAGTGTTAGAGCGATAGCTGCCGTTTGTGAGCATCCGTATACTGATGTCACATTAGCATACACAGTACCTGAAGGCCCGGAATAGGAGCTGGCATTAGCAATTGGTCCTGTTAAATTTGGATTAGCAAAATATGTTATTGTGGTTCCGGTGTCCGAGGTTACATTAGCGGTAGTTAAATCAAATATCCCATACCCATTGTTTGCAGAACATGATGATAAAGACGCATTTTGAGTCTGGAGCACGTGAGTATTTATATTGATTTTAAAATATTCAAATGCAGCCGGATTTCCATTCCCTTGAATATAATAGGTAAATGTATCAGAAATATTAGCAGTAAGTCCTGGGTTTGGTGTATAAGTGATTTGCCCTGTTGTTGGGTTTATTGAAACACTTCCTTGAGTTGGAGGTACAATAATACTGGTAGAAGTAGGAACAATCGTTTGACTTGAATTGGTAAATACCGGATTTATTACTTTTGTTCCACATGATCCTATATCATAAGTTGTCGTTGTGATTGGTGGACACAGAGTATATTCATATTCTGAAGTATATCTTGATTCACAATTGTTTTTGGTAATATAACAAGTATAAGTTCCCGGCCCATATAATTCCGGATTAATAGAATATGAAGTTGCGCCCGGAATTAAAGTACCATTGAAATACCATTGATAAGCATCATAATCATTATCTACCTGAAGAAGAACTCCTGCATAACAATCTCCTGTTTTAGTGATGGCCGGAACCGAAGAGAATCCTGCAAAATATCCTCCGTATCCTACAGCTCCGCTTCCTGCTGCAATTCCCGCTGTAACCGGTTTAGTGGAATTTACCGTAATATTTCCGGTTACTCCTGATATAGAATAAGTAACCCAATTGGGGTTTCCATTTACGGGAGCTGCTCCTGTAATTGTATTTCCATTAACGGTTACTACGGCTCCTGTTTGTGTAATGATATTAAGTTTAGTATCATAAGAAGTATTCCCTATTTTGTTGATATATCCTATTTCGTCAATTGCTTTAGGTAAAAAACAACTCAATGGTGGGATAAAATTCATTCCACCAGTCTGATAAACCGTATTTCCGGAAGCCCCGGCGAGAAGCTGATACACATAAACATTTTTATTGGTGGAAATGTTCATATTATAATTTCCGTTACCATGGTTGATATAGCTTGTTGCTTCAATCATATAGTAGTCTCCCGCATTGAGGTTAACACCAGACACAGGATTTCCATTCACATTCAAGGTAGTCCCATTTTCTGTTGCAATGAGTAAAGCTTTTTCCATTCCTACAGTGTTAGGGCCGTTTCCTTTTACCATTACAAAATCTTTTCCCAATCTGTCTGTAGGTACAGCTTGATCCATCAATATATCTACGTTACTGCTATTTTGTGTGGTATAAAGGCCATTGAAGTTTCCATTGGTTACTGATACCGGTTTGTTGGCAACAAGTTTTGCCCCTAGTAGACCTCTTCTGTTATTTACCCCACCCATATTACTATTTACATCAAGGATATAGGATTTTCCTTTGTTAATGGTAAATGTTCTGGTTGCCATTATGCTACCGTCAGCGAAAATAATATTGGGATTATATCCTGATACCGTTACGGTGGTATTATCTTCAGTAGCTGTCACTCCTACAGTAGAGTTTACATAGTCTTTTGGGGAAGTCGTAGGAGCGGTTCCTATGAAAAAAGTTTTTCCAACTCCGGCCATTCCTTTTGAAGTAATAATTTCGGCTTGTTGAGGAACTGAAAATCTGAAGTTGGCGAAGAATTTTTTAGAGCCTTTTGCATGCAGCCCCATTGTATTTGAAGTAAATAAGTTGCCTAAAGTGGAGGCAATCATATAATTGCTCGGAATGATAAGTTCTACAGGATTTCCTTTACTTACCTGTATAGTAGAAAACACAGCGTTATTATTAGACACCTGTACGGAAAACGGAGTAGTTTCGTTAGTGGACAAATATAGATAACATTGCGGAGGAGTATTGCCTTGAAGAGAGCTTGCAGACATTGGAGCAAACCAATGTTCAGTATCTAATTGTGCGTTAGCCAACAGGCCAATAAAAGTACAAAAAATCAGTAGAATTTTTTTCATGCGTTGTTATAAGGGCCGCAAAAATAAGTATTAATATCTTAGTTTTTTAATGAAAAAATTCTGCGAATGTGTATTTATTGATTAATTAAAGTTCATTTCATGTTGTGTTCATATTCATAGACTCCCATAAAAAAAATCCCGATGAGTTTCATCGGGATTTTTTTATTTTTTGAAAGAATGATTAAGCTAAGCTTACTCTTACAAATCCTGTTACTTTTAGGTCTCCGTTTACAGACTTTACGTAGTCAGCTACAGATACGTTAGGATCTTTAATGAAAGATTGGTGTACCAATGTATTGTCTTTGTAGAATCTTTGCATTTTACCTTTAAGGATATTGTCGATAATGTTTTCCGGCTTACCTTCTTTGATAAGTAGTTCTCTTTCGATCTCTAATTCTTTATCAATAGTGTCCTGAGAAACCTGAGTTTCATCCAGTGCGATTGGGTTCATCGCAGCAACCTGCATAGAAACAGCTTTAGCAGCTTCGTCAGCTCCATCTACTTTAGCAGAAAGTGAAGTGATTGCAGCGATTTTGTTTCCAGCGTGGATGTAAGCTCCTAAGAAAGCTCCTTGGATTCTTTCGAAAGATCCGATTTCGATTTTTTCACCGATAACTCCTGTTTGCTCTACTAATTTTTCAGCAACAGTGATTCCGTGGAAATCTGTAGCTAAAAGTTCTTCTTTAGTAGCTGCAGTGATTGCCATTTCAGCTAATTCGTAAGCAAGCTCAATGAAAGCTTCGTTTTTAGCAACAAAGTCAGTTTCGCAGTTTAAAGAAATAACAGCACCTAAAGTGTTGTCTTCGTTTACTCTTGCGATTACAGCACCTTCAGTAGATTCTCTGTCAGCTCTGTTAGCAGCAACTTTTTGTCCTTTTTTTCTAAGGATATCTACCGCTTTTTCGAAGTCTCCTTCAGCTTCAACTAGAGCTTTTTTGCAGTCCATCATACCTGCACCTGTTTGGTTTCTTAATTTAGCTACGTCTGCAGCAACTGGTGTATAAGACATAATATCTATTATTTTTTATTTAAGATTAGTATTAATTTTTAGCTTAATTTTAGAGCAGTGCAAAGATAATGATTTTAATGATAAACTAAAAAATGACTTTTCACGTTATTAATATATTTAATACTATTTTAAAGATTTGATGAATGAAAAAAATCTTCCTTCTTCTATTTGTATGTATTTTTTCTCTTGGTTTTTCTCAAAAAAAGAAAAAATCAAAATCGAAGGCTGTTGTAGAAAAAGAAACGGTAATTATCTATACAGAACAGGAAGCTGAAACTTCAAAAGAGGCTAGAGTTATCGCAGGATTTATTAAGCAGAACCCGGGACATGCCAAAACAGATCACTTCAAAAAAAGATTAATGGAGATTATTATGGCAGATAATTCTCCCGAAGCCAAACCTACAATTAAGCCAATCAGTAAAGAAAAAATTGAAAATATCGTTAAAAATAACGAACTGAATAGTGGTAAAGTAATAGCAGCAAATAAAACTGCAACTACCAATAATAAGAATGCGGATAAAATAAATGATGCAATCAACGCTTTAAAAGAGGAGAGAAGAACAACCTACGCTTCTACAGGATCGACGAAAAGTGCCGGAACATCTGCTGCTTCTGAGCCTAGCGAAGACAATAAAAGAAGAGCGGCTATGCTTACCCATCTTTTTAGTACTGATATTAACAAAAATGAAGCGTATGTTAATATTAAAAACAGGTCAAACTGTAATCTGATTGTAAAAATTAATGGTAAAAAGTATTATAATTTAAGTGTTCCCGCAAAAGGGGAAAATTTTATTTTGATAGATAAAGGCGAGTATGTGCTGACAACGATGGTATGTGATGCAAAATATTCCTCATTAAAGAAAATTACTCAGGATATTGAAATTGCCCTCAATATTGCTGATTAAAATAGAAGAAAACTGAAGTAAAAAAGGCTGTCCTTAAAATGGACAGCCTTTTTATTATTTCTTGCTTTCAGCTTTGTTTTTCCAAAATTCTACTTGCTGTTTCAGCTCTTTGATACGTTCTTCGTATTGCTCAATTAATTTCTCAGAATAATTCATTATGTTTAGAAAAATTATTTATATTTAATCATCAAAAGAACATCAGAAATTTTGGGAATGGGAATTCCAAAAGGACAAAATAAGCTTAACAGTAAATTTATTAAAAAACATGAATGATCGGATTAAAGTCCACACCCCCTGTCCTGAAAGTTGGGAAGATATGCAACATTCTGTTGAAGGAAAATTTTGTGAAAAATGTTCTAAATCTGTTATAGATTTTACAGATAAAACAGAAGAGCAAATTCAGGATATCTTAAAAAAAGCTAATGGAAAAGAAATCTGCGGAAGAATTTCAACAAGATCACTAGCATTAGCCGCTACAGGAATTATCTTAATCACAAATCTTACTTTTACTAAGGCTCAAACTCAAAGTACTGTTGGAATTGCTATTGAACAAAAATCAACAGATGTTACCAAAGTATCGGGAAAACTTATTTTTAAACTAACAAAAAAAGAGATTCCCAATGCTGAAGTTTTCTTTATCAATAGATCAAAGTATATTAAAACAATCACAGATGAAAATGGAAATTTTGCCTTAGAGATACCCAATGAGTTAATTAATAGGAAGAACGTTTTATACTTTGATTTTGAAAAATTAAATAGTGAAACGTATAAAAATCCTAATAGAAAAACTACCACTTTAGTAAATGGTGACATTTATGAAAATACTTCAATTATTTTTTCTAAAAATGAACCAATCAACGGAAAAGAATTTCGGATTGATTCTCAGCATTCATATCTAGGAGGTATAGCTATTATGCCGGAAAGACCTCCGGATTATTATTACTTCAATGGGAAAAGTGTTAGTGAGAAAAAATTTGATCAACTAAAAAAAGAAAACCCGGATTATCAGTATTTCTTTTTCAAAGACAAAGAAGCTGAAATTATTTCCAGAAAAGGGTATTTGGCTAGTTTACAACTGCTATATTCAAATTAAAAGTTTAAAAAAAGGTTAAGAAATTTTTCTTAACCTTTTTATTTTTTTATCCTTTATATTGCCCCATTGCAATGAATTTATCCTGTCTCTGGGTTTCAAGCTCTTGTCCTGTAAATTTGGAGAAAGCTTTGATATTTTGCAAAATAGAATTTTTTAAGTTTAAATAAGTTGTTTCCGGATCGTACTGAGCACCTCCAAGCGGTTCTTCAATGATTCCGTCAATAAACTTTTCTCTTAAAGCATCTTGTGGAGTAAGATTTAATGCATTAGCTGCATCTTCTTTGTGATCCCAGTTTCTCCATAAGATAGAAGAGCAGCTTTCCGGTGCGATTACAGTGTACCATGTATTCTCCAACATGTATACTTTGTTCCCTACACCTATTCCTAGGGCTCCTCCACTTGCACCTTCTCCAATGATATAAGTGAAAATAGGAGTTTTAAGCTGAACCATTTCAAAAATATTTCTTGCAATGGCTTCACCTTGCCCTCTTTCTTCAGCTTCCAATCCTGGGTATGCTCCCGGTGTATCTACTAAAGTTACTACAGGGATATTGAATTTTTCAGCAAGCTTCATCAATCTTAAAGCTTTTCTGTATCCTTCCGGATTTGGCATTCCAAATCTTCTATGCTGTCTTTCTTTGGTCGTTCTTCCTTTTTGAGTCCCGATGATCATTAGTTTTTGACCATCAAGGGTAATCAATCCTCCAATCATTGCCGGATCATCAGCGAAATTTCTGTCTCCATGAAGTTCTAAGAAACTGCCTTTGTCTGCCATTCCGTTGATGTAGTCCAATGTATATGGACGATCCGGGTGACGGGACAGTTGTACTCTTTGCCAAGGTGTAAGATTTCCATAGATTTCTTTTTTCTTTTCTAAAATCTTATCCTCAATCTGGCTGCATGCTAATTTTACATCAACACCACTTTCTTCTCCTACTAAAGAACACGTCTGGTATTGATCCATCAATTCTTTGATAGGAAGTTCGAAACTTAAATATTCCATTTCTTGAAGTAAATTAAATCTTTCAAATGTATGAAAAATTATGTTAACCTATTTAAAATTATTAATAGCATTGTTTATTCTGGAGATACTTTCCTCTTTTCCAAGGATTTCCAAAATATCAGGTACATCCGGTCCTTTCAATTCTCCTACCAAGGATAAACGTAAAGGCATCATCACTTTACCCATTCCCAAACCTTTGTTTTCGGCAAAATCGTGAACGGTTTGTTTCAATGCTTCAGCAGTAAAGTCTGCAGATTCAAGCGTTGTGGTCAATTCTCCTAAAATTGCAGCTGTTTCTTCATTCCATGCTTTTTTAGATGCTTTTTCATCATAGGAAGTTGGAGCTTCAAAGAAGAATTTTCCGTTTTCATAAATATCTTTAGGGAAAGTAGCTCTTTCTTTCATCAGATGAATCACTCTTAATCGTTTTTCATCAGAAACACTGGAAAGGTCAAGATCTGTATTTTTAAGAAGCTGAAGAAGTTCTTCATCAGATTTCATTTGGATATATTGGTGGTTGAACCATTCCGATTTTTCTTTGCTGAATCTGGCACCCGCTTTGTGTACTTTATGAAGATCAAATTCCTTGATCATTTCTTCTAAAGGAAGGATTTCTTTATCATCAGCAGGAGACCATCCTAATAATGCAACCATATTAATGAAGGCATCAGGAAGATAACCGTTTTCTCTATATCCTTTAGAAACTACTCCTGTTGCAGGATCTTTGAAGTCAAGCGGGAATACGGGGAATCCGAATTTATCCCCATCTCTTTTGCTTAGTTTTCCTTTTCCTTCAGGTTTTAGAATCAAAGAAAGGTGAGCAAATTGTGGAGCTTCCCAACCCATTGCTTCATATAATAGAGTGTGTAAACCTAAAGATGGCAGCCATTCTTCTCCGCGGATAACATGGGAAATTTCCATTTCGTGGTCATCGATGATATTGGCAAAATGATACGTTGGCATACCATCATTTTTTACTAAAACTTTATCATCTAAAGTGTTGGTGTTTACTGAAAACTTTCCACGGATGATGTCTTCAAGATTTAATACTCTGTCAACAGGCATTTTGAATCTTACGACATATGGCGTTTTTTCTGCTAATAACTTTTGAACCTCTTCTTCAGAAAGGGCAAGGCTATTTCTTAAACGGTTTCTCGTTTTGTTATCATAGGAGAAAACATCACCTTTAGCCTCGAATTCTGCACGCATAGCATCCAGTTCTTCTGCTGTATCGAAAGCGATATAAGCATAATCTGTTTTTAAGATTTGTTCCGTATATCGGTCATAGATATCTCTTCTTTCAGACTGTCTGTAAGGAGCGAATTTCCCTCCTTTCTTAGGACTTTCATCAGGAATGATTCCGCACCATTCTAAAGCTTCTTCAATATATTCTTCAGCTCCTTCTACATATCTTGCAGTATCTGTATCTTCAATCCTCAATACAAATTCTCCACCTTGATTTTTTGCAAAAAGATAATCATATAATGCGGTTCTTACGCCTCCCAAATGTAAAGGTCCTGTAGGACTTGGAGCAAAACGTACTCTTACTTTCTCCATTTTCAATTTAAATTTTGGTGCAAATTTACTTAAAGTAACTTGAAAAATAAATTGTTTCACTTGATTATGTAAGAAATGTATAAAAAAAACTATCTGTTTTCAGATAGTTTTTTTATGTTGAAAAATTTTTATTTAATAGATATTTGTAATGTCTTCTACGGCAATTTCGTGTCTTTCAGAATCATTTCCTTCAAGAATAAAAGTTGCATAATAGCGGGTACCATTTATTGCGTGCGTTTTTTTTATGATTTGAAGTTTAAATCTAGGATTTGAAACGGTTCCGGAATAGGTATTTGTTGACCATATAGCATTTCCTGGAACAGTGGGATGTGCTTTGTATAATACTAAATTACCATCGGTTTGTGCGATTAAAAGAGGTTGAGCAACGCCATTACCTAAATATGTATTGGATGCCCATTTTACAGGATAAGGCGCCGGTCCCCAGTAATTTATAGGACTTGCGTAAAGTACCAGGTTAGAATCGGTTTGAAGATCTAGATGTAAGTTTACATTTCCATACTTTAAAACTAATGATTGCCCGACATTAAGGATTGACATTCTGTAACTTTCAGCAAGTACCTCGGTCTTTGTCAATGAAATTCTCTCCTGAATATTACTATTTCTGGCATTTTTTACGGAGGTCTGCTCTGTTAATGAGTCGGTTTCTCTTGAACAAGATACTATACTCATTGTTAATAATGTCAATGCGGAGACTTTTAAAATTTTGTACATAGTTATTAATTTAAAAATGCAAATATAATATATTTCATCGAATAGAGATTTATTAATTATTAATTCTTTATTTAGTGAACGTTAAATTTATTATTAATGGATATTTAACGGCTTATTAAATTCCCTTAATGATGAAATATTTGATTTAAAATTTTTATATTTGCCGTGTATTAAAAAAGACAATACCATGAGAAAACAAATTGTATTCTGTATTAGCAGTCTACTAATGCTATTTATGGCTTCATGTTCTACCGATGAACTAAACAATGAAGTTTCCACACCTGACAACCCGGGAAAAACCAATCGCTTATCAGCTGCTAAATTTGCAGGAGACGGCCTTTATGACGTTTTAGGACACGGATATAATGTGACTGGTGAATATGCCAATGCGACTGCTGCAGGATTCAAAGTAGTCGATATTGATAGATTTAAAACGGAGCAGGCAAACAGACTTATCAGCGAAAATACTTATTCACAGGAATATTCCGAAGACTATGGTGAAAATGCAGAGGCTTATTCTAAAATGGTTTCAACCAAAGTAGATGCAACAGTTAAATTTCCATTATTTAAAAAAATACTTTCTGTAGGGTTTGGCTCTGCAGTGACAACAAACAATAAGTTTGATGCTAAATATATTTACGGAAGTTATAATTTAACAATTAAACAAAAGAGATTAAGATTCAATGCAACAACGGATATGTTAGGTGATTATGTAACTCCGGAATTTGCTCAGGATTTACAAACAAAAACTCCGCAACAGATTGTACAGGATTATGGAACTCACGTGATGATCGATATTTATACAGGGGCAAAACTTGATATTTTATTCCAGGCTGAAACAACAAGTCAGACTCGTGACAAGGCAGCAAGAATTGGCATAAAGGCAGGAATGTTGGATATTTTTGGTGTGAATGTAGATAATGACGTAAACACTTCTGAATATCACATGAATTATTCTAAAAAATTATCTTATAAAACCAGAGGAGGTGACCCTTCAAAAGGTTTGGTGGGAGACCTGAACCTAGACCAATCTAATCCTAAAGTTAACATTTCCAACTGGCAGGGAAGTTCTAATGCGAGTAATTCTGTTTTGGTAGATTTTGGAAATAATGGATTGATTATTATTTATGATTTAGTAAAAGATCCTGCTAAAAAAGCACAGCTTAAAGCATATGTAGATCAATATTTGATTGACAATAAAGTTTATCTTGAATTTAAGACGATTCCTATTTACAGATATTATAATGGATTGGATCACTATTACACAAAAATTGCAGGAAGTTATAGTGGATATTCTTTCGAAGGAATAGAATTTAATGCATTCTTGTATAAAGCTCCTAATACGATTCCAATTTATAGATATTATAATGGAAAAGATCACTATTATACAAAGATTCCGGGATACTATCCAGGTTATGTAGACGAAGGAATAGAATTTAATGCTTTTCCTACTCAGGAGCCTAATACAGTTCCTATTTATAGATATTACAATGGGAAAGAGCATTACTATACAAGAATTCAAGGATATTATGCAGGATATGTTTTTGAAGGGATTGAATTTTATGCTTATTAATTAAAAAATATATTTTACAAAGAATACTGTCTCATCGCTAAGGTGAGACATTTTTTTTCAATTTAAATAATAATGAATAGTCTCTTTATAGTTTATTATACCATAAAATAGGAGTTAAATGCTAATTAGTGCTTATAAAATGCTAAAAATGAGAATGTAATAAAATGTGATTTTATAACAAAAATGTGCAAAATTTAATATCAATTATAATTTTCGACTAGTATTTTGAGTACATTTGCAAAAATTATACATATATATGGTAAAGATCGGTGAAAGATCTTGGTTGAAATATTGCATTTTGGATAATGAAACCAACTATAAGCTACTGGATGATGATAAAATTGTGAGTTCTAAAGATGAATATTAAGAAGATGTGCTCACCAAAATTGTCAACACGTACCAACAGCCATAGTTTATTATGGATTCTGGTCATTTTTTTTTCGTTTTCTTGTTCAAGGCAGGAAGACAGCTTATTTGCCGAAAATGTCGATCCTATATCTGATAATAATAAAAACTATAAAGAACCTTCAAGTTATCTGACTGATATTGGAACGATCAATATCAATGTGCTGGCCAATGGAAATTATCCCGGGCAAAACAAGCAGAATTTTATAAAAGATATTAATGCTCCAAATTTTGGATATTGCCATCCGGATGTACAGTACTTCCCGAACGGCCTTAATGGTTACAAATACTGGATGGTTTTCACTCCTTATTTTGGAACTGTCGGTATAGATCCCGATGCTAAAAGATTTGAAAACCCTACCATTGTAGTTTCGAATGATGGTCTCAACTGGAAGTCTCCCGGTGGAATTTCATCCCCACTTCAGAGAACTCCCTCTACTGGTGAGAGCTTTCTTGAAAAGGCGAAAGAACCTCTGCAAGGCTTTTGGTCTGATGTAGACTGGACATATGAAAACGGGAAATTTTCGTTATATTACAGAGGAAGCTTTATTAAGGCAAAAGCTTTGAAAGCAAGAGGCGCAAAAAGTCAAAATAACGTAAAAAAACTTCTGAAAAACTCACAAAGAACAATTGTACGACAGACTTCTACTGATGGTGTCTCCTGGACTCCGTTAGAAGTAGCTTATACAAGCAGTACTCCATATTCTCCTAATAATAACCATATCATATCTCCGAGTTTTGTGTATAACGGGAAAAATTATGTAAGCTACGAAGTCGAAAATAACATAAGCCCCAACTTTCCAGGAAATGATGGCTCCTATATCATCAGAAGAACATCAAATGACGGATTGAATTTCTCAACATTTAAAAATAGTAAGGTAGTTAATTTTATAAATAAACCGTGGACACAGGTAAATTCTTCGTATGCTCCTTGGCATATCCAGGCAACATATGTGGATGGATATTACTTTTTATGTATAGCAACCGGAGATGTAAGAAGATATACTGCAGAAAGTCTTTATCTGGCTGTTTCTAAAGATGGAATGAATTTTAAAGTGCTCCCTAAAGCTTTAGTAGAACAAAATGCATACAGATCTTGTGTTTTCCCGATGACAACTTCCAGTGAAGATATTAATTTTGGTGCTGTTATTGCTTATAAAACCGGAGTGTTTAAATATAGAGAGTTCCAGCTCAGCAAACAGAAATTAGACGATTGTCTTGCAAAATAATATTGATTGAATGAATCTTGAGAAAAATAAAATACCAGTATCTGTAATTATACCGGTGTATAATGTTGAAAACTTTTTAGTAGAAACTATTGAAAGCGTTTTAACGCAAAGCCTTCCGGAAATTGAGTTGATTTTGGTAAATGATGGAAGTACAGATGGATCGGCTGTGATTTGTGAAAGTTATCAACAAAAAGATAGTAGAATCAAGTATTTTTCTCAAAATAACTCAGGGGTTTCTGTAGCCCGAAACTTAGGATTATCTCATGCAACAGGAGAGTTTATTTTCTTCCTGGATTCTGATGATACGATTGACGCTGACTTTCTTAAGACTTCTTATGAAGTAGCAAAACAAAATGACAGTGATATTGTCATTGTAGGTGAGTATTTTTATAAACGAATGCCGAATGTAATGGCTCTTCCCACCTGTGCACAATTTATAAGATTAGAATTTTTAAAAAAATATCCGGATATCAAATTCCCTGAAAATATTCAACCTGGAGAAGATGGATTATTTTCACACCAGCTATTGGCACTTACCAGGAAAATTAGCTTGAATGCCCAAGGAATCTATAATTATCGGAAACATGAGAATCAAAATCATGTGAAAATAAATGAAAACGCAGGAAAGGTATTAGATACTATTCCTAAATGGTTTGGCATTTTAGAAGATTTTTATACAAAACATCAGCTTTTTAAATCCCATGCTTTGCATTTAGCATTGTTTATAGAACATGAACCTTTTGAATTCAGATATATTGCCATGTCTTTAAATGACCAACAGAAAATATTTTTGCATACAATCATCAAAGAATTTATGAATAAAAATGTTTTTCCATATTTTGAAAAGAAAGATAAAAAGCATTTAAGTGGAGCCTTTTTATATTTTTTAGAAACAGATGATTGCACGAAATTTGATGCTTTTTATCCTCAATACCTTGTGGAAAGAGAGAAAAAACGAAAACTATATTTAAAACTTATTAAATTTATACCGATTAAATCGATCCGAAAACAATTAAGGAGCGATATTGTAAAGAATTTTGAAAGATGAAAATTTTATTGGTTCAACATCTCAATTTCATTAATGGTTCGGGAGGAACTGAAAAAATATGTTCTTTTTTAGCAAATGATTTTGCCCTGAATGGACATGAGGTAGAGATTGCCACTAATCAGGATATTTCGGGAAAGCCTGTTTTTCCTTTACATGGAAATATAAAAGTTACCAATATTTACAATCCTGAAACTATTCAGAAGTCTTTATTGCCATTTCATAATTATCATGGGAAAAATCCTTTTCTGTGGTTGAAATTTAAGGTAGAGAAAAAGAAAGCAAAGTTTTATAATAAAAAACTGCTTGCAGAAGTAGGAGGGGAGGATGAACTTTTTAAATTTAATTTATCCCAAAGATCCAAGGATTGGAAAAATTATATTGAGAAGCTGAGTCCAGATATTATTATCACCATGTCAATCGGTTCCTTATTGGAAATTACTTATAATAATCATTACGATATTCCTATTATAAACTCCACGAATGGAAGACCGGACTACGATTATACCGATATTCTATGGTATAGAAGTCCGATTGAAATGAAACTTTTAAAAGAATCTTATAAAAAACTTTCTGCCATTCAGGTTTTATTTGAAAGTTATAAAGCTTTCTTACCGGAAACTTTCCAAGGAAAGAGTATGGCAATTCCTAATCCCGTTCCACAAATTGAAGATGTGAATATTGTTGAACATCAGGAAAATAAAGACGAATTTAAAATTGTTAACATTGCTTCCTTGGTTACAAGTTGTAAACAGCAAGATATAGCAATTGATATTTTTGCAGGTTTGAGTAATAAATTTCCAAAATGGAAATTGTATTTTTGGGGAGTTGGACCAGATTTTGAATTACTAAAAGAGAAAATTAAAAAATATCATCTTGAAGATCGAATCCTTTTAATGGGCTTTACAGATAATCCTTTAGAAAAATTAAAAGAATCTGATATTTTTATTTTTCCAAGTAAGTATGAAGGATTTGGTTTGGCTTTAGCTGAGGCTATGTCGATAGGTCTTCCTTCAATTGGATTTAAGAGCTGTTCCGGGGTTAACGAATTAATAAAACATAATATAAGTGGCTTCTTGGCTCAAGATAAAGCGGAATTTGAAAATTATCTTGAGAGCCTGATGAAAAATGCATATTTACGAAGTAAATTAGGAAGAAATGCTCATTATGAAATAGAAAACTTTGCGCCGGACAAAATTTTAGATAAATGGAATTTACTTTTAAAAGATTTTATTTCTGAAATATAATCTCAATACTTGAGTTGGTTCAACTTTGAAAGAATTTCGCGAAAATCAGGGATTTTAAATTACACTTCAAGAATAACTACTAATCAATAATTTATTTTTAAAATACAATTGAGCATGCAATACATGGCTTGATTTAATAACTCTTTATAAAAGAAAAATACTGAAGATACTTTACAGCTTGTAAAACATTTATAATTTTTATCAGGAAATAATTTTTTCAAAAAGATTCCTGGTATAAATCATTTGACTGTAGTATATCTTTCAGTATTTTTACTTATGTATGTACTATCTTGTTAATTTTCAAATGCATTAAAAACAATATTCTCTCTTATCCATGAATTATCTACTTGGCTAATATCAGGATTAAGTTCAAAGATATGGTCTTTCATTTGGCTGTTGTAATATTTGTATACAGGTTTGGCTCCTAATACAGATTGGTTAGGGACATAAAAAATAATTCCTTCGTTTCTTACATTTGCATCAGAAAATTGTAAATAAGGATCAGTATAATATACATGATCATTTAAGCTTGGTATAAAGTACTTATATACAGCAACAGTATTTGGAGCAGGATAGTTATAACCATAGAATGCTACCTTTTCCTTTATCCAGGTATTGTCATACGAAGTAACATTTATCTGAGGGTCATATATATGATCATTCATCCCACCACTAAAGTATCTATAAATTGGGATTTTGTCAAGCGATATTTGTGTTGAATTATTTTGTAAATACTGTGTGATATAATTCTTAACTTGCTCTCTTTTGTTATTATCACTAATGAACTCATATAAAGGGATTAGTCCTGTATCCCCGAAATCAATTAATACTGCATTTTGTAATGTACAAGTACTTTGCCACTGATTAATATTGAGTTTAACAGGTGTGGTGTTATCAAGAGTAATCTCTCCTATTAAAGCTTGTGTACCATCTCCTCCTAGAGATCTATAGTATACTTGTTGGTTGTAATTATATTTTGCTTCGCTAGAGTTGTAGGAATAATCAATGTTCGCAGACCATAATTTTGATATAGCATTGGCTGCAAATCCTGCTTCAAGGGCTTCTTTTTTGTTATCACTACGAGTTTGTGTCTTATAAGACATTGAGAATTTAGCACCAAGGACTGCACTTGCTACAACATGGGTACCATAATAATTTACTAACATTTCTGGTGATAAATTATTGACATCATCTATGAAATTTTGAGATAAATAATTATTTCTTAGATTTTCATTACTTGAAACAAGTTTAAGCCTTTTTTGTATAATATATTTAGTCGCATTAGCTAGAGACATACTAGCCTTATATGCTTCAGAACTATTAAAAGAACTCTTAACTTCAGCCTTAAATAATTTAAATAAATCTGCTGAAAATCCAGCTTTAACAGTTAATTCTTTTGAATATTCTATTGCATTTGTACCGAAAGTATATTCAAAATTTTCTTCAGTTCCCACTTTAACGTCAAGATGGCCAGGATCTAAGTTGTTGAATTTTTCTGTATCAATTACCTGAAGTCTGGTTGCTTCAATATTAGCATATCTTCCGGTGGCATCATATCCGAAACCTAATACATTAAAATTGTTAGTTAAGGCAGCTTTTGCAGCGGATCTGTTTATTTCTTCTTTACTTTTAAAAACTCCATCTTCAGTTGGTGTAAGAGTCATTTCACTTGAACAACCCACAAACGCGAGGCTAAAAAAAATAGGAAAAATAAATTTCTTTTTCATAAATATTATTTTATTGCGGCAAATTTAAACAATTTATTTAATCTAAATCTCTTGCTTGAGATTTAAAAATGAATACTGATAAAATTTTGTAAAGACTATAAAATTAAGTGTAGATTTTATAATAAGGAATAGCATAATGATACATCTTTAGACTAATTTTTATAGTCTTTTTTTGATTTTCAAAATGACAATAAATAAAATTACATTTTTTTTATTATATCTTTGCTAGCAACTTTCTTTAAAAGAGCGATAGGATTTTACGAATTATCATTCTTTATTTGTTTATTTTAGATAAGTTTGTTAATTAACAATTCTTAAAAAATAAACTCGGTCATCAGGGACATCAGAACATGAAAAAATATGCTCCCGAAGCTATTTTGGGACAATGGAAGGAGCTGATTACATCCTGATAAAGAAAATAATTTAGATTAAACAATAAAAAACTTGAAGAAAAAGATTTTGTATTTTATGCCTGACTGTCCTACAGAAGGGAAGGCAGGTAATATTACCAGGTGCATACAAATGTTAGAATTTTTGAATGATTCTTCCGAACACAATGAAGTTGATTTCTTATCCATCAGTGATTGGGGAACATGGACTCCCACTTCCACAAAGACTTTTCATGACCTATATCCAAATGTTAATCTGATTCTGACCAACAGAAAAATTGACAAGAAAAAGCACCCGATAAAATCTATTTTTTTCTATAAAATTCCTAACTTTTTACCCAAGCTTTTAAGGGGAATCACCATTGATATCTCAAATCCGTTTTTAAATAAAAAAGTAACTAAAATCCTTAATGCAAAGAAGTATGATAAAATTATAATCAGTTATGCTTCGTGGAGTAGTTTAGTAGACGGATTAGCATACAAAAGTTATTTGATTTTAGATTCACATGATTTTATTACTGCACAATCAAGGAATAAAATCAACAGAATTGGAAAGCTGTTTCAATCTGAAGTGAAAGCAATGAGAAAGTTCGATGAAATCTGGACCTTTTCAGTAGAAGAGCGGTATATTTTTGAACAGTTTACCGACAGTAAAATTGTACATATTCCGGTATCTTTTCCACAACAGCCAATGGCCCCTTTAAAGCAGTATTATAAATATGATGTGGTGTATGTGGCCAGTAATAATCCACACAATGTTAATAGTATTCATTGGTTTTTAGAAGAAGTACTGCCTCATTTAAAAAATAATATCAACATTCATGTTATTGGAAAAGTAGGTAAGGAAATTAAAAAAGAATATCCCAATGTGACAATCCATGGGATGGTAGATGATTTGCAGGAATTTTATGACAATGCAAGAATGACAATCTGCCCGATGTTGAGTGGAACAGGTGTTAAAATTAAAGTATTGGAATCTTTAAGCAATAATTTACCTGTAGTAACCAATACTCGCGGAGTAGATGGTCTTTCACAGAAAAATGACAATGGTTGTTTGGTGACAGATGATGCAAAAGAATTTGCAGAGTACATTGAATTGCTTTTGAAAAATGATGAGTTTTATAATCGCCTAAAGCACAAATCTCATGAATTTATTAAAAACAATCATAGCCTTGAAAAAGAAATCGTTTTCTTTAAAAACAAATTTTCTTAAAAATTTTCCGTTATTGTTATATGGCAAAAATATTAATTGATCTTGAACGTCTCAGATATCCCAACTCAGGAATTGCAAATGTTTTTCGAAATCTGGCTAAAGGCTTACAGGAGAATAATTCTAAATTTGAAATATCTTATTTCGGAGATAAGGAGCAGCTTGAAAAATGTAGTCTTAAACTCAACTATATTTCATGGAGTAAAACACACCGTTTTTACGAACGGTTCAGCAGTAAATTTGACCTGATTCATGTGAGTCATCAGCTTTCTTCATACTTCCATAGAAATTATAAGAATACAATTAAAATTGTGACTCTTCATGACCTGAACTTTTTACACGAAAACCTAAGTGAGTCTAAAAAGGCAAAAATGATGGGTAAAGTGAGAGACAATGTGAAAAATGCGGATTATATTGTCTGTATTTCAGACTATGCACGCCAAAATTTTATTCAAAATAAGGCTCTTTTTTCCCTTCATAAGCTTAAAGATATTGTCGTTATCCATAACGGGATTCAACTTCCCGAAAACAGGGAGTATCATTTGGGAAAATATAGTTTTTTAAAAGACAAAAAATATATACTGAATATCGGAGTCCTTTTCAATAAAAAGAATCAGTTGACTTTGGTTGAAATGTTACCCCATATTGAAGATGATTTGGTTCTTATTGCTTCGGATGAAAAGCAACCTTATGCAGATGAAGTTCGGGCAAGAATTAAAGAGTTGAATCTTGAACATAGAGTTCACTTCCTGAAAAATCTTTCAGAAGAAGAAAAATATGCTGTTATTCAACATTCTGATGCCATGTGTCATCCTTCCATTGCAGAAGGCTTTGGAATACCACCTATTGAAGCCATGGCTTTTGGAAAACCTGTTTTTCTTTCAAAGTACACAAGCCTTCCGGAGATCGGAGGGGATCATGCATTCTACTTTGATGGTTTTGACCCTAAAGAAATGGCTGATGTATTTAAAGAGAAAATGACCTTATACAATGATCATAAAGAAGAGATGATTAAAGAAATAAAAAATTGGACAAAACAGTATAGCTATACCGAAATGTCCAATAATTATCTTAGGTTTTATGAAAAAGTTCTTGGAAGAAATTAATTCTTATATTCCAGGAATGTTTTTTCAATAATTTTTACACAATCAAGAAGTTGTTCCTCAGTGATTACCAACGGTGGTGCCAGTCTGATGATGTTACCATGCGTTGGTTTAGCCAATAATCCATTTTCTTTAAGTTGTAAACAAAGGTTCCATGCAGTAGAACTTTCAGGCGTATCGTTGATGAGGATGGCGTTTAAAAGGCCTTTTCCTCTTACTTTAGTGATAAGGTCTGTTTTCGCCATTAATTTTTCTACCTCTGCTCTGAAAATTTGTCCAAGCTCTTCGGCTCTTTCAGATAACTTTTCATCAGCGACAACATCTAAAGCAGCTACTGCTACAGCGCACGCTATTGGGTTTCCTCCAAAAGTAGAACCATGTTGTCCAGGTTTAATCACATTCATGATAGCATCATTAGCCAATACTGCAGATACTGGATACATTCCCCCTGAAAGTGCTTTCCCAAGGATTAAAATATCCGGTTGTACATCTTCGTGATGACATGCAATCAGCTTTCCTGTTCTTGCAATACCTGTTTGTACTTCATCAGCAATAAAAAGGACATTATGTTTTTTACAAAGTTCAAAAGCTTTTTTCAGGAAGTTTTCGTCCGGTACATATACTCCGGCTTCCCCTTGAATAGGCTCTACCAAAAATGCTGCAATATTAGCTGCATCTTTGCTTAAAACATCATCTAATGCTGCAACATCGTTGTAAGGAATCTTGATGAATCCAGGGGTGAAAGGTCCATAATTCTGATTGGCATCCGGATCATTAGAGAAAGAAACAATAGTAGTAGTTCTTCCATGGAAGTTATTTTCGCAAACAATAATTTTAGCTGCGTTTTCAGAAATACCTTTTACTTCGTAGCTCCATTTTCTAGCCAGTTTTACAGCAGTTTCTACCGCTTCAGCTCCAGAATTCATGGGTAAAACTTTATCAAATCCGAAAAGAGACGTGATTTTTTGTTCGTACTCTCCTAATTTAGAATTATAAAATGCTCTTGACGTTAAAGCCAGCTTTTGAGCCTGTTCTACCAATGCTCCTACAATTTTAGGGTGAGAGTGTCCTTGGTTTACAGCAGAATATGCTGAAAGAAAGTCATAATACTTTTTGCCTTCTACATCCCAAACAAAAACACCTTCTCCACGATCCAGAACTACTGGAAGAGGGTGATAATTATGCGCTCCATGTTTGTCTTCAAGGTCAATAAAATACTGTGAGTTTTTTGTTTTTTCTGCTGTTGACATATTGTTGGTTTTTCACAAATTTACGCAATATTAATGAGATCGATCAACAAAAATGGAGTACAGTATATGCTTATAATTGAAGTGTATTTTAAGGGTAAAGTAGTCTGTATTGGAAAATATTTTCTTAACAGATAAACAGTTTGCAGGTTTTCTATCTTTAATATTAGGAAAGTTATTATGAACAACATTTTTTTATTTTTATGTATTCTTAAGGGCAAGGCATATTTTAATGTTCTTATAAATAATAAGCAAAAAATTCCCTGAAAATCGAATAGAAGTCTCTTATTTCAAAATAGATAGGACTTGAACTATCAATGTTTTTGAAATGATGCCCCCTGAATAGTTTTTTGATTCTGGTTTGATGATAGTATTGTGACACGGAAATGACACTGCTATATTTTAGGCTGTCAGCTATTTTTATAGTATTGATGACGGTCTTCTCAGTGTTGTCCCCAAAGTTATCTACAAGAATTTTATTGGACGAAATTTTATTTTTTATCAGATAGTTTTTCATTTCTGTGCCTTCCCAGTAACCTTCTTTGCCAAGTCCCCCGCTTACCAGAATATCTTTGATTTGTTTTTTCTGATAAAGCTCAATACTTTTATCAAGTCTTGCTTTTAATCGTGGAGAAAGGGTTCCATCTTCATTTACTTTATTCCCAAAGACTACAGCGAGATCTGCTTTTTGTTTAGAATTTGTAAATCCATCATAAGTAATATATAAAGAATGAATAATAAACCAGGAGAGACTTGCAATGAGAATGTATTTGATGATAATTTTCAGCATATTTTTATTTATCTGTTCAAGAATCTATTTTAAATGAAAAAAGACAAAAAATTCGTTTATAAATGGTAATATTGGATTTTGCATTTAGTCTTTTCAAAAAGAATAAACATATAGAGCCAAAAGATATTTCTTGGTCAAAGATATAAAATTGATAGAAGAATAATTAAAACATGCAATGATTGGGAAGAGGAGAAACTTTATTTTTATCTTCAACCATATAAATTATAAGTTACTTCTAGTATGAAATATCAAACACTTTTTCCATTTGCTTTTCGTTGACAGAACTTGGTGTTGCCTTCAGTAAAGTATTGCGAAGCCAAATTGCCAAACTGTTTTCATAATGAGAAACTTTACCAATGGATGAACTCGTGTTGACAATATAATGTGCTTTTTTCATGCGCAACTTTTCGTATTGTTTGAATGCTTCGTCCACACTTATTCCTTCACCCAAAAGCTTTCCAAGAATGTAGGCGTCTTCAATAGCCTGGCAAGCCCCTTGTCCCATATTAGGAGTTGTTGCATGCGCTGCATCACCAATCAAACAAACGCGATCTTTTTGCCATTGATAAATGGGTTCCAAATCGATAATGTCGTTGACAAATATTTTTTCTTTGGGAGTTTCGGAAATCATCCTTGGAACTTCGGGGTTAAAGTCGGCAAAAAGTTCAGCAAGATGATACGGATTTTTAACCAATTTCTCGTTAACCACGGCGTACCAATAGACTTTTTGGTCGTTAATTCTCACGAAGCCAAAGCGCCGGCCTTTTCCCCAAGCCTCACAGGCTTGATGATTGTATTTCGCTGTCCAATCGAATTCGCTAACACCACGCCAGCATTGTTGTTTGGAAGATCTTAGTTTTCCAATGTTTAAAACTTGATGTCGCACTACCGATTTAATTCCATCTGCTCCAATAACAGCGTCTGCATTGGCAAAAGTTCCATCTTCAAAAGTGAGTTGATAGCTGTTTGCTTGTTCGATTTTGGATAAACGTTTGGAAAGTTTAATATTTTCAAAACCAATTTCCTCCGCTAAAATCATTTGCAAATCGCCACGATGAATGGCAATATTGTGTACCCCGTATTTACGCTCAAATTTATTCAATTGTAGATCCGACAAGGTTTTGAGTTGCGGATCAGTAATTTTAATAGTTGAAATCTTGTGACCTGCTTCTTCAATTTTGTGCCGAATGCCAAGTTTATCAAAAACCTGCATTGCATTATTGGCCATGATGATTCCGGCACCGACAGGTTTTATCTCGGGAGCACTTTCGTAAATGGTAACGTCCAGGTTATTTTTTAGTAGAGCTAAAGCTGTTGTCAAGCCACCAATACCGCCACCAATAATTGCTATTTTCATTATGATTACATTTTATGAGACAAAATTAATGGTCAGAAAAACCAAAAACGTTCACTTAAGTTAATTTCGGAATTAATAAATTCTTTTTCGGATTCTGCTCAACGACTGTGGTGTAATTCCTAAGTAAGATGAAATATATTTCTGCGGAATTTTGTTCAGAATTTCAGGGGATTTTTTCAAAAGATTGAGATAACGTTCTTCTGGTGTATAAAAAAATAATTCGTCTAGCCTTTGTTTTGCATCCAAAAAAGCTAAATCGGATATATGTTTTGCGATTCCAAGCCAAAAAATATCTTTCTGAATTAAAGCGTCAATATCTTTTTTATCGAAGTATAAAACCTCCGTTTTCAGAAGAGTTTGTATAACCGCCATTGATTTTTTTCCGGTGATATAGCTCGCATAATCGCCAATGACATCATTGTTCACCTGCAAAAGATAACTGATATCTTCACCTTTTTCATTGATATAATAAATCCGGACAGCGCCGTTCAAAATGAATCCCAAACGGTCAAAAACTCCATTTTTAGGTTCTATTATTTGGTTTTTATCGTAATTCATCATGTAGCAAGCTTCCAAAAACTCCTCTGTACGCTCCCTTGAAATCTGAAAGGTTTCTGCTAATCTCTCCTTTATTGCTGATGTCATCGCTTCTATGATAATTTTGAGTTATACTACAACAAATTTTATCTTTTGTCATTACAAAAATAACTTTCCCTGTTTTTATAAGATAAGATTAACCCTTAAAAAGAGACAGAGTATAAAACTAAAGAAGGCGCCTTTTTAGACGCCTTCTTTTATATGAATGATAATTTTTAGTGATTATCATATTTTCTATCCATCACAAAATCCTCCATGAATTTCGTAGTGTAGTTTCCTGCAAGATAATCTTCATTATCCATCAATTGTCTGTGGAAAGGAATTGTAGTTTTCACTCCTTCAATATAGAATTCCTCAAGGGCACGTCTCATTTTTGCAATAGCTTCCTCACGGGTTTGAGCCGTAGTGATAAGCTTAGCAATCATAGAGTCATAGTTGGAAGGGATTGTATATCCGGAATAAACGTGAGTGTCTACTCTGATTCCGTGTCCGCCAGGGATGTTTAATCCAGTGATTTTTCCCGGAGACGGTCTGAAGTCTGCATAAGGATCTTCAGCATTGATTCTACATTCAATAGAATGCAATTTAGGGTAATAATTGATTCCTGAAATAGGAGTTCCTGCAGCAAGAAGAATTTGTTCTCTGATCAGGTCATAATCAATTACCTGCTCAGTAATAGGATGTTCTACCTGGATTCTTGTATTCATTTCCATGAAGTAGAAATTTCTGTGCTTGTCTACAAGGAATTCAATTGTTCCTACACCTTCATATCCAATGAATTCAGCAGCTTTTACTGCGGCATCACCCATTTTCTCACGAAGTTCATCCGTCATGAAAGGAGAAGGTGTTTCTTCAGTAAGCTTTTGGTTTCTTCTCTGTACAGAACAGTCTCTTTCAGAAAGGTGGCAAGCTTTACCGAATTGGTCTCCAGCAACCTGAATTTCGATGTGTCTGGGTTCTTCAATCAGTTTTTCCATATACATACCTCCGTTTCCAAAGGCAGCTACAGCTTCCTGAATCGCAGAGTCCCAATGTTCTTTAAGGTCTTCGGCTTTCCAAACAGCTCTCATTCCTTTACCACCACCACCAGCAGTTGCTTTAATCATAACAGGATATCCTGTTTCTTCAGCAATCTTTACGGCATGCTCATAGGATTCGATCAATCCGTCAGAACCAGGTACGCAAGGTACACCGGCCGCTTTCATGGTAGCCTTAGCATTTGCTTTGTCTCCCATTTTTTCAATCTGTTCAGGAGATGCTCCAATGAACTTGATTCCGTTTTTTTGGCAGATTCTTGAGAAGTTAGCATTTTCAGATAGGAATCCGTAACCTGGGTGAATTGCGTCTGCATTTGTAATTTCCGCAGCAGCAATAATATTAGGGATTTTAAGGTATGAGTCTTTACTCATTGCAGGGCCAATACAAACCGCTTCATCAGCAAATCTTACGTGAAGACTGTCTTTGTCAGCAGTAGAGTATACTGCCACGGTCTTGATCCCCATTTCCTTACAAGTACGTAAAATACGCATTGCAATTTCGCCACGATTGGCTATTAATATTTTTTTGAACATCTTAATACGATTTGAAATTTGAAAATTTGAAATTTGAAATTGATTTATAATCAATTATCAATCATCATTAATCAATATTATAATTAAGATGGATCTACTAAGAATAATGGTTGGTCGTATTCTACAGGAGTAGCATCATCTACTAAGATTTTAACGATTTTTCCGCTGATCTCAGACTCGATTTGGTTGAATAACTTCATTGCTTCGATTACGCAAACTACTTTACCAACAGAAACTTCATCACCTACATTTACAAATACATCCTTATCAGGAGATGGCTTTCTGTAGAAAGTACCGATCATTGGTGACTTGATCGTTACATACTTGCTATCATCAGAAGCAGCTTCAGCTTTCTCAGCAGGTGCAGCAGCCGGAGTTGCAACAGGTGCCGGAGCAGCTACTGCTTGTGGAGCAGTGTGGTATACTGCAGGTTGTGCATAAACAGCTTCGCTTCCAGCTAATGGAGTTTTAATAGTGATTTCGAAATCTTTAGTTTTGTATTTTACCTCTGAAACTTCAGCTTTAGATACAAACTTGATAAGATTTTGTATGTCTTTAATGTCCATAAAATTGATATTTGATTTTGGGTCAAAGATACCAAAAAAACGCAAAAAACAACAAAAAACCGCCAAATTTTATTAAAATTGGGCGGTTTTTGTATTAAAATGAGGCTTTTTCGATGAAAAGCAACTCTTAGTTTTCTTCAGTAGTAGCTACTTCTTTTTCCAATACTACTTTACCTCTGTAGTAAAGTTTTCCTTCATGCCAGTGAGCTCTGTGGTATAGGTGAAGCTCTCCTGTTGTTGCATCTTTAGCTAATTGAGGAACTACAGCTTTGTAGTGAGTTCTTCTCTTATCTCTTCTTGTAGACGACTGTCTTCTCTTTGGATGTGCCATTTTGTAATAACTTTTTTAATTGATGAGCGATGAGATTCATCATCTCATCATATTTAAATTATTTTATTTAATTATTGTCTTTTAACTTTTTCAAAGCATCCCATCTGGGATCGCTTTCATGTTCTTCCTCTTCGGTTTCCTCTACATCTTTTGGACTGAACTGATCGAGAAGCTTTATATCTTCATCACTTACATTTGGTGAAATCTTTTTCATCGGAATGGAAAGCATTACATTTTCATAAATTAAATGTGCTACATTAAAAGCATGCTCGCCAGTAGGAATGGTAATAACATCTTCATTGCTGTCATCATATTCTTCCCCGAAATTCACCAGAATTTTAATTTCATTCTCAATAGGATAGTCGAAATCTTCATTTGTAATATCACAAACCAGCTCAACCAGTCCTTTTATTTTAATCTCAAATTCCAGAAAAGTAGTGTGTTTATCAAGCAACACATTCACTGTTATTCTCGGATTTGTAAATTCCTGTTCAGTGTCAAATAATTGAAAGAACGTTTTATCTATCTCAAACTTGAACTCGTGTTTTCCGTTTTTAAGTCCGGAAAAGCTTACGTCGTAGTTTCTTAACTTGTCCATAAAATGAGTGTGCAAAAATATGCATTTTTTTTATAATAACAAATAAAATCCGAAACAAATTAATTTAAAATTTGTTTTAAAGATTTATGCTTCAGTTTCCTCTGGAAGATCTTCGTCTATTCCGTTATCAACAGCCATTTTTCTCGGCTGAAGTCGATTGCTCATCAGATCATTATATTCACTTCTGTTCTTAAAAACCTTAATTGCAGTGAAAATAGCTTCTGTAAAACTCTGCTCATCGGCAATATTTTTCCCCGCAATATCATATGCAACTCCATGATCCGGAGAAGTTCTGATGAAAGGAAGTCCGGCCGTGTAATTTACTCCCTCTTCATAAGCCAATGTTTTGAACGGAGCAAGTCCCTGATCGTGATACATGGCTAAAACAGCATCGAAGTTTTTGTATTTGTTGGGTTGGAAGAAACTGTCTGCCGGGAAAGGTCCGAATGCCAGTATTCCATTTTCAGAAAGTTCTTTAATGGCTGGTCCGATAATTTCAATTTCTTCAGTTCCGATTACACCACCGTCTCCTGCGTGAGGATTTAAGCCTAAAACAGCAATTTTCGGTTTTTGAATACAAAAATCTTCAACAAGGCTTTGGTTGAGAACTCTAATCTGTTTCTTGATTTTTTCTTTAGAAATGTTTTCTGCCACCTGAGCAATAGGAATATGATGAGTAGAAACAGCAACCTTAAGATCTTCAGTGACAAGGAACATCAATCCCTTTTTGCTGAATTTTTCTTCAAAATATCCGGTGTGTCCCGCATGTTTGAAGCCCATTTTTACCATTTCATCTTTATTGATGGGAGCTGTTACAAGAACATCAATCTCTCCTTTCATTAAAGCTTCAGTGGCGGCTTCCAAAGAATCAATCGCCATTTTTGTAGATTCTTCGGTAGGAACTCCCAATTCTATATTGACGTTTTCCTTGGTTAAGTTAACCATATTAAGCTTTCCTGCTTGAGCCTGAGAAGCCTCATTCACATAGTTGAAATTAAGATTCAGTTTGAAAATGTTTTTCTGATAAGTGAATAATTTCCCAGAGCCAAAAATTACGGGAGTGAAAAAATCCGTAATAGTTTTGTCTTTCAGAGACTTCATAATGATCTCTGGACCGATGCCGTTGAAATCACCGATTGAAATTCCTACTCGTACTTTATGGTTTTTTGGGCTCATTTTGATTATCTTTGAAGATTATAATTTACAAATTTAGCAAAAAATAATATGTTCACAGGAATTATTGAAGCAGTTGGCGTTATTGAAAAGATTGAAGAGAAAGGAAGCAATATAGATTTTACGCTGACATGCCCTTTTACAAACGAACTGAAAATTGATCAAAGCCTTGCTCATAACGGTTGTTGTCTGACTGTAGTTGAGATTAAAGAACACCAATATGTGGTTACGGCCATCAATGAAACATTAGAGAAAACCAATCTTGGAAAATGGGAATTGGGAACTGTTGTTAATCTTGAACGTTGCATGAAGATGGATGGAAGATTAGACGGACATATTGTTCAGGGACACGTTGATAAAACAGGTGAAGTTGTTAATATCGAAAATAAAGATGGTAGTTACTTCATTACAATGAAATATGAAGCAGACGGAAATTTTGTAACAGTACCTCAAGGATCAATCACTGTAAACGGAATCAGCCTGACTGTGGCAAAGAGTGAAGATGCTCAGTTTTCCGTAGCTATTATTCCTTATACATGGGAATTTACAAATATGAAACATCTAAAAATTGGTGATAAAGTGAATTTAGAATTTGACATCATTGGTAAGTATATTGCTAGATTAATTAAAAAATAGGATGTCAATTAATAAATATAAAGGATATAGCTTAAGAAACCGGGTATTTTTAGGTTTTTTGTTAGTCTGCTTTTTAAGCGTTGTGGCTACATCGCTCGTTCCCTATTTTGTTCTTAGAAATAATTCTTTAAAACAAAGTAATACCGACATGCAGGAGAAAACCAATGCTGTAATGGGGTATCTGGATTATGCCATTAGCCGTGAACGTGTAGATACAAAAGATCTTCCAAGAGTTTTGAATAGTAAAATATTTGAAATTGCAGACATCAACCAGCATGATATTGTTATCTATGATTTGAAAGGGAATTATCTGATTTCAAATAAAGATGAATCTCAGGTTGAGCAGAAAACAATTCCTATTGATATTATTAATAAAATTTTATCCTTAGATGCCAGGGTTGATATGACGAGATATGACAGCTCCAAAGATGCCAAGCTTACTTCTTCCTATCTTCTTTTGAAAAATAACGAACTCGAACCTATCGGTGTCGTTTATATTCCTTTATATCATAATGAATCTGCTTATTTAGAGGTTCTTCATGAATATGTTAAATATATTCTTTTAGTCGATATTTTCCTTATCTTGTTTAGTATCTGGATCAGTTGGGTAACATCCAATAGCCTGGCTAAAACCATTACTAAATTTTCCGATATGATTACACGTATTACATTGTTTGAAAATGAAATGCGTCCCATCAGGTACTATAAAAATGATGAACTCAATGCTTTAGCCAGAGCTTATAACAGAATGATTTTACAGATTCAGGACCAAAAGGAAAGGCTAAGGTTTAAAGCTTCGGAGGAGGCCTGGAGAGAGATGGCGAAACAAGTTGCCCATGAAGTGAAGAATCCCCTTACTCCTATGAAGTTGACCATTCAAAATTTTGAAAGAAAATTTGATCCTGAAGATCCGAATATTAAAGAAAGAGTAAAACAGATGAGTAAAACAATGGTTGATCAGATTGATCTGATTGCTACTGTGGCATCAGCTTTCTCTGAATTTGCAAAGCTTCCTGAAAAAAATAATGAGGTGATAAACCTGAATACGGAAGTGGAGGATATTCTTCGTGTATTTAATGATGATAGTATTTTTATGCATGCCAATAAGAATAATATTATGATTAATATGGATAGGATTTACCTTTCCAGAATTATCACCAATCTTGTTACCAATGCTAAACAGGCAGAAAGTGATGAGCGAAAATTGATCATTAACGTTGATGTGGAACAACATCAAAGGAGAGTGATGATTTCTGTTCAGGATAATGGAATTGGTATTCCGGAAAATATGTACGAACGAATCTTTGAGCCTAATTTTACTTCTAAAAATAGTGGGATGGGACTTGGATTATCTATGGTGAGAAAAATGATTGAAGATTATAAAGGAGAGATTTCAGTGAAATCGGAAGTAGGGAAGGGATCAACATTCATTATTACGTTACCAACCAATTTATAGTGAAGTCTTTTATATTTAAACAATTTGAAATTCAACAGTCTAAAAACGTCTTTCGAGTAGGAACAGATGGTGTTTTGCTTGGTGCTTTGGCAAATGTTGAAGGTGCTTTTCGTGTTTTAGAAGTGGGAACAGGCACGGGATTAATTTCTTTAATGCTTGCACAGCGGAACGCAGATGCTGCTTTTCTAGGTTTGGATATTAATGAGGATGCGGTAGCCCTTACAAAGACTAACTTTGAAAACGCTCCTTTTCATGCCAGATTAAAAAATATACATCAGGATTTTAAGACTTTTGAAACAGATGAAACGTTTGATCTGATTGTTTCGAATCCTCCTTATTTTGAAGAGTCAGGATCAGATAAAGATAAAATTGCACGCCAGACTGTGGAATTAAACTTTAAGCAATTGATTGTAAAATCAGTTCAGCTTTTGTCTGAAAACGGGCTTGTTTCTGTAATTATTCCAGTGGAAGCAGGAGAGGTGTTTGTTTCAATAGCGAAGGGAAATGGGTTGTTGTTAAACAGAAGGGTTAATATTATGGGGATTGCAAATTCAAAAGCAAAAAGACTTGTCCTTGAGTTTTCCAGGGTCCTGAAAAACTCAGTAGAATCTGATTTTATTATAGAAAAAAGTCCGAGACAATACTCGGACCAATATCTTGAACTCACAAAAGAGTTTCATGTCTTTAAATAGAGAAGTTAAAAACCAGATTTTAGAAGTTCGTAATTTCTGACTTTTCAATCATTTAATTTTTATTCGAATAATTCTGCCGTATCCAATACAGAGACTTTTCCGTCTTCACATCTGATGGCTTCACCCGGGAAGTTTTGGATCATATGATAATCGTGTGTTGCCATTACTACGGCTGCTCCGTTTTCAAGGGCAACCTGCTTTAATAAGGTCATGATTTCATTAGACGTTTCCGGGTCAAGGTTTCCCGTTGGCTCATCCGCTAAAATAAGATCAGGGTGGTTTAATAGGGCTCTGGCAATGGCAATACGTTGTTGTTCTCCTCCTGAAAGCTCGTGTGGCATTTTATGCTTTTTGCTTTTCATGTTCACGCTTCCCAATACTTCATTGATGCGGTCCTCCATTTTTACTTTGTCATTCCATCCTGTTGCTTCAAGAACAAATTTTAAGTTCTTTTCAACCGTTCTGTCGGATAGTAACTGAAAGTCTTGAAATACAATCCCTAATTTTCTTCGAAGGTTAGGAATGTCTGAGGGTTTTAGCTTTGCCAGGTCGAATCCAACCACAGCTCCGTGTCCTGATGCCAAAGGAATGTGTCCGTAAAGGGTTTTCAGAAGTGAGCTTTTTCCGGAACCTGTTTTTCCGATAAGGTAGCAGAATCTACCTTTTTTAATGTTAAGATTTACATCAGAAAGAACAGTAAAGTTTTTTTGCGCAATTTTTGCGTGTTGTAAACTTATGATATTGTCTCCGGAGATATTTGTATGTGGCATAATTTAATTTTAAAGGCTGTTTCAAACAAAAATATTTCAAATTTTAAAAATAGAAAAAAGATGTCTATACAACCTAAATTTTAGTAAATTTTAACAACAAAAAATGCCTGAAAAGCAACTTCTCAAGCATGATTTGTATATGATAATTAGAAATTATCTCTTAGCGCGTGCAGCACTTACAGTTAATCTCTTTCTGCCTTTAGCTCTTCTCGCAGCCAAAACTCTTCTTCCATTTGGCGTAGACATTCTTTCTCTGAAACCGTGTTTGTTTCTTCTCTTTCTTTCTGATGGCTGGAATGTTCTTTTACTCATTACTATATGTTTAAATCGTAATTAATCTATTAATTTTCAGGTTGCAAAGATATATAAATTTTTATAAGTTACAAACTTTAATTATCTTTTTTTGAAATTATTTAAAATGTTTTTTAACCAGGTATTTATAAATCCCGATGAGAAAACGAAATTCTTTATGCAAAAATAATATTTAAATGATTTATATAAAAGCTCTATCTTTGAAAACTTAAATTTTAACGAAAATAAACACAAGATGTTTACACCAGCAGAACTTTTAGATATCAATACATTACTTACTCCAGAAAACAAAATAGTTATCCTTACCCACTATAATCCGGATGGAGATGCTATTGGTTCCAGTTTAGGATTGAAACATTATCTGAAAGCAAAGGGAATCTATGCAGAAGTAATTGTACCTAATGATTTTCCAAAGTTTCTGAAATGGATGCCTGAGGCTAAAAAAGTAATCATTGCTGAGTATAAAAGAAAGCTGGCTTCAGATATGATTGCTGGTGCAGATGTGATTTTCTGTTTAGATTTTAATTCTCCATCAAGAATAGGACTACTGGGAGATTGGCTGGTGAAAGCAGATGGAAAGAAAATTCTTATTGATCACCACCAGCAGCCGGAAAAATTTGATTTTGTCTATTCTGATACCGTGATACCGGCTACTTCACAGATGGTGTATCATTTTATAGAAGCATTGGAAGATGAAAAGCTGGTAAATAAGGATATTGCAGAATGTCTTTATACAGGAATCATGACCGATACCGGTGGATTCCGTTTTCGCTCTACGAGTGCGACGACGCACAGGATAATTGCCCATCTGATTGAGAATGGAGCAGATCCTGCGATGATCACTTCCAATACTTGGGATACCAATACGGTATCTCGCCTTCATTTGCTCGCTTTGGTTCTTGGGAGAATAGAAGTGGTAAATGATGGTAAAGTGGCAGTTTTGAGTCTGACAAGAAATGAATTGAAAGAATTTGGTTTCCAGAAAGGGGATACCGAAGGTTTTGTAAACTACGGACTGAGTATTGCCGGAGTTAAAATGTCCGCTTTCTTTATGGAAGATTTGTATGAGGATTTCATTAAAATTTCATTCAGAAGTAAAGACGATGTGGATGTGAATCAATTCTCCAGAAAATACTTCAATGGTGGAGGTCACATTAATGCAGCGGGAGGAAAATCCAACGAGTCATTATCGGCAACTATTGAAACGTTTAAAAACAAAGTTGAAGAAGGGAATTTATAAAGAAAAGTGCTTGTTAAAATAAGCGGATTGTGTTCATACCTCTTGAATACTTAAGCTCTTTAGTTTTCCGGTTCTTCAGTATTATTCCGATCTTTATGGTATCCTTTGAGTTCTAGTTCTTCACAAGTGTACTCATAAACCAACTGAAACATTTCATCCATATATTTCTTGCTAAAAAGGCTGTATTTTGCCATTTTAGGAGGATCTAAAAATATATTACAGTATTTCACTTTAGAATAAACAGATTTTGCAATGGCTAAGTGAAGGATGCGGTCAAACTCTTTCATAAGGCTCATTTTGTTCAACTCATCATAGCTGATGGAATTTACGTGGGATGCGATGAGGAAATCACATTTATCCATGATGGGTTCAATGGGGAGGTTATCTAAAACACCGCCATCTACATATATTTTGTTGCCCATTCTTACAGGTGGTAAAATAAATGGGACACTTGAAGAAGCCAGAAGAGGGGTAAAGAGCTCTCCTTCAGAAAAGAAATCGACAATGCCATGTGTCATGTCTGTGGCAGTAACATAAACGGGAATTTCTAAGATATTGAAATTGTCCTCCGGAAGATAATCTTTCAATAATTTTAAAATAAAATTAGAGCTGAAAATTCCGTTTTTTGATAGTTTTAAAGCAGATCGTGAAAAGAAGGAAGTTTCCCTTACAATCTCTATCATTTCATCCGGAGTTTTGCCGAAAGAATAAAAGGCGCCAATAATAGCGCCGGCACTTGTCCCTGAAATAATGTGAGGTTTCAGATTATATTCTTCCAGGGCTTTGAGAACTGCAATGTGGGCAATTCCACGCATTCCTCCGCCTGAAAGAGTAAGTCCGATAACCGGTGGTTTCTTTTTTTTTAACGAGAATAAACCCATTGCGAAAAATTATACCCTCTAATATACAGGATTTTTATTAAACAAATATTTAGATTTGTTGTAATACTATTATCAAAGTTGTTTAAACTTTATATACCTAGAAGCTCTCCTTTTAAAACACTTTAGTTCACTTAAGTAAGCTTGTTTAAAACGATTTCATAGGAAAGTCCACATAAGATAAAAATCAAAGATTTTTACAAAGCTTAGGTGTTCTTATTATGCATGAGGTCTGGCTTGAGAAACTTAAGTGGTTAAACCTTTTGCGGTTAAAAATAATCAATATAAAAGTTTAAACGGTCTCATCATAAAACCAGCTTCTTAGGGAGATTGTGAAGGAGTTCGGTATTGATAATCTCTGCACAGATGCCGGGTTTCTCCCAATGTCCATTATGTCCGCAGTCGAGGATATAAGATTTGATATTCGTTCTGTCCGGAAGATTTTTGATTGTGATGTCTGTTTTTACGGCATTATCATGTTTTCCTGCCAGTACTAAAATTTTAGCTTCCAGATTTTGCATGATATGTTTTTTGTCGGTTCTTTCTACCATTCCTTTTACGCAGGCAAGAGCGCCCATATTATTTGTAGAAAGGGCTGTTTCAAGAGCAATTTCAATTTTACCTTCTAATGTGTCCCTCTCATTAGGATTAAATAAATTAGGAATTCCAACTCTTGCATAATGAGCAAATGCGTCCTTGATTACTCTATAACTCTTGATGCGCTGTTGTTTTTTCTCTTCATCATCCGGAAAATAAGTGGAGAAAAATAAAGTCAGACTTTTTAACGTTTCGGGATGTTTTTCCGCCAATGCCAATGATACATAGCCTCCCATAGAATGTCCCAATAGATGAACTTTGTTGACTTTCTGATCATCCAAAACTTTTTTAACTTCATCTGCCATTAACTCCATGGTGTGTACTTCACCCAATATATCTGATTGTCCATGACCCGGAAGGTCAATTTTTAAAAGAGAAAAATCTTTTGAAAGGTGAGATTCCATATCACTCCAGATAGATAGATTTTCCATAAAACCGTGAAGCAATACTAAAGTTTCTTTCCCGTTTCCTTTTCTTTCAAAGTTCAGCATGATTTCAATGTGTATAGAGGTTAATAATAAAACAGCAGATGGCTGCCGATGGATTCTACTTTCAAAGTTAAACAAAAAAGAATAAGTGTTTAAATAATGAGAATCATAAAGCCCCGGAAACTTTAAAAGGCTGTTTTCGGGTAAAAGGGCTGGAAGACGGAAGAAAGAAGCTGGATTACTTTCAGTTATAATGATTGATAGCCTATAGCATCATTAATTTTTGCCTTAAGGCCAATAAAAAAGATGAATCTTTATTCTTTATGGCTTTCATTACTTTCAGTTTCCAGCTCCCGACTTCAAAACCACTTTACTCCGAACTGGCATTAAAATATCAAAATGTACAACGGGTATTCATTAGTTTTTTTAAGGTAGTCTTTTGACGGTATAAAATGAAAAAACGTTATAGACTTTCGAAACCTATGACGTTTAGATGTATCGTAAATTTATCAATTGTAAATGATGTTTTGAACGATCATAAAAAAGACCATCTCAATAGTGAGACGGCCTTCCGTTTATTGAACTAACTCTTTATAAACTTTTGTTTCCCAAGGCTTGATATCTGTAACGCCGTATCGCTCTTTTTTGGCGATAGCAATGTTGTCCAGCATATCTACAAAATTTTTATAGTTGGCTTCATCGGTTGGTTTGATGATCACCGTGAAATTTTCCGGATTAGGGGCATTTTTATAAGCTTCAGAAATGATTTTCGAAATCTTAATCCCGCTAAAATCGGTTTCTTTTAGATTGCTTGTATTTAAATCGTTTGCATTACTTTGATGGTAAAATACACGATTGTTTTCTCCGAGAATGAAAGTGACCTGGTTTTTGTAGTCAATTACTTTATCGTTGATTGCTTTTGGATCCGGATCTTTTGCCGGCAGTCCCAAATCCATTACATTAGGTTTGGTGAAATTGGTCGTGAACATAAAGAAAGTGATGAGTAAAAATCCCAAGTCTACCATGGGCGTCATGTCTACTCTGATCAACTTTTTCTTTTGTCTGCCGCTCTGTTTGTCTTGTGCGATTACTTCGGCCATAATTAATATTTTTTAATGTTAAACGGTATTTGATGAAAACTTTGAAAATCCGATCGTGATTTTGAAAAATTGATACAAAGTTCATACCTAAAATTAAAAAGTATTAATAATTTTCAATTTTCATTAATGATTTATACTTAAATACTGTTAAAATCAATGCATTAAAAAAGCCTTACCAATAATTTGATAAGGCTTGATGTATTTTAGAGGTAAAACCTATTTGTTTTTCTTGAAGTAATTCACACCACATTCTAAGAATGTTTTAAAATCCTCTTTCGGCATATATCCTGAAACCGGAGTGTTGATGACTTTTCCATCAGGAGTGATCAAAACATAATGAGGTTGTGAGTTGTTGTTGAAGTTTACCTGTTGGAATAAACTCCATCTGTCCCCAATAGTTTTTACCTTTTTGATCTGCCCGTCCCCAAGGTCAATTTTGGTTTTTTGTTCCTCAGGAAGCTCTTCTTTGTCATCTACATATAGCGATGCCAATACAACGTCATTCTGAAGGATAGGTAAAATATCGGCTTCGCTCCATACAAATTCTTCCATTTTTCTACAGTTTTCACAACCGTATCCTGTGAAGTCGATGAGAATAGGTTTGTTTTCTTTTTTAGCAATTTCAACAGCTTTAAAGAAGTCATGTTCCGGATGCATTCCTAAAATTCCGTCTTTTTCATCATGGAAATAACTTACGTTTAGTGGAGGCAAAATTCCGCTTAATAACTGAAGTTTTGGACGATCGGAAGGGATTAATCCCTGAATTAAGTAGATAACAAATCCAAAACCTAATACCCCTAAGATTTTTCTTGTGATGGATATTTTAGGTTTTTTATCATCATGTGGGAACTTAATTAATCCGAATAAATAGAGGGCCAGTCCTAGTGCAATAATGATCCATATGGCTATGAAAAGTTCTCTTTTTAAGAAGAATGTTTTAGATACTAAATCTGCTTTAGATAAGAACTTCAAGGCCAGAGCTAATTCTACAAAACCTAGAACTACTTTTACCGTGTTCATCCAACCTCCGGATTTCGGAAGACTTTGTAGTGCTTGCGGGAATAAAGCCAACAGTCCGAAAACAATAGCCCAGGCTAGCCCGAATCCGGCTAATGCAAATGTTAATAACATGGGTACATTGGCAGAACCTGTTACAGCACTTCCTAATAAACTTCCCAAAATCGGGCCTGTACATGAGAATGAAACAATAACCAGTGTTAAGGCCATAAAGAAGATTCCGATGATCCCTCCTGCTTCTTCTGCTTTTGAAGATTTGTTGGCTATAGAGCTTGGTAATGTGATATCATAATACCCAAAGAAACTTCCGGCAAAGAAGATGAATATAATAAAGAAAGCAATATTCAGCCATACACTTGTAGAAATCTCGTTGAAAATATTTCCTGCAATTCCGTCAATAACATGGAACGGAATACTTAGCAAAACAAAAATAAGAAGGATGAAAAATCCGTAAATAAGGGCGTCTCTTTTCCCTTTTGCTTTGTTTTTATTCCCTTTTGTGAAGAATGAAACCGTTAATGGAATCATAGGAAAAACGCATGGTGTCAAAAGAGCAATCAATCCTCCGATAAATCCTAAAAACAGATAAGTCCAATAGTTTTCTTCCACTTTTGTAGAAGCTGTTCCACAATCTGTTAATGGCTTTTTGAAATCTAAAGTTTCAATCTTTAATTGTTTAGGATCTAGTTTTGAAGTTTCAGTAATAGTCATTTCTTGTTTTGAAGGAACTTCAGTAACTGTTTCTACTGTTTTTGCAGAATCTTTTTTAGCGCCCGCTGTTTCCTCTGTAGCTTCTTCCGTTGCTCCTTTTGGAGTTACTTTTTGATTGAACTCTAATGTATTGGGAGCTAAACAAACCCTGTCGTCACAAGTCTGGTAAGTAATTTCAGAGGTAACGTCAGCAGGTTTTGTAGGATCTTTTAATTTGAATTTTTGTTTGAACCCTGCGGTATTGGAGTAAAAAACAATAGTTCCTCCAAACGCTTCGGAAAATTCTTCATGTTTTTTTCCGACTTCAGAAAACTTTCCGATGAGTTCAATATTTTTTCCTGAAACTTTATATTCGGTTGGAATTCCCGTATCTTCAGGAAGATCTTTAGAATAAATGTGCCAGCCACTTTCCATTGTAGCATTCAATACAGCTTCATACTGATTGTTGCCCAAATCGTTGATGGTGAATTTAAACTTGACGGGATTTTTAATCTGTGCATTAATTCCGGTCGCTAAAAATAGTAGAATTAATAAAAACCAATTTCTAAATTTCATTTTTCGTTTCATTAAAAATTTTGAGAACATTTTTTGTTTTCTCATCCTTTGTATATCTTCTATCCTGCCTGAAAGGGATGATTCCAAGTACGGAATTATCACGATCTGTCAGGATCCAAATTTTTTGCTTCGCTAAAATAGATAATTTTTCGTCCCTAAAAAATTTAGAAACTTTCTTTTTCCCCGAAAAACCAGCCGGATAGAACTCATCTCCTTCCTGATGTTTTCTTAAACGCAGCGGAAAATGAAGTTTTTCAGCATCAAAATCCCACTCAAAAGTTGTATTGATTTCATCAATGCTTCCAATAGTAAGGTTGAGGCTGATATTAATTTGAGTTTCGGAAAAATCAAAGCTGTCAATCAGTGGAATTTCGTTTTTGATATTCTGACTTTTGTTTCTATCAATGAGTAGCAATTCATCCCGGTTGACAACCAATTGATATTCTTTTGAAAAAAAGGAACTATTGTTTTCTGCTTTAAAAATCTTGGGAATCTCTTCTTCTTGATTAAACCCATATTTTTTTAAAATTTCAAACTTTACAAAATTGCTTTCCTGATCCAGCTTCTCCTTTGATAAGATTTTATAGTCTTGGTTAAATAGAGTGAGTGTATTTTCAATTTTTTGTATCTGTTTTTGAACAAAATCCTTCGTTTGGTTCAGATAGGAAGAGCTTTTTTTGAAGTTTTCTAAGAAATGTTCGTTGGTCTCCAGTAATTTCGGGACAATTTCATTCCTGATCTTATTTCTTAAATAATCACTTTTCTTGTTGGAAAGATCTTCCCGGAATTCAATGTGGTGGTCTTCTGCAAACTGGTAAATTTCTTTTTTTGAAACATTTAAAAGAGGGCGCAGGATATGATTGTCATTAGCTGGAATCCCACTTAATCCATTAATGCCGGCTGCTTTGGAAAGATTAATGATAAACGTTTCCAGTTGATCGTTGAGGTGATGAGCGGTAACAAGAAAATCTAGATTTTCCTTTTCCTGAATTTCTTTAAAAAAACGATATCGCAGTTCTCTTGCCCAAAGTTGAATAGAATTCTCCGGTTTTTTATCTTTTTCAGAAACTTCATACAAGTGGAATTTTATATGATTTTTCTCACAAAAATCCTGTACTACTTTTTGATCCAGATTAGAGTCTTCTCCACGAAGTTTATAATTGATGTGAGCTATCTGAAACTCATATTGTTTCTCTGATGTTTGAATGCTTAAATCGTGAAATAATGAGGCCAAAACCATAGAGTCGGCCCCTCCACTCACCGCTAAAAGATAGGTGTGTTTTTCAGGCTGATGAATGAGATTTTCTAATTGATTTATAAAGCTTAATTTTTTCAACATATACGTTGAGAATTTCTTTAATGCAAAGATAACTCATATAATTCAATTGAATTTCCCTAACTTTGAATAGTCTAAAAATGATTACTTATGAAGATTTTAAAAATTTTAGCAGTTTCTGCAATGGTGTTAGGAATGACATCTTGTGTAAGCAAGAAGCAATATGATGCCTTAAGCTCAAACTATAAGCAATGTATTGAGAATATTGGAGAAAGACAGAGAGAAATTCAGGATTTGAAATCTCAAAATTCTGCATTGACAGGTGAGAATAATTTACTAAAAAGTCAGCATGATGCTTTAAAATCATCACTGGATGCATGTTTGTCAAATACTGGAAAAAGTTCTGCTAATATTGATAAATTAGTGGGAGAAATCAATGCTTCCAACTCCTATATCAAGCAGCTTATTTCAAGCAATGCTAAAAACGATAGCTTAAACCTGGCGTTGTCTAACAAGCTGAAGAGATCTTTGGATAATGTGTCAGATGAAGATGTACAAGTAAAAGTATTGAAAGGTGTGGTAATGATCTCCCTTTCTGATAAAATGTTATACAAGACCGGAGATTATAATATCCTGCCTGCTGCTCAGGAAGTGCTAGGAAAAGTAGCAAAAGTAATCAACGATTATGATAAATATTCAGTATTGATTGAAGGGAACACAGATAACGCTCCATTGAATTCTGCTAATCTTCCAAGAGATAACTGGGATCTTTCTGCTTTAAGAGGAACTTCTGTAGCAAAAGTACTTCAGACTCAATTTGGTGTTGATCCGGCAAGAATTACAGCGGGAGGTCGTTCTGAATACAATCCGAAAGCGACAAACATGAGTGTTTCCGGTAGATCAGAAAACAGAAGAACGGAAATCATCATTATGCCTAAGCTGGATGAATTTATGAAGCTAATGGATATCGCTCCGAAAAAATAATTGATCTTATTTAATAAATAAAAAGAATCCCGAAGAAATTCGGGATTTTTTCATTAATCAAATTAATTCTTCTTTTTTCAATAATGAAATAATTCGGCGTAAAAATGAATTGGATATTTCAGCCTTAGTTTTTTGTGCAGAATACCTCGCATTTTTTCGTGATAATGCGATTTTCTGATTCTCATGGTTAGTTTGTTTTTCTGCCACAATCATTTTGTTTCTCTTAGTGTTTTTACCCTTTGTTCTCTTGGCAAAGCTATAACTAATACCACAAAAATAACATCCGTGTTTTTACGGTATTTTACATGGGATTTTCCCGATAGTTTAATGAGTATACAGATGATTAGGGTTTTTCCTTATATTTAAGTAATTTTGAATACCAAAAATTTGCAGCATGAGTTTTTTTGAAGAAAAGAATCCTGAAATGGATAGATATTTGGAAGCGCACGCTTCTTCGGAATCTGAAATTCTTAGAAAATTAAGAAGAGAGACTTACCAAAAAACGACACAACCCCATATGATTTCGGGGTATCAACAAGGAAGGCTTTTGACAATTATTTCCCAAATGTTGCAGCCTAAGAATATTTTAGAAATCGGAACGTTTACAGGATATGCAACCTTATGTCTGGCCACAGGTTTAGCAAAAGATGGAAAGATTACCACGCTGGATGTGAATGAAGATCTTGCGTATCTTCCAAAGAAATATTTTGATTCGAGTGAGTATGCTCACCAAATTGATTTTAAGCTTCAGGATGCGAAAGAATTTTTGAAAGAAACAGATGAGTTTTTTGATTTGGTTTTTGTAGATGCTGATAAAGAAAATTATGCTGAATATTTTAAACTCATTAAGCCCAGAACACAATCGGGCTCTGTTATTCTATTTGATAATGTTTTATGGTACGGAAAAGTATTGGAAGAAAATCCAAAACTGAAGTCTACCCAATCTATTAAAGAATTGAATGATTTGGCTGCAAAAGATGAAGATTTTGAAAATCTTATTTTACCTTTGCGTGATGGAGTCAACTTCCTTCGCAGGAAGTAATTAAAATATTCGAAGATTAAAAGGATTTGGAGGTTTTTTGCAGATCGTAATTTTTTAATCTTTAAATTATTCCATCTTTAAATTTAAAGTTAATGAATAAAGGAATTTGTATAGTTACAGTAGCACCGGTTCGTGCTGAAAATTCTGATAAAGCAGAAATTGTTACGGAAATATTGTTCGGCGAAAGTGCAGATATTATTGAGGTTAATAAGAACTGGACCAAGATAAAAATGCACTATGATGGCTATGAAGGATGGATGGATACTAAACAGATAAAACCTGTAACCGATGAAGAGCTGGCCAATAGAAAAGTTACTGTCGTTACTGAAGACTTCTCTTCCGTATTGATGAATGATGGGAAAACATTATTGTCGATGGGATCTGAAGTTGAGTTTCCTGTTGTAGCTTCAAGAAGAAGCCATGATGTACGTGAAAGCATCGCTCTTACAGCAAGAGAATTTCTTAATGTTCCTTATTTATGGGGCGGCAAGAGTTTTTTTGCAGTAGATTGTTCTGGATTTACCCAGTTAGTCTATAAAATTCATGATGTTAAATTACCTCGAGATACTTATCAACAGGCTGAAGTTGGGGAACCTCTTACTTTTGTGGAAGAAACGCAACCCGGCGATCTTGCTTTCTTTGAAAATGATGAAGGAAAAATTATTCATGTAGGAATTATGCTGGAGAATCAAAAAATTATTCATGCTTCAGGAAAAGTCAGAATTGATATCCTGGATTCCACTGGAATATTCAATAAAGAATTGAATAAGCATACTCATAAGTTGAGAGTGATTAAAAGCGTTCTGTAATTCTTTTAAAACCATCCGAAATGGAAAATGCTTTACTTACAATTGTTGATGTTTTAAATTTTGGATGTGTTGCTTTTTTGTGGTGGTTTACCATTAAAAATTACAATGATTTGCCTCAAAGGATACCTGTTCATTTTGATCTGGAAGGTAAGCCAGATCGTTTTGGGAGCAAAATCTACGCTTTTCTGATGCCTTTGTTAGGGATATTGATGTATCTGTTGTTTATGTTTATCACAAAGCATCCTGAAGATTCTAATTTTCCGGTAGAAATAACAGAACAAAATCAAGAGGCTCAGTTTTTAATCATGAAAATTGCTCTGAGAATTCTTTTCATATTGCTTGCGATGATTTTTTTGAATATTCAGGATTATACGTTCAGATATTCTGTTAACGAAAATGCAAAGCCTCGGATTCCGATGATTGTTGCTATTTTGTGTGTTGTCGGATTTGTTCCTTTGCTTCTTTTCATTACACATTTATTTAAATGATACAGTCTAAAAATAATTCAGAACATTATACCTGGGGAGACGGTTGTGATAGCTGGATCTTAAAAAATGCTCGGGACTTATCCATTAAGCAGGAAAAAATGCCGGTAGGAACTTCAGAAAAATTGCATTTTCACAGAGTTGCTAAGCAATTTTTTTACATATTAAAAGGAGAGGCAGTTTTGTATATTGATGAGAAAAAACTAGTCATAAGACAAGGCGAATCTGTTTCAATTGAATCGGAAATAAAACACTTTATTGCTAATGAATCTGCTGAAGAAGTAGAATTTTTAGTCATATCAAATCCTTCTACGAATAACGATAGAATTGAAATCGAAAAATAATCTAATGGCTTTTCTGTATACTATATTCATTAATCTCCTCATTCTTGGAATGAAAATCTTTTCATGGTTTAATGTTAAAACTAAAAAAGGAGTTGAAGGAAGAAAAGAGTCTCTGCATAAAGTGAAATCTGTATTCTCAAAAACAGATAAGGTAATCTGGATGCATGCAGCAAGTTTAGGAGAATACGAGCAGGGATTGCCTGTGCTGGAAAGGCTTAAAGAAAAATTTCTGGATCATAAAATTTTGGTGACGTTCTTTTCGCCATCGGGATATGAAAATGTTATTAAAAAAAATCATATAGCAGATGTAATATGTTATCTACCTTTTGATAAAAAGAGTCTTGTAAGAGAATTTGTTTCTCAAATGAATGTTAAACTATTTTTTACGGTGAAGTATGATTATTGGTATAATCTGTTAGATGAACTTAAAAATAAAGGAACAAAGATTTATGTGATCTCAGCATTATTCTACGAAAGGCAAGCATTTTTTACCTCTTATGGAAAATGGTTTACCAAAGAACTTCAAAAGAATGTAGATTGGTTTTTTCATCAGACACAACTCTCATTAGCGCTAGCTAAAAGTGTAGGGTTAGTGAAATCTTCGGTGGCAGGAGATACACGATTTGATCGTGTCAAGCAACTTCGGAATCGTGACAATCATGTTAATTTTATCAGCGATTTTATTGGAAATAATAAAGCTGTTGTTTTTGGGAGCTCATGGCAGGCAGAAGAGAAGATGGCAGAGATGATTTCCGGAAAGAATGAAACGGTAAAAATGATTGTAGCTCCCCATGATCTGAAAAGAGTAGAGCATTTGAAAAATATATTTCCTGACGCATATTTGTATAGCGAGGTACAGAAAGGCCAGCTTTCAATGTACAGCGCTCAGGTATTAATCGTAGACAGTATCGGACTATTGTCGAAGTTGTATTCCTATGCCGATGTAGCTGTTGTAGGAGGAGGATTTCATGATGCGGGACTGCATAATATCCTTGAAGCAGCAACATTTGGAACTCCTGTTATTTTTGGAAATCATTATAAAAAGAACCCGGAAGCAGATGAGCTGATTTTTGCCGACGGAGGAAAAGCTTTTGGAGATGAATATGCAGCTGCAGAATATGTTTTATTCCTTACAAATGAAGAGAACAAAGAAGAGCTTATGGTAATGTCTCAAAATGCAAAACAATTCGTAGACGAAAAGCCAAATTCTACAGCATTAATTCTTCAAAAGATTCTATCTTAACGATTTATACAGTTTTAAAGCTGAAGCTGGAAGAGGGAAGCTGTGATGGCTATAAGTATAACTTTTTATTTTCTTCAAAGTAAATTAGCTGTGTTGTTAACTGTCAATCATGATGACTGAAAATTATGTACATCCCTAAATAGAGTTGACCGTATTGTTATTTAATATCTCATTGTTAAATATATTCAAAATAGGCTTATTAATGTTCATATTTTGTCTCCAATATTCTTCAAATTTTTCTGGAGACATTCTACCAATTGCATTATGCGGT
>NZ_PIZV01000038.1 GCF_002835665.1 Chryseobacterium sp. PMSZPI
ATTCTTTTTAATAAGTCTGATGTTAACTTTCATAATAAATTGATCTTATTTTAGTCAACTTATTTCAGGGACGTACATTACTTCCAGCCTCCTTCTTCCAGCTTCCAACCTTTTGTAATTAATTTCTTAATCTGAACTCAGGCTATCTTAAAAACCCCTGACTTTTTATTTCTTTTACCAATACATCTATATTTTCAGGGATATTTTCACATTCAAGCCAGTTGAAATCAAGACCATTATTGATACAAAGTTTTTGGAGATAATGATTTTCTAAAATTTTTATTTGGGCATCCCTCAAATATTCATCAATTTCCATCCAGTAATCTTCGTCCAGTTTTTTCGTTAAGATTAAAGCCTTGAATATTTTATTGATGATATAAATATACAATTTGTAAACATTGTCAAATCTTTGTCTACTAAGATCACTATTGTATTCCAGAATCTTATTAATCATAAGAAGGTTAAGCGAAATATCTCCAAACTTATCGGTGGTAATTTTCACATGTTCTGTAATCTCGGCACTGATTTTACGAATAACGCTGAGGAAATATTTAGCATTTCCGATATATTTGGACGCCAACAGGATCTTTTCCGTTACAATCTCTTCCATTGCATTTCTTTTGTCATCTGTTGTTTCCGGATCGATGAGTTCGAAATACAATTTTTTTGACAAAAGTTTATCCTTTTTTAGAAGCCTGAATATAAGCTTATCTTTTTCTGTGTTGGAAAAAGCACTCAATGCGGCTTTAAATTCTTTTGAATATTCCATTAATTAAAAATTTTAGAGTATTTCAAAAATCCGTTCATTGCCCAATTGGCTGTATAATACAAGGATTTCAGAGTAGAAAACCCCATGAAGTCTTTATAGACAAGATATTGATCTATAATGATGTTTTTTTTATTTCTGGAAACGCTGTTTTCACGCATTCTGTATTTGGCTAAGGTCTTATTTATGGGCATACCTTTAGGGATAACCTTTAAAAGATTGAGCCACATTACATGATCTTCACGCTTGCTCTTTATCGGGAACAAAAATTTTCCCACTCTTTTGGTGTCATACATCGTAGAAACCGGTGCCAATCGGCAGGTTTTTAAAAGATTTGAGAATGTAACAATCGTATCGGCCTGGAAATCTTTTAAAATGGGTTCAAGCTGCTCATTACATCTTGAATAATTGCAGTAAACAAGCTCTGCATCATGCTTCTGCATATAATCAGTCATGGTCTCAAGATATTCCGGATACCAATAATCATCAGAATCAAGAAAAGCAATATATCTTCCCTGAGCTCTCTCAAGGCTGTTGTTTCTTGCATTTCCTGCACCACCGTTTTTCTCCAGAACGTGCAGCTTTATTCTGGGATCATTGTGCTTTCTGATAATTTCAACAGTATTATCTTTGGAAAGATCATCTGTAATGAGCCATTCCCAGTTTTCATAGGTTTGATTTAGAACAGATTGTATCGTTTCTTCAATAAATTCTGCAGAATTATAGCAGGGAGTGATGATGGAGACAAGGTCTTTCATTTATGTTTTAAATATAGGTAAAATTATAAAAATCTTTTTTCATAAAGGTGCCAGGAGGAAATACCAACACCTATAACCACCAACATACAGATAATACTCATGATGTAAGGATTATAATCTTCAAAAAGCCCTAATGTCTGGAATACCCGAATGATGGGAAAATGAAATATGTAAATTCCATAGGTGAAATCTCCGTATTTCCCGAAGTTATTCAAAAACTTAAGGGAATAAGCAATATATAAAACTATAATACTAATCATAATAGGAGAGAATAGTTTTATTTTAAAAATAAGATCTATCCACACCGTGATGATGGCAATGATAAAAAGGCTATTCTTATGTTTGATAAACTTGTTGAAATTAAAATAGATCAGCATTCCGCCAATGAAATAGCATAATGAGCCGGGAAGCTGTTTAGACATTCCTATATTTCCTGCTTGTTCAAAATAGTTCAGAAATATCAGAGAAAGAAAATATAGTACAATAAGGCTTGTATTTCTATACTTGTTATTCTTTCCAAATAATAAAAACATAAAAGGGACAGCAATATAAAAACACATCTCTATTTTAAGAGTCCATAATGCTCCATTTACAGCCTGATTGCCAAATACACCGGGAAGCCAGGGTGCCTTGAAATTCAAAAAAAGCGAATTCCAGAATAGATATTTATAGACTTGTGTATTACTGAAATACTCGGTGAGGGATAGTTTACTGACAAGACTGAGCAGTATTCCACAAAGAAATACAACCAATAGATAAGCAGGAACAATCCGGTTGAATCTTTTTTTTGCATAGCTTTTTAAGCTTGATGACCTTTCGTAGCTTCTTGCAATTAAAAAACCACTGACAATAAAAAACGAAAAAACGGCGATTTCTACGGGACTATTTGTTAAAAAATAAAGTTGCTGAGATTGGCTTAATGCTCCCAGGTGTCCAACGAAGACAATGAAAGCGAGGAGAACACGTATGAAATCAAAATTGTTTTTCGTTATATCCTGCATTTGCTTTTTTTTACAAAAATAACTTTTTTAATAAAATAGCGGGTCTTTCCTGTGTTCAATATTTGTTAAATAGGGATAATATGCTTTGTAGGTATTTTAAAATATGTATAAATAATGCCTAATGAAATAATTTTTCATAAAAAAACGTTATTTAAATCAAAAAAATTATAATTTTAGCGCTTGAAAAAATTGATCTATGAAGAAATTAGCATTACTATTTGCAGGTTTATCATTATTTGTGGCTACAGGATGCTCCAGTAGTAATGATGACGTTATGGAAGCTCCACTGGTAGGGGTTTGGCAACCCACTAAAGAAGTGGTTACTACTGTGAAGACAGGAGCTGACCCGGTTTCTGATGCGATTACCTATACCGACTGTCAGAAGCAATCCAGATGGAAATTTAATTCTGATGGTTCAGGAAAAAGATCGGACGTAGGAGACAGTGCAACACCTGGGCAATGTAGCCCTCAACCGGATAAAAATTTCACGTATACTTATGATAAAAGCGGAAAGTCTGTACAAATGAAATTTCAAGGTATTGTAGAACCGGTTAATGCAAAGGTAGCTACCTTAAATGCTACAACCCTCAATCTTGCTGTAAGAGAAGAGACCCAAGATCCGACTGTATATAAAACAAGAACGTATACCTTTACGAGAATTCCTCAATAAATAGTACATTTCAAGATATAAAAACAAGTCTCATCTTCGGATGAGATTTTTTTGTTGAATGACAAATTGCAATTCATCATAAATTAAATTTCTATTTCTTTTAAAATCATTATTTTTGTGAATCTTGTTTACAAGAAAAACAACCCGAATATTTAAAGTCTAACATATAACATCTATATAAAGTGTTTTACGATCATCAGCAGATAGAAAAAAAGTGGCAGAAATACTGGGAGGAAAATCAAACTTATAAAACCTCCAATAACACTGATAAACCTAAATTTTATGTACTCGATATGTTTCCGTACCCATCCGGAGCAGGACTTCACGTAGGTCACCCGCTGGGATATATTGCATCGGATATCTATGCGAGATACAAAAGACACCAAGGGTTTAACGTTCTCCACCCTGTAGGATATGATAGCTTCGGGCTTCCTGCTGAGCAGTATGCAATCCAAACAGGACAGCATCCGGCAATTACAACGGAGCAAAATATCAACAGATACGAAGAGCAATTAAGAAAAATCGGATTCTCATTCGATTGGAGCAGAGAAGTAAGAACTTCTGATGCCTCTTATTATAAATGGACACAATGGATTTTCATCCAATTGTATCACTCTTGGTATAATAAAAATACAGATAAGGCAGAAGCTATTGATACCCTAATCAAACATTTTGAAGAAAAGGGAACAGAAGGATTATATGCCAATCAAAACGACGAATTAAATTTCACGGCAGAAGAATGGAAAGCCGCTTCCGAACTTGATAAAGAAGACATCTTATTAAACTATCGTCTTGCTTACAGAGCTGAGACCACTGTAAACTGGTGCCCGGCTTTAGGAACCGTATTGGCTAATGATGAGGTGAAAGATGGTAAATCTGAAAGAGGAGGGTTCCCTGTATTTCAGAAAAAAATGATGCAGTGGAGTATGAGAATCTCTGCCTATTCTGAAAGGTTATTGCAAGGACTTACCACATTAGACTGGCCACAACCTTTGAAAGATTCCCAGGAGTACTGGATCGGAAAGTCTCAGGGAGCACAAGTTCAGTTTCAGGTAGAAGGACACGAGGAGATTGTTGAAGTTTTCACGACAAGACCTGATACCATCTTCGGTGCTACATTTATGGTATTGGCTCCGGAAAATCCTTTAGTAGAAACCATTACTACAGCTGCTCAAAAAGTAGAAGTAGATACTTATATAGAAGAAACTTCCAAAAAAACAGAAAGAGACAGAATGTCTGACGTGAAAAATGTGAGTGGAGCTTTCACGGGAAGTTATGCAATCAATCCTTTCAGCAATGAAAAGATGCCAATCTATATTTCAGATTATGTATTGATGGGATATGGAACAGGAGCTGTAATGGCTGTTCCTGCTCATGATGAACGTGATCATAGATTTGCTAAGAAATTCAATTTAGAAATTAAAAAAGTAGTTGAAACAGAAGAAGACGTTCAAGAACAATCTTTTGATTCTAAAGATTCAGTATGTGTAAACTCAGATTTCTTAAACGGCTTACATTATAATGATGCCAAATCAAAAATAATAACGGAAATTGAAATGAAAGGAATCGGTCACGGAACTACAAACTACAGACAACGTGACGCAATTTTCTCAAGACAGCGTTATTGGGGAGAACCGGTTCCTATATATTATAAGGATGGAATGCCTTACACGTTACCAACTTCTGCCTTGCCGTTAGAACTTCCTGAAGTTGAAAAATACTTGCCAACAGAAGATGGAGATCCACCACTAGGAAATGCAAAAGTATTTGCTTGGGATGAGGTAAACCAGAAAGTAGTTTCCATAGATTTAATTGATGATAACACAATATTCCCGTTAGAATTGTCTACAATGCCTGGTTGGGCTGGAAGTTCATGGTATTTCTTGAGATATATGGATCCTCAGAACAACGGAGAATTCTGTGCAAAGAATACTTCAGATTATTGGGGACAGGTAGATTTATATATTGGAGGTAGCGAACATGCAACCGGACACTTATTATATTCCCGTTTCTGGAATATGTTCTTAAAAGACAGAGGTTGGATCAACCATGATGAGCCTTTCCAGAAATTGATCAACCAAGGGATGATTTTAGGAATGAGTGCATTTGTGTACAGAATCGACGGTACTAATACCTATGTATCTAAGAATTTGGCTAAAGAATATCAAACTCAACAAATCCATGTGGATGTATCCTTATTGAAAGGAACCTCTGATGAATTAGATACAGAAGCCTTTAAAGCTTGGAGACCCGATTATGCTGATGCAGAGTTTATTCTGGAAGATGGAAAATACATCACGGATCGTGAAGTAGAAAAAATGTCCAAGTCCAAATATAACGTAGTAAACCCGGATGATATCTGTGAAGAATACGGAGCAGATGGTTTAAGATTATATGAAATGTTCTTAGGACCCTTGGAGCAATCTAAGCCTTGGAATACACAAGGACTAAGTGGGGTATACGGTTTCCTTAAGAAATTCTGGAACCTTTATTTTAATGGTGATAACTTTGAAGTTTCTGATGAAGAACCTACAAAAGCAGAATATAAAGTTTTACATACCTTAATTAAAAAGGTGGTTTACGATATTGAAAACTTCTCATTCAATACATCGGTATCCTCCTTTATGATTGCAGTGAATGAGCTTCAAAAATTGAAATGCAATAAACGCAATATTTTAGAGCCTCTTGCCGTTATCATCTCTCCTTACGCTCCTCACATTTGTGAAGAACTTTGGAGCTTATTAGGACACAATACATCCATCGAATTTGAAAGATTTCCTGCGTTAAACGAAGAATATCTAATCGAAGATGAAATTGAATATCCGGTAAGCGTAAATGGTAAAATGAAGTTCAAAATTTCGCTTTCGGCGCAGTTTTCTGCTAAGGAGGTGGAAGATTTGGTGATTTCAAATGAGAAAATGCAACAGATTTTGGAAGGAAAAACCCCTAAAAAAATCATTGTAGTCCCTCACCGTATTGTGAATATCGTAATTTAAAAAAAAATTAACATTGGGAAATTAAAAAAAATGGGGGTCTTATTTTTTTGATTTTTTAACCCAAATGTTAAATTTGAAAAAAATAAATAAAATTTTTGCGAATAATTATAAGATCAAAATCGGATTAAATTTTCTTTATTAAAAAAAAGCAAAATGTTTAATTAAGACTCTTGCATTTTAATTAATTTTGCCTTTAATTTACACCCTGTAAAATTTTAAAACAATATAATTTAGTTAAATATGGAAATGAATGTTTCAAAAAATGATGAGCAAGTAGTTGCTAGAAAGGCAGGAGGTTTAAATCCAGCTGTTATTATTCCTATTCTATTTATTATAGGAGTATGTATTTATTTATTCGTTCTTGGTAGCCCAGGAAACTTCAAAGACGCAGACAAGCTAGGAAGCGGATCTGTAGCTTTTTCAAGTGTTGAAGGAAAAGACATTCACCCAGAATCGTTTTTAGGTATTATCTACAAAGGAGGAGTTATCGTACCAATCTTGATTACTTTCATGATTACTGTAATTGTTTTCTCTTTTGAAAGATATTTCGTTCTTGGTAAAGCTGCTGGAAAAGGAAACTTAGACAACTTCGTTGTACAAGTAAGAAGCTTACTAAACCAAAACAAAATTGACGAAGCTATCGAAGAGTGCGACAGACAACAAGGTTCTGTAGGTAACGTAGTAAAAGAAGGTCTTACTACTTACAAAGCTCTTGCTCACGATAACACTTTAAATAAAGAGCAGAAAATGGTAGCGCTTAACAAAGCTATCGAAGAAGCTACAACTCTTGAGATGCCAATGCTTGAGAAAAACATGATGATCCTTTCTACTTTAGGTACTGTTGCAACGTTAGTAGCACTACTTGGGACGGTAATCGGGATGATCAAGGCGTTCTTTGCATTAGGTTCAGGAGGTGGTACTCCGGATGCTGCTGCTCTATCTACAGGTATCTCTGAAGCCTTGATCAACACGGCATTAGGTATTGGTACTTCAGCTATCGCTATTATCCTTTATAACTTCTTTACATCTAAAATTGATGGATTAACTTACAAGATCGATGAGATCTCTATGAGTATCCAACAATCTTTCGCTGAATTCAACTAAGAATTAGCAAGAAATTTGCATTAGCAATCAAAAGAAGTTTAATTAAAAATATTTTATAATAATGGCGAGAGTCAAACCAAAAAGACATGGAGTAATTACGGACATGACTGCAATGTGTGACGTTGCGTTCCTACTCCTTACGTTCTTTATCTTGACCACTCAGTTTAAAAAACCTGACGTGGAGCAGATTAAACCGCCATCTTCAATTTCGGAAAAATTGCTTCCTGATGCTAGTTTAATGACTATCAATGCTACTCCGGACGGAAAATTCTATTTCCAACCAGTAGAAAATGCATCAGAAAGAATTGCACTTTTGGATAAAATGGGACAAAAGTATGGAATTACTTTTGACAACAATGAAAAAGCTGCATTCCAGAAAGTTCAGGCAATCGGTGTTCCTATGAACAAACTAAAAGGTTACCTGGATATGTCTGAAGATGAGCAGAAAAATTATAAGAGTCCTACAGGTGTTCCTATGGACAGTACAAATAAGCAATTAATTGATTGGGTAAAAGAAAGTTTGAGCGTTAACCCTGACTACAAGTTAGCTATTAAAGGTGACGTTACTACTCAGTACCCTAAAGTTAAAAGCCTGTTTGAAGGTTTAAGAGATATTGATTTTCTTAAATTTTGGTTGATTACATCACAAGAAGGTAAACCTAACGAATAATATCGATAGAAATGGCAGAAGTACAAGTACAAGAAAAAGGCGGCAAGGGCGGCAAGGTCCGTTCCAAGAAGCAAAGTACCAGAGTCGATATGACTCCGATGGTGGACTTGGGTTTTCTATTGATTACCTTCTTTATGTTCACAACTACATTCAGTAAACCGAATGTTATGGACTTAGGTCTTCCGGCTAAACCAAAGCCTGATGCTCCTAAACCTCCACCGACAGAAATTAAACTTTCTAACTCGATTTCTATATTATTAGGAAAAAATAATAGAGTATTTTGGCACCAGCAGGATGCTACTTCCTTGAATGACCAAACTCTTATGGAAACTACTCTTGATAGAGAAGGAATTAGAAAAGTAATTCAGCAGGCAAAATCTAGAGCTGCAGATCCAACCAAATTTACGGTGATCATTAAGCCAACTGACGATGCTGTATATAAGAACTTTGTTGATATTCTTGACGAAATGGCAATTACCAAAAGTGAGCAATACGGTGTTACCGATGTGAAGCCTTGGGAAAAAGCTGTATACGACAAGAAAATAGGTGGTGCTGCTGCACCGGCTGCTACAAAGTAATTTAACCATAAAATTGTTATATCTACTATGGCAGATGAAAATGTATACAATCAGAATCTTACCTTAGACGAGATTGTATTTGAAAATAGAAACAAGGAATATGGTGCCTATGATCTTAGACATCAGTATCCGAGACTTTTAACAAAGTCGTTTATTATCGGAACAGCTCTATTCCTTTTGGCAGCTTTGTCTCCGTTCATCTATCTTACGATTAAAAATCTTACAGCTCCGCCTAAGCAAGAAGTAAAGGCAGATCTTGTAGATATTATCGAAGATGAACCGATTATCGATCAGCCTAAAGAAGAAGAACCACCTCCACCACCTCCACCTCCAAAAGAGGAACCAAAAATTGAGGTGATCCAGAACGTGGTTCCAGAGCCTGTAAAAGCTCCGAAAATTGAAACTCCACCACCACCGATTTCTAAGCAGTTGGAAACTACAACTGGTTTGAATAATCAGGAGGGAGTTAAAGCTCCGGCTTATACACCACCGCCGCCACCACCATCTACTGGTACTAAGGCAACAACAGTGGAAGTGAAGCCAAGCAACAACCCTAATGAAATCTATAAAGATGTTGACCAGTCTGCAGAATATCCTGGAGGTATGGGAGCATTAAGAAAATTCTTAGGAGACAACTTCGATACCTCTCTAATGGAAGGTGGTGAAGGTACATTGAAAGCTAAGCTTAAGTTCGTTGTAGAAAAAGACGGATCTGTTTCTGCAGTTACTATTGAAGAGAAATCTCCAAATAATGACTTCAACAATGAAGCAATTCGTGTAGTTAAGAAACTTAAAAAGTGGACTCCTGCTAAGAGAAACGGAGAAAGCGTTAGATCTTACTATAGCGTACCATTTACGATGAACTTTGAATAAGACTTATTTATTCAAATTATAAATAAAAAGAGAAGCATATGCTTCTCTTTTTTATTTTTTTTGGTATTTTTGTTACATGATGTTCAATTGGTTATCCCTGGTTACGGGATTGTTTTATATCGTTTTAGGAATTGTAGTAATTGTCTTTAAATTCTTCTTTACCGTTCTGGAACCTGCTGTTGCCTACGCATTAGGAGCAGTATTGGTTATTTATGGAGTATTTAGAATTTATAGAGCGATTTCAAGAATCAAAAAATCGAGAAATGAAGAATAGTTTTAAGATTGCAGTCGCTTTTGCATTAAGCATAGTATTCATTGGCTGCAAAAAGGAGGAAAAATCTCCATCTTATAATAAAGGTGATCTTACAATTTTTACTGACGAATCCTTTCAAAGTGTTACAGAAGCTTTGGCGGACGGGTATATGATTAATTATCCGGAAACGCGTATTAAGGTAGCTACCCAAAAAGAAGATTTAGGTTTTTTGGATCTTCTTAACGGAAAAGCGAAGGTAATTGTAATGTCCAGGAACCTTAATCCGGAGGAAATAAAAACATACGAAAACAGGACTGATTTAAAATTTCTCCCCGCTAAATTTGCTGCGGATGCAGTAGTATTTGTCGTTCCTAAAGATTCTCCTAAAGAAAGCATTACGATGGAGGAAATTAATAGCGGACTTTTGTCTGATAAAAAAGACTTTATTTTCGACGGAACCAATTCAAGTAATCTGAATTTTGTTGCCGAAAAACTGAAAAAACAGCCAAAAGACCTTAAGTTTTCCATTATCCCGGGGAATCAAAAGATTATTGAAGAACTTGGAAAATATCCCGATAAAATTGGAGTAATTGGTCTTAATACCTTTAGCCGTCCTTATGATAAAACTTCTGAAAAACTAAGAGACATGGTTAAAATTCTTCCTGTGGTAGAAAAAGGGAAACAATATACAGCCGATTTTGAAGGACTTCGTACCATGGAGTATCCATTCACCAGAGTGCTTTATTTTTTAGTCAATGAAGGTAACTTTAATATTGCTAATGGATTTATAAGATTTTCATGTACTCATTTAGGCCAGAAAATTGTTCAGAAAGAAGGTTTGCAACCCTATAACCTGTACAAAAGAGAGGTGCAAATGCGTTAAAAAATAGTAAAGAAATAACTTCCCCCTCCAAAAAAGACCATTTTGGTCTAAAAATTGTGGAGAATATAACTCAATTATTTAGAAAATATAAAATGAAAGATATAATGATTATGAATGTAAAGAAGATCGCTTTTGGAGCAGCCGTGGTATTTTTTGCCGGTTTTGCCACTGCACAAACATTGCAGGATGGTATTAACAGTATAGACAGTGATAAATTTGCACAGGCAAAGACTAATTTCACGGATATGATCGCTAAGCAGCCGACTGCTGAAAATTACTTCTATTTAGGAAATACTTTCCTAAAACAAGGAGAACCTGATTATGCTCAAGCTGTTGATAACTTTAACAAAGGATTAGCTGCTGACAGCAAAAGCTATGTAAACAAAATTGGATTAGCTGCTGTAAAGCTAGGTAAAGGTGATAACAGTGCTATTGCTGAAATTCAAAAAGTAGTATCTGATTCTAAAGAAAAAGATCCTGAAGTTTTATTCAGAGCAGCTGAAGCTTTAACTTTATTTGAAAAAAACAGTTCTCCGGACCTTGCTATCCAGTTTTTGAACAAAGCTGTTGAAAAAGCAGAGAAAAAAGGAGTTCCTGCATATTATTACTATACATTAGGAGATGCTTACAGATTGAAGAGAATGCCGGGAGAGGCAATGTCTGCATATGATAAAGCATTACCATTAGCTAAAAATAAAGCGTCTGTTTATACAAGAATGGCGACTTTATGGATGGCTGCACAACAATGGCAACAAGCTAAACAAAATATTGATAAAGCTATAGGCGTTGATGCTACTTATGCTCCTGCATATAAAGCTATGGCATCTTACGATATCAGATATCAACAAAACGCTAAAGCGACACAAGATCTTATTAACTATACAAAATATGCTGACGAAGATCCGTATACTCAGTTAGAAATTGCAAAATTGTATTTTACTAACGAAGATTATGCAAACTCTAAATCAGTATTAGACAAAATTTTTGATAAAATTGAAGATCCTATCAAGTTCAAATTAAGAGCTTATCAGGCATTTGCAGATAAAAATTATACAGAAGCAAAGCAAAATATGGATACTTTCGTTTCTAAAGCTGAAAAAACAAGAGTACAGCCGGCTGACCAAGGTCTACAAGGGCTTATTGCAGCAGGATTAGCGAAAGACGAAAAAGATGCTGCTAAGAAATCTGCTTTAATGACAGAGTCTCAACAAAAAATTGCTATTGCTAAAGCTGCAAAAGATGAGACGATGAAATGGGATCTGGAATTAGCAAACATCGCAGGTGGTGGTGGAGCTTCTCAAGCTGAAGCAGACAAAGGACCTACAAATCCTACGATTGAAGCATTGAAAAAACAAGTTGCAGCTAACGCTCAAGACTCTGATGCTTTATTTAAATTAGCTACAGCTTACCAGGATGCTAAAAACTGGAATGGAGCTATCCTTACATGGCAAAAAATGTCTGCTCTTCTTCCGGATTGGGCACCGGCTTATTACAGCCAAGGGTATTCTTATCAGCAGGCTGGAAATAATGACGCAGCAAAAATTGCTTATGAAAAATTCATTAGTACTGTAAAACCAGCTGACCAGGAAGCTAACAAGCAAACACTTGCTTATGCATATTTTGCAGTTGCTTATATGAGCAAAGATTCTGATATTGCAAAAGCAAAAGAATACGTTGCAAAATCTTTACAATTAGATCCTACTTATCAGGATGCTGTAAAGCTTAATGCAGCAATCAATAAATAATTTAAAATTTAAATTATAGATATTAAAACTTCCCATTCGTAATGTTTGGGAAGTTTTTATTTTAAACCTATCTTTGAGTCTATGTAATTGCACTAAGGAATTTCTCAAAAAATAATAATGATGATAGCAATTGCATGATCTTATAAAAATATGATATCTATCTATGAAAACTGATATACTTGCTTTTGGAGCACACCCTGATGATGTAGAATTAGGATGTGGGGGAACTATTGCGAAAATGGTTTCAGAAGGGAAAAAATGTGTTGTAGTAGATCTTACCCGAGGAGAATTGGGAACAAGAGGTACAGACGAAACAAGGAAAGAAGAAGCCGCTGCTGCTGCCCAAATTTTAGGACTCTCTGCACGCGAGAATCTTGGAATGAAAGATGGATTCCTTGTCAATTCCGAAGAATATCAAATGAGGATCGTAAAAATGATTCGCAAATACCGCCCGGAAATCGTCTTGGCTAATGCAATTGATGATAGACATCCAGATCACGCAAAAGGAGCGAAATTAGTGTCTGATGCGTGTTTCTTATCCGGATTACGAAAAATTGAGACAGTAGAGGAGGGGGAAATCCAGGAAGTATGGAGGCCGAAACATGTTTTCCATTATATTCAGTGGAAAGATATCAAACCTGAATTCGTTATTGATATTTCGGAATTTCTCGATAAGAAGATTGCGTCATGTATGGCTTATAAAACTCAATTTTATGATCCCACTTCTAAGGAACCTGAGACTCCCATCACGACAAAAGACTTTTTTGAGAGCCTGACTTACCGTGCACAGGATTTAGGGCGACTATCGGGAGTTGCTTATGCTGAGGGGTTTACGTCTGAAAGATTAATTTCTTTGAAAAATTTTGACGGAATTGTTTGGTAGTTGAGGAAATTGTCCTATATTTGCACTCAGAAAACGGTGATTGTAGCTCAGTTGGTTAGAGCGTCGGATTGTGGTTCCGAAGGTCGTGGGTTCGAGACCCATCATTCACCCAAAGAAAGTACACTTTTTGAAAGTGTACTTTTTTATTTTACAACATTTCAAAAGAAAATAATCTTTTGTTTTCACATTCCAGCGAGAATTTTTTTCCTTTTATTTATCCAGATTCTTTATGACAGCACGTAAAAATGGTTTTTTTAAAATTAAAAAAGTGGGATCAGGCGCAAAAATTTGTGGACTAGGCAAAAAGTTAGGTTATCTGAAGAGAAAAATGTTCTGCCCTTTACGCCCCTAAGCTGTATTCTGTAGTTTTACAAAACGCAAAGACAAGAGCGATTCCCTATTGATGAGGAGGCTAAGAAAGCGACAAAGTTGCTGATGAAGCTGTATGGATATGCATGCGCTTAGAAAGAATCAATGAAGTTGATTCCAAACCTTTGCTTCCCTAAAATAATTCGCAAGAATACTGAAAACTTTGCGTTACATTTAAATGATATAGGTATAAATATTCCAACCTCCCCAACTTTTGAGACTGATCCAAAAAGTGTACTTTTTTCTTTTGGGTATTTTTCTGTGTGCCATTTTCAGACATAAAAAAAGCATCTTTTTCAGATGCTTGTGTTTTTAGATATTCTTTTTTTAAACTTCGTCGTCAGAATCGATTGTGAAAGATCTGCTTTTGAAGTCTTTGTCATGTTTTTCTGAAATTACATCCTCACCCTTTTCATTAATGATGAAATCTGTGGACTCATTAAACATCTCCTGGAAACTTTTAAAATCCTCTTTATAAAGATAAATTTTATGTTTCTCGAATGTGGCTTCCCCATTCTCTCCGAAATTCTTCTTACTTTCTGTAATGGTAAGATAATAATCTCCTGCTTTCGTCTCGCGCACATCAAAGAAATAAGTTCTTCTCCCTGCTTTTAACACCTTCGTGAAAATCTCATTTTCATGGCGTTCCTTGTATTCACTCATTGTTAGATATTTTTTAATCTTGTTAAGAACAAATATAAAAGTTTTCTTTTAATCACAAAATTTTTTTTATGATTTATTTAACAATTGAGAACGAAACGGCTATGCGGTTACAGAATTGGCAATTTCGGTAAGGTTGATAATTTTGTCTGCTTTTTGAGCGCTAGACTCTCTGTGTGTGATAATTATGGAGGTTGCATTACTGATTTTTTTGTCAATATTTTCAAGAATATTCTGCTCTGTTTCGGTGTCCAGAGCTGATAAAGAATCGTCAAAAATAATGATATTTGGGTCCTTAATCAGGGCTCTTGCAATACAAATTCTTTGTTTTTGTCCTCCCGAAAGCATCACTCCGCGTTCACCTACCAGTGTTTTATATTGTTCTTTAAATTCAACAATATTTTTATGAACATCTGCAATCCGGGCATATTCTATAACTTTTTCATGAGAAGGATGGTCAATAGCAAAACCAATATTATTTTCGATAGAATCGGAGAATAAATAGCTTTCCTGAGGAATGTATCCAATGAAATTACGATAATTGCTAAGATTGTGTTCTTTTAAATTTTTGCCGTCAATTAAAATTTCACCCTCACTAGGATCTATTAAACGGCATAAGAGTAGGGCAATAGTAGACTTTCCACTTCCTGTTTTTCCCATAATAGCCAGGGATTCTCCGGCTTTCACTGTAAAGCTTAAATTGTCTAACGCCCTGATGCCTGTATTTGGATAAACGTAAGAAACATTTCTGAATTCAATATCTCCTTTGATAGGGTAGGTTTCGAAGTTGGTATTAATGATTTCAGATTTTTTATCCATAAATTCATTAATTCTTTGCATAGATGCTTCTGCTCTTTGATTTACAGACGTTACCCAGCCAACCATGGAGAACGGGAAGATCAACGTGTTGATATACATGAAGAAATCAGCAATTTTACCTATACTTAATTGTCCGGCAATATACTTTTCACCGCCAATCAGAATGATGGCAACATTTAATAATCCGATTACAAACAAAATAATGGTAAAGAAATAAGCTTCCGTTTTGGCAAGGTCCAATGCCTTATTTTGATAATCGGTTACTTTAATCCCATAGTTTCTTTCAATATATTTTTCCCGTGCAAAAAATTTCACTACCCGGATTCCTGAAAAACTGTCCTGAACGAAAGTTGAAATGGCAGATTGGCTTTTCTGCATAATCTTCGACTTTTTGTTAATAATGGAACTTACTTTAAAAATGGCAAATGATAAAATAGGAAGTGGAAGCAGGGTCCATAAAGTCATGGAAGCATCTGTTTTTACCATATAAATTGCCGTAATCAGTACAAGAACTATAAGATTGGCCACATACATCACACCAGGACCAAGGTACATTCTTACGGCAACAACATCTTCGCTTAATCTGTTCATTAAGTCACCAATAGTAGTTTGTTTGTAGTCCGTTAACGATAAATCCTGATAATGTCTGTAAATTTTATTTTTTAGTTCATATTCAATTCTTCTGGAAGCAACGATGATAGTCTGTCGCATCATAAAAGTGAAAAATCCGGTTAGAAGGGAGCAGCCTACAATAATTCCGACATAGATCAAAACTTGTTGGTTGAAGCCAAGATTACCGCTTTTGGTAAGCTCATCTACAGATTTTCCTACAAACTGAACTTTATATATATTAAAAAAATTACTGGCAATGATGAATAATACCCCCCAAAACAAAAGTATTTTGTGTTTCCAAAAATAGGGGTTTAAGGTTTTTAGCGCTTTCATATAGTTTTACAAAATTACAAAAATGTCATCACACTACGAATCCCATCAATTTTAAATTTTGTATCTTTGCACGCATAAAAAAGCTCTTTGAATGTTAGGAAGACGACAAATCCGTGAAAAAGTAGTACAGTCAGTGTATTCTTATTATCAGAATCCTGTAAAGTTTGATGTTTTAGAGAAAAACATGTTCGCTGGAATAGAGAAAATCTATTATCTTTATATCTATCAGCTTAATTTCTTGGTAGGCTTAAAAGAATTGGCAGAACATCAGATTGAAATTGGAAAGAACAAATTTCTTAAAACTGATGCTGATATCAATCCTAACCAAAAATTCATCAACAACCAAGTATTAATAAAGCTGGAAGAAAATCCTGAGAGATTGTTTTTCACAGGTCAACACAAACAGCTTAAGTGGGACATGCATGATGATTTATTGGTGAAGACTTTCCAGAGAATTACAGCCGGAAAACGTTATCAGGATTTTATGAAAGAAGATCATTATTCTTTTGAGGAAGATCAGAAATTTATCGGAAAATTATTTTTAAGATATATTGCTGAAAATGAAGATTTCCATGATTATTTGGGAGACAAAGAACTTTCATGGTATGATGATATCCATATTTCAAACTCAATGGTACAAAAAACAATTGGTTTCTTGAGAGAAGATGAAGAAAGCAGAACTTTGATCAAAATGATTAAAGATGAAGATGATAAAACTTTTGCTGCTAAATTGTTGAAAGATACTTTGAACAATTGGGAAAATACAGAAAAGAAACTAGAAGAAAGATTAGAAAATTGGGATTTGGAAAGAATTTCTTTAATGGATAAAGTGATTTTATCAACAGCCATTTCAGAGCTTGACAATTTTGCTTTTACTCCTTCAAGAGTTATTATTAATGAATATATCGAGATTGCAAAAGTTTTTGCTACAGACCGTTCTAATATCTTCATTAATGGTATTTTAGATAAATATTGTAAAGATCAAAATAGAATATAAAATGAAATCTATGATTCGTAAACACATTTTAGAAAATATGAAAAACGTGAACAAAAAGACGTTATCAATTATCGCCTTGTCAATCATAGGCTTTGGTTTAGTTTCATGTAAAAAAGAAAACAAAGAAACTCAGAGCCCTGAAACTGTAGCTACGGATTCTACAGCTACTGCAGCTCCGGTAACAGCAGATTCTACTGTTTCAGCTCCTGTAGCAGGTGAAACTGCAGCTCCAGCTTCTAACCAGCCATCTACTTCTCTTGCTTTATCTGAAAGTAATTTCGATTTTGGAAAAATCAAGAAGGGAGATAAAGTAGAACATGTTTATGAAGTAACCAACACAGGAAAAAATCCATTAGTTATTTCTGAAGTAAAACCTGGATGTGGATGTACTGCTCCTGATTTTACAAAAGAACCGATTATGCCTGGTAAAAAAGGAAAAATTACATTGCATTTCGATTCTACAAGTTTCGATGGAAACGTTCAGAAATATGCTGACGTTTATGCAAACGTAGAGAAGTCTCCAATCAAATTAACGTTCACGGCGAACATTCAACCGTAATTTATAAAATATGCTAACATTATTTTTACAAGCACAGCCGCAAGGAAATTCATCAATGATGTTGATTATGATGGGTGTGATGTTTGTAGGGTTTTACTTCCTTATGATAAGACCTCAGATGAAAAAGCAAAAACAGGAGAAAAACTTTCAGGAAGAGCTGAAAGTGGGAACCAGAGTTGTGCTTACATCAGGACTTCACGGAAGAATTGCTCAAATTCAGGATGATGGTTTCGTCATTGAAACTCTATCAGGAAAATTGAAATTCGAAAAAGCGGCCGTTTCAAGAGAAATGACAGAGAGCCGTTTTGGAGATAAAGCAAAGACTGCTGATAAATCAGCTGATAAGAAAGAAACAGCAACTGAAGAAAAGAAATAATTCAGTCTGAAAATATTTAGCTGCGGCGGGTGAACGAAGTTCACCCGCCGCAGCTTTTTTATTAGCTTTTTCTTAACAATTAGGTGAAAATATAGACTTTAAGTACCTATAATTGTGTAGTGAAGAACCTCATAAGTCATCATAATCATCGGAATGTTTGTGTTTATTTGTGAGAACATTAGTGAAATTAATGTTTAATAAAAAATTACCTTTGCCGTATGAATCAAAGCACAAACAAAACTGTTCTCATTTTAGGCGCCAACTCAGACGTAGCAAAACAATGCATCATTCAATACCTTGAAAAAGGGTTCTCTGTAATAGCTGCTTCCAGAAATACAAAATCGCTGGAAGACTTTATTTCCTCCAATAACCTGGATCAGCAAAGAGTGAAAGTGTTGTATTTTGACGCCGCAGATTTTGATTCTCATCAACAATTTTATAACGATCTAACTGTAAAACCCCATATAGCTGTATATTCGGCTGGTTTCCTAGTGGATAATCAAAAGGCCCTGAGAGATTTTAAAGGTGCTAAACAAATGATGGAAGTCAATTATATGGGTGGAGTATCAATCCTGAACATTATTGCAATGGACTCTGGCAATAAAAACCTTGAACGCATTATCGGACTTTCTTCATTATCCGGAGTAAGAGGAAGGAAAAGTAATTTTGTTTATGGAAGTACAAAGGCAGCTTTTACACAATATTTAGCCGGATTAAGACAAGAACTCTTGTCCAGAAAAATAGTTGTGAATGCTCTGGTTATCGGCTATATCAGAACAAAAATCAATGAAGGATTGGAACTCAATGAATCTCTGATCATGGAACCTGACTATGTGGCCAAATTTATAGTCGACGCCGGAAGTACTTTTATTATTGTTCCTAATTTTAAATGGAAAATAATCTATCATATTCTAAGATTATTACCGGAAAGTTTAGCTGCGAAATTGCCGTAATATTTTCATTAAATCATAGAAATTGCTTAGTGTTATGCTTGTTTATTCACAATTTTATAGGAGTTATTTTTTGTAATAATTTGAGTTCGGTACTTTTTTTGTTAGTATAGGATGGACACAAAAAATTATTTCTTCTTAGTAAGATCCAATTTTAAAATGATCATTGAGTAAACAGAACAATCTGTTCTTTTATCCATCTATTACCCAAATTATAAAATACATTTACTTTAATCCTCAGGATTAGGGTTGATGCTGGATTATATTTACTCAATTTTATTTTTGGTTATTAATGTATAGAAATTAATCAATACCTGATATAAACACATAAAAATAAGTAGTAGAAAAATGGACGATTTAGAATTGAATAAGATTCAACAGCATTGGGATACTTTAATTTCTTCAGCTATTTCATGGGCACCTAGAATTATTACTGCAGTAGTTTCTGCATTATTAATCTATCTGATAGGATCATGGCTGATAAGAATGATAAAAAAGCTTGCTGAAAAAGGCTTTAAAAAGCGTAATATGGAAGCTTCATTACAACATTTCCTGTTAAATATTATCAACTGGGGACTTAATATACTACTTTTCATTGTGGTAGTAACCCAGTTAGGAGTACAAACCTCTGCATTTGTTGCGATGATTGGTGCTGCCGGTTTAGCTGTTGGTTTAGCATTACAGGGATCACTTACTAATTTTGCAGGAGGAATCCTTATTTTATTATTAAAACCTTTTAAAATAGGAGATTTTATTTCTACCAACTCCGGAGTGTCAGGAACAGTGCAAACTATTGATATTTTTCATACAAAGCTGATCACCCCACAAAATCAATTAATTGTTATCCCTAATGGAGTTGTTTCTAATAATAGTATTACCAATTTTACACAGTTGGGAACGAGAAGAACTTCTTTAGATATTGGAGTCGCTTATGATGCTGACCTTAGGCAGACAAAAGAGATTTTGATGAACGTTATTAAAAATAATCAATATGCTCTTGCAATACCTGCTCCACAAGTAATGGTGACTGAGCTTGGTGATAGTGCTGTAAATTTATCGGTAAGAGTGAGTACTTCTACGGATAATTTCTGGGCTATGAATGAAGAACTGATTATCGGGTGTAAAGAAGCTCTTGATAAAGCAGGTATAGGAATTCCTTTTCCGCAAAGAGATGTGCATGTTTATAATAAATAATCAACTTAAAAATTATATAGACTCCTGCTTTTATGCGGGAGTTTTTTTATTAATATTACTTTTAAAAAATATGCAATTATTCAATGTTTTGCAGCAATTCTAAGGTTTTTATCATGTCAATTCCCTTTCCGAGAACGGGTTTAAACAAATCTCCTTTTTTCTTTATTCTCTCCAAAGCATTTTCAATATTGAAATCAGTAGGTAATATTCCCGGTTTTAGTTCATCCCAATCTAAAGGTGTTGAAACCGAAGCTCCTTGCTTCGGTCTAAGGCTGTAGACACTAGCTAAAGTTTGTCCTGTCCTGTTCTGGAGATAATCAAGATAAATTTTGTTGTTCTCTCTTTTCTGTAAATTCCTTTCTAGCGTTGTAATCTTAGGGATTCTTTCATGAACCTGTTGCATGAGTAAATGAGCGAAATCCTTTACCTGGTCAAAATCATATTTTCCATCCATGGGAATATAAATATGGATTCCCGTGCTACCGGAAGTTTTACAATATCCCTTTATTTTGATGGAAAGCAAGACTTCATTAACCTGTAAAGCTGCTTCTATCACATCATCAAAGGTATTCTTTTTTGAGGGATCAAGGTCCAAAACAAGATAATCAGGGTGTTCCAGATCCGGTAATGAACTGTTCCACGGATTGAGGTCTATACATCCAAGATTATTTAAATAAGCCAATGTCGCTTTGTCGTTACAATATATATAATCAATGTATTTGTCATTAGATTCCGAATAAACTTGTGTCGTTTTTATCCAGTCCGGAATATGATCACCGGCGTCTTTTTGATAAAAACCTTGCTGCTCGATGCCGTTGGGAAAGCGGTTGAGAGAAAGCGGACGATTTTTTAAATGAGGTACAATAAATTCCGATATAGATTGATAATATGCAATAACGTCTCCTTTGGTAATACCATCTTTTGGAAAATAAATTTTGTCTTGATTGGTAATCTTCACAATATGTTTGTTTAAGGTGAGCTCTTTTTCTGGTACTTCCGTTTTTTTTGAAGATGCTTTGCTGTTCATAGCTTTTGATTTTTTGTTAATTGACTGATTCTCATTCGACGAATCTTGAACTTCTTCAGGCTCCTTATCTTCTCGCAAGGCAATAAAAACAGGATGACGATAGATTCCGTCCTTGGTAATTTCAGAATATTTGATTTCACAAACCAATTCAGGCTTTATCCATGTAACCGGCATATTGGTTTTAGGGGCACTTTCAAATGGGGAATTTTTGATCATTAGCTTCTGAAGTTTTTTGTAGACTTCTTTTAAAGAAACATTGTTGAAACCTGTTCCTGTATGTCCACAATAGATCAATTCATTATTACTATATTTTCCTAAGATCAATGCACCAAAACTTTCTCTTGATCCCCGGGGTTCTGTAAAGCCGCATATAATAGCTTCTTCTGTATTGGAGAATTTTATTTTCAGCCAGTCATTACTTCTATAGTTTTCAATATATGGGCTATCGGAGCGTTTGGCAATCATTCCTTCTAGCTTCATCTTTTTCATTTGATCAAAAAAAGCTTTTCCTTTTTCTGAAATATGATCACAATATTTAATTGTATCGGTTTCAATGAGAGCCTCTTTTAAAAGCTCTTTTCGTTGAATCAGTGGTAGTTCTTCCGTAGAATGACCATTGAGCCAAAGAAGGTCAAAAACCTGATAAACAAGAGCTAAATTAGGATGATCCCCGATTTGTTGTAAAAGTTGAAAACTAGGTCTGCCTTGATCATCATAAGCCACAATTTCTCCGTCAAGGATCATTTTATATTTCTGTTGCTCAAGATCCTGAGCCACTTTATCAAATTTTGATAAGAAAGAAATCCCGTTTCGAGAATAGAAGAGCGGTTCATCATGACTAAGATCGGCAATCGCTCTATAACCGTCCCATTTTATTTCGAAAATCCAATCCTTATCATCGAAAGCATTTTCCGAAAGCTTTGCCAGCAACGGTTTTGTAAAAGTTTTTAATTTTTTTTCGTGAGCTAAAGCATTAAAGCTTTTGAATCTTTTCTCTGAAGTTATGACTTCTTTTTTTCGCTTTTTTTCAGGCTTTTTTTTTCCTCTAAAAATTGAGTAACTAAGGATTTGGGTGAAGTGTTTTCTTCTGCATCATAGGAGCTTTCTGCAAAATCATCTTTATGTTTTATTAAAAGCCAGGCATTATCTTCGGTATTCTTCATTTTGACCAAAGCAAATTCACCTTTCAGTTTTTTGCCATGTAAGATGAATTTTAAAGAACCTGTATGTAATTCTTTGAGTAATTCCTTTTCATCCGAAAGTTTAGAATTTTCTTCTAAAGGTTCGTAAGTCCCACTATCCCATATTTCAACTTGCCCGGCACCATAATTTCCTTCAGGAATATTTCCTTCAAAATCTTTATAATCATAGGGGTGATCTTCCACCATCATGGCGAGCCGTTTATCCTGTGGATTCAGTGATGGTCCTTTTGGAACTGCCCAACTTTTCAGAACACCTTCCATTTCCAATCGGAAATCATAATGAAGCCTTGTTGCAGCATGCCTTTGGACTACAAAAATAAGTTGGTTTTTACTTTTTTTTGTTTTTCCCTTAGGTTCGCTGGTTTCATCGAATTTCCTTTTTTTATGATAATCTTTAAGAGCCATTAGGATGCAGATTTAGATTTAGAATGATTTAAACTGGCTTTTAGTTGGGCCATCAGGTCAATCACTTTACCTTCTTTTACAGGTTGAGCTTTTGGAATTTTAATATTTTTACCTTTTGCTTTCTGTTTGATGATCTTAAGAAGTTCATCTGAATAGGTATCTTTGTACATCGCGGGGTCAAAATCCTGAGACAGCTGCTCTATAAGGTTTACCGCCATTTTTAATTCTGCAGGTTTAGGAGCTTTATGAGCAGGAATTTTAAGATCTGAATAGTTTCTGATTTCCTGATCAAATCTCAGCCGATTCAGGACCAGTATGTCATCGTTGTATGGTCGTATCATTCCGATGGCTTCACTTTCTCTAAGGACAAAGGTTCCGATGCCTACCATCTTTGTTTCTTCAAGTGCTTTTAATAAAAGTCTGTAAGCGCTTTCACCATTTTTTTGAGGTTCCAGATAGTAGGGTGTTTCAAAATAAACACTGTCTACTTCTGCTTCTTTTACGAATTGATCGATAGAAAGAATCTTGGTTTTTTCCGGGCTTGCTGCTTCGTAATCTTCTTCATCAAGAACGATATACTTATCGTCCATGAGATAACCTTTAACGATATTTTCCCATTTTACTTCTTTTCCCGTATTTTCATTTACCCGCTTGAACCGGATGTTGGAAAAATCAGATTTATCGAGCATATCAAGATCCAATTTACTGGTTTCCGTAGCAGAATAAATTTTAACGGGAATGTTTACTAAACCGAAGCCAATGGCGCCATTCCATATTGCTTTCATTGTCTTACGTTTTTAAAAATCAAGCAATTAACATGCCGTTGGAGCCCGGTGTGGTACCTTTTGTAAGGCTTTTGTCAAATGACAATTGTTTTTATAGGTGACTTTTATATCTTTATCTTTCCACAATTTGTGGATAAAATAAATATGGAAGAACTTTTTAATTACATCAAAAAATTCGGAGTACTCAATACTCAGGACGAACTTTTAATTACCGAAGGAATTCAGGAAATTGCCGTACGGAAAGGTGAAGCTTTTGTAGAAGCTGGAAAAGTAAGTCAGCGAATTGCTTTTGTAAAAGAAGGAGTCTTCCGGTCTTTGTACTACAATAAGCAGGGAGATGATTTTACACGATATTTTATTTACGAAGGAAGATTTATAGGAGATTTTCAAGGTTTTACAGATCAGTTGCCGGCCCATGAAGACATTGAAGCTATTACAGATGCAGTATTGTTGGTTATTGATCTTAACCATTTTAAAAAACTTGAAGAAGAAATTGTTGTATGGCCTGTTTTGTTTGCCAGGATCCATGGTTTTGTCGCTGAAAACAAGCTTAAAGTTGCCAGTATCATGCTGAATCAGGATGCCAAATCGCGTTATATTCATTTTTTAAATCATTATCCGGGCCTTGCCAACAGAGTGCCACAATCCATGTTGGCTTCCTATCTTGGCGTCACCCCTTCATCGTTAAGCCGTATCAGGAGGAATATTAATGAATGATAAGTAATGAGTAATGATGTTCAGCCAAATAAATTAGCCAAACAAATTGTAAATATTCAATAGGGGCTTTAGCTCGTTCTGTCGTTTTAAAAATTTTCCATTAGCTTTAGCCAAAACTTCTAAAAATAATCATATTCAAAAGAATAACCGCGGGCTTATATTTATAAATATCCATATTATTCACCCTGTTTGTTTTTGTCAAATGACAATGGTCCATTTTTCAAACTACCATAGCTTTGTCCTGTAAAAATTTTTAAAATATGGATATTGTATTAGGATTGCAGTGGGGAGATGAAGGTAAAGGGAAGTTTATTGATCTTATCAGTGAAAATTATGACATTACAGCCCGTTTTAATGGTGGGGCTAATGCCGGTCATAGCATAGAAAGAAACGGAAAGAGGATTACGCTTAAAATGATTCCTTCGGGAATTTTTATGAAAGAGGTACAGAATGTAATCGGAACAGGAACGGTTCTGGATCCTGTAAGTTTTAAAAAAGAAATTCTAAACCTTCAGTTATTTGATCATACCATTCAACCTGAAAAAAATATCATTATTTCTAAAAAGGCACATCTGGTAATGCCTACGCACAAACTGTTGGATATTTTTATGGAAGAGAACCCTGAGTATACTACGATCGGAACTACAAAAAACGGTATTGCACAAGCCTATTCAAATAAAATATTGAGACAAAATCTGAGAGTAGGAGATATCTGGTCCCCGGATTTTCAAAGCAGAGCACAACATATCTTGTACAGAGATTATAAAATGCTGGAAGACGGAGGAATGATTGTTTTGCCTGCTTTAGAAGAAATCAGTAAAGAATTTTTTGATGCAGTAGATTTCCTGAAAAAATTTACTTGTACTGAAACTGAAATTTATCTTAATAATGCCTTATCAAAAGGAAAAAGGATATTAGCAGAAGGTTCTCAGGCTACCATGCTGGATATTGATCATGGAACTTATCCGTATGTGACTTCTTCATCAACTACTGCTGCGGGGGCTTGTAGCGGCTTAGGTATTTCTCCGAAAAAGATGGGAGAGATTTACGGAATAGCCAAAGCCTATTGTACAAGAGTAGGGAACGGTGCTTTTCCAACTGAACTGTTAGATGAATTTGGGGATGATCTCAGAATGAAAGGAAATGAGTTTGGTTCCAATACAGGCCGACCAAGAAGAATAGGCTGGCTGGATCTCCCCGCGTTAAAGTATGCTGTAATGATCAATGGAGTGACTCAATTGGTATTGACGAAAGCTGATGTTTTAAACGGAGTAAAGTCTGTTGCTGTTTGCACGCATTATGAATTGGAAGATGGAAGTCTTGAAACTGTTTCAGGAACACTTTCTGAAAACATCCGTCCGGTACTGAAGTGGATGAATGGTTGGAGTGCCGATTTTGTCAACATGAAATCTGGCTCAGAATTACCAGAAGAACTAAAAGAATTTTTATCGTTCTTAGAAGCAGCTTTGGAGATTCCTGTAACTTATCTTTCTACGGGTCCCGGAAGAGAGCAGATTTTAAAAATGAAATAGACAATAGTTATTAATTAAGATAAAAAAAGCGGGGCAAATACCCCGCTTTCAATTTATGCTTTTAAATCTAGTTTTAATTCTAATTCATCAAGTTGTGCATCAGCAATTGAAGCCGGAGCGTCAATCATGACGTCACGTCCTGAATTGTTCTTAGGGAAGGCAATATAATCTCTGATTACTTCATTCCCATCAAGGATTGCTACCAGACGGTCAAAACCGAATGCCAAACCTCCGTGTGGCGGTGCTCCGTATTTGAAGGCGTTCATTAAGAACCCAAACTGAGCTTCTGCTTCTTCTTTTGAGAATCCTAATAAGTCAAACATTTTCGACTGAAGATCTTTGTCAAAAATTCTGATCGATCCACCTCCGATTTCGTTTCCGTTAAGAACCATATCGTAAGCGTTAGCTCTTGCTTTACCCGGATCAGTTTCCAATAAGTGAATATCTTCAGGTTTTGGAGAAGTGAAAGGGTGGTGCATTGCATGGTATCTTTCAGTGTCTTCATCCCATTCCAATAGAGGGAAATCAACTACCCAAAGTGGAGCAAATTCATTTCCTTTTCTTAGTCCCAAACGGTTTCCAAGCTCCATTCTTAATGCAGAAAGTTGAGCTCTTACTTTGTTTTCATTTCCTGAAAGAATCAACATTAAGTCTCCTTCTTTAGCTCCGAATTTTTCAATGATTTTTGCTAAATCTTCTTCGTTGTAGAATTTGTTAACAGATGAAGTCTTCACTCCGTCATTCTGGAATTTTATCCAAACCATTCCTGAAGCTCCAATCTGTGGACGTTTTACCCAATCAACAAGCTCATCAATCTGTTTTCTTGTGTATTCTGCGCATCCTTCTACATTGATTCCGACAACCAATTCTGCATCATCAAAAATCTTAAAGTCTTTTCCTTTTACAAGCTCGTTAAGTTCTACGAACTCCATTCCGAAACGAATATCCGGTTTGTCGTTTCCGTATTTTCTCATCGCATCGGCGAAAGTCATTCTTGGGAAAGCCCCGAATTCCTGACCTGTAATATCTTTGATAAGAGTTTTGGTCATGCCTTCAAAAACGTTCATTACATCTTCCTGCTCTACAAACGCCATTTCACAGTCGATCTGAGTAAATTCCGGCTGCCTGTCAGCTCTTAGGTCTTCATCACGGAAACATTTTACAATCTGGAAATATTTATCCATTCCACCTACCATCAACAACTGTTTGAATGTTTGTGGAGATTGTGGTAATGCGTAGAACTGTCCGGGATTCATTCTGCTTGGAACAACAAAGTCTCTTGCACCTTCCGGAGTGGATTTAATCAATACAGGGGTTTCCACTTCGATAAAACCTTCATCAGATAAATAGTTTCTTACTTTCTGCGCCATTTTATGACGGAATATCAATTTATCTTTTACCGGATTTCTTCTGATATCCAGGTAACGGTATTTCATTCTTAATTCTTCTCCACCATCCGTTTCATCTTCAATGGTGAAAGGAGGAAGTTGAGAATCATTGAGAATAGTTAATTTTTCAACTAAAAGTTCAATTTCTCCTGTTGGAATATTAGGGTTTTTGCTTACTCTTTCAATAACCTTTCCTGTCGCTTGAATAACAAACTCACGACCTAATTTTTTTGCTTCTTCCATCAATGCTGCAGAAGAACGCTCCTGGTCAAATACCAATTGGGTAATTCCGTAACGATCTCGAAGATCTACCCAAATCATAAATCCTTTATCGCGGATAGTCTGTACCCATCCTGATAGTGTAACTTCTTCATTCAGATTCTTTAGAGATAGCTCTCCATTGGTGTGTGATCGAAACATAATTATTTGTTTAAAGTTCAATGTTTAAGGTTCTGCTTTGAACCTTGTTTTTTTCGTTGGCAAAGATAAGATTTTTGTAGGGTTTATAAACAAAAAAACTTCCTTTCGGAAGTCTTGTATGTTTTAGTATATTTTTAATTTCTTACTGCTCCGCGCTGTATCAGTAATTGTGCGGTTTCGTCTCCTTTTCTTAATTGTGATAATTGCAGAGGGGATTTATTGCTGCATTTTTTATTAATATCTGCTTTATTGTCCAATAGAAACTTGATGATATTGTGACTTCCGTATAAGGCACTAAATCCAAGAGGGCTATAGGATTCATTACCGATGGTGAAGCATTTGTTGTAATCTCCGGGAGTAAACTGCTTTTTAAATGTAGAGACATCATCAGAGTTGATTGCTTTCATCTTCTCTTGAGAAAGTTGTTGTGCAGAAAGCATATTGGTCAATAATAACATTCCAAATAGAAAAGTGATAGAGATTATTTTTTTCATAAGAACTATTTTTAAGAATATACAAATCTAATTAAATTTTATTACCAAATGCTAAGTTTTGCTAATAATTGGATTTGTATTTTTGAAATTATCTAAATTATTCATTAGGAAATGACAAAATATGTAGACTTTTTGAAAAAAGCATTTAGCGGAGAAGAGACCGATTTCACGAAAGTAAATATTCGGAGTGCTGTTCTTCTTTTAGCCATACCAATGATGTTGGAGATGGCTATGGAATCAGTATTTGCATTGGTGGATCTTTATTTTGTGGGACATTTGAAAGAAAGTGGTTTTGCGATTCAGACTGTGGGTCTTACAGAATCAGTACTTTCTATAATGTATTCTATTGCTATTGGAATGAGTATGGCTGCAACAGCTTTAGTAGCGAGAAGAATAGGAGAAAAAAATCCGGAACAGGCATCCAGAAGTGCAGCACAAGTTCTACTTGTATCATTTGCAGTGACTTTTGTTTTGAGTTTATTAGGGGTGATCTATGCTGAAGAAATTTTAATTTTAATGGGATCAAAGCCGGAAGCGGCTGCTTATGGAAAAGATTTTACAAGAATTATGATGGGAAGCAGCACAATTATTATGCTCTTGTTTTTAATTAACGGAATATTCAGAGGAGCAGGAAATGCCACAATAGCCATGAAAAGTTTATGGATAGCCAATATTGCCAACATTATTCTTTGTCCGGTTTTAATAAAAGGATTAGGTCCTATTCCTGAAATGGGTCTTACAGGTGCGGCATTAGCCACTACCATCGGAAGAAGTATAGGGGTGCTGTATCAATTGTATCACCTTTTAATAGCAGATACTCAGATTCGGATTAAACTTAATTATTTTAAACCGGATTCAGGATTAATTAAGTCTATTATAAAAATTGCAACTCCCGGAATTTTTCAGTTTGTCATTGCTTCATGTAGCTGGATTTTTCTTGCCGAATTGGTAGCAACAACAGGAGGTGAAAATGCTTCGGCAGGGTATCAGACAGCATTGCGGTTGATGATGTTCTTTATGCTTCCTGCATGGGGATTGAGTAATGCAGCTTCCACTTTAGTAGGACAAAATATGGGCGCAAATGAAATGTTGAGGGCAGAACAGTCTGTAATGAAAACAGTCAAATATAATGTGATATTCATGTTGACTGTCAGTTTACTATTTATCTTTCTGGGGAATTTCCTGGTGAGCTTTTTTACCAATGAAATTGAAATTAAAGATTTTGCTAAAACTGCACTTTATATTATGAGTACAGGGTTTATCTTTTATGGAATCGGAATGGTAATGATTAATGCCTTCAATGGGGCAGGAGATACCTGGACACCAACATGGGTGAATCTTTGCGGGTTCTGGCTGTTTCAGATTCCTCTGGCATACTTTCTTTCAAAGCATTTGGAAATGGGACCGAAAGGTGTTTTTATTTCAATTCCTGCCGCAGAAACATTGATTACTATTGTTGCCTTTATCTTATTTAAAAAAGGAAAATGGAAGACGATAAAAGTTTAAAAGGTTAGATGTTGGAAGCTGGAAGAGGGAAGTACTAGCAGTTTGAAAATATTTAAATTAGCCCTTGTTAACAAAATGAAAAAAAAGAAAGGTGATCTGCTGGTTGAGGATTAAAAATAGTAGCCTGATAGTAACTTCCAGCCTCCCTCTTCCTGCTTCCATTCCTAATTTATAAAACTTTAACAGCTTCATTTATTGGTTTTTAAATGCATTTTTTTTATATTCGTTATAACAACAAATTTTATTACTATGGGAAAAGGAGACAAAAAATCAAGAAGAGGTAAAATTAACAACGGAAGCTATGGAAAAAGGAGACCTAAAAAGGCATCAAAATCCTTTGTGGTTTCTGAAGAAAAATCTAAAAAGTAACAGAAATAAAAAGGCCGAAGAAATTTTCTTCGGCCTTTTTTATAACAAATTAAACTAATTATTTTCCAAAAAGATTTCCAAGGATGCTTCCAAGGCCGCCTCCCTGTTGTTGGTTGTTTCCTCCACCAAGTACACTCCCTAAAATATCATTCAGTGGGTTTCCGGATGACTGAGTCTGACCTCCGTTACCTAAAACACTTCCTAAAATGTTATTAAGAGGATTGGATTGTTGATCTTGAGCCTGGTTAGAAGCATTTCCAAGGATTCCTCCTAAAAGATCTCCTAAACCTCCTGCTCCTACATTATTTTGTTGTTTTTGCTGTCCAATGTAACCCATTACGACAGGAGCAAGCATGGCTAATACGGGGCCGATCTTATCGATTGAAATTCCTGTGTTTTGTGATAACTGATTTTCTACAGTACTTTTTTCACTTCCAAAAACGTGATCAAGGATAGATCCTCCTTCAGATTGTCTTGCTTCAATTTGTGATGCATCATTTAAAATGCTTCCATTGTGGTCTTTATCTAAAGCGTTATTTAAAGCTTCAGCTTCTTTTGCATCTTTTGATTTATTTCTCAGATAAGAAATAATAAGAGGTGTGGCAACAGCCAAAAGGGCGATGACCTGATTTCTGCTGATTCCAAATTTGTTTTCAGCCTGTTCAGCAACCTGGTTGCTTGTATTCCCTGTAAGTAGGTCGATTAAGCTCATTTTTTGTGTTTGTTAAGTATTAAGTGAATCAAAGTTATCAAAAAATATGCCTCATAAAACAAGCAAGGTTCATAATTATTGTTAAAGTTTTTTAATCTCCTCTTCTGTGTAACCTTTGCTTTTCAACAATTCTATATAATCTTTAGCTCCGTCGATCATCCAATGCATTGGATCAGGAGATTTCCTTTTTTCGATAATAAATTCCAGAATACCTACATTATTATTCATCCATGGGAGCAAATAATAATCAAGTCCGCCTTTATATTTTTTTGCTTCGTGGAAATTTTTTCCAGTTTCTGTTAAAAACGCTGTTTTATAAGCAGCATAATATCCCAAAGGAATAAAAAGGCAAATCCACGATATTTTTTTTAAAGAATCATATTTTGGCAATGCAAGCCCATAGCCTATAGAGAATGCAAAGATGATATTAAAGGGGATGAAAAATACATAATTATCTGAAACAGCATAGAAAGTCGAAAATCCATACACACATACAGCCGCGGTAAAGAATACAAAAAACATTTTCTTATCTGCACGGTATAAATGGATCATTCCAATGATTCCGAAAAAGATAAATATATTGAAGTTGTAAATTAAATAGCCAATGGATTGTATAAAATCCATCAAATATTGTTTAGGGGTCTTCTTGAAAGTATCCTGTATCCACTGTGCTCCTTCAGAGGTATATGGAGAATTGAAAGGCAATCCCTGTGTAACATTTACAACAGTTAATAATCCAAAAAGCACCAGGAAAATAATTAATGATGTGTAGACGTATTTTTTTTGTGATCTGAAATAATATAAAAAAATCAACAGGGCAGGAATGAGTAATATATTTTGAATATGAAGCCAAAGGCTTATTCCTAAAAATAATCCACTTAAAATAATATACTTTTTCTTATGTTCTGTAAAGCTTTTAACCATAGAAAAGAAAAACAGGCTTATCCAAAATGAGTTATAAGTATACACCTCTACTATTTCTGCGTTTCTCCAGAAAGAAAAACTAAAACCAAAAACAAAGGCTGCTGTTATGGAGACCCATTCTTTTTTTGTAATGCTTTTTATGGTCAAATAAATGACAGAAATAGTGGCTGCAGCAGACGTAATAATTAAGAGTCTGCTCGCTTCAATACCATTAAGTCCTGTGATATCTTTAATAAGAATTGCTGTATTGACATATAGAAAATGTGTTATGGCCGTGGCTACCGTTGCATATTTATCCAGCTCAACCGTATGTACAAAACCTACACAATCTGCGAAAGGGATTCTTGTAAAGCTCCCGGTATAATAAATAGCAATAAAAATAAGAAATAAGAATACAGCAGGTAAATAGTTTTTCATCCTTACTTAATTCTTTACAATAGGTACATTAGAGCACGCCTCTCCAAACATCAGAGATTTAACAATGGGTTTCAATTGTTCTACCAATTCGATATATGCATTTTCCGGAATTTCCTTATCTGAGCATCCTTTTACCAAAACTCTCTTGCCTGTCATATCACTGAAATCATAAGTTTGTATGGCATTGTGCATCAAAATAACTTCAAGGTCCTCACGGTTTCCGAAAACAATTTTTTTAGCAACATCGGTAAGCTTTGCCGTAAGGACAAAATAAGCCCAAAGTGGAATAATGGTATCTACAGAGTTGTAAATGTATATATAGCTATCTTTATAATCTTCAACGTTGATGGCTTCCACCTTTTCACGGAAATCTTTTTCCTTTAGAATCATTTCCATAAAAAGAAAATCTTTAAGGTCAATACCTTTTCTTTCTCCTTTAGGAAGTAAAGTGGTAAGGTCAAAATTTACAAGGCCGCTTTCAGCAACTTTATTTCGGATTTCAAATTCTTCTGACATTTTTATCATTATCTTTGAACAAATTTACAAATTAAGATCAACATATATTTTAATTTGTTCTCTATCCTTACCATAGAAATGAGCCATGATTCAAAAATTGTTGATGAAATGAAAGAATTACGGTTTGTGATGGTTGTAAAAACAATTCAAAAAGATTTCGGAAGAAATGAAATATTACATTATTGCAGGAGAAGCTTCAGGGGATTTGCATGGGAGCAATTTGATGAAAGCCTTACAACAAAAAGATCCGAATGCAGAATTTAGATTTTGGGGTGGTGATCTGATGAAAGCTCAGGGCGGAACGTTGGTAAAACATTACCGTGATTTGGCTTTTATGGGATTTCTGGAAGTAGTGATGAATTTAAGAACCATTTTAAATAACATCAAATTCTGCAAAGAAGATATTCAGAAAAATAAACCGGATGTTTTAGTTTTGGTAGATTATCCGGGGTTCAATCTGAGAATTGCCAAATTTGCCAAAGAACTTGGAATTAAAGTCGTTTATTATATTTCCCCACAGCTTTGGGCATGGAAAGAAGGCAGGGTAGAGATCATCAAAAAATATGTAGATGAAATGATGGTAATTCTTCCCTTTGAAGAAGATTTTTACCGGAAACATGGAGTGCATTCCCACTTTGTAGGTCATCCGTTATTGGATGCTATTTCCGATCTGCAAGAGATCAGTATTGAAAAGTTTAAGACGGAAAACGGTTTGAATGAAAAAGAAATCATAGCACTTTTACCTGGTTCCAGAAAACAGGAAGTAGAAAAAATGCTTGAAATCATGCTTTCAGTGCGACCACATTTCAAGAACTACCAATTTGTAATAGCAGGGGCTCCAAGTTTGCCTAAAGAATTTTATCAAAAATATGTAGATGACAATGTGCATTTTGTTTCCAATAGAACCTATGATTTATTAAGATGTTCAAAAGCAGCGTTGGTGACTTCCGGAACAGCAACTTTAGAAACAGCTTTACTCAACATCCCTGAAGTGGTTTGTTATCGTGGCAGTAAAATCTCTTATGCCATTGCTAAAAGATTGGTGAAAAACATCAATTATATATCTTTAGTCAATCTTATTATGGATAAGGAAGTTGTAAAAGAACTGATCCAGGATGATTTGAATACCAAGAACCTTGTAGATGAGCTGAACAAAATTATAGATGGAGAAAAGAGACAACAAGTCCTGAATGATTATAGTCTTTTAAGAGAAAAACTTGGAGGGAAAGGGGCAAGTGATCATGCAGCTGAGGTAATTTTGAAAGTTTAGAGATCTTCCTTTTGATAATTTAAATTCCTTTGTTAAAAATGAATCCTTTGAAAAATCTTCTGTTATTAATTGTTTGTACATTTTTCTATTCAAAAAGTTTTGCCCAGCAGAACAATTCCAGAGAACAGGTTCAAATCTTTTATTATGGTTGGTACGGAAACAAAATAACTGATGGAAATTTACAGCATTGGAATCATGAAATTATTCCCCATTGGAGCAATCCTAAATGGAATAATCTGGGGCATTATAAAGGAGGAGACGATATTGGAGCAAATTTCTATCCTCAATTAGGAAACTATAGTTCCAGCGATACAAAGATCATTGAAAAGCATATGAAAATGATCAAAGAATCGGGAGTAGGAGTTGTTATTTTAAGTTGGTTGGGAAAAGATTCTTTTACCGATAAAAGTAGTCTGAAATATCTGGATATGGCTGACCATTTCAAGCTGAAAGTTGCTTTCCATATAGAACCTTTCTATAAAAATGTTACTGAATTTAAAGATCAGATTTCTTATCTTATTAATACATATTCCAAGCATCCTGCTTTTTATAAAAAAGAAGGAAAACCTTTGTTTTATGTGTATGACAGTTATAAAATTTCTCCTGAAGAATGGGCGAAAATCCTGTCTGAAAACGGAGAGAAAACAATACGGAATACAGAGCTGGATGCTCTCTATATAGGCTTATGGGTAGAGAAAAATGATTCTGTTTTTTTCGATAAAGCCGGCTTCGATGGTTTTTATACTTATTTTGCCAGTGAAGGTTTTGTTTTTGGCAGTACCGTTTCTAATTGGGATTACCTTTCGCATTATGCAAACGACCACCATCTTATTTTTATTCCTTGCGTTGGCCCGGGATATTCTGACACCAGAATCAGACCTTGGAATGAAGCTAACTTTAAGAGCCGCGATAATGGTAAATATTATGAAAAAATGTTCGATGCTGCTATAAAAGTAAATCCTGAGTTTATTGGAATTACCTCTTTCAATGAATGGCATGAAGGAACACAAATAGAACCTGCTATTCCTAAAAAGACCGGAAATTTCACCTATGAAAATTATGGAAAAGATCCATGGTTTTATATCAAAGAAACTAAACGATTATCGGATAGGTTTTTGAAAGAGAAGTAAAACTGAGTTTCTTAATTTCAGTATAATTTTATTTTCAAATTAATATTCTTCATAATGTGGAAATATATAATTTGTTTAAACAAAAAGTAAACCGCTGAAAAGCGGTTTATGTGATTATTGCTTAGTGAAAATTAAATTTTTAGTTTCTGGTAAGTAAATATTAATATCAGTATCATCCGGACATGTCTTGCTATCTATAATGGAATCATTTGGACGATATTCCCAAGATAATTGGTGATCATTTAGTTTCTTTAAATAAATATCTCCCCATCCAATACCACAATTTGTTCCACCATAGTAAAATATTATAGTATTTTGTGAAGGTTTAGTTTTTACACTATATACTGTAAAACGTAATTGATTAGGTTGAAAACTCATAGTTTGAGTGTTTTGGAGGATAGTTCCAGAGGAATTTTTAACAATGTATTTTATCGATAAAACATCCTGATAATATTTTTTCACTTTTAAATCAAAAAACTTATAGTTTTGTTTAGTGATGTATAAAGTAATTTCATTACCCTCAAAGGTGGCTTTATATGTTCCGACATAAGGAGAAAGTTCATTGTTAAAATCCTTTAGATATGAATTGTCGGGTAATTTCATGTAGGACGAGTTTAAAGGATATTCTTGAGCTTCGTAGAAGGGTAGGCCTATTGTGAAGAATATGAATAATATTTGTATTTTTATATTTATTGTTTTCATATTTTTTTATATTTTGAGTTTAAGAACATGATGTTGTAACTAGTTGGTTGTTAGTGGTTACTTCGATATTTTGTATAGTATTGTTAACGTCTATTCTTTGTAAAATAATTTTTCCATTTAATCCCATATTTTTTAATGTTTGGAAAAATAATATTTCAACACCCAAATTATTTATTTTGCCATCGGGATTAATATAAGTATTTCCATTAATTTCAAAATCCGTTAATTCTCTTTCAGTATCTCTATAAAGTTTTGTGAAATTATCTATATTTTCTTGCGAAAAATCTTTTAGTGCATCTTCATAGGCTCCGTTAAAATTCATTACATAATGCATGCCATTAGGTGCTACCATTCCTAAATAAGCATTACCTGTATTATTTGATGATGTTGGTTGTGCCCTGGCGAAGCTTAATAATTGATTAATATCTCCAGGGGAAAACATCGGAATTCCAGCAGGTGTATGGTTATGGTAACCTCCTGCATATCCTGTAGTATTTCCAAAATTAACACTATGAGCCTTTCCGGTTATTGTGGGTGAAGGAGTGCCATCCAATTTGAATTTAACTCCTTTTTCGCCACCGAGAACTGATTGTGCTTTTAGTTCATCAATTTTTGGCTGTACTCCGGGTAGCAGCAGTCGATTTTTTGTTTTTTCACAAGGCGTTTGGTCTTGAGTGTCAGGATATGGGTATCCATTTCCACTACCTCCACCACCGCCGCCTCCGCTATCTCCACCGTTTCCACTGCCACACGAAGAGTTAACACTTAAATCGGTACAATCTAAATAAGGTCCGACTGGAGAACAACGTGTTTCTGTAAAATGATCTATTTGCAGAACTTCACCGGTAATCGTGTCTGTCCAGGTTACTGTTTTGGTAATCGTAATACAGGCTGACTTAGCCTGGGCATCCTTAGGATTTTCTTTAAGAGTTCCGGAAAGTTCTTTCCTGTTCTTAAACATCAGGATTTCAAAAAAACTTTTCGATTTTTCATTGGGGTCTGTCTTGAAATAAATCCTATCTCCTTCTCTTTTGACGACAAGTGTAAAATGTATTTTCCCGTTTTTTATAACCGGAACTTCAAGGAAGCTTTCTTCACCTGTCGTTAATGCATAATTCCAAGCCACTTCTCCATGTTTGTTTTTGAAATACACAGGGTCTGCATAAGTTTCGAATACTTTTTTAACATTTTTAATATATTTTTCGTCTTCTTTCCAAAGGCTTTTAGATGTGTATTCCTTCGTCAGGAAAGATGTTTCCGAAGCAGAAGTTGTTTCATCATGGATGCAGGATGAGAATGAAAACATAATAAATATGAGCAGCAGTTGCCACATGGTTGTTTTTTTCATCATAAACATTCGTTTTTTAGGTTTTAAATATACTTTATTTTTATCACTTGTTGGTGATTATGTGCAAAAATATATTTTATCTCGTATGGACATCATAAGAATTTTTATATTTTTGATAAAAATTCTTTTTAAGATGAGCATAGGTACAAGAGTAAAACAATACAGGGAAGCTAAGAACTGGTCTCAGGAAGACTTGGCAATACGACTGGATACTACACAGACAACAATCTCCAATATAGAATCTGATAAAAATATTCCGAATTCTTTACTTTTAAATAAAATTGCAAAAGAGCTGGAGGTGGATATCAATGACTTGCTTAATGATGCCCCTACTGTAATTTACGATAATGAATTTAATGATCAATCAGTCGCAAATGTTAATCAATATAATCCCATTTTCAATATACAATCTCCGGAATTATTAGAAAGCATCATAAAGAATCAGGAACAAATTGCAAAACTGATGGAAATACAAAGTAAACTAATAGAGAGTTTGCTAAAAAAATAACGGAATAAAACATCTTAAAAAGAATTTGAATTATAAAATTTTGATCTTTTTTCGCTATATTTTTATATTTCAGTAATAAAATTAAGCGCTCTATTGCTCGTTCTTAAGCAGGATGGTATCATTATTTGGTAATTTCAAAACTTCTAATCAATCAGTTAATTTCATAATTTGGTGAAATAATTGATTGAATTTGAATAAACAACCCCTTTTCATTTTGGCCATATGTTTTATCCTTGGAATTCTTTTTCAGGATAAATTTTTATTGGATCAAACGGCTGTTTATTCTATTGCGGTTGTTAGTGTTGGAATTTTAATTTCAATATTTTTTCATTCTTATTTTTTGTTCAAAATCAAGGCAGTTTTATTAGGATTGTTGTTTTTTGGAATGGGGATCATTCTTCATTTTTATAATACTTTTCCAACAGAAGGTACAGAGCATATTCAAGGGAAACAAATGATCGTTTTTAAAATTTCCAGAAAACTGAATTCAACAGGAAAATATAAAAAATATGAAGGAGTTGTAGAAGTGAAAAAACAGTACTTCAATTCAATTTTTTATATCCCAAAAACTTATAAAGAACTTGATTTTAAGCATTATTATAAAGTTGAAGCTTATATTGCTCAACCTAAGCCTCCACAATATGATTTTCAATTTGATTATGCTAAATATTTAAAACGAAAAGATATTGAGAACCAATGTTATATTTCGAAAGAGATATCATCTGTGGAAAGAAATGATTTGCATTTTACAGATAAAGTGCGGCAATCCAGACTTGAGGTGTTGAATAAGATTGATAAAGCTAAAATGTCGGGGAAATCAAAAGAGTTTTTAAAAGGAATTATTTTAGCAGACAGAACCGAAATTGACCAAGGAACAGCACGTGACTTCAACAGGTCCGGATTGGTTCATTTGTTAGCTATTTCCGGAACCCATATTGTGGTGATTTTCGGTATGTTTTATTTTCTATTGGTTCGTATTATTCCTTTACGACTTCGAAAATATTCCATTATAGTAAGCTTGATTTTTATTTGGTTGTTTGCAGGTTTTATTGGTTTTGGAAACTCCGTTTTACGGGCTTGTATCATGCTGAGCGTATATTTTGTTTTTATTTTATTGCAAAGAAAACCGGATATGCTTCACTCTTTGGCTTTATCAGCATTTATTATTTTGTTGTTGGATACCCGACAGCTTTTTGATATTGGTTTTCAATTGAGTTTTTTAGCTGTTTTAGGAATTTTTTGGTTGAACCAGCCGCTCCTTAAGTATTTTCCGGTACAGGATAATTATTTTAAAAAATTACTATTTAATACCATCACCATATCATTATCCGCACAATTAGCAACATTGCCTTTTGTTTTGTATTATTTCCATCAGTTCTCTTTAATTTCAATAATTGCCAATTTCGTAATTGTTCCTGCTTCTGAAATGATTATTGTGTTTTCATTTCTAATAACGACTCTTATTGCTTTTAAAATTGATTTTGATTTCATCAATAGAATATATGACATAATGATTCAATGGTTATTGAAGGTGATCCATTGGTTTGCGGAAATTGATGGTTTATTCTTTGAAAATATATCAATGCATTGGGGGGAAGTCTTGTTGGTATTGATCGTTGTATATCTATTGAGAGCAGTTATTTTTAAGTTCAATTTTAAAAATTCTGTGAGATTAGGTATTGCGATTTTGACATTTTTAATCATAAGAACAAGCATAACCATTATCGAAAACAACAGAGATGAAATCTTGATTTATACATTTAATAAAAAGAATATTTTTTCTGTAAAGAAGGGAGATAGAGCTTGTTTTTGGGTTTCTGATATGAAAGATCAGGATAAGCTTATACGGTATGTTGTTGGCCCATACTGTACATCGAGAAGAATCCAAAGTTTTGAAATAAAACCTTTTCCGTCGGGAGCTGAAAAAGTCGTTTTTCAAGATGAAATTTACGAGATAAAATAGATAATTTTAATTTTCAATTTTCCTGTATTTATAATGGGTGAAATTCTTATTTAGAAAGATTACAAACTGCCTAATTGTGAGATTTCTCACTTTTCGATATTGTTAACATTTCTTAATTTTGTGGGAAATTCAAATTTAAACTTATATGGCAGGTTTAACGAGTTCTACGATAGGTAGAAAATACGCTATGGCATTATCAGCTATGTTTTTGCTGATTTTTCTTATACTGCATTTGACAACCAATTTGTTATCAGTCCTGAACAAGGATGCTTTCAATACAGCATCTGACTTTATGGGCTATAATCCTTTTGTGCAGTTCTTAATGCAGCCTATTCTTGGTTTTGCAGTAATTTTCCATTTCATAATGGGATTTGTATTGGAGATCAAGAATAACAAAGCGCGTCCGGTAAAGTATGAATCCAACAACGCTTCTGTGAATTCTTCATGGATGTCTAGAAATATGATTATTTCCGGAGCTGTTGTTTTGGCTTTCTTGGCGCTTCACTTATACGATTTCTGGTTACATGAAATCAGCTACAAGTATGTACAGGGGATTGCTCCTAATGCTGAACGTTTCTGGCCGGAGCTTCATGAGAAGTTTGCAGATCTTTGGAGAGTGGCTTTATATGTAATCGCTTTTGTATTATTGGGATTACACTTAGCTCACGGATTCCAGTCTTCATTCCAGTCTATTGGAGCAAGACATCCAAAATATACGCCGGTGATTAAGGCTATCGGGAAATGGTATTCTATCCTTATTCCTGCTGGATTTATTTTCATCGCAATTTTCCATTTTATAACTCAATAATATCAATATACTAATATGAGTAAGTTAGATTCAAGAATTCCAGCGGGTCCTCTAAAGGACAAGTGGAAAAATCATAAAGACCATATGAACCTTGTTGCACCAAACAACAGAGATAAGATTGATATTATTGTTGTAGGTACAGGTTTAGCAGGAGGTTCTGCTGCAGCTACTTTGGCTGAGCAAGGATATAACGTAAAAGCGTTTTGCTACCAGGATTCACCAAGAAGAGCTCACTCTATTGCAGCTCAAGGAGGGATTAACGCAGCTAAGAATTACCAGGGAGATGGTGACTCTACATACAGATTATTCTATGATACCATCAAAGGTGGTGACTATAGAGCAAGAGAAGCTAATGTTTACAGATTAGCTGAAGTTTCTGCAAATATTATCGACCAATGTGTGGCACAAGGTGTTCCTTTCGGAAGAGAGTACGGAGGTCAGCTAGATAACCGTTCATTTGGTGGGGTTCAGGTAAAAAGAACATTCTACGCAAAAGGACAAACAGGACAACAGTTATTATTAGGTGCTTATTCTTCAATGAGCCGTCAGATCGGTAAAGGAAGAATCAAGATGTACAACCGTCACGAGATGCTTGACCTTGTAATTGTTGACGGAAAAGCAAGAGGAATTATCGCAAGAAACCTTGTAACAGGTGAAATCGAAAGACATTCTGCTCACGCTGTTGTAATTGCTTCAGGAGGTTACGGAAACGTATATTTCCTTTCTACCAATGCTATGGGATCTAACGTTTCAGCAGCTTGGAAAATTCACAAAAAAGGAGCATATTTCGCAAACCCTTGCTACGTACAGATTCACCCGACTTGTATTCCTGTTCACGGAACTCAGCAGTCTAAACTGACTTTGATGTCTGAGTCATTAAGAAACTCAGGAAGAATCTGGGTTCCTAAAAAGATTGAAGATTCAGTAGCTATCAGAGAAGGAAAATTAAGACCTGAAAATATTAAAGAAGAAGATAGAGATTATTATTTAGAAAGAAGATATCCTGCATTTGGTAACCTTGTACCAAGAGACGTTGCTTCAAGAGCTGCTAAAGAAAGATGCGACGCAGGATACGGAATTGAAAATAATGATACTAAAGAAGGGGTTTACCTTGATTTCTCTACAGAGATCATGAAAAAAGGTAAAGAAGCCGCTATCGAAAAACATATTCATAACCCGACAGATCAACAGATTTATGATCTTGGTAAAAGTTGGGTTGAGGAGAAATATGGGAACTTATTCGTAATGTACGAGAAAATTACGGCTGATGATCCATACAAAACTCCAATGAAAATTTATCCTGCAGTTCACTATACAATGGGTGGTGTATGGGTAGATTACAACCTTCAGTCTACAATTCCTGGATGTTTCGTAATTGGTGAAGCTAACTTCTCTGATCACGGAGCTAACAGACTTGGAGCATCTGCATTGATGCAAGGTCTTGCAGACGGATATTTCGTACTTCCTTACACCATTGCAGATTACCTTTCTGCAGATATCAGAACAGGAGCAATTCCTACCAACTCAGCAGCGTTTGACGAAGCTGAAAAAGGCATTAAAGATAAAGTTGATTTCTTCATTAATAATAAAGGAACGCATTCAGTAGACTATTTCCACAAAAAACTTGGACACATTATGTGGAATAAAGTTGGAATGGGAAGAACTCCTGAAGGATTAAAAGAAGCAATCAAAGAAATCGAAGAAGTAAGAAACGATTTCTGGAAAAACGTAAAAGTTCCTGGTGAAGGAGAAGGAATGAACACTGAGCTTGAAAAAGCATTCAGAGTAGCAGATTTCCTTGAATTAGGACAATTAATGGCTATCGATGCACTCAACAGAGAAGAGTCTTGTGGTGGACACTTCCGTTGGGACCACGCAACTCCGGATGGAGAAGCGGAAAGAGACGACGTAAACTTCAAATACGTTGGAGCTTGGGAATATCAGGGATCGGATATCAACGCAGAAGTGTTGCATAAAGAAGAACTGATCTACGAGAACATCGAGGTTAAAACTAGAAGTTATAAATAATCTCCAACCTATAAATATAACATTATGAGTGCAAAAAAAGGCTTACATCTTACGCTGAAAATTTGGAGACAAAAAAATAGTAAAACAAAAGGTCAGTTTGAGACCTATAAAATATCAGATGTTTCTACAGATTCTTCATTCCTGGAGATGTTGGACATCTTGAACGAAAACTTAATTAACGAAGGAAAAGAACCGATTGCTTTCGACCACGACTGTCGTGAAGGAATCTGCGGGATGTGTTCCCTTTACATCAATGGTAGAGCACACGGTCCGGACACAGGTATTACAACTTGTCAGCTTCACATGAGAATGTTCAAAGACGGTGAAACTATCGTTATCGAACCATGGAGAAGTGCTGCTTTCCCTGTTATTAAAGACTTAATGGTAGACAGAAGCGCATTTGACAGAGTTATGGCTGCAGGTGGTTTCGTTTCTGTAAACACTTCAGGAAATACATTGGATGCCAATGCTATTCCGGTTCCTAAAGAAGATGCAGACAAAGCAATGGATGCTGCTGCTTGTATCGGATGTGGAGCTTGTGTAGCTACTTGTAAAAACGGATCTGCAATGTTGTTCGTTGGAGCCAAAGTTTCTCAGTTTGCTTTACTTCCTCAAGGTAGAGTGGAAGCTAAGAGAAGAGTTCTGAACATGGTGAAAGCTATGGACGAAGAAGGATTCGGAAACTGTTCAAATACCGGAGCATGTGAAATTGAATGTCCTAAAGGTATTTCTCTTGAGAATATCGCAAGGATGAACAGAGAATACATGTCTGCTCTTGTAGATAAAGGATAAACAGATTCAAAATATATAAAAAATCGCCTCCATTTCGGGGGCGATTTTTTTATAAATGTACTTTTCCTGTTAAAGTTTGTTAACTTATTGATCAGTCTTAGGTGTTCTTTACTTAATAAGTATATATTTGGAGAGTTGATAAATTGTAATGACAAAATGCTTTTCAGGTGTTTTTTGAGAATGAAAAATTGATAGAACAACAAAGTGAAAATCTCCCTTTTAATGGGCTATCAGAAAATTTTCAAAAAAAATTATTCGGGTGAATTAACAAACCTTAAAAAGCGTATTTTTGTGTAATATTAAAAATTGAAATGAAAAAATATCTTTTATTGTTTATCATCGCGGTTTTCGTGATGTCTTGTTCAAAAAAAGTAGAAGTAAAAGGGAAAATTACCGGAAGTTCACCGTTAGAAAGAATTGAATTCGTAGAAGCTTCAGGAGTAGGAACCCTGCCTCTGATTAATATTGGGTTAGATAAAGAAGGTAACTTTTCCGGGAACTTTGAGGCTCCTAAAGATGGGATGTATGTGATCAATTATGCAAACAGACAAAACCTTATCTATCTTGAAAGAGGTCAAAAAGTTAATATCTCAGGAAATGGAGCTACTTTCCCAAGTGAATATATCGTTACTGGTGATGCTAAAAAGAATAATGATTTCCTTCAGGCTACTCAAAAATTTTTGGGAACATATGGTGCTAAGGTTAATCTAAACCAATTAATGAGTGGCGATGAAAATTCGTTCTTAAAAGGAATGCATAAGGTGGAAGCTGATATCAACAAGAATATGGATGAGCTTGCACAAAAAAATAATCCTAGTAAAGCATTATTGGAATGGAAAAAGAATGATATAAAAGTAACCATTCTTAACCTAATGGCAAATTATGAGATGTCACACGGTCCGATGTCAGGAAATCCATCATATAAAGCATCTAAAGCCTTTAAAGATTACGAAACAAAGTTAGAAGATGATAAAGAGTCGATGGTAAAAACAATTCCTCTTTACAGACAATATCTATTGGTTAAAATGACACCTGATTTCCAAAAATATGCAGAAGCTAATAGTAAAGGAAAAACTGATATCACGACTTCAGAATTGTTTGCACAGTATTTGAAAACTAAAAAAGACCTTTCTCAGACTGCTAAAGATTATTTATTAGCATTTGTCATGGCTCAGGCGGATATTCATCCAACAACTCCGGCGAATAAGATTGACAAGATCAAAAAAATTATTGATACGGATATTAAGGACGCTACAATTAAAAGTGACCTGCTTAAAATGCAAATGGCAATTACAGGACTTAAAATCGGAGAAGTAGCACCTGAGGCTTCTTTAGTAAAACAAGATGGTAAAGCTTACAAGCTTTCTGAAAATAAAGGAAAACCATACATGTTGTTTTTCTATGCATCTTGGAATCCTTATATCAGTGAAGCAACAGTGCCTGTTTTAAAAGAGGTTGTTAATTTTTATAAATCAAAAATGAACTTTGTATTTGTAAATGTTGACGATACAAAAGATCAGTTTATCAAAACCAGCAATTCTTTATTAAAAGGAATCCAGGGGGTAAACGTATATGGAGAAGGAGGAATGGAGTCTGATATTGCTAAAAAATATGGCGTTTATGGATTCAAATTACCTTGCTTTGTTATCATAGATAAAGACGGAAAAATTGCCAGCAGATCTTTTGTAAATTTAGGAGAGCAGGAATTAGTGACTATTTTGGATAAGCTGACAGGTCTTTCAGCTCCAAAAGTAGCTCCAAATGCTCAGATGCAGCCTGGATTACAAATTGATCCTTCCGCACAACAACCGGCTCCACAGCCTGCTAGTCCTCAACCGGCTCCAACGAAATAATAAACTTTAATATAGATGGAAACCTTATCTTCGGATAAGGTTTTTTTTATTGTATTTTTGTAAGGTGAAACTTTTAAAGTTTCGATTAGGAAAATAGAAAATTTTAGAATGAGCAGAAAGAATAAGAAAAATTTAGTTCTTGAAAATATAAAGTTGTTAACTGCCGGTGCAAAAGGAGTGGCAATCGGGAAAACGGAAGATGGTAAAACCGTTTTGGTTTCAGGAGCTATTCCGGGAGATATTGTGAATGTAAGGGTGAAAAAAGCCAAATCCAAATATTATGAAGGGGAAGCGGTAGAAGTATTGGAGAAATCTCCTTTTAGAGCAGAACCTAAATGTGTGCATTTTGGAACTTGTGGAGGTTGCAAATGGCAGAATATGAGCTATGAAAAACAGCTTGATTTTAAACAAGAAGAGGTATATAATAATATCAAAAGAATTGGAGGAATCGAGGATTTTGAAACCGTATCGATATTAGGTTCCGAAGAGCAGTATTTTTATAGAAATAAAATGGAGTTCTCTTTCTCCAATGCAAGATGGCTTACCCAATACGAAATCAGTTCAGAAGAAAACTTTGGGAGTAAAGATGCTTTAGGGTTTCATATTCCTGGGATGTGGAGCAAGATTTTAGACCTTAAAGAATGTTTTCTTCAGGAAGATCCATCCAATGCTATAAGACTAGCCGTAAAGGAGTATAGTGTTGAAAACGGATTGGACTTCTTTGATGTTAGAAATCATGAAGGATTCCTGAGAACTCTAATGATGAGACAAAACTCTAAAGGAGAATGGATGGTATTATTCCAGCTTTTTAGAGAAGAAAAAGAAAATAGGGAAAAACTTTTTGCATTTATATTAGAAAAGTTCCCGCAAATCAAAACATTAGTTTACGCGATTAATTCGAAAGCTAACGATTCTATCTATGATTTAGATATTAATGTGTATTTTGGAGAAGGGTTTTTAATGGAAGAAATGGATGGGCTGAAGTTTAAAATCGGACCAAAATCATTTTTCCAGACCAATTATAAGCAAGCCTTGGAGCTGTATAGAAAAACACTTGAATTTGCAGACCTGAAAGGAGATGAAGTTGTATATGACTTGTATACCGGAACAGGAACAATTGCTCAATATGTAGCTAGAAATGCAAAACAGGTAATCGGAATAGAATCTGTTCAAGAAGCCATTGACGCAGCGATTGAGCATGCTGAGTTAAATGGGCTTACCAATACAACGTTCTACTGTGGAGATATGAAAAATGTCTTTAACGATGAATTCATGGAAAATCATCCAAAAGCAGATGTATTGATTACCGATCCGCCAAGAGATGGAATGCACCAAAAAGTAGTTGAGCAAATATTGAAATTAGCTCCGGAGAAAGTAGTGTATGTAAGTTGTAACTCTGCAACACAGGCTAGAGATCTTGCATTGATGAAAGAACATTATACATTAGTAAAAATATTACCGGTAGATATGTTCCCGCAAACGCATCACGTGGAAAACATTGCATTGTTGATTAAAAAATAAATTTATTTAAATTTGAATTTCAAATCTTAATATGAAGTATTTTAAATTTCTCATAGCAGTCTGTTTTGTAGGAATGCTCTTTTCTTGTGGAGGTGATGATGATATCTGTGAAAGCGGAGAAGGAACACCCAGAATGAAGGTTGCTTTTAAGTCACAACAAACAGGAAAACTTAGAATATTAGACACACTCTATGTTGCTGTTGACTATGGTGCAGGAAAAGTGCAGCTAGGAAAACTTGCAGCAATTGATTCCCGATTGATTCCCTTACGAGTGGATGACTCTCCTTATACGGATGTTTATTTTAGATTGAGACTAAACGGTCCTGAATCTAAAGTAAGAGTCAATTATACAACGAAGTCAACCTATGTATCTCCTGGATGTGGTGTCAAAAAATATTATGAGAATTTAAGCTCAGCATTAGTAACTCCCAATCCGGTTTTAAATCTGGAAGCCGGACAAAATCAAATAGAGAATGAAGACAAAACTAATCTTTACCTTGTTTTTTAGTCTATTAGGAATAATAGGCCGGGCTCAAGAAAAGAAAGATAAAAAAGAAGAAAAAAAAGCTCATTGGAAGTATGAACCGAATTTTATGGTCGGTCTTGATGTGCTTAATACGGGAGTTTCTTTCTTTTCGGACAGAAAACTATATCAGGGTTTTATTTCCTCGAAGATAAAAGAGAATGTTCATGCTATAGCTGAGGCGGGTTTTGAGAAAAACGTATATCAAAAGAACGGTTATGATGCAAAAGCGAGTGGTCCGTTTATTAAATTGGGAGGATTCTATATGCTGGCAAAAGATGCCGAAAATGAATTTAATGGATTTTATGTTGGTGGAAAGGTAGCCGGGGCTTTTTATAACCAGGAATATATGGCTATCCCGGTTCGTGGGTTTGGGGGAAGTAATTCTTCTGTAGCATTTCCATCATCATCTCAATCCTCATTTTGGTTGGAAGGTACATTGGGGGGCAGAGTACAATTATTTGATTCAAACTTTTATATTGATGTGAATCTTCAGCCCCGTTATTTAGTTTATACTTCCAAGCAGGAAAATATATCCCCGATGATCGTCCCCGGATTTGGAAGGAGTTCTTCCAAATTCAATATGGGGTTTGCTTGGAACATAGCATATAAATTTTAAGGAGCATTTCTTTTTGGAGTTTTCTTAATGATATTTTTTGTCGAGTTATTTTGAATTTCATCATATAAATTTTCTAACTCTTTAGGTGGAATCCCGGCATCAAAACTTGATGACGTAAATACATTGTTTTCATAAGTGATAGAAATAGTCGCTGCTAAGGCCCTGTCAGAGAATCTGCCTGTTGTTGGAGATTGTAGGGTGGATATTTTTGACAGGTCTATTAGATTTACCTGTGCTGTGATTTTTTTCCATTCTTCTACAGAAATAGGAGAAGTGACACTGTTTCCGTTTAATGAAGAAACTTTAGACGTCGGAGTATAAATTATAACTCTATTTGTTCCTCTTGTTTGTTCCGTTAACTCTATTTTTTCAATTTTTGATTGTTGTAGATTAATCAGTGGTTTATTTTTGATTTCATTATTCTTTTTTTGAGAAGTGCAATTTAAGTAAATTATATTAATAAGTATGGTTATTAATGGTATTGCTACTTTTGTTATTGGTTTTTTTTGTAAAAATTTCATTTTATTTAATTTATTAACTTAAATTATATTATAAATAATATATTTGTAAAGTTAATAAAAATATAAAATGCGTAATTCTACTACTTCAAAAACTTTTTTTTTATTACCTCTGTTATGTATGGGTTTATTTAGTGCTCAGGTAAAAGATGGAAATAAAATAATCAAGAAAGAGTCTAAATTTGCCAAAAAATCTCCACAGGAACTATTAAAAACTAATGGTTTTGACAGATGTTCTACTGTAGAGTATGAAAACTATCTGCAAGCAAAATATCCAGGAAGATTAACTGAAGAGCAATTTGAGGCTTGGTTAGCTCCTTTAATAGAAAGAGAAAAGGTAAATACAAGCACTAATAAATCTCAAAACGGAAATATTATTACAATCCCTGTCGTTGTACACGTTATTCATAGTGGGCAAAATGTTGGAATGGCTCCTAATATTGTTGATGAGCAAGTAATGTCTCAGATTACGGTAATGAATAATGATTACAGAAAAATTTTAAGTACACCAGGTTATAATACAAATCCAGTAGGAGCAGATACACAAATTCAATTTGTTTTAGCTAAAGTAGATCCTAATGGGAATCCTACCAATGGTATTGACAGGGTGAATCTGTGCCAGGATAGCTGGTCACAAATTGATATTGATACTGTTGTTAAACCTCAGACAATTTGGGATCCTACAAAATACATGAATATGTGGAGTGTTAATTTTGCTGATGCCTCTTTATTAGGGTATGCTCAATTTCCTTCCAATTCTACATTACCAGGTTTAAATGTAAATGGAGGAGCTGCAAATAGTGATGGGGTAGTTGCTAATTTTGCCACTTTTGGTAGTAGTGATTACAACACAAATAATACTTTTATGCTTTCTGCACCTTATGATAAAGGTCGAACAATGACGCATGAAGTAGGACACTTTCTAGGATTAAGACATATTTGGGGAGATGCAGCATGCGGAACAGATTATTGTGCGGATACTCCTACACATAGAACATCTAACGGTGGATGTCCTACGCATCCGAAATCAAATACTTGTGGTACAGCTGACGAAATGTTCGAAAACTACATGGATTATACCAATGATACATGTATGAATATTTTTACTAACGATCAAAAAACGCGTATCACAACAGTAATGAACAATTCTCCAAGAAGGGTTGAATTGAAAACATCTATCGCTGATCAGCCTATTCCATTATTTGCTAATGATGCAGAAGTCAAAATAGATGGTGGATGTGCATTGGGCAACTGTGGTGGTGGGATGTTGCGTTTCGCTTTATATAATAGAGGAACAAGTAATCTTACATCTGCAGCTATTTCTTATTCATTTAATGGAGGGGTAACTCAAACTTATAATTGGACAGGTAATTTAGCTCAAGATAAATCCAGTATTATATCGATTCCGGTAAATAGTTCAATCCCATCTTCGTCAGTAACGGCAACAATTACTTCTGCAAATGGAGGAGTAGATCAAAGAAGTTCGAATAATACGGCAATTGGAAGCTATGTTAAGCCAACAGCTCCAGATTATATACCAACAGCTACAACAGTAGTATTCAAATTGCAAAGAGATTATTTTGGTTCTGAAACAATGTGGACTTTGAAAAATAGTGCAGGTCAAATTGTAAAATATGGAGGCCCATACGCTGATGTAAGTAACCCTACGACAAGTACTCCACTGCCAGCGCTTATCACTCAAACGTGGACATTGCCTTTAGATTGCTATGTGTTTACAATTTCTGATTCGGAAGGTGATGGATTGGGTTATGGAGGCTATGTTGATTTGTCAACAAATAATGGGCAGGTTATTATTTATCATGGTGCTGATGATATTAATTCTTACGCTACAAAAGCTTTTACTAATCAGCAAGTATTGAGTACAACCGAAGTGACTAAAAAAGATACTTTTGGTATTTATCCAAATCCGGTAAATGATGTCTTGAATATTACTAAAGTTTCAAATAAGGCTACTTTTGAGATCTATAATACAGTAGGTCAGGTTGTGAAAAAAGGCGTAATTGATAATAATAGAGTAAATGTAGTTGAATTGCTGAGAGGAGATTATATTATTACTATAAAGGATAAGAATATTTCGGAAAATTTTAAATTCATCAAAAAATAAAAAGAATTTTAACTAACTAATAGTAGATCCTCAGAGTTTTCTGGGGATTTTTTATTTATTTGTTTGTGGTTGTATTTGTTAATTTTTTATTATTTTTATTTTTCTTGTTTATTTATTTTGATTTTTGTTTATTTTATGTGAATTATTTGTTATTTAATTATGTTTTTTATTAAAGTTTTGATATTTTTGTTGAATATGAATTTTAAAAAATAATTATGAAAAGACTGCTTACTACTTTGATGTGTGCATTTGTAGGAGGGGCAATGTTCGGACAATGGACGCCTGCTACTGCAAATGTAAACAGCGGGAAAAGAGATGTGGCTATCAAGGCTACTCGGATGGAAACGTACTTCAAATTGGACTTAGATCAATTAAGATCCCAATTGAGAGGTGCGCAGGAAATGGGAGCAAACTCTAAACCGGTAATGGTTTCAATTCCTATGTTAGATGGTAAAATTCAAAGATTTAATGTTTATAGCTTTCCTGTTGTTGTAAAAGAACTTGCAGATCAATATCAGTTAGGTTCTTATATCGGAACAGCAGTTGATGATCCGACACAACAAATTAGATTTTCTGTAGCACCTAATGATTTCCAGTCTATGTTATTTAAAGATGGGAATTATGAATTTATTGAGCCTGTAGACAAATCTACCGGACTATATTCTGTACATCCTAAAACGCAAAAAACAGGAAATAAAGCTTTTGAATGTAGTACTACTGAAAAGCCTAGTGCTGTACAAAGCTTACAAAATTTGTATAATAATGCTAATTCATTTGCTCACCAGCCGGGATCATTCAGTAGAAGCTCCGATAAGAAGTTTCGTACGATGAGATTAGCATTGTCTGTTACAGGAGAATATACAACATACTTTAATGGTGTTCCAGGTGCAATTGCTGCTATTAATGCAACAATGACAAGGGTGAATGGTGTATTTGAAAAAGATTTTGCACTACATTTATATGTTCAGAACTTCCAAAATATTATTTTCCCGAATCCTGTCACAGACCCTTATTCAGATGCGGTATTAACTCCTCCTGCTGTGGGAGGTGCAGCTGGAGCTTGGAATGGAGAGCTTATGAATGCTTTACATACTTATGTTGGTGAAGCTAATTTTGATATAGGGCATTTATTTGGAGCTACCGGAGGTGGAGGTAATGCAGGATGTATCGGTTGTGTTTGTAGTGATGATATGACTTTAGATCAGTATGGTGATCCTGTAGCTTATAAAGGATCTGGATTTACTTCTCCTGCTGATGGCAAGCCTTACGGAGATAACTTTGATATTGATTATGTAGCACACGAATTGGGGCACCAGCTTGGAGCTAACCATACTTATTCCAATAGAATTGAAGGAACAGGTGTAAACATGGAACCAGGTTCAGGATCTACTATTATGGGATATGCGGGAATCACAGGAGCCGCTACAGATGTTCAGGCGCACTCTGACCCATATTTCCATAAAGCAAGTATCGGGCAGGTTCAAACAAACTTAATGAATACAACATGTGATGTTGAAACGAATGTAAGCAATAACCCTCCTGTAATTGCGGCATTGTCAAATTATACGATTCCTAAGAAAACTGCATTTGTTTTAACGGCTAATGTTACAGATCCAGAAAATGATCCAATGACCTATACATGGGAACAGGTGGATAGTGGAATGACTGTTTCGCAAACTATTAATAAAACTAATATAGGAACAACTACTTATGGTGCTTCGTTTAGATCTGTTTTACCATCAACAAGCCCTACAAGATATTTTCCTAAATTTTCATCAGTGATAGCAGGTGCCTTAGATAATTCTTTAAATACCTGGGAGTCTACATCGCAGGTAGCTAGAACTTCTAATTTTGCGATTACAGCAAGAGATAATAATGCTAATGTACAACAACAGCAGACTAGTACGGCACAACAGACAATCACGGTTGGAAATGACGGACCCTTCCAGGTTACGCAGGCATATATGTATACGAACGCTGCATCTAATTTAACATGGGATGTTGCTAATACATCTAATGCTCCTTATAGTGTGGCTAATGTGAAGATTGATTATTCAACAGATAATGGAACGACTTGGACTGTTTTAACTCCGTCTACTCCTAATGATGGGACAGAACCTTTTACAATGCCTGGAACATTGAATGGTCAGACTATTTTAATGAGGGTTTCTTCTATAGGAAATGTTTTTTATGCAGTTAAAAAAGTATATGTAAATACTCAATCTACATGTGGAACTGCACCTGTTGGTGTGACGGTTCAAAATATAACGATTAATGGAGCGGGAGTTACATGGGCGCCTGTTTCAGGAGCCGATTCTTATGTGGTACAGTATAAATTAGCTTCTGCTTCAACATGGTCTCAGGTGACTGCTTCTACCAATTCTGCGACATTATCAGGATTGATGGATTGTTTATCTTATCAGGTTCAGGTAGCTTCTGTTTGTTCAGGGGTAACAGGATCATATTCTACTCCGGTTACTTTCTCAACACCTTGTGTAACTTATTGTACGACTGGAGCTACCGCGAGCGGTGTAGATAATTATATCTCTAATGTGTCATTAGGAGCGGTAAATAATGCAACGGGAGGGACATTATATTCTGATTTTACTGCTAATGCGGGGCTACAAATTGTTTTGCAACCTGGAAGTATTAATACTATAAACGTTGCTCTTACAACTACTACTGGAGCAACAGCTAATGCTATGGCTGCATGGATTGACTACAATAAAAATGGAGTTTTTGAATCTAATGAAAAAGTTATTAACATGCCTGTCACTAATTTAGTAGTAGGTATTACGAATAAGACTGCTACATTTACAGTGCCTGCATCAGCAGTAACAAATTCTCCACTAAGAATGAGAGTAATGACTGTTTTAGCGAGTCCTGTAGGAGCTAGTCTTCCGGATTCTTTTGCATGTGCAAGTTACTCTTATGGAGAGACTGAAGATTATAATGTAATTATTACAAATAACCTTGGAACTTCAGAAACAGGTCTTAAAAATAGTGATATCCAAATATATCCAAATCCGGTAACAGATGTTTTAAATGTAACGAAGGTTTCAGATAAAGCAACTTATAAAATTTACAGTGCTGCAGGTCAGCTGGTAAATGAAGGATCTGTCAATAGCGGAAGAATCAATGTTTCTGCTTTAGTAAAAGGTGGATATGTTATTACAATAGATGATAAAGGTATGGAGCAATTCAGATCTAAATTTATCAAAAAATAAAAGTAATCTCATTTTGAATTATTCGTAATCCCCGAGTTCTCTCGGGGATTACTTTATTTAAGGTATAATGTGAATTATTATTTAATTTTTTCAAAAAAAAACTAATTGTGCTTATAAATTAATAATAAAAAATGATTAGATTTGTGCTTATACAAAATAAACTTCTTCGTGAAAAATTTTATAGCTTTTTCGAATTTTATAATAATTTTCATAGATGTGTTTGTTTATTGTGTAAAATAGATTTCAAAAAATTAATTTTTTAGCTAAAATGTATAATGTATAAAATTCTATAAGTATGAGGAAAATTTTACTATTTTTTGCCTTTATGCTTGCTTTTATTCCGAAATTGTCGGGACAAACGGGGCAAATTGGTACAGGGACAGCTACTACAAATTATCTTCCCGTCTATTCTTGTTATGGCTACAATTATTCGCAGCAATTGTACACAGCGGCGGAAATGACAGCTGCTATTGGGACAACTAATACAGTGATTACCAAAATTAGATTTTATGTTAGTAGTACGGCATCTACTCAGGCTAATTATAACCAATGGACAGTTTACTTAGGAAATACTACAAAGACCAGCTTTGCCTCTACAACAGACTGGGTTCCGGTATCTCAAATGTCTATGGTGTATTCTGGAACATTACCTAATATGACATCCGGAACATGGGTAGAACTTGCATTAGCTACTCCTTTTGTTTGGAATGGAACTGGTAATCTTGTTGTGGCAGTAAATGAAACTGCTCCAAGTTATTCTTGTACTGCTTCGTGGGGTTCTTATACTTCAACCAGTAATACGGGAATGTATTATTACAGTGACACCGTAACTCCGGACCCGGCTTCACCACCTACTGCATCCAGTAGAGTTTCCAGTATTCCGAGGTTACAGTTTGACAGTTCTCCACCATCTTCTTGTATGTTCCCAACTGCCGTTACAACGAGTGCAATCACATCCAATAGTGCGCAAGTGAGCTGGACAGCACCAACTCCTGCTCCTGCTAATGGATATGACGTATATTATAATACGACCGGAGTTGCTCCAAATGCAAGTACTGTTTTGAATGCTAGTAACTCTGTGCAAACGACGGCTAGTCCGGTAACTATTCCGGGGTTAGCTTCCAGTACAAAATATTATGTATGGGTGAGATCAAAATGTGCCTCTCAGCAGAGTATTTGGGTTTCTACGGCTCCATTTACTACGCTTTGTTCTGCCGTTACTACGCTTCCTTGGACAGAAAATTTTGACTCTATGAGCTCTATAGGAACTGGTATTGTCCCAATTTGTTGGAAACAAATAGCAGGTACTTATCCTTGGAATTCTGTAAATACAGGATCTACAACATTCAATGCACCTCGATCTGCACCGAATTATATGAGTATTCAATATGGTAATTCAAATGCCAGTCAACTTTGGACACCTAGTTTTGCATTGACTGCAGGTAAGACCTATGAATTTTCATTCTATTATAATACAGGGGGAACCGGTAGTTCTTATGTAGGGTATACAGGTAATGTTTTGGTGAATACTGCACAATCTGCGACGGGAGCCACTGCATTAGGAACATTTATTACTGCAACGCAAGGGACTACAGACTATACTTTATATAAGGTATATTATACACCTACTGCATCAGGAAATTATAATTTCGGATTAAATGTTTCGGCAACAAGTTCACCTTGGTACCTTGGGGTAGATGACTTCAAATTGAGAGTTGCTCCTACATGTTTAGATCCGCAAGGTCTAAATGTTTTAAATGTAACCACTTCAAGTGCTACAATACAATGGACGGTACCAACTCCGGCACCGGCTGGAGGATATGATGTTTATTATACAACATCAGCTGCAACTCCTGCACCGACTGTAACTCCTCAATATTCTGGAGTTAGCGGACCTACTCAAGTGATAAGTGGATTAGCAGCAAGTACTACCTATTATATTTGGGTAAGAGCAAGATGTAGTGCTTCTGATATCGGAGATTGGACGGGACCTCTTAAGGTTTATACCAATTATTGTGCTCCTACAGGAGGAACATCTTCAACAACATATTATTTGAAGGAGATTAAAACTACCGGAGGATTTACCAATCTTGCTTATACCGGTTCATCATATAGTGCATATGTAAACAATTCGGCGACAACGTTCTCTGTATTGCCGGGTGCTTCTTTGAATTTTAGTATGACCGGAGTAGGAAATTCTTCTTATTATTATTTATGGATAGACTGGAATAATGATATGGTATTCGATGCTGCAACAGAAACAGTTTATTTTTCGAATGGCTATGTTGCATCTGGATCGGGAACAATTAATTCTACAGGTCATGCATCAGGTTCTTATAGAGCAAGGTTTGCTACATCTTGGTCCGGTGCTATCACTCCTTGTGGTCCGGCTTCATATGGAAACTATGTAGATTTTACTTTTGTTATTAAGCCATGTTCTACAACAGCTCCTACAAATGTTTACGTAGATGCGATTGCCCATAATGCTGCAACAGTACATTGGACAGCTTCTCAAGATAACCTTAATTATAAAGTATATTGGAGACCAGTAGGAACTACAGGATGGCCAAATTCATCTACAGTAATAGCAGCCCCTGCAAACAATTATATTATGACAGGTTTACTGCCTGTTACTAACTACGAAGTAAAAGTAGTTGCGCTTTGTAATACGACGGAAGGAAATGCGAATCCGGTATCATTTGTTACAAGATGTGATCCTACCCCTCCAAACGTAACGATCAGTAATATTACCCCTACAAGTGGATTAATTACATGGGCACCACTGGCTGCTAGCTCTACATATATTATGAGATGGAGAGAAGTGGGACCTACTGGACCTGGGGTATGGCATAATGTTAATTTACCTTCGCCTCCAACCAATACTTATACCCTTGGTGGGTTAAGTCCATATACTACGTATGAAGTACAAGTGGCTAACCAATGTATTGGTGACCTGAATCCGAATCCGTATTCGAATCCAAAAGCGTTTACGACAGAAAGAGTATGCGAACTTCCGCCTCCGGGATTAACAATTACACAATTATTCCCAACATCAGCTGAAGTTAAATGGGATCCTTTCCCGGGAGCAACTTATGTTCTTAGATATAGAAAAGTAGGTATTCCAAGCTGGACAGAAATTCCTAGCGTGACAAGTGCATTAGTGTTAAATGGATTAACAGAATTAACAAAATACGAAATGCAGGTTGTGAATATCTGTAATGGTACACCTGGTGCTTATACTCCTCCATATTATTTTACAACACCTACTGTAGTATACTGTAATATGGGTTCAACAAGTTCAGCGGCAGAATATATTTCCAGAGTTACTGTAAAGCCAAATGGAAAACCTGTAATGGATAATACATCAGGAGCATCTACGTATACAGACTACACAGGAGTTCCTAAAACATTTATTGAATTGATCCAAGGTTCTACTGACAATGAAATTACGATCGAGAAAAAATGGACGGGAGCTAGTTATAATGATGGGGTTGCTGTTTGGATTGATTTTAATAGAAACGGAGAATTTGATATTAGTGAAAGAGTATTTACTTCACCTCCAAATACTACAAGTCCGGTTTCAGGGAAATTTAATGTACCGGTAGACGCATTTGTAAGTATGACAGACTACAAATATGTTGTAATGAGAGTGGCAATGCAAAGAGATGGCATCCCTGTTAATTGTACTAATTTTATGAATGGAGAAGTTGAAGATTACACGGTGAGAATTTCTAAAAAGGCAGTTTCAAATCCTACGGACCAAACAGAGATTCTTATTTACCCTAATCCGGTAAGCTCCGTATTGTACGTTAAAAATATCAGCAAAAAAGCTAAATATAAAATTTACAATGTAACAGGACAAGTAGTCTCAAATGGTATCCTATTGAACAACCAAATCAACGTAAGCCGATTAATCAACGGTGTTTATGTAATAGACATTGATGATAATGGTAATACGATTCAAAAGAAATTTATTAAAGAATAAATTAAAACTTAAAACTTAAATATAGAATAAGCTTCCGGAAATGGAAGCTTATTTTTTTTATAGAAGTAAGTATTAGAATAAAAAGCTCAAAATAAACATAAACATTTGATCTTTTTTTGTTTTAAAATAGATTTTCTGTGATTTTATCATTCAATAAATGTTGAAATTTTAATACAAATTCAATATAATAATTTATATTTTTAATTTATATTGAGTTTTATTATTGAGTTTTCATTGTTTTGGTATTTTGTATTTTTAATTGATAAAATAAAAGCTAAATTTGTGATATTAATACAAATTTTAAAAAAGAATTATGAAGAAAATTTTTACTTCTTTCTTTTTCTTTTATTTGTTTGCAATGACTCATGCTCAATGGGCGCAAACCATTTTTAATGGAAAAAGACTTCAAAATGAGACCAAGCCTAAAGGGTATTATACTCTGGATATCTCATTGCTAAAATCACAATTGGCCAATGCACAGGAATCAGGACCGAATGCAAAACCTGTTATTATCTCACTCCCCACTCTTAGCGGAAAAATGGAAAAATTTGCTGTTTACAGTTTTCCGGTTGTAGTGAAAGAGCTGGCAGAACAATATCAATTGGGTTCTTATGTAGGGGTAGGGATTGATAATCCTTCTAAATATTTGAGATTCAGCTTAGCGCCTAACGATTTCCAATCAATGATTATCACCGGAGAAGGGTCTGAATTTATTGAACCAGCGAATACGACTAAAACGGTTTATGGAGTTCATTACAAAACCCAAGGTAGTAAAACCGGTTTTGTATGCTCTGCAGAGGAAAGTAAAGACGCTAAACATGATATTGAAGAACTTTATAAAAATGGACATTCATTTGATAAGCAACCTACTAATTTTGCCAGGTCTTCTGATAGAAAATACAGAACATTAAGATTGGCTCTTAGTGCTTGTGGTGAATATACGCAGTTTCATGGAGGAACGGTAGCAGGAGCAATGACTGCAATTAATGCAACACTCACAAGGATCAACGGTGTATATGAAAAGGAATTTGCTGTACACCTGAATATGCAGAATTATCCCAACTTAATTTATACAGATCCTAATACAGATCCCTATTCTGTTTATTCAGCGACTGGTAATGGAACTGGTCTATTGTGGAATAATGAATTACAACAAGTTCTTACCTCAAATGTTGGGAATAGTAATTATGATATTGGGCATTTGCTTGCTGGTCCACAAAGAGGTGGAAATGCAGGTTGTGTTGGTTGTATTTGCAGAGATAATGTTGTGCCTACGCAAAATGATAAAGGCTCCGGATGGACATCTTGGGGAAACCGCCAACCACAAGGAGATCCTTATGATATAGACTATGTAGCTCATGAGTTAGGACATCAGTTAGGAGGTATACATTGTTTTACCTATGATGGTGGTCAGTTGGGGTCAGAACCTTTTGTTGAGCCGGGATCTGGTAGCTCTATTATGGGGTATGCGGGTATAACAAATAATAGTGCTCCTCCAGGGACCACAACAGATGTTCAACCTAATTCTGATCCTTATTTCAATACACTTAATATCAGAGATATTCAGACTAATTTAATTAATAAAACATGCGATGTTGAAACTTCAATTACGAATACTCCTCCTGTAATTGCTGCACTACCTACTTATAATATACCAAAGGGGACTGCTTTCGTTTTGAAGGCTTCAGCTACAGATGCTGAAAATGATCCGCTAACTTATAATTGGGAAGAAATAGATTTTGCAACTCAAACTATCAATTCCGGTAATCTGGGGAATACTTCAACCGGACCGTCTTTTAGATCTGTAATGCATACAACAAATCCTACAAGATATTTTCCAAGACTATCCTCTGTGCTGGCGGGAGTTTTGAATAATTCTAATAACTTGTGGGAAGCCGTGTCTACAGTGGCAAGAACGACAAAGTTTACAGTTACTGTCAGAGATAATCATCCCATCTCAACTCAACAGCAGACCCAAAGTGCTACTCAGACGATTATTGTTGGAAATAATGGGCCATTCAAAGTAAATCCTGGAACAGTTTATAATAATGGTCCTACAACCGTAACATGGGATGTGGTAAATACAAATGCGGCTCCATACAATGCTCCAAATGTAAAAATAGATTTTACTACAGATAACGGAGCAACCTGGAACGTAGTTGCGGCTTCCACACCTAATGACGGTACTGAAGCTTTAGATTTTAGTTCTTTTCCGCTTACAGTAGGGGGAACTGCCAAGGTCAGAGTAAGTGCTGTCAATAATGTATTTTATGCCATAGGTACAAGTAATATAGATACATTGCCTATCTGTACATCCAATCCTCCTGGAGGAATTGTAGTGTCTGCTCTTACGCAAAACTCAGCAACTATTACCTGGAATGCATCGTTTAATGCAACTTATGTAGTGCAATATAGGGTTGCCGGAACAACCAACTGGACAACTGTTACACCAACGCCTACTACCAATACAACAATCCTGAGCAATTTAACAGCAGGAACACATTATGAAGTTCGGGTAGCAAATATTTGTTCAGGAGTAACAGGTAATTTCTCTGCAGTTACAATTTTTATGACCCCATATTGTGCGGCTACTTCAAGTAACACAAATAATGGATACATCTCAAATGTAACGGTAGCTGCTACCAATTCTTATACAATGAGTAATAATTCGGGTGCTAATAACTATACAGATTATGCATCAGATGCTACAAAATTAATTACTCTTGTTCGTGGTACGGCGAATAATAATATTTCAGTTTCTAAATCATGGCCGGCTGCTATGAGCAATAAGGCAGTAAGTGTCTGGATAGATTTTGATAAAAATGGAGTTTTCGATACTGGCGAAAGAATTTTAAATGGAGCTAATAATCAAACGACTCCGGTGACAGGACCTTTTTCTGTGCCAGCAACAGCTTATGCCGGACCTCTTACAACACGTATGCGTGTAGTATTGAGAGATACCAGTAACCCTAATGCTTGTGGATCTTTTACCAATGGAGAAGTGGAAGATTATGCAGTAAAAATTATTGATATGCCTGCATGTACCAGTGCAGCACCATCTAATATTACTATAACCAATCTTACTCCTAATTCTGCTAATGTTTCATGGGCAGCTACTACCGGAGCTGTATATGTGCTAAGACATAGACAGGTGGGTACAGGAAACTGGACTACGATAGATCCGGTACCTGCACCGGGGAATAATTATACCATCACGAATTTAACAGAGCAGACTCAATATGAAGTACAGGTAGCAACAAAATGTAATGGTACACAAGGAGCATTTTCTCCTTCCCAACAATTTACAACCCCGCCATTATCATACTGCCCAATGACAGGAACAGGGACAAGTAATTATATCTCTAATGTAACAATTACTCCTGTGAATCCTGCATTACCTGTAATGAATAATACTTCTGTACAAACAAATTATACCAGCTATACTACCCCTGCTACATTAATTACATTAGAAATTGGCTCTACTAATAATAAAATTTCAGTATCAAAAGGATGGACGGGAACAGCAGATAATACAGCGGTTACAGCCTGGATTGATTTTAACAGAAATGGACAGTTTGAAAGCTCTGAAAGAATTCTTATTTCATCAGCTAATACGACAAGTCCTGTTACTGCCTTATTTGATGTGCCGGCAAATGCATATTCCGGAACATTAACTACTACAATGAGAGTTGTATTACAGAGATCAAGCGCCCCTACGATATGTCAGAATGCTATAAATGGAGAAGTAGAAGATTATGTGGTAAAATTAAAACCATGTAGCACAGCTACCCCAACAGGATTAACATTTAATTCGGTAACGCATAATTCAGCCATCATTAATTGGACTGGTGCTGCTAATAACCTTACTTACCTGTTGCAATATAGAGTACAAGGGACAACAGTATGGACGAATGTATATGTTGCAAGTGTTCCATATACTTTAAGTAATCTACAACCATCTACTACCTATGAAGTCCAGGTAGCAGCAAACTGTGGAATTACTAATGGAGCATTTACTCCTATTGGGACATTTTCCACAAGATGTGACCCTACACCTCCGGGAGTCAGTGTGAGTAATATAACTTCAAATTCTGCTCTAATAAAGTGGACTCCAACTGTTGCAGGTGTAACTTATACAATGAGGTGGAGAAAGGTAGGAGCAACGGCATGGTCAAGTCCAACAATTCCATTACCTGCTGCTCCTACAAATACTTATACATTGAGTGGTTTGGATCCATATACTACTTATGAAGTGCAAATTGCCAACCAATGTGCAGGAGAAACCACGCTAAATCCATATTCGAATTCTAGTGTCTTTACAACAGAAAGAATATGTGAACTTCCGCCGCCGGGATTGACAATCACACAATTGTTTCCAACATCAGCAGAAATTAAATGGGATCCTTTTCCAGGAGCTACTTATGTTTTGAGATATAGAAAGGTAGGAATTCCGAGCTGGACAACCATTCAGACCGCTACCAGCACATATATATTAACAGGATTAACAGAGCTTACCAAATATGAAATGCAGGTGGCCAACGTATGTAATGGCACTACTGCAGCTTATACTCCGCCATATTATTTTACAACACCTACTATTATCTATTGTAAGATGGGAGCAGGAAGTTCAGCAAGTGAGCATATTGCTAAAGTTACTGTCAAGCCTAATGGCAAACCTGTTATGGAAAATACTTCAGGCCCGTCAACTTATACAGATTATACAGGAGTTCCTAAAACATTTATAGAATTGATTCAAGGGTCTACCGGTAATGAGATTACCATCGAGAAAAAATGGACTGGAACGACTTATAAAGAAGGAATCGCAGTTTGGATTGACTTCAACAGGAATGGAGAGTTTGATATCAATGAAAGAGTGTTTACTTCTCCTCCAAATACAACCACTCCTGTAACGGGGACATTCAGTGTACCGGTGGATGCTTTTGTCAGTATGACCGATTATAAATATGTTGTCATGAGAGTGGCTATGCAAAGGGACGGCATACCTGTAAATTGTCTTGGTTTTGCGAATGGGGAAGTGGAAGATTATTCCGTAAGAATCTCTAAAAATGGTGTTCCTAATCCAATCAATCAAACTGATATTCTCATTTACCCTAATCCTGTAAGCTCAGTATTATATGTGAAAAATATTAGCAAGAAAGCTAAATATAAGATTTATGATGCTGTAGGACAGATTGTGGGAGATGGTATTCTGCTGAACAATCAAATTAATGTAAGCAGATTAATCAATGGTGTTTATGTAATAGATATTGATGATAACGGTAATACAGTTCAAAAGAAATTTATTAAAGAATAATAATGTAACTTTTTTATAAAAAATGAGCCCTCCGAAAAGAGGGCTTATTTTTTTATTCAAATTGATTTATTCAATATTAAAGACGACCTGTTCAGTCTGTTCTTTTAATTCTTCAAGATTAGTATTGTTATAGATAATACAATCTGCCATTTTAATTTTATCTTTTTCAGGCATTTGTTTTTCCATAACAGCTTCTACCTCGCGATAGGTTTTACCATCTCTATCCATTACTCTTTTGATCCTGATATTATCTTCTGCCGTTACCAAAAGAGATTTGTAACATTGTCTGTTGAGTTTTAATTCAAATAACAATGCTGTTTCTTTGAAAACCAGATATTTAGTTTGTTGAGCGACCCAGTTTTCAAAATCAATGCGTGCCGCAGGATGAATGATTGCATTCAATTGTTGAAGAAGGTCTTTATTATTAAAAACCTGATCAGCAACAAATTTTCTGTCATACAGACCATTCTCATTATAAGCTTCTTCTCCCAGTAAGTCTTTGATTTTTCTTTTCAGTTCTTCACTTTCATTAACAATGGCCTTCGCTCTGTCATCAGAATAATAAACCGGAAAACCAAATTCTTCAATAAAACGGGCTACTGTTGTCTTTCCTGAACCGATGCCTCCCGTTAATCCAATGATCTTGGGTGCTGGTTCTGGTTCCGTCTGTTGTGTTTCTGTCTGCAATTCTTCCATGATTAAAAATTAATATCCAAAAACATCATTAAAGCTAAACGTCTCATCAAGCCTTACTCCTTTTTCTGTCATTTTAAGACTTGCTAATTCATGGTGAGCATCATGTTCAAAGAATAATAAGTACTCGTTATCCACACATTGTTTAAGGAATTTTCCTTTTTCTTCCATAGTTAAAAGAGGTCTTGTATCATATCCCATTACGTATACAGGGTTAATATGCCCTGCTGTCGGAATAAGATCGGCAGCAAAAACAATGGTTTTTTCCTGGTATTGAATTACAGGAAGCATTTGTTTTTCGGTGTGACCATCTACAAAAATGACATCCATTTTCAGATCCGGAGCGAACCCATAATTTCCAGTTGTTGGAAGTGGTAAGAAGTTTAGCTGACCGCTTTCCTGCATCGGAAGAATGTTTTCCTTCAGGAAGCTTGCTTTTTCTCTGTCATTAGGCTCTGTTGCCCATTGCCAATGATTTTCATTTGTCCAGAAATGAGCATTCTTAAAAGCAGGTCTGTATCCTGTTCTGTCATCATTCCATTCTATAGCACCACCGCAGTGATCGAAGTGAAGGTGAGTAAGAAATACATCTGTAATATCTTCCTTTACGAAACCGTATTTCTTTAAATTTTTATCTAAGTTATCATCTCCCCAAAGAGAATAATGTCCGAAAAATTTATCATCTTGTTTATTACCAAGACCACAATCTACCAGAATTAATTTTTTACCGTCTTCAATAAGCAGAGAACGGGTTCCCAATTCGATTAGGTTTTTTTCGTCTGCCGGGTTAGTTTTTTCCCACAGACTCTTTGGGACGACTCCGAACATAGCACCGCCGTCCAGTTTAAATTTTCCACATTGTATTGGATATAGCTTCATATGTATATTTTGATTATTTCTTTATTAATTTCATTTTCTCTGCAATTTTTTTGGCATTCTCATCTGATTGTTCAAGATGAGAAATAATGCTTTGAAAATCGTTTTCTTTTCTATTTTGAGACAGTTTTTGTTTGATAAATATTTCCGTTGGAATAATTTTAATTCCAAAAGCTCCTTTCATTTCTTTTTCCACAAATGTTTTTCCCATATCTTTCACCATCATTGGGCATTGTTGGAACTTTTCATATTTGGATGTTAATTTATCTAAATGCGCATAAAGCTCGTCATGATTCATTAATTCAATCTTTCCGTAAATCTGTACCGCCTCATAATTCCAGGTGGATACATTGATGTGATCATACCAGCTGCTGGAAATATAAGTATGGGCCCCTAAAAAATCACAAAGAACTTCATCATTATTCTTCAATGTTTTGGCTTGTGGATTCACTTTTGAAATATGAGTTTCAATATAAACATTTTCCGGATCATCTTCGTTCATCATCATCATCGAATGAGTAGCACGAATTTTATCAATAGAAGAAATGAGTAAAGCAAAAGAATTTTCACTGATAATCTTTCTCATCAGATTCAGATCTTCACTTCTGTATAATTTAGGTACAAACATTAATTAATCACTTTTTTATTTTTAATCCTAAAATGTTAAACCTTGAATCAGAACAACTCTCCTGGGTTTCTCGGTTTTGAGATATTTAAATGTTGATAAGCTTTTTCAGTAACTTCTCTTCCTCGTGGTGTCCTGATAATAAACCCTTCCTGAATTAAAAACGGTTCGTATACTTCCTCCAGAGTTTCCGGATTTTCACCAATAGAAGTAGCTAAAGCAGAAATTCCAACCGGTTTTCCTTTGAAATTTTCGATCATGACACGCATGATTTTATTATCCATTTCATCCAATCCGAATTCATCCACATTTAAAGAGTCTAAAGCATATTTTGTAATGTTGATTTCAATTTCACCATTTCCTTTGATTTCTGCAAAATCTCTTACTCTTCTTAGTAATGCATTGGCAATTCTGGGAGTTCCACGACTTCTTCTCGCAATTTCTATAGCTGCATCTTCATAAATAACAACTCCCAGCACCCTTGCACTTCTCTGAATAATCATGGATAAAAGTTCAATCGAGTAATATTCCAATCTGCTTTGAATTCCAAATCTGGCAAGCATTGGCTTGGTAAGCATACCGCTTCTGGTTGTTGCACCCACTAAAGTAAAAGGGTTCAACCCGATTTGTACACTTCTCGCATTGGGGCCGGTTTCCAGCATAATGTCGATTTTGTAGTCTTCCATAGCAGAATACAGGTATTCTTCTACAACAGGCGATAGACGGTGGATCTCATCAATGAAAAGAACATCATTTTCCTCCAGATTAGTGAGCAGACCAGCCAAACTTCCGGGTTTGTCCAATACAGGACCGGAAGTGATCTTACAATTTACACCCAATTCATTGGCAATAATATTGGCTAAGGTGGTTTTTCCCAGACCTGGAGGACCATGTAACAGTACGTGATCAAGTGCCCCACCACGTCTCTTGGCAGCAGTCACGAAAACCTCGAGGTTTTCCAAGGTTTTTCTTTGTCCTGCAAAATCTTTAAAGCTTTGGGGACGGATTTGTTCTTCCTGCATGAGTTCCTCGCGGGAGTAATTTTCCTTATCTGGATGTAAAAAATCTGGCATTAATTCATTTCATTTACCTCAAAGATAACAAATTTAGACTAAGGTTGAAGGGAAGATTGAGAAAAGGTTAAGATTGAGGCTGAGGTTTAAGCTAAGGTTAAAAATGAGAGTGGGAAAGGTTGAATATATTGAGATTTTTAAGTATTTTTGAGAGGAAAATTAAGTTTGAATTGTGAGGTAAGTTTTCCGATTTGCCCAATTCATCTTCTAACTTTAGCCTAAATAAATGAAATTAATAGGACCATTCAAGCAAGTTGTGACCCTGGCCAACTTACCCTTAAGAGGAAAACTTTCTGATGAACAACTGGAAATTATTATTGATGGAGGAATCGTGGTAGATCATAATATGATTCACAGTATCGGAAATTTTGAAGCATTAAAAAATGAAAATCCAGCAATAGAAATAGAACAGATAGAAGGAGAACAGGTAGTTCTTCCTGCTTTTGTAGATTCTCATACCCATATCTGTTTTGGTGGAAATAGAGCGAATGATTTCGCCATGCGTAATGCCGGAAAAACCTATTTGGAAATCGCTGAAAGTGGTGGTGGGATATGGAGCTCCGTACAACACACGAGAAATGCTTCAGAAGATGAACTGTTGAAAACATTGCTGGAAAGAATTAAGTTTCTTGTTGAGCTGGGAATTACTACTATTGAAATAAAAAGTGGTTACGGACTGGATGTTGAAAATGAGTTGAAAATGCTCAGAATTATTAAAAAAGCACAGGAATCTACCAAGGCAACTTTAGTTCCGACTTGTCTTTCCGCTCATTTAAAACCAAGAGATTTTGAAGGCAGTAATTCTGAATATTTAGAATATATTATTACTGAAATCTTACCAAAAGTAAAAGAAGAAAACCTTGCTAAGCGTGTGGATATCTTTATTGAAAAATCAGCCTTTCAGCCGGAAGAAAGTAAAGAATTTCTATTTAAAACTAAAGATTTAGGTTTTGAAATTACTGTTCATGCAGACCAATTTACGCCGGGAAGCTCAAGGATTGCAGTAGAAGTGGGTGCTAAATCTGCAGACCATTTAGAAGCAACTATTGATGAAGATATTGAATTTTTAGCACAATCAGATACGGTAGCTACAGCTCTTCCGGGAGCAAGTTTAGGATTAGGTGAGAAATTCACGCCGGCCAGAAAACTTTTGGATGCAGGAGCAATTGTTGCCATTGCTAGCGATTGGAATCCGGGATCTGCACCAATGGGTAACTTGATTACACAGGCGTCAATTCTGGCGACATTCCAGAAACTAACAACTGCAGAGGTTTTAGCAGGAATGACATTCCGTGCAGCTTTTGCACTTAATCTGGAAGACAGAGGAGTATTGAAAGCCGGAAAGAAAGCTGATTTTGTAACATTCAAAACTAATAATTTCCAGAATGTCCTTTATAACCAGGGAAGTCTAAAGGCTGAGCATATTTATATTGATGGAAATCAGGTCAGTTAAATGCAAAATATATATAAATGAAATGTGGAAGAAAACTCTTCCACATTTTTTATTTGTCAATCCTCCCTTATATCACAAAATTCTCTTCTCTTCGGCTTTTAAAAACAGAATTTTAAAATCATAAAGTCCTTCGTATTTTTCGTATTCTCTATAAGTTTTCTTATATTGCGCCGCAATTAACGTTGATTTTTAGATAAATAACGTATTTTTTCATAGTTCTTAAGTGCACCGGAGAACCCGGAAAACCTGGATATTTTCTTATTTCTCAGTACTTTTTTTACAGCTATATCCCATACCAGGAAGACTTGTCAATACTATAAACGAAAATAAAAATGATGAATTTTCAAAATGTTAGATCTACTTTTAACAAAGGGGTCACTATTCCGAGTTTAATTTTTATTATAGGAACCTGTTTTTTATCTGCACTTTATCCTAAGCAGACTGAGGGCATCCTGAATGAGATTAAAGAATTCATATTTATCAATTTAAATTGGGTGTATGTATGGTCTGTAACTTTGTTTGTGATCTTTTTAGTGTATCTGCTTTTCAGTAAATATGCAAATATAAAATTAGGAGCTAACGACAGTAAGCCGGAATACTCATTCTTCTCATGGATTTCTATGTTGTTTGCAGCGGGAATGGGAATCGGACTAATTTATTTTAGTGTGGCTGAACCTATGCAGCACTATTCTTCAGAAGTATTTGCGGATAATCACTATGTAAGCAGGGCAAAGCAGGCTCAATTATATACTTTTTTCCATTGGGGAATCCATGCATGGGCGATCTATGGAGTAGTGGGCCTTTCCCTATCTTATTTTGCGTATCGATATCGATTACCGCTTTCGTTACGAAGCTGCTTTTATCCTTTATTAAAAAATAAAATTAATGGAAAATGGGGGAATGCTATTGATGTTTTTGCGCTGTGCTGTACCTTTTTTGGAATCACAACTACTCTAGGATTTGGAGTGGTACAGATCAGTTCCGGATTGAATATACTTCATATTACTCCTGAGAATAGTTTCATGTATCAGGTAATTATTGTTGTTTGCCTGATTTCTCTTTCTGTTATTTCTGCCATTTCCGGGGTAGGTAAGGGTGTGAAGTTATTAAGCAATATCAATGTAGTTAGTGTGATTGTTCTCTTATTATTTGTCCTGATTTTAGGACCAACGGTTTATTTGATCGGAAGTTTTACCGATGGACTGGGAAATTATATCAATAACTTTTTCAACCTTACTTTCAATACTCATGTATATGAAAAAAATGCATTGCCATGGTTCTATGATTGGACGATTCTATATTGGGCATGGTGGATTTCATGGTCCCCGTATGTAGGGCTATTTATTGCAAAAATTTCTAAGGGAAGAACAATCAGAGAGTTTATTCTGGCTGTTCTAATCCTCCCTACATTATTCAATTTTATTTGGATGTCTGTGTTTGGTAATAGTGCCATATGGTTTGATTTAAATATTGCAGATGGGCAACTAAGTAAATTTGCAACAGATCCTGATGCGCTAATGTTCAGGTTTTTAGAATATATGCCCTTTTCGTCTTTTACCGGTTTCTTTGTTATTCTTATTATCCTGATCTTCTTTGTGACTTCTGCAGATTCCGGAATATTTGTGATGAATAGTATCGCAACCAAAAATTCTAATAAATCTCCCAAATGGCAAATTGTATTCTGGGGTGTTTTACTGGCTGTGTTATCTCTTTTATTGTTGAATGTAGGAGGTTTGAAGGCTCTTCAAAGTATGACCTTAATTACAGCATTACCTTTCTCCATTATTGTGATTCTCTTTATTGTTAGCCTGATGAAAGGACTTAGCATTGATCAAAAATATTATGACAGAAACTTTTCCGCTTCTACAGTTCCTTGGTCCGGTGAGTTTTGGAAAGAACGTTTAAAAAACATTGTTTCTTTTAAAGATAGTTCATCCGTAGATCACTTTATCCAGGGAAAAGCAAAAGAAGCCTTTACAGATCTTCAAGAAGAATTTGCAGCCAATGGAATTGAAGCGAAGATAAACCAATATGAAGATCCTGTCAGAATAGAAATAGAAATTCATCAGGGAGTAGTGAATAACTTTATTTATGGTGTGAAAAACCAGGTAAAAAGAGTATCGGAGTATATCATCACCGAAGAGAATCTCCCGGACTTGGAAGATAATAAAACCCATTATCCCAGATCTTATTTCGGAGATGGTAGAGAGGGATATGATGTACAGTATTTTACAAAAAATGAGTTGATTTCGGATGTGCTGAAACACTATGAAAGATTTTTGGAAATTATTTCCGAAGAACGAAATGAAATGTTTATCAGCAGCAATGCCAATCAGAAAAAAGAATAAAAAATGATCTATTTTTCTTACAATGAATGATTTGTATAATAAATGAAACTTGTTTTTTTATCTAAACAATATTAATTAGCTTTACTGGATATAATGATGCGACTAAAATTGAATTTTTAAAGGATTATGTTTCAAAATATTTGGCAGGGTAGATGGGATGGAGAAGAGCTTCTCTTCCACAGGCTATTTCAGAGAGTAAAAAAAGAACACAATTACGACAATATTTCAACGAATGATTTCGTTTTGCATGGATTTGCTGTAGATGAAGGAGTGAGAAGAAATAAGGGACGCCAGGGAGCTAAAGAAGCTCCGGACGTGATCCGGAAAAATATGTCTAATTTTCCTGTAGTTCACCCGGATTTCTCATTATTGGATTTTGGAAATATTACCTGTGACGATGGTAATTTGGAAAATACCCAGAATACCCTTGCAAAAAATGTTTCTAAGGTACTTTTAAAAGGCGGAAAGTCCCTTGTCCTAAGCGGTGGTCATGAAGTAACCTATGCCCATTATTTGGGTGTTAAAACAGCTTTTCCTGAACAGAAAATCGGGATTATTAATATTGATGCCCATTTTGATAACAGACAGCCGGAAAAAGGAGTAGGAGCAAGCTCCGGAACGGGATTCTGGCAAATTGCTCAGGAAGGTCCGATGAATTCCCTGCACATCGGAATCCAAAGAAATTCAAATACATTAAAACTTTTTGATACCGCCCATCAATATGGAATGAAATATATTCTTGCCGACGAATTGTTTTTCGAAAATCTTCCCTCTATTTATCAACGTATTGATGATTTATTAAACAATGTAGATTTTGTGTATCTCACCATTTGTATGGATGTTTTTAATGCATCTATTGCTCCGGGGGTTTCAGCTTCGGCATATAATGGTATCTTTGCAGATGCAACTTTTATGCATTTTTACAAGCATATTTTAAAGAATAAAAAACTGGTTGCATTAGACGTGGCAGAAGTTAATCCCTCTTTTGATATTCAGGACAGGACGGCGAGACTTGCTGCATGTCTGATGAATGAATGGCTAATGATTTAAGGTAAAGTTATATTCTTCCGATAGAGAAAATCATTTTTTTATTGATCCCTAAGGAATGGAATTTGCTGATTTCATCGTGCTTTTAAAAATAAAAGCGCTCATAAATTCATTAGCTGAATTTAAAACAGAAATTATATTATGGAACAATTAATTGAAAGCAAGCTTATTAAAGCAGATAAAGCGTTTTCAGTGTGGAGAAAGGTGCCGTTTGAAGAACGACAAAAGTTAATTGCAAAAGCAGCAGAAATTTTAAAGAATAATTCGGAGAAATTTGGCAGGATCATTACAACAGAAA
>NZ_PIZV01000039.1 GCF_002835665.1 Chryseobacterium sp. PMSZPI
GAATAAGCCGATTTCAGAATCCATTGCTGAGGTAGAAAAATGTGCCTTAATGATGAATTATTATGCAGATGCTGAAAATATATTAAAACCGGAAAATATTGAATCTGAATTTACATATTCTGAAGTTCATTATGTTCCAAAAGGAGTAATTTTAGGGGTAATGCCTTGGAACTTTCCTTTCTGGCAGGTATTAAGATTTGCTATTCCTGCTATATTGGCCGGAAATACGGTAGTTTTAAAACATGCTTCAATTTGTTTCGGAAGCGGAAATGCTATCGAAGAAGTTCTTTTGGAAGCAGGGTTCCCTGAAGGTATTTTCCAAAATCTAGAAGTAGGACATAAAGCTGTTAAAGAAATTCTTGAACATGATGTTGTGAAAGGAGTAAGTCTTACAGGAAGTGGAAAAGCAGGTGGAGAAGTTGCCTCAATTGCAGGCCTAAATATTAAAAAATCTTTACTTGAACTAGGAGGAAGCGATGCTTTCATTATTTTTGAAGATGCAGATCTGGAAGAAGCAGCTAAAGCGGGAGCCAAATCAAGACTTCAAAACTGTGGACAGACTTGTACCGCGGCAAAAAGATTTATTATCGATGAAAAGGTTGAAGAAAAATTTTTACCAATCTTTATTGAAGAATATAAAAAATATGAAATTGGAGATCCTTTAAATAAGGAAACCAAGCTGGCCGGAATGGCAAGACCTGACTTAGCAGATGAATTGGAAGCTCAATTCAACAGAGCATTAGAGAATGGCGCAGAAATCATTATTCCTTTGGAAAGAATTTCAGAGAATCAATTTAAACCGGGGTTAATCAGAGTTCAGGAGGGAAATCCAATTCTTAAAGAAGAACTTTTTGGCCCTCTTGGAATGGTGATGACAGCTAAGAACGATGAAGATGCATTACAAATTGCTAATGATATTCCTTTCGGACTTTCTAATTCTGTCTGGACTCAAGACAAAGCCCGCCAATTATTCTTTATTGACAACCTTGAATCCGGAACGGTAAATATTAACAGAATGACAAGTTCTGATCCTCGTTTTCCATTTGGAGGTTCAAAGGCTTCAGGATATGGAACAGAGCTGTCTTTACTGGCTTTAAAAGAGTTTGTAACGGCAAGAACTATTGTAGGTAATTAAGATATTTCTAAATCTATACCAATGTCATTACGAGGAACCGAAGAATCTCTGAGATTCTTTACTTCACTACGTTGCGTTCAGAAATCGAAGATTCGACGGAGTCAATGACAAATTACCTTTTACAAAATATACTGAGTTAATCATCAATACTCTTTTTACATAATAAAATAAAAACTCCCGAAAATTAATTTCCGGGAGTTTTTTATATGCTTTGACAAAAAGTAATTTTGCCTATTGCCTATACTGTTGTTAGTCTCAACGTATTCGTTTTACCACCTTCATACGATGGAGTGGCATTGATGTTGATTACGAAATCTCCAGTTTCAATATACCCATAATTGTGTGTTAGCATATTTACTTGGATAATTGTTTCATCCGTAGACTTCTTCATATCGTAATAGTATGCATGAACACCCCAAAGAAGGTTAAGCATCGTGATTACTCTTCTGTTACCACTATAAACGATGATATGAGAGTTAGGTCTGTGAGCTGCAAGCTGGAATGCTGTATACCCTGAATGAGTCAACGTAACAATAGCAGAAACATTCGTAGTTTTTGCAATTCTTACTGCTGCAAGACATACCCTGTTCGTGATGAATCTCTCATCGATACAGTTGTAATCTTTCTCGATCGGTTCGTTCTTGTGTTGATAGAAGTGAGTGGTCTCAATGTTTTTCACAATTTTAGCCATATTTTCCACAACCTGTACCGGATATCTACCTACAGAAGTTTCTCCTGAAAGCATTACCGCATCGGCACCATCCAATACAGAGTTGGCAACGTCATTTACTTCCGCCCTTGTTGGCGTTAAGCTATTGATCATTGTTTCCATCATCTGTGTAGCAATGATTACAGGTTTAGAATAGAATCTTGCCTTTTCTACCAGGTTTTTCTGGATGGCAGGAACCTCTTCCATTGGAACTTCTACACCCAGGTCTCCACGAGCAACCATAAGCCCATCACATTCCACTAAGATTTCTTCAATATTTTTAACCCCTTCAGGCTTTTCAATCTTCGCAATAATCGGAGTTTTGAATTTGCCGTTTGGATGTTTAGCGATTAATTCTTTCAGGTCAATGATGTCCTGAGCATGACGTACGAAAGAAAGAGCAATCCAATCAACTTCCATGTCCATCATAAAGTTAGCGTCCTGAACATCTTTCTCTGTTAGCGCAGGAAGGGATACCTGTGTATTAGGCAGATTTACTCCTTTTTTAGAGCTTAGCGGTCCTCCTTGAATGGTTTTTGCCTTTACAGTATCTTTTTCGTTAGTTTCAATAACTTCCAATACAAGTTTACCATCGTCGATAAGAATCCTCTCTCCAACTTTTACATCTTGTGGAAACTGTTGATAAGTCATATATACCTTAGTAGAATCTCCCTCCATCTTTTCGTTGGTGAAGGTAAGAATGTCACCAGGATTTAGATAAGAACCTTCTTTTACAACACCTACTCTTAGCTTAGGTCCTTGAAGATCTCCTAGAATTCCCACTGAATACCCATACTCGCTGTTTAGTTCTCTAATTATTTCAATATTTTTTCGAACTAAGTCATAATCTGCATGTGAAAAATTTATTCTGAAAATATCAACACCCGCTTTCATCAGATCTAACATTACCTCCTTCGATGATGAAGCAGGCCCTAGTGTTGCGATAATTTTTGTCTTCTTTAAATACTTATTCATAATACTGGATAATTTGATAAAGTTCTTCGTCAGAACTCAGTGTATAATCTTGAATTGGAAATACAAGATTTTCAGGGAGCAAAATTACGGAAAAATCAGGAAATTGTTCCGAAGTATGCAGAATATATTCTACATCTACCTGATTATTTAATAAAAATTTAATGTTTTCTTCTTCTGTAAAGAGCTCTGTCTGAACTTTTTTTTGCTTACTTTCGGAAGATTTGTTTGAAATAAAAGTGAAGCATGTCTTTGAATACTTGTGGTATGCTTCAAATCTTGGAAAAAAATAATCAAAATAATCTCCGTGGAAAACCAGGTCCTTCTTTCTTGAAAAATTGAGATCATTAGTTTGATTTATTTTATAAAAAAACTCATGAGCGGGTATATCTTTGGCTAATCTTACCAATCCTATGGCAATATCTTCAAATTCTATATCATCGAAATCATAAAGCTTTTGAATTTCCAAGTATATTTTCTTTTTTATTTAAAATATAAAATGCTCTTTGTGCTGCCTTTTCCTCTGCTTTCTTCTTGGATGTTTCTGTTGCATTAGCGATTTTTTCATCACCTAACCATACATAGCATCTGAATACAACGGCTTTATTGGCCTGTATTTCTTCGCAGGTTTCGTACTTGATGTTTACCTTCTTTTTCTGGCTCCATTCAAGCAAGAGACCTTTGTAGCTCACAATTTTATTTTCAAGCTTATTGATTTCGGAAGGCGTTAACAATTTTTCCAAAATGATCTTTCTGCAAGTATCATAATGGAAGTCCAGGTAAACGGCACCGATTAAAGCTTCAAATAAGTTTCCGGAGATATTTTCTCCCAAAGCCGAAGAACTGTTTTGCTTTTGCAAAAGGTTGGTAAGCTTGAGATCTTCTCCTAATTTATTGAGGTTTTTCCTATTAACAATCTTAGATTTCATTTGTGTCAAATATCCTTCATTAGCCTGAGGATAAGTTTGGAACAAATGACAAGAAATAATTGTACCCAAAACAGAATCTCCCAAAAATTCAAGCCTTTCGTAGTTGCTGTCTTGATTTTTAGAAGAATTTTTTAAAGAAAAAGCTTCGCGGTAAAGAGCAATATTTTGTACCTCAGTACCTAAAACTTTACTAAGTTCAGTACTAAGAAAATAATCTCTCTCCGTTAATTGTCTTTTTCTTTTTTTGAGAAGGAATTTAGAAAAGTATTTCTGTAACTCCATTCATTGAATTTAGATTTTCTTAAATAGAACGCAAGCGTTATGCCCGCCAAATCCAAAAGTATTGCTCATGGCTACTTTTACATCTTTCTTCACCGCGGTATTAAACGTAAAGTTTAGTCTGCTGTCAATCTTTTCATCATCAGTAAAATGGTTGATGGTAGGAGGAACAGTACCATGAATAATAGTTCCCAATGCAGCGATAGCTTCAATAACACCTGCAGCCCCTAAAAGGTGACCTGTCATTGATTTAGTAGAATTGATCTGAATGTCATAAGCATGCTCGCCTAATAACTTCGAAATTGCATTGGATTCTGCGATGTCTCCTAATGGAGTAGACGTACCATGCATATTGATATGGTCTACTTCATCAGCAGTTAAGCCTGCATCGTCCAGACAGTTTTTCATTACCAGATAAGCGCCAAGGCCTTCAGGATGCGGAGCAGTCATATGATATGCATCTGCACTCATACCACCTCCTAATAATTCTGCATAAATTGTAGCTCCACGTTTTACCGCGTGCTCATATTCCTCAAGAATGATACATCCTGCACCTTCACCTAATACAAATCCATCTCTGTCTTTGTCAAAAGGTCTTGAAGCTGTTTTTGGATCATCGTTTCTTGTAGAAAGTGCCATCATTGCATTGAATCCACCGACACCACTTGCTGTAACGGCTGCTTCAGAGCCCCCGCACACAATCACGTCTGCTTTTCCTAGCTGGATAAGCATCTTGGAATCAATAATAGCATTAGCTGAAGAAGCACATGCAGATACCGTTGTATAATTAGGTCCGTGGAAACCGTATTCAATTGAGATTTGACCAGGAGTCATATCTGCAATCATTTTAGGAATAAAGAACGGGTTAAATCTAGGGATTTCCGTATTGGCCCATCCTAATACTTCTGTTTCAAATGTTTCCAGACCTCCGATTCCGGAGCCCCAAATTACACCAACTCTGTTTTTATCTACATTATCTTCAATAATGCCTGAATGTACTACTGCTTCTCTGGCAGCAACAAGTCCCAATTGAGTATTTCGGTCCATTTTTTTAGCTTCTTTCTTATCGAAATGCTGTAATGGATCGAAATTTTTCACCTCACAAGCGAACTTTGTTTTGAAGTTTGTGGCATCAAAAAGAGTAATCGGAGCGGCACCGCTCTCACCTTTCACAAGATTTTCCCAGTATTCTTTTGCATTATTTCCTATTGGTGTTATTGCTCCAAATCCGGTTACAACTACTCTTTTTAATTCCATAAACTTTTAAAATTTTCTTTTTTGTTGAAGAATATTATTTATTTACTACTTCTTCGATGTAAGCGATAGCGTGTCCTACAGTAGTAATTTTTTCAGCTTGATCATCAGGGATTTGAATGTTGAATTCTTTTTCAAATTCCATGATTAATTCAACTGTATCTAGTGAATCAGCTCCTAAATCGTTAGTGAAGCTAGCTTCAGGAGTTACTTCTGTTTCTTCAACGTCAAGCTTATCAGCGATGATAGCTTTTACTCTTGATGCAATGTCTGACATAGTAAATTATTTTTTTAATTGTTAGATGGTGCAAATATATAAAATTCTTTACGATAAAACATTTTTTTAGTCTTTTTTGTGGAGAGCAAGCCTTCATTTTAGATATTGATACTTTAGTGTTTTAGTTTTCAGTCGTTTATATTTTACTGTATTATAGCGTATTAAATTTTATTTTCTGATAAACGGCTATATTCTGCAGATAAAATGTTTTGAAAAAAACTGTTTTTTGTCCTTTCGGGAGTAAAAATGAAACGAAAGTCTAAGGTTTTTTACCTATATTTGGATGTTATGAAATTAATACGTTAGCTTTTTTGAATTGACAAATTGTCTTTTTAAAGAGTAGTGGTAAGCACTATTCTTTTATTGTCATATTTTAAAAGCTATAAAAATGAAAAATTTCTTTGAAAGTCCTTTTAAAGGCAAAATCATCCAAGACCATATTCAAAATCCTAATATTATTGCCGGCAAATATTCTTATTATTCAGGATATTACCATGGACATTCTTTTGATGAATGTGCTCGCTATTTACTTCCAGATAGAAATGATGTGGATAAGTTAATAATAGGTTCTTATTGTTCTATAGGTACAGGAGCCAGTTTTATTATGTGTGGGAACCAGGGGCATCGGTATGACTGGATATCGAGTTTTCCTTTCTTTTATTATTTTAATTCAGTATTTCATTCATTTTTGTTAAAATGATAGGCTCTCCATCAGTAATTAATATAGTATGTTCGTGTTGAGCCATATAGCCACCTTTATTGCCTGCCATAGTCCAGCCATCATTAAGCTCTACTGCAATATTGGAAGAAGTTGAAATAAATGTTTCGATAGCCACTACGGAATTCTTTTTAAATCGTCTGGTATCAAAACGGTTTTTATAATTTAATAATTCATCCGGTTCTTCGTGTAAACTCCTTCCTACACCATGGCCACCAAGATTTTTAATGACCTTAAAACCTCTTTTTTTTGCTTCGGTTTCCATTAAGTGCCCTATATCTGCAATTTTTACACCTCCTTTTATATTGTTGATCGCTTTTTTCAAAATATCTTTGGATGCATTCACGAGCTTTTGATGTCCGTGAATATCCTCACCAATAATAAAAGAGCTGCCATTATCTGCCCAAAAACCATCCATTTCTGCGGAAACATCAATATTGATTAAGTCTCCTTCTTTTAGAATTCGTTCTTGGGTAGGAATTCCATGACAGAATTCATTATCTACACTGATGCAGGTCCATCCCGGAAATCCATAAGTAAGATAAGGAGCGGATTTTGCTCCTAAATCAGATAGTATTTTCGCTCCGTACTCATCAAGATCCTTTGTACTCATACCGGGTTTGGCGTATTGAACCATTTCTTTCAATGTATAAGCGACAACATCACTTATTTTCTGCATTCCGGTCAATTCATATTCATTTGTTATGGACATACTATAAATTTTTGCATAAAATTAGCTATTTCTTATAACGTACGGAAATTGTGGTAGTTATTATTAGATAGATTAGTTTTCGCATTGTTTTTGCTGCTCATAATAGATAACCATCTTAAATATTAATATAATGAGCAAAGTAATCGGAATTATAGCCGGAAGTCTGCGTAAGGAATCTTTTTCTAAGAAGATTGCAAAAGCATTACTTTCCATGGTGCCTCAGGGGTTTGTCTTTGAAATTATTTCCATCGGGGAGCTGCCTATATACAATCAGGATTTTGATGATCATAACAATGTTCCCGAATCTTATGTGAAGTTCAGAGACGAAATAAAAAACATCGATGGGATTATTTTTGTAACACCCGAGCACAACAGATCAATACCGGCGGCATTGAAAAATGCATTGGATGTGGCTTCAAGACCGGCGGGTAAAAATAGTTGGGACGGAAAGACTGGGGCAGTATTTAGTAATTCTCCTGGTAATTTATCTGCTTTTGGGGCAAATCATCACATAAGGCAATGTTTTGTTTTTCTTAATATTCTTACCATGCAGCAGCCGGAAGTTTATCTCCCTCATATAGATAAGGTTTGGGACGAAAACGGAAACTTAAAAGATGAAGATACTAAAGCCTTTCTCCAAAAAGCCGTAGAAGCTTATATTGAATGGTTTAAAAAAATAAAAGGGGAATAATTTTCCAGAAAAGCAGTAAATATAAGTCTAGCTTTATTTAAACTTAAAGGAGATTTTGAAAAAATATTCGGAATAGAACCGGGAAAATGGTTGCTTCAAAGAAGACTTCAGCAGGCTTAATATTTTTTTTGAAAAAGGAAAGAAAGCTTCGGAGATTTATCTTGATCTGGGTTTGAAGATTTGTCCCATTTCTCATTTACATTTAAAAAACAATTTGGATTGTCACCCGGTAAATTGTTGTAAAAAAGTTGAAATTGAAAAGAGAGTCTTTCGTTTAAGGCTCTCTTTTTTATTATTTGAAGAAAGTTTATTGTATACTGTTTTGTTAAAAATTATATTGGTTTTCAATGTGTTATGTTGGTGACGTAGATTTGAGATAGTGCTTTTTTTGTATGTTGTCATGATTTGGGATTTACTTTGCTAAAAAATTATCTGAAAAAATTGATAAACTTTTAACCGGGCTATTGTAAGGCCTGATCAATTTTAAAATTGTAATATAATTTAATACACAAACAAGATGAAAAAACAATTATTATTAGCAGCAACAATTGCTGTTTCCTCTATTGCGTACGCTCAAGTCGGAATCAACACAGCTACTCCTAAGGCCACATTGGATGTCGTATCTTCGCCTTCGGACCTTGCGAAAACTGATGGTTTTATAGCGCCAAGGTTAACAGGAGCTGAACTGAAAGCAAAAGATATTAATTATGATACTCTCCAGACCGGTGCGATTATCTACGTTACCCAGGCATTACTTCCTGCTGATACAACAACAAAAACTGTTAATGTGACTACTGTCGGGTATTATTACTTTGATGGTAGTGTATGGAAAGCTTTGACAAGCGGAGGTCAGGAGCCTTGGAATGTTTCAGGGACAAACACCCAGGCATCTGCTAATACTCAGAATATTTATCAAACAGGGAAAGTCGCTGTTGGATTTGATCCGGGAGTAATACCTGTTGGTAATCTTTCTGTTTATGAAAATAATACCTCGGGAACAGCAGGAACTTCCCATGGTATTCAAAATATACTGACCTCAAATAAGCGAGGAGATAAGATAGGAATCTCTACACAAATGGTGGATAATGCTGTAAATGGTGGTGGGTATGTATTTGGTATGTCTTCCGGTACAACTGGTATGGCGCTTTCAGGGAATTTATCGACGAGTGATATGCGGGGTATTAATACGAACGTCCTTGTCTCTGCTTTTAATGGAAATACAGCAAATGTTAATTGGTTGTATGGTTATAAAAGTAATATTGGATTGAATGGAAATGGGATATTTAACATTCCTCAGATTCGAGGATTTATTACTCAATTTGCCCCTAATATTACCGGTACCTTTAATTCAAATGCATCTATAGAGGTAATGAGTTCTTATACTGATTTTATAGGGTCCGGGAATTATAATATTTCCAGATTAACTGGATTGGCTATTACTACCGGTAATAATAACGGGACAAAAAATATTCAGAACTCTTTTGGACTTTTCATAAGTCGATACCGTTTTACCGGAGATACTGCAGCTAACGCTTATAATTTATATTCACAGGGATCGGATACTAAAAATTATTTTGAAGGAAGAATTGGGGTTGGGATCAATACACCTGTTGCACAAATTCATATTGTAAAGCAGGCTTCGGACCTTACCCCTGCAATCATTGAAGGGTGTAATGAATATGCAGATAATGCAGCAGCGGTTTCTGCGGGATTACCGATAGGTGCGTTATATAGAACTGGGGATTTTATAAAAGTGGTTCATTAATTCTGTATCATCAAAACGAAAATAAAATGAAAAATGTGATCAAAGCGAATCATATTTTTCATTTTCTAAATACGTCGATAGTGATATGTGTTTTGTGTTTTTCCATGAACTCTTATTCAGGGGCTCTTTGAATAGCAGTCGCCTTGGTGGCTGCTATTTTTAATTCCGAATAAAAAAGATGATCAAAATTGATAATAAAAAGAAGATTAATTTCTGGATGTACTTTTATATTTTCAGTATTATGTTGGGGTTGTTTATTTTGGTGATATCATGTCTGTTTTATGTTAATTCTATCTATTTGTATAGTATTCGATTGACTATTTTTATATTAATTGTTTTTGCATCGTTTCTTTTTCTTAATCTGAGATATATTGAAATGGAAAATTCTGAAATGGTATTGAGTATAAAAGAATATCATCCGATGGGTGGAAGGTTTTTTCCGCAATTTTATAGGCAGGTAGAGATTCCTATTACGGAAATTCATTCTATAAAAATAGAATTGATCACAAAGAAATTCTTAATTTTTATTGAGAGCAAAACCATAGGAAAAATAATTACCAGAACTTTTGTGTTACAATATATGGATGAGGAGTGTTTACGTAAAATGGATGAATCTTTGAAAGGTTCTATTTGACTTTCAGATTGTTTTGCATATTAGACAATATGGGTTCCATTTGAAAATGGTATTTTTTTTGAATTGCTTAAAATCATAAAAACACAAATAGATATACTGGTGAAAAAAATACTTTTTTTATTCTTTGTAATTTTTATCTCTGTGCATTTTTCAGGACAAAAATATACTTCCAAACAAATAGACAGTTTGGGGAAAATTGCTGCTTTTAATATGCCAAATAAAAAGGAAGCTTTAAAACAACTTTTTAAATATGTTGATATTGCAGATAAAAGAGGTTATGAGAAAGAAAAAATGCGAGCAATGTATCGTGTTACCGTAGTGTATCTTGATCTTGGAGAATATGAAAAGTTAATAGAATATTCAGTACCACTGGAGGATTATGCACGCGAGCTTGATGATCCTTTTTTTGAAATGCTTGCTATTCGTATGAGAGCTGTAGCTTATATGAAATTAGGGATTTATAATAAGGCAGAAAACTTGTTTAAGCAAGCACTAGATAAAGCTTCAAAATTAAAAGGAGATGATTTGTTTGTAGGAAAAGGATCGTTATTTAGTGATTTGGTGATTCTTAGAGGTGAAATGGGAATGTCTTCTGATGATAGTACGTTGGCTTATCTTAGGGAAAGTTTGAGATGGTATGAAAAAATGAAAGACAAGGAAAAAAAAGAAGTACCATTGTTTTCATTGTATTCTAATATGGGGCGTTATTTTTCAGATGTAAATCAGCTTGATTCAGCACTTTTTTACAGCCAAAAGGCAATGAGACTATCGATTTTAAGAAAAGATACGGCAAACTTAGGTTTCATTTCTAGTAATATCGGACTTTTCTACTATAAAGGGAATAAACAAGATAGTGCTCTCTTTTATCTAAAACAGGCTTTATCTATGACCCAACTTAGTACAAGACCCTATCAGCTAAAAGATATTTATGATAATCTTGCTCTTGTTTATGAAAAACAAAAGGATTACAAAAGCTCTTTGTTGTATAGGAATAAATACAAAAGACTGGATGACAGCTTGCGTAATGCAGAAAAGAAAGCTGTCAATAAAGAATCCATACAGACCAATGAAAAAAATAAACAACAAGTCAATCGGTTTTATCTCATATTAGGAGGTGTTTTAGTTATATTGCTTATTATTATATCTTATGCCACAAGATATTTTAAGCGTTATCAAAAGGAAAGAAAAGAAAAGCAACAAAAAGAAGTAATGATTTCCAGTTTGGAAGATAAAGTGAATGATGCTTTTGAGGAAGTTGTTCAATTGGCGAAGTCTGATGATCCTGCATTTCTTTCCAGATTCAAAGAAATCTATCCGGAATTCTATAAAAAACTATCGGAAACCTATCCTTTTCTTACCTCAGGACAACTTAAATTCTGTGCATTGCTTCGTCTTAATTTCTCTACTAAAGAAATTGCTCATTATAATCACTTGACTATTCGAGGAATTGAAACCAAGAAAAATAGATTACGAAAACAATTGAATATTCCATCAGATGAAGACCTTAATAATTGGATGATGCAGTTTTGATGAACAGTAGATATGAAAAAGAGACTTAGTATCTAAGTCTCTTTTAGTGGAGTTGGAGGGATTCGAACCCTCGTCCAAACAAGCAATACATAAGCTTTCTACATGCTTATTCTACTATTGGTTTTCGACTGAAAGCAGAGAGCAGACACCCAACTTTCAGCTTATCTTCTAAAATTTTCGTGCTGTAGCCGAAGCTTCTACAGCCTTATTTCCGCATTCCTATATCCCAGACTCAAATGCCGCAGAACAGAGCATTTGTGGAATATCTTGCTTCCTTACTAAAATCTTCGGGAAAACGCTTGAATCTACTATACTTCGATATTAAGCTGCAAGAGCGAACTCTTCGTTGCCAGTTAAAATTTTGTAGCAAGGGATTATAGAGATCGCGCTACGGTTCTCTGCATGCTTACTTACCCATTGGTCTTGCTGTCGAAACCAGTCAACCCCATGAATAAAGTGAATGCAAAGATAAAATATTTTGTTTAAATACCTTTAATATTATTTATGGCTTTTTTTAATAATAATGATTTTGTCAAATTGTGATTTCAATCAATAATAAAAAGTGAGGCTATTTCAAAAGTTAATTGTTTGATTTTTTTGAGACAACCTCATTTAAATTTTAGTCTCTGTTTTTTAAAAGGACCCACCCGGATAATTCCTCAGGTTTCTTGGTAATTCGGTTTTCCCATGATAATTTATACCAGTAAGTTCCGGTAGGTAAAGGGTTTCCAAGGTATTTTCCATCCCATACAGGGGTCTGTATACTGATTTTGAAAATAGATTTTCCGTATCGGTCAAAAATATTTCCCTCAAAATTTCCATATTTACTAATGGTGGTAAAATCGATTACATCATTAATTCCATCATTATTAGGAGTGATAACATTGGCCATAAAGAAAGTGTAATATTCTGTGTTTGAAGAACAGTTTACCCCTTTGTTTCTTACAGAAATAGAGTATTTTGTGTTTCTGAGTACCTGGAAGATATTAGAAGACTGCCATGTTACTCCACCGTCAATGGAATACTCAAGTGGTGTAACTCCGCTATTCTTCGCAATGATGGTTAAAACAGGATCTTTATAAATCACTTCCAGAATTTGTGGAGTTGGGATATATGAAACCTTCGAACTAAATGTTTTTGAGCAATATCCATTATTTATGGTTACAGTATAAGTTCCTGCAGTGTTTGTGTTAATAGTACGTGTAGTGGCTCCGTTGTTCCATAGGTATGTGTAATTGGCTCCCGGTCCTGCATCCAGGATGGTTGTGTCTCCCTGACAAATTTCGATATCATGTAATGTTGATACAATTTCAGGGACGACATTAATAGTAATATTGGCGGTTGATGTGCAGCCATTGGCTCCGGTGCCGGTTACAGAATATGTGGTAGCACTACTAGGACTTACTGTTTGTGTGTTTCCTGTTCCGGGAAGAGATGCCCATACATAGGTTGTCGCTCCACTTGCTGTTATCGTAACAGATTCTCCTCTGCAAATGGTCAGCTTAGGAGATGAAAGTATAACAGTTGGTGAGGTCGTATTTCTTATAACAGTAACTGATGACTGTTGTACACATCCATTCGGAGTCGCACTGGTAATTCTGAGCGTATAATTTCCTCCATTATTGACGGTTGGAGTAAGGGTATTTCCTCCGGAAACAATGTTTCCACCACCTGTTGCTGTCCATAAGAATGTAGCTCCGGGTTGATAAACGGAAGTGCTGGCGTTTAAAGTAACTTGTGAAGTTGTACAGGTGATTTCTGCAGGTGTAGCTATGTTGATGATAATTGAAGGATCCATTGCCACAGTGACTGATTTTTGATATTGGCATCCTGTAGCTGTTGTCACCGTTGCAGTGTAAGTTCCTGGGGTTGTAATCGTATTTGTATTGGTATTTAGACCATTAGACCAAGAGAAAGTATTCCCTGTGCCTGTTGCTGTGGCAGTTAATGTGGTAGAAGATCCTTGGCAAAACGTTGTGTTTCCTGTAATCTGAAGATTGGGGTTAGTGCTTGCTGTGATCGTTATACTTACAGCGTTGCTTGTGCATGATCCATTGCTATTGGTTAAAGTATATGTTCCGGGAGTGTTGATGGTAATAGATGATGTTGTAGCTCCTGTTGACCAGGTATTGCCTGTTGGTAGACTGGAAGTTAAAGTAACACTGGAGCCATCACATATTGCCTGGGCAGAAGCAGTAATAAAAGGAACGGGATTTACGTTGACATTAAGTTGCAGTTCTGCAACTTTTGAACACGGTGCAGAAGATTTTACTCTGACATAAATGGTTGCATTTCCTGATACATAAGCCGTTGGATTAGCAATAGTATTGGTGTTTCCTGCAACGGCATCTGCCTGCGATATATAATAATCAAAACTTACTCCTGGAGTTGAAGAAATACTGTTTTGAGCTGAGGTAAGATTGAATGTTGCTGTTGTTGAGCTGGAGCATTGGCTTAAGCTGGAATTTTGAACAACGGGAATCACTCCCTGGACAATATCTACAGATTTCTGGTATTGGCATCCCGTCGGAGTTTTTACCGTTACGGTATAAGTCCCCGGCGCAGATACTGAAATTGTGTTTCCTGATGTTCCGTTTGACCAGGTGTAAGTATTTCCTGTACCTGCTGAAGAAGCCGTAATCTGTGTGGGGGATTCACATAATGTCTGGTTTCCTGTGATTTGGACGTTCGGGTCTGATTCTCCTGTAATCGTAATAGAAGCCGGGGAACTGGTACATCCTGTTGAGTTGTTGGTAAGGGTATAGGTTCCGGGATTTGTTACAGAGATAGAAGGTGTTGTTTCTCCATTGGACCAAATGTTTCCTGTAGTTTGATCGGATGTCAAAGTTATATTTCCTCCATAGCAAATAGTAGAGGAGGAAGCTGTGATCGTAGGGGTAGAAACAGGGGTGATATTGAGTTGTATTTTGCTGTCGGAATTGTCACATAAGAGCTGTGTCGAATCTTTAATGGAAACGATGATCGTTGTATTTGAGCTAAATTGAAAGTTAGTAGGGTTGGCAATAGGCGTTGAGCTTCCCTGAATATAATAAGTGAAAATATAATTATTAGGATTGGAAGTAAGTTGAGCGTTGAATGATGTAAGATCTATCGAGTTGGTTCCCGGACAGAAAGATTTTGTAATCGTGCTTTGAAGAACCGGAACTTTGTCTGTGTAAATTTTCACATTTTTAATCGAGTTTCTTGCTGATGCTGCTCCTGTGGATGCGGAAAATCCAAAATATCCCTGTGTCATATTTGCTGCATTTCCTGAAGGTGCAAATGACTGAGACGTGATGGTATTGCCATCAATCCTTACTGTAATGATCCAGTTGGCAGGGGTTGCGGGGTCTATTTGACCTGTTACTTCTACGTGTTTATAATTAGTACCTACAAAGGGTTGTGTAGAATTGAGATCGGGTGAGTGGAACGAACTCCCTGTGGTGTTAAAAAATTCTATATTATTGGTGTTCGTAGTGTTTTGTACTACGCCGTAAGCAAGGTGTACTTTGCTCATTGCACTGCCGGTAGTATTGTTGTAAATATCAAAACCTACCATAAGTCCTACTGCATTCTGTGGAATTCCTAACCCCGATCCTCCCTGACTGGTGATAGGAGGATTTGCAAGATACCAAAAGGCGAAACCATCACCTCTTCCGTAGTTTGAGGTACCATTTCCGTCAATTCTAAAATCAAATTCAACCCTCCATTTATCACAATACTTCAAATTAATAGGATCATTCAGCTTTATGGCTCCGGATTGACTGGTTTGGTCGTTTACAAGCCTGACAAAGTCTCCGCTTACAATTGTACTGGGAACAATAGTCCATCCTGTTGTGTTCACAGGGTTGCCGGTTAACTGATATGTTTGTGATAAAAGCTTGTTATTGATGCAAAACAAGAAGATAATGAAATATAAGAGTAGTTTTTTTTTCATCGATTTAATTGTTGTGTTTTGCAAATATATTTTTTTTATAAACATTGATAATGAGGTGGTTATGTAAATGGTAATGTTGTAAAGGGGATGCTGGTTGATGTATTTCTTTTTTCTTAAAAAAAATCTAATTTTTTACATTAAATTCAATTAAATGTGGAACTTTCGTGATTTTAGAAAAAAAGTTTTGAGAAATATTTTGTAGTTAATGAAAAAAAAAGTACTTTTGCAATCCAAAATGAGATGTAAAATATGTTAATAATTCCAGTAAAAGATGGGGAATCCATCGACAGAGCATTAAAAAAATATAAAAGAAAATTTGATAAAACTGGTACAGTTCGTCAATTAAGAGCTAGACAACAGTTTATTAAGCCTTCAGTAACGTTAAGACAAGCTAGACTAAAAGCGGCTTACAAACAAAGAGCACTTAGCAAAGAAGAGCAGGCTTAAGAATTTTTCTTAACCACATATTAATTCACTTCTTAAATTCTTATATTTGAGAAGTGAATTTTTGTTTTTATACCTGAACGATGTTTGAAAAGTTTTTAGAATATTTACAATTCGAAAAGAGGTATTCTCCTCACACCATTACAAGCTATAAAAAAGACCTTGAAGACTTTTCTCATTTCTATCTCCGAACAGAATCTTCTGAGAATATCGCTAAAGCTGACAAAAAAATAATCCGAAATTTTATTGTAGACCTGAGTGAAAATAATATTTCTAAAAGAAGTATCAATAGAAAATTATCTTCACTCCGTAGTTTTTATCTTTTTCTTTTAAAAATAGGGGAAATTAAGGTTTCTCCTACTGAAGGAGTTTCTTCCCTGAAATTTTACGCAGAGAAGCAAATTCCTATGTCTAAAGAGGAAATGACGGATCTCAATGAAAGAGTCTTTGAACAGATGCATGATGTGCTGGAAAAATGTATCATAGAAGTGCTTTATCAGACCGGTATAAGAAAAGCTGAACTTTGTGGCCTGATATTTGAGAACGTTAATATAGATGAGAATGAATTAAAAGTAATAGGAAAAGGGAATAAAGAAAGGGTAATTCCTATTTCCGAAGACTTGTCTGAACTTCTTAAAAGTTATCTGGAAATAAGAAATCCACAGGCAGAATTTAAATCATATTTTTTTGTGAATAAGAAAGGGAAAAAACTCAATGAAAAATTTGTTTATGTGGTAGTTAATAAGTACCTTAGTCTTATAACAACAAAAGAAAAAAGAAGTCCTCATATCCTTCGGCATAGCTTTGCTACTCATGTGTTGGATAATGGGGCGGAGATCTCCAAAGTAAAAAAAATATTAGGGCATTCCAGTCTTGCCAGTACTCAGGTCTATACGAATGCTAATATTGAACAATTGAAAAAAGTGTTTAATCAGGCTCACCCTCGAGCATCAAAAAAAGAAGAATTATGAAGATTTCAGTACAATCAATTGGTTTAACTCCTCACGAACCACTAGAGACACACATCGACAAAAAAGTAAGTAAATTAGACACCTTCTATGACAAAATTCAAGAATGTAAAGTCTTTTTGAAAGTGGAAAATAATTCAGATAAAGCGAATAAAACGGCTGAAATTATTTTGGCGGTTCCAGGAGATGATATCGTAGTAAAAAAGACAACTACAAGTTTTGAAGAAAGTTTGGACCTTTGCGTTGATACTGCTAAAAAGCTACTAATCAAGAAAAAAGAAATGGCGTAAGAAAAAAAGTTAAAAAAAGTTTATAAAAAATTTGAGAATTCAAAAAATCCGTTCTATATTTGCACTCGCAAAAAAGGAACAGCGATCTTTTGAATTCTTTTTTATATTTGCCTCCATAGCTCAGTTGGCCAGAGCACGTGATTTGTAATCTCGGGGTCGTGGGTTCGAATCCCTCTGGAGGCTCATAAAATATAAACTTTTGGGGAGATTCCAGAGTGGCTAAATGGGACTGACTGTAACTCAGTTGCTTCGGCTTCGTAGGTTCGAATCCTGCTCTCCCCACATTTTATATTAGAAAAAAAACTTGCAAGATTAAATAAAAGTTCTTAGTTTTGCACAGCGTTTACCAATAGTTTTGGAAACAAAATTGCGGAAGTAGCTCAGTTGGTAGAGCGTCAGCCTTCCAAGCTGAATGTCGCGGGTTCGACCCCCGTCTTCCGCTCAACAAAAATCACTTTAACCGGTGGTTTTTTTAACACTGAAATGTGTAGAGTAGAGTTTCTCAATCACCTTCAGTCTAAGTATTAAATGCCTCCATAGCTCAGTTGGCCAGAGCACGTGATTTGTAATCTCGGGGTCGTGGGTTCGAATCCCTCTGGAGGCTCTATTTAATATAAACATGAGGGGAGATTCCAGAGTGGCTAAATGGGACTGACTGTAACTCAGTTGCTTCGGCTTCGTAGGTTCGAATCCTGCTCTCCCCACATTTTATATTAGAAAAAAAACTTGCAAGATTAAATAAAAGTTCTTAGTTTTGCACAGCGTTTACCAATAGTTTTGGAAACAAAATTGCGGAAGTAGCTCAGTTGGTAGAGCGTCAGCCTTCCAAGCTGAATGTCGCGGGTTCGACCCCCGTCTTCCGCTCAATAAAAATCACGCTTTTAGTGTGATTTTTTTAGTTGATGCCGACTTAGCTCAGCGGTAGAGTGCTTCCTTGGTAAGGAAGAGGTCACGGGTTCAAGTCCCGTAGTTGGCTCTCGATTTTCCCGAATTTCTTTCGGGATTTTTTTTGTCCTAATTTTTTTATCATTATAAAGTCTCAATGGGATTTCTTTCATTTACTTTCTCAGATCATTAGGGTGTCGCAGATATTTGTGTAAATAGCCGTTTAATTTGTTTGTTAGAGATATGGATAGTGCTTGTTACTTTCTGTGTCTTTTAACAATTGGAATAAGGGATCAGTCCCAAAAGTTGTGGCAACATAGAAATGCATGAATGTGAATTGAAAAGTATGATTTTCTTATTTATACTTTTGTCTTAAAACAAAAGTATACAAAAATTCAAGACTGGAATCATCCGCTAAAAATTGATATTGACTCCTAAAATTTCCAAACTCGCATGGAGTCAAACCCTTCTTCTTCGACTCAAAATTCCAGCCATGCTCAAACAGTGGAAATTTTTTAACGGATCCAATCTCAATTTTTTTAACGCTTCTGCTTCCTAGGTCAATTAAATATTACCCATTCAAGTCCATCCGTTTTTTATCGTCGTTTTTCTTTGTATTTAATATAAAATTCAAATTCTCCACAACTTTTGCGCTTAATCCGGAATAAGCCGATATTGTGCTTTCCACCTGTTTACTTCTTATCATTTAAACATAAGAAAAGCCGGAAAAGAATTCCGGCTGTAAATACATTGAATAATAGTTTAAGAGTTGATAGGTACTGCTTCCCAGCTTTCCGGAAGTTCATTATCAAGGTCGTGATGAATTAATTTAAGATAATGTCCTTTTCCATTAGCTGTAGCGGGCCATGGAGCTTTCTTACTATAAGTTACCTTATCTGCAATAGCTCCGGCTTTGTCCATAAAAGTAATAGGTTCTCCATCATTGCTTAAATTTCCGCTTGTCCATTGATGTTTATTTAAGTCAGGATATCCGGTAATCAGAGTTATATTCTTGGCCAGCATTAATGTTTTACCACTTTCTAATATTATTCCTTCTGGGAAAGTATAGGTAAATGCATCTGATATTGCATATCCGGATAAATCCAAATGCCCGGCCCCTGCATTGGTGATCAATAGAAATTCTGCATCGGCATTAACTTCCGGTTTGTAATTAATACCCGAAATAACAAATTTTCCTTTTTTATCGGAGATTACTTTTACAGATTTTGAAGCAATAGGTCCCCAGTTATTAGGTGAAAAAGCTCTGGATGTAATAGTATAATCCCCTTCAGACAATGAAAATTTTGAAGTATATAATTGGGCGCTAGGTGAAATACTGCCATCTTTTCCCATAGGGTCGCTACCATCGATGGTGTAATAAATTTTACTGTTTTTATCGTTAGGGTTAATAATTGATATTGTGTTTTTTTCTGTAATCTTGAATTCTGTTTGAATTGTTGGAGCAGAGAAGGTATGGGCTAAATTATATTCAAGCCATTTTTTTAAATTGTATTCAACTCTCTCAGATACCTGAGTAAGAATTCTCGGGTGATCTATGTTTTTCCAATCGTCATATACTTTAGGTATGTTACGATATCCCAAATATGCAGCATCTATTTTATACACAAGATCCAATTCTTTGACATTGTTGATCATATGTTTTTGGATGTTTTTTACAGATAAAGGAGCACCTTCTTTTCCTTGGAAATCACCTGAAGCCGGACCAATATATTTTAACACGGCATCTTTCACCAATGTTTTGAATTCTAAGTTACCTGTTTTAGGATCTGTTTTAGTTCCTATAAAACTACCGAACAGCTGACCGGGTCCTGCTAATGCTACCGTATAATTATCCCATTTAAACTTATAATTACCACCGCCACCAAAAAATCCGATAGGAGGTAATGTTTTTTCTGAAGTAGAATACGCATAGCCGCCAAAGAATGATCCGTCTGTGTCATTAATGATAAACTTTGCTTTCATAAATTGCGGAGCAAGATTATGAACGATGGCTACTGCCTCATATTCATTATCGGTAATCATGTTCATAAGTTGATACTTGATTAAGTCATCAAGATCTACCAGCTCTTTAAAAGCCTGTAGATTTTTATCAGTTACCGCTGCTTTTTTTATTTTTCTCCATAATTCACCGTCTCCATCTTTTACAGCTCCGGGGGCAGGACCATAGATATACATTCCTCCATCCTGGAAGTTTATTTTGGTGTAGTTTTTACCATCATCACAAAAATACTCTTCAATATTCTGCTCATTGAAATCATCCCTCATGGTTCTGACTCCTTTGTATTTTCCATTAATGAAAAGGTGAATATATTTGGTGCAAAGTGCATATTTCCCCATTTCTTTTTTCAGGTTCATGACGATCTTTTCACTATATCTCATAATGCCGGTGTTAAAAACCATTCGGGATGGTCCATCCTGACCTTCTTTAAGCTCTAATGAATTAATTTTATTGGAAGGTGGATTCGGATCATTTTCTATAGGATCAAAAAAATTGTAATTGGCTTTTTTAACTTCCCAGTCTTTGTTGAATTTAAATTTTAATCCCTGATTGGCTGTAAAGGCAATACTTTCCTGACCAAAAGGCCTGATGCCGGCATTGCTGTAAAAGTTTTTATTTCCGGGATTAATATTACTGTCAATATATTCAAATGATACTCTTTGATAAGTTGGTGGAACAACAGCTTGAAAATGAAGATAAGGACTTGAATTAAGGGCTGAAATAGAAATGATTGGAATTTGTAGTAACCCTTGAGCATATTCTTCGGAAGTAATATTGGCTTTGTATTGAAAATTTTCATTCTTGTAATTGTCTTGTAAGATATAAGAATGAGCAATTACTCCTGAATTATTTCCTTTAGCATCAAAAACATAATATTTAACAACGGTAGTCTTCTGAATAGAGATAGGTTTTGTATAGATTGTACCAGTTTTTTCTGAAGGGAAAGAGCCATCCAGTGTATATTTTATAGTACTGCCTTCCGGAGCCATAATCGAAAGCTCAAATCCGGTAGGATAAACTCCTCTGGTGTGGCTTACACTGGTTTCCAGCCTTAAAAATCCTTTTTCATTGGAAGTTTTATAGGTTGAGTTGATGAAAATAGCAAATTCTCCTTTACCATCCGTAAGTCTGCCATAAGTTTGATTGAAAGGAATTTCAGGATATGTCACTTTATCTTGTTCAACAATTTTTCCATTGGCTGATCTGGAAAGGAATAAAGTTCCACCTGAATTGTCTATTTTAAAATTGAGCTGATCATCACCTAATTCCGGAGTTTTATCAGCAATAAATATGGCATATCCTTTCGCTGGAATAACCGTATTTTTAATTTCATAAAGGGTTTTATTATTTTTTTTGTTGGATAAATATACTCCTTCTCTAATATACAGCGGCTGATCATGATCGTTATAAAGCTCTACCCAATCTCTGCTTTCATCAGTTGTACCCTGAGGGGCAATTTCGTTGATATATAATTCAGTCATTAAAGCCGGATCATATATTCCGTCGATCTTTTTAGAATCACCATCAGCCTGTAAAGATTCAATGATCAGTTTAGGAATATAGTTGGTGTCATTGATTTCAAATGAACATACTTTGGTTCCGCTGTTGGAACTTAATCCTACTAGTTTGAAAGCTAAGCTGTTTCCGGATTCCCATCCTCTCCATAGATTTTCTACTATAAGCGCTTTTAAATTAGGAGTCCGCAAGGGCATTCTATCTTTTGTAGTGGCTGCTGCCTGCCATATTACCTTTTGGGAGTTGTATTTTCTTGAAGTAATATCTTTGGTGTTTGTAGAATAAGTTGCTGCATTTCCAATTTCTAAATAAATTTCGATATTGGATGCCGAACTCACTCCATATGCATAAAATTCAAGGTAAGCATCCGTTATTTCTCCATCTTTAGGAATTTGAATGTTTTGAAAACGGAAAGCATTATTTTTAACATCCGGGCGTCCCCCCAAATCCAGATTATTATAGGTTAGAGTCATTTCTCCGGTTGTTTTTTCTCTGGCGTCATCACTTCCGGTTGATACAGGAGTTTTTGAAACATTAACTTTTGATGAATATTTAATATATAAGGTAGGAGCTAAGCCTTGATTTCCATTGAATGAATGCATGGTGAAGGTTCCCTGTCCGTTTCCTGTAATTCTGAAAGACAGCTTAGCTTTACTAACACTATCGGGAAGCATTTCCTTAAGTACGTCTTTAAGATCCGGGCTGGTATATTTTTGAGAAGCAACTACCTTATCTGTAGTCCATACTGCATTTTTCTCAGTATATTTTCTTGCTTTAAGATTAGCTCCTGTAGTAGGGGCTGTTGATGCGGGATAAGGACTAGAGTTTCCTATTTCTCCTCTGATTGTTATTACAGATCCGACAGTACTGTTGTCTCTTCCGCTAAATTCTAAATAGGCATTAATAATTTCCGCATCAGGAGGTAGTGTAATTTCTTCGAAACGGATAAAAGTTTCCTGTGTAATATTTCCGATTTTACCATGAAGCTCAAGTCCCGAGCTGGTGAAGTTTGCTGTGTTATCAGCCATAATTTCTACGTCATGATCACCGCTGATCATGGGGAATTTTAATAAATTTTCCATAAAGAATAATTGTGTTGTTAAGGTTTAAATATATTTCTATTTTTTTATATCAATTTACACGTTTATAGTTATTTATATTAATTTATGATGTAGAATGATATTTTAAATCTATATTTTTTAGTGTGCAATTTAAATCTTTATTGTGTGATATAATTGTTTTTTATTTTAATTTTTTTTTTTATATTCTATAACCTGTTTCTTATTGAAATTTCAGGATTAATGTCATGGAGGTAGCATCTTTTACAAAGGGAATGGGATTGATAGACAAAAAAATGACTAAATTCGTGTAAAATAAATTTTGATGAATATTCTTTTATTAGAAGATGATCTCATTCTGTCTGCTGAACTTTGCAGGTTTTTAGAATCCAATAGTTTTAACTGTGATAAAATCTATGACGGAGAGACTTTTCTTCGCCAGATTAAAAATAATAATTATGATCTCTATCTGCTGGATATTAATGTCCCAAAAATAAATGGACTGGATGTCTGTCAAACAATTCGTTCTTTTGATAAAAATACACCTATCATCATCATTTCTGCCTACGGAGATATTTCAGATAAAAAAGATGCATTTACAAGGCTTGCAGATGACTATCTGGTGAAACCTTTTCAGTTTGAAGAATTGCTTTTAAGAATCAATTCATTGTTGAGAAGGAAAGCACCTGCCGATACATCAGATCAGGATATTATAAGAATTGACGATCTTATTATCAATAAAACAGAACAGAAGGTATATCGGGGTGGAAATGAAATAACGCTTACCTTAAAGGAATTTCAATTGTTGGTATACCTGGCGGAAGCTCAGGGAAGAACGGTTTCAAAACAGCAAATTACTGAACATGTCTGGGAACACAATTTTAACACCAATACCAATACAGTAGAAGTTTATATTAATTTTTTAAGAAAGAAAATTGATAAAGATTTTAAAATAAAATTAATCCATACCCGTTCCGGTTTCGGTTATTATCTAAGTCCATTATAAATAATGTCTTTAAAAAGAAAGATTGCTTTAACGATCAGTATTGCCTTTTCATTGCTCTTTGGAATGGTGATGGCGGTTATTTATCTATCTTTTAATGATTTTAGGCGAGAAGAATTCAAAGAAAGGTTTAGACAAAGACTCGAATTTACTACTCATTTCATCTCAAAATCAAAGGACTTTGAAGAAGAAGCACCTGTTTTTTTTAATGAAAATTCAGATAACATTCTTTTGAATGAGAAGATTTTAATTTTCAATGCAAAAAAAGAACTTATTTATAGTACCATTAAAGATCGGAACGTTACATGGGATAGCGTAATGCTTAAAGAGTTGGACAAGAAAAAAATTATCTATACCGAAAAAACGGTTCCGGAAGTTTATGCAGCACTGCGTCACATCAATGGAGAAGATTATTATATTCTTACCAGTGCTTTCGATACCAATGGAAAATCAAAATTGGTTTATCTTAAGTATCTTTTAATCCTATCTTATGTAATGAGTACCCTTCTTATTGGATTTTTTAGCTATTATTTTGTGGAAAAATTTCTTCGTCCACTGGAAGATCTGAATAAAGAAATTTCTGAAGTTACAGCTCATAAATTAACCACGCAAATTCCCGTTCAGCATTCAAATGATGAAGTGGGTGTTCTGGCCAACTCTTTTAATACCATGATTGCCCGATTGAATGATGTATTTCAGTCTCAGAAAGATTTTACGGCAAGTGCTTCGCATGAAATCCGTACTCCTATCACAAGAATGTCTTTTCAGCTGGAGAATCTGATCAAATTTGAAGAACACTCTCCTAAGACATTATCTTCTCTGCAACAAATTCAACGCGATATTTATCAGTTGTCGGATTTAACCAATTCATTATTACTGCTTACCAAATTTGATAAAGAAAATATTCAGAGTATTTATGAAGAGGTAAGGATTGATGAAGTTATTTTTGAAGCTTTTGAAGCGGTGGAAAAAAGCTATCCGGATCTTAAGCTTGATTTTTTAATTACCGAAGAAACGTCCGAAAATGCATTGCTCACCATAAAAGGGATTCAGTCATTATTAGTTATCGTTTTTATTAATCTGTTTAAAAATGCAGCGTTGTATTCAGACAATACAGAAGTGAACGTTCTGATCACAGAAATCAATGATTGTCTTACTGTAGATGTAATTTCTCATGGGAATGTCATACCGGAAAAAGAACAGCTTAAATTATTTGAAGCTTTTACAAGAGGGGATAACTCCCAAAATATATCAGGATCAGGGCTCGGTCTAAGAATTGTAAAAAGAATTCTTGAATACCATGATGCAGAAGTAGTTTATTCTTCTCCCGCCGACTCTCTGAATAAATTCAGTGTATTTTTCAAAAAATAATCCTATTAATATTCTTCATTTGCTCCAAATTGCCTGAGTTTTTGGGAGAAATTTGGCTTAAATTTTATATGAAAATTCAAATAATGGAGAAAAACTTTTCTATTAAAACTTAATTTAATTGAGCTGTAACCTTAGTATTTAAGGAGATTTTAATTTTTTTTTAAGGATACTTTAAGTTTCTTTTAATCACATCAAAGCAATTTTGTAATTTAAAAAGAAAAAATAATGAACAGAATTGCAGTGCTGTGCCTGGCCATTTCCTCATTCGCGGCGGCACAACAGCAAATGTCTCTTCTGGAATGTGAAGAAGCTTTCCAGAAGAACAATCTTCAGCTGCTTGCTGCGCAGTATAATATCAGCGAGGCAGAAGCAGATATTATTCAGGCAAAAATATGGGATCTTCCTAATCTGTCTGTAGAGCTGAATGCTTTAGACCCTGAAAATAATAAAGTCTTTCATATAGGAGGTACTGGAGCAAAAGAATTTGGTGTCGATCAGCTTTTGGTATTGGGTGGTAAAAGAAAAAATGAAATAGCTTTTGCCAAATCCAACAAAGAGATTGCGGAACTACAGTTTAAAGGACTCGTTATAGACTTAAGAGCACAATTGAGAAATACTTTTTACAGTGTTATTTTTGATGAAAAAAAACAAGAAAATATTGATCTGCAGCTTAAATATATTACCAATCTTCTTAATGCCTACGAAAACCAGAATAAAAAAGGTAATGTCTCACTGAAAGATGTAGTGAGGCTTCAATCGTTGGTGATAGGATTACAAAGTGATAAGACAGAAATTAGCAATGCCATTATTCAACAAAAAGAAACTTTGAAGCTTCTTACCGGAAGCCAGACGGATATAGAGCCTGTTATTTCGGATGAAGAACTGGAACAATTATTCAATAGGCAACCTTTGATTGAGCTTAAAGACCTGCAACAAAAAGCATTGGCAAATAACACCAATTATCTTACTTTCATTAAAATAACAGAAAGCAATCAGCTTAATCTTAAGTGGCAGAAATCTCTCAATATACCGGATTTAACAGTAGGAGCCCGGTATACTCAGCGAGGTGCCGCTTTTGATAATCAAGTGGCTGTTTCTTTCGGAATACCTATCCCATTATGGAAGAAAAATAAAGGAAATGAAATGAAAGCAGGATATCAGATTGAAGAAAGTAAAAAAGATGAAGAAAGACAAAAGGAAGAGCTACTATCTCAAATCAATACTACTTTTAAAACATGGAATAACCAGTATCAGCAATATTATACGCTGAAGCCGCATGATTTTAAAAATATGGATCTTGTGTTCAATGGTATTGTAACTAATTTTCAAAGGGGAAATGTAAGTCTTATTGATTTCACCGACTTTATGGAAAGTTACAAACAAAGCGTTCTACACATTTATGATATGAAAAAGCAAATTATGCTTTCGGCAGAACAACTTAATCAACTAGTACAAACGAAAATCTTCTATTAAAACAATGAAAAAATATATTATTCCCATATTAATAGGTCTATCATTAATGGCCTGCTCCAAAAAAGAGGTGGAAAAACCCAATCAGGCTAAAAAAGGTTTTGAACTTAGCAATACCATGCTGAAGTCTATTTCTATGGCAAAGGTTGAAAAAAAGAATATTGAAAATGAATATAGTTTTTACGGAAAGATTTCAGCAGATAAAAACAGCTATATTGATGTCTATCCACTGGTAGGAGGGAATGTAATGAGCGTAAATGTCGAACTGGGTGATTATGTAAGAAAAGGTCAGGTTCTGGCAACAATTAGAAGTACAGAACTCGCAGAAATCCAAAAAGACGTAAGCGATGCGAAAACAGATTTGGTAGTAGCCAAAAACAATTTACGGGTTGCCAAAGAACTATACGAAGGAAAATTAAATACGGAAAGAGACGTACTTGAAGCGAAAAGCCAATTGCAAAAGGCACAAGATCAATTGCAGAGAGCTACTGCGGTAAGTACGGTTTATAATGTGAATAAAGGAAATATTTATAGTGTTGTAGCACCAATCAGCGGATATATTGTTCAGAAAAGTATCAATAAAGACATGCAGTTGAGAAGCGACAGAAGTGATAATATTTTCGATGTTGCTAACACAACCAATGTATGGGCGATTATGAATGTTAACGAATCTGATATTGATAAAATTAATCTGGGAATGAAAGCTCAGGTTTCTACCCTTTCTTATCCGGATAAGGTTTTTGATGGCAGAATTGATAAAATATTTAAAATTATTGATCCGCAAACAAATGCTATGCAGGCAAGAGTGGTTCTGGATAACGCCAATGGATTATTGATCCCGGATAGTAAAGCCACCATAAAAGTATCCAGTGTGGAAGACAGTACAATGTTGACTGTTCCCTCCAAAGCTGTAATCTTTGATGATAACAAAAGTTTTGTAGTCGTTTTTAAATCAAGAACGGATGTGAAGATTAAAGAAATAAAAGTATTGAAGCAGGTAGGTGATATTACTTATATCGCTGATGGTCTTTCCGAAGGGGAGGAAGTGATTACGAATAATCAGCTGCTGATCTATCGTTCCCTGAACAGCTAACCTAATATTTCTTAATCTATCATGAATAAATTCATTAAAAATATAATTGCTTTCTCATTAAAAAATAAAGCATTTACCTTTATTTGGGTAACGATTCTGGCGGTCTCCGGTTTTATCAGTTTCAAAAATATGCCTATTGAAGCTTTTCCGGATGTTACCAACACTCAGATTGTGATCATTACCCAGTGGAATGGACGTAGCGCAGAAGAAGTAGAACGTTTTGTAACTACTCCTATCGAATTGGCGATGAGTCCGGTCCAGAAAAAAACGAGTGTAAGAAGTACCACTATGTTTGGACTATCTATCGTTAAAATTCTGTTTGATGACGGGGTAGATGATACTTTTGCCAGAAATCAGGTCAATAACCAATTAAGAACTATAAATCTTCCTGATGGGGTAGATCCTGAAGTACAGCCTCCTTACGGACCTACCGGAGAGATTTTCAGATATACTCTGGAAAGTAAAACAAAAGACTCCCGAAAGCTTCTTACTTTGCAAACCTGGGTGATTGATCGTGCTTTAAGAGGAGTTCCGGGAGTAGCAGACATCAACGTTTTCGGAGGGCAAGACAAAGTTTTCGAGTTAAGTATTGATCCGAGAGCATTAGATAAATATAATCTGACACCGCTTCAGGTATACGATGCTGTCACCAAAAGTAACCTTAACGTAGGAGGTGACGTCATCGAGAAAAACGGGCAGGCCTACGTAGTAAGAGGAATTGGTTTAGTGAAATCTATTACAGATATTGGAAATATCACCATTCAGAATGATAATGGAAATCCTGTTTTAGTAAAAAATGTAGCAGAAGTTCATGAAAGCTCTATGCCTAGAGTAGGGCAGGCTGCTTTAAATCATCATGATGACTCTGTAGAAGGAATTGTGGTGATGAGAAAAGGGGAAAATCCAAGAGAAGTTCTGGTCGGCGTAAAAGCGAAGATTAAAGAGTTAAACGAAAAGATTCTTCCGAAAGATGTAAAGATGGTAACTTTCTATGATCGTGATAATCTAATGGATTTTACCACACGTACCGTAATGCATAATTTGATTGAAGGGATTATACTGGTAACGGTAATCGTTTTGATTTTTATGGCCGATTGGAGAACAACATTAATTGTTTCTATTATCATCCCGTTATCCTTGTTATTTGCGTTTTTATGTTTAAAACTTGCGGGAATGAGTGCCAATTTGCTCTCATTGGGAGCTGTAGACTTTGGGATTATTATCGATGGAGCCGTCGTCATGGTGGAGGGACTCTTTGTAATGCTGGATCATAAAGCCCATAAATATGGAATGGAGAAATTTAATAAGCTTGCAAAAGGAGGTTGGATAAAGCAAACCGGAACCGGTTTAGGAAAAGCGATCTTCTTTTCAAAATTGATTATTATCACTTCCCTGATCCCAATTTTCTCATTCCAGAAGGTAGAAGGAAAAATGTTTTCACCTCTGGCATTTACTTTAGGGTTCGCATTGATGGGAGCTTTGATTTTCACATTAACTTTAGTTCCGGTACTCTCACATCTTCTTTTAAATAAAAATGTAAAAGAAAAGAATAATCCATTCGTGAATTTTTGGGACAGGATTGTATTAAAAGGCTTTAATATTACTTACAAAAATAAAAAGATGAGTATGATTGTGGCTATTTCATTTCTTGCCCTGACATTGTTCTCCGGGAAATTTCTTGGAACGGAATTCCTACCACAACTTAACGAAGGCTCACTTTGGATTACTGCAGAAATGCCGATGAGCTCGTCATTAAAAGAATCATTGAAGACAGCAGATCTTTTAAAGAAAGACATTATGAGTTTTTCTGAGGTAACTGATGTTTTAGCACAAACAGGACGAAGTAATGATGGTACGGATCCGAACGGATTCGGATTTGTACAGTTTGCGGTAAACCTTAAGCCCAGGGAAGAATGGAAACGTAAAATTACGTATGAAGAATTAATTAATGAAATTGATAAAAAATTAAGAAGTTACCAAGGAATTACTTTCAACTATTCCCAGCCGATTTCAGATAATGTGGCAGAAGCTGTTGCTGGATTTAAAGCTGAGAATGGAATTAAAATTTATGGTGATAATCTCGAAACTCTGGATAAATTGGCGCATGAAGTGTTAACAAAAATCAAAGATGTAGACGGAGTGAAAGATCCGGGAATTATTAAAAATATCGGTCAGCCGGAAGTAAGTGTGGTTCTCGATAGAGATAAAATGGCAGCTTACGGAGTAATGCCCGCAGATGCTCAGGCTGTATTGGAAATGGCTTTCGGAGGAAAAACAGCTTCAGAAATGTTTGATGGAGAAAGAAAATTCCCAATCCGTCTTCGTTATTCCCAAGAGTACAGAATGGATGAGAACGATATTGCTTCTTTGATGGTGCCTACACAAGACGGGGCAAAGATTCCTTTAAAAGAGATCAGTAATATTGTTAAAGATAATGGTGCTGCGTTTATTTATAGGGATAATATCAAAAGATATATAGGAGTGAAGTTTTCCATTCGGGATAGAGATTTAGGAGGGACAATTGCTGATGCACAGAAAAGAGTAGCGGAAATTGAACTTCCGGATGGGTATTCCGTAGGATGGACAGGTCAGTTTGAAAACCAACAACGTGCTTCTCATAGACTCGCTCAGGTGGTGCCGGTAAGTATTCTGATGATTTTCTTCTTATTATTTGTCCTGTTTGGAAATATGAAGGATTCTCTTCTGGTATTGGCTAACGTTCCTTTTGCTTTAATTGGAGGAATTATAGCTTTACATGTTACCGGAATCAATTTTGGGATCTCTGCAGGGGTAGGAATGATTGCCCTTCTGGGAATCTGTATACAAAATGGAGTGATACTTATTACAGAGTTTCATCAGAATGTAAAAGATGGGATGGATATAGATGCCGCTATCCTCAATGGAGTGAAATCCAGAACAAGACCCGTGATCATGACAGCCCTTATGGCGTCTATCGGGTTGATGCCGGCTGCTTTATCCACAGGTATCGGGTCGGAATCCCAAAAACCTTTGGCAATTGTAATTATTGGAGGACTTATTACAGCAACTGTACTTACATTGCTTATTTTCCCAATTATTTTCTGGATCTTTAATAGAAGAAAAAGACTTCGCCAAGCGTAATTATTCTTTCATTTATATCATAACGAAGCCTGGAATATTCTGTATTTCAGGCTTTTTCATAAAAGGTTTCAGAAAGTTTTTTTCAATCAGGAAAATTATGTAAATTTGCAGTCTCAATACGTTGAAATATAAGGTTTGTCCTTCACTGGATGATAATATTGAAAGTTTTTTTAATAAAAAGTTTTTGGTATTTAAAAATTCATTATATTTGCACACCGAAAATTTGAAAAACAATAAATAAATAATTTTAAATCATGGCAAAGGAAACGTTTAATCGTAACAAACCACACTTGAACATTGGTACTATTGGTCACGTTGACCATGGTAAAACTACACTTACTGCAGCTATCAGTAGTGTATTAGCTAACAAGGGTCTTGCTGAGAAGAAAGATTTCTCTTCTATTGACTCTGCTCCAGAAGAAAAAGAAAGAGGTATCACTATTAATACAGCTCACATCGAGTACGAAACTGAAAACAGACACTATGCACACGTTGACTGTCCAGGTCACGCCGACTATGTTAAGAACATGGTAACTGGTGCTGCTCAGATGGATGGAGCGATCTTAGTATGTGCTGCAACTGATGGACCAATGCCTCAAACTAGAGAGCACATCCTACTTTGCCGTCAGGTAAACGTGCCAAGAATCGTTGTTTTCATGAACAAAGTTGACATGGTGGATGATGCTGAGCTTTTAGAGCTAGTTGAACTTGAACTTAGAGATTTATTATCTACTTACGAATATGACGGAGATAACTCTCCAGTAATCCAAGGATCTGCTCTTGGTGCTCTTAACGGAGACGAGAAGTGGGTTAAAACTGTTGAAGAATTAATGGAAGCAGTTGATACTTGGATCGAACAACCTGTTAGAGATCAGGATAAGCCATTCTTGATGCCAATCGAAGACGTATTCTCTATTACAGGTAGAGGTACTGTAGCAACTGGTAGAATCGAGGCTGGTGTTATCAACACTGGTGATCCAGTAGATATCGTAGGTATGGGTGATGAAAAATTAACTTCTACAATTACAGGGGTTGAGATGTTCAGAAAAATCCTAGATAGAGGTGAAGCTGGTGATAACGTAGGTCTATTGTTGAGAGGTATTGAAAAAACTGACATCAAGAGAGGTATGGTTATCGCTAAGAAAGATTCAGTTAAGCCACACAAAAAATTCAAAGCTGAGGTTTATATCCTTTCTAAAGAAGAAGGTGGACGTCACACTCCATTCCACAACAAATACCGTCCTCAGTTCTACGTAAGAACTACTGACGTTACAGGTGAGATCTTCTTACCAGAAGGTGTAGAAATGGTAATGCCTGGTGATAACTTAACAATCACTGTAGAATTGTTACAACCAATCGCTCTTAACGAGGGTCTTAGATTCGCGATCAGAGAAGGAGGTAGAACAGTTGGTGCAGGTCAGGTTACTGAAATCATCGAGTAATTATCTTAAAAATAAAAAAAGCTTCCGTAAGGAATCTCTTTACGGAGCTTTTTTAATCTACGGGCATCGTCCAATGGTAGGATACCGGTCTCCAAAACCGTTGATCAGGGTTCGAATCCTTGTGCCCGTGCAAATATAAATTATGAGTTCATTTGTTGATTTTTTAAAAGGTTCTTATAACGAATTCAGACATAAAGTTGAATGGCCAAAGTGGGCTGACCTTCAGTCATCTACTATTGTAGTGACTATTGCGACAGTGATTTTGGCATTATTTACCTTTGGAGTTGATGAATTGTTTTCTAAAGCAATCAGCAACATCATCGGAATACTAATCAACTTGTTCAATTAATTAAAAAGTATTTTCCATAATGAGCGAATTGAAATGGTATGTGCTGAAAGCTATCAGCGGACAGGAAAATAAAGTGAAAAACTATATTGAGACAGAAATCAAACGTCTGGGGTTTGAGCAATATGTTACTCAAGTGGTTATTCCTATGGAAAAGGTTATTCAAATTAGAAACGGTAAAAAAGTTCCTAAAGAAAGACCTTACTATCCTGGCTACTTGATGATTGAAGCTGACCTGATGGGAGAGATTCCTCACGTTATCAAAAATATTCCGGGAGTTATTTCTTTCTTAAGTTTAACGAAAGGAGGTGATCCTGTTCCGATGAGAAAATCAGAAGTGAACAGAATGCTTGGAAGAATGGATGAGCTTTCAGAATTTGCAAGCGACGTTGAGATTCCATATGTAGTAGGTGAAAACGTTAAAGTAATCGATGGACCTTTCAACGGATTCAATGGTACAGTTGAGAAGATTCTTGAAGATAAAAAGAAAATTGAAGTTTCAGTTCTTATCTTCGGTAGAAAAACTCCAATGGAACTTAGCTACATGCAAGTAGAAAAAGTATAATACATTACTTATAAAAATATAAAGACTGCTGTTTAGGCAGTCTTTTTTATTTCCCTATTTTCAGCCTCTAAAATAAATATCTTACGGATATATTTCAATTTTCACTAGATAAAAATATGGGCGATATTCTTTTTCCCTATCGTTTGAGTTTTAATTAATTTTTGAAAACAGTTTTATTATATTTATTTTTATAAATCCTTGTTTCATTGCTTCTATATAGCACTTTACTGAAGTGCAATTATCACTATTGTGTGGATAAAGACTGTATTTGTTTGTTTTTAAATGCTTTCTGTTATATAATTTACTTCTTGTGGCATGTTTATTGTAATTTATCAATTGAGTAATCCATAAAACTTTATATTTTTCTTATTTAACGCATTTTCTTCAAGAGTGCGGATATTTTATGTGTTTAAGCGTAAAAATGTATGTAAGAATTATATTAGGAATTAGGAATATTTATAAACACAAACTTTAAAATAAACACATAACCCAATGACAAAAATTATTTCGATGATTCTTTTGGTGGGAGGAGTATGCCTAAATGCACAAGTTGGAATTAATACTACAACCCCTGAAAAAGAACTCTCCGTAAATGGTACAATGAAAACGTCTGGAATGGTTTTCAAGAAACCAATGGAAAAGCTAGGTGCTGATGAGAATTATACTTTCATTATTAAATCTCCGGCCCCAGAGAATAAAATTACGGCATACAACGATTCTTTCGTTCCTAATTCGCCGGCTCCGATTAATCTTGTTCAATTCAAGGTCACCTGTGATCCTACAGATAAAGATTGGGTTAATCAATTTGATACTAAAATCAATTCAAATAAGTTTCTTGTTGTGATTTCCTCTTTTGGATTTACTCAGCCAACCAGAACTTATTCTGCAGACTGGCTAACACCGGTACCTCAGATTTTTGCCTATTCTTCAGGGGGAACCTGGAAACTAAAAGCGGATTACCAAGGGTTTTCTCCGGATTCTTCTTTTCCTACAGGAGTATGGACGCTTAACCTGTTGGTATTTGACCGGTCATATGCTAAAGATTTTAATTCTACCCAAAGTCTTGGAACTTCTACCACAGGTGCGGCTGCAGCTCCATTAATTCAATAAAAAACACAATTACTATATGAAAAAAATTATTGCGATCTGCCTGATGGCTTTTGCTTCTTTAGGCATTAAAGCTCAGGTGGGTATTAATACAAATACACCTAAAGGAACCTTAGATGTAGAAGGGGAGACTTTAGTGGAGTCCTATTTAATAGATACTGAAAATACAAAGGCAAGCGGAAATTATCTTCTTCTTACCCGTTCAAAAGATACTTCACCTGTAGGTAAAGTAAAGCTGTTGGATATATCGCTCCGTAATGTGGCGCCCGTAAATATGTATAATGTTGTATTGAGAAATGTGAATCAGGATGAAGTGGTAAATCTCAATACAGGATTAGATGCTGATAAATATGTAGTGGCAATTACAGGTGCAGTTTTTACAGGGGCGGTTTCAGCGGCAAATATGACAACAACGCCTAAATCTTTTGGCTCTTATTCTACCGAAGTTACTCAGATAACAAGAGCAGGGAAAAAATACCATGCGATCAATTTAAGTTTTAAAGGAGCAGGAACTGTTTCATCACAAAACGGAACATGGACGCTCACATTGAATGTTTTTGAAAAATCATTAGTAAAAGATTGGGGAACTTTCAATGGTTCTGTATCAGCATCCGCTTCACCGGCTTACTCAGGAGTTTCAACCAATACGCCTTTAGGGCTTCAATAAACACAATATGAAAAGAAAAATTTATATCACTATAATCATGTGTCTGGGATTATTTTTGAATGCCCAGAAAGGAAAAGTAGGAATCAATACAGCAAATCCTACTGAAACACTTGATGTAAACGGGAAAACGTATACAAATGCTTTGTATCTTAGAAATCCGGGAGAACCTACAATGACGGGAGGTAGTTTTTTGGCAACTTCTCAGAATGCTATGCAATTGTATGATCCGACATTAGAAAGCAGTGGACTGTTTAATTATCTTAAACTAACCCTTACAGGTATATCCGGTACCGGAATTGCAGATTATGATACAAAAATAGATGCTAATAATTTCCTTGTAGTGCTTCACAACTATTCTTTTAAATTGAATGATGGAAGTACGAATGTTATGTTAGATTATGGAGATAATGGAGTGAATGACAACAAACAGGGATCTCCTGATGTCGCAGCATTCAAAAGTAATGGAACCTGGCATATAAAAGCAAGATTTACAGACAGTAGGATTATAGCAGCTACTTCGGCAAATCCTACGAGAACTTATAATAATTTTACGGTAGATCTTTACTTGATGGCTTATAAAAGATTGATTACAAAACAAAATATTAATGATATCAATGCCGATCTGGGAGGAACTGATGGCTCTGCGCAGACAATTAACAAACCATCGGGTTTTTAAAAATACTCTTTAATTATAAAAGAGAAAAGAGGACATTTACAATAAATGTCCTCTTTTTTGATTCATTATTGATGATATTGTAAATATTTTGCTGCTTTGTTGTATTGGGGTTGTATTCTGTGTTGTTTTTTCAAATGATTTTATAATTTTATATTGAATTATAACTTTATGGAAAAATTTTTACTTTTTATATCATGGTTGTTGTTTACTACTACTTTCTGTTTTGGACAGAATAAAAAGGAATATGAACAATATATGAATATGGCTAATGAGCTGAAGTTTAAAGATTGGAAAAAAGCAGAACTTAATATACAGGAAGCTCGGAAGAAAGTTTCAGATAAAGATTTGGGTGATTTTTATATAGATGCAGCTAAAATATACAGCGATGTAAACTATTTTGATTTGGCCCTGGATTATTCTGCTAAAGCTCATCATTTGTTTGTGGACAAAGACGAAGAAAAAACGGCTAAGGTAGATGGAGTTTTCGCTTATGTCTATTCACAGCTTAATGATACGAAAAGAGCTATTGCTTATTATAAGAAACTTTTACGTTTTTATCAAAAGCAAAGAAAAGAGGAGGAAACCGTAAAATCATTGAATAATCTCGGAAACGCTTATCTCGTACTTTCAAAACTGGATTCGTCACGCTATTATTTCGAGAAAGGATTGGCAACCTTTGAAACATATGAGAACCCTGTTTTAAAAGCTTTTGTATTTTCAAATTTTGGAAAGCTCAGTTTTATCGAAGGTAATGCTTCAAAAGCAGAGAACTATCTGGTAAAAGCAAAAGATATTTTAAAACAAAATAATATTGAGGATAATAAATCCAATTATCAGGTTAATAATAATCTGGCTAATTTTTATATTGAAACACAAAACCCGGAAAAAGCATTGCTCTACGCCAGAAACCTTAAAGACTATGTGGTTCCTAACGCTATCAGTTTTGATAATACTAATTATTTGAGGACTTTATATAAAGCATATCAACTTAATAAAGACTATAAACTTTCTACTGAAACTTTTAAAAAATATGATTCAATACGAGAGTTGTTGAATGTTGAGGAAAAAGCGGTAAACGTGGAAAGAGTCAAAGTGCAACATGATTATGAATTGCAAAAAAGGTTGTATAAAATAGAACAAAGCAGAAAGAATACACTTTATATTGTAATGGTGATTGTTCTTTTGTTAGTTATTATCATTTGTATTTTATGGCTAATCAATTTCAGAAATAAAACAGAGAAACTTCGTCTTGAGAAAAAGCTTATTGAAAACAGAGAAAAACAATTGGAAATAGACAATCAAATGAAAGAGAAAATGCTTGTCTATAAATCTATGGAGCAATCCAAGATTGAAGAAATTTTTAAGTCCATTCTTGAACAAATAAATGTTTTGAAATCTAAACTCGGGCATCATGAAATGAATGAGGTTTCAAAAATTATTAATGAGATTAAGTTGAATACCAAGAACGACTCGTGGGGAGATTTTGAATATCACTTCCTGAATATTCATGAATCGTTTTATGAAAGTTTAGATACTAGACATCCCGGGCTGACAAATTATGATAAAAGGCTTGCGGCCATGCTGAAGTTAAAACTATCAACAAAAGAAATATCCAATCTATTGAATGTAACCCCTAAAACAATAGAAAATTCCAGAACCAGATTGAGGAAGAAAATGAATTTAACCAATACTAAGGAAGATTTGGCTCATTATTTAAATGATTTATAATTTATTGTATATCATTAGTTTAATTTAAAGTGTGTGGAAAAAGTGTGGTGGATTTTATAAGGTAGGTGGTAATTGTGTGGGCTATTTTGAATATGATTGATGAGCATTGTATTCCTTTGTTTCATACTTAAAAACAATACCACTATGAGAAAATTACTTACTCTTTTTATTATTTCATTGATGAGTTTCTTAGGAAAAGCACAATGGAATCCTGTACTGAATGAAAATCTTATGATAACCAATCCGGGAGGAGCCTCTTTCTCGGCAACTACAAATGATGGGAAAACTTATATAGGATATTGGAAAAGTGTACCGGCTCCAACAAACTTTGAATTATGGCTTCAGATTCTGGATCAAAACGGAAATAAGATTCTGCCTGGGAATGGAACTATGATTAGCAATCAGATTCCAATGGGAACCTATACTGTTTTTGAAAAAACAGCAGTAGACTCATCGAATAATCTTTACATTGGCGTTACCGGAACAGCATCAGGAACGCCGGGATATGTTTTTAAAATCACACCACAAGGGACTTCAGTCTGGCCAAATGGGATTAGTTTAGGAGAAGCTTATCTTCCAACGATTCTTCCATTGTCTAATGGTAGTCTCTTAGTCGCATATTGGCCCTCAAGTCAAAAATACACTAAGGTGCAAATGTTTGATGCTACAGGCCAGCCGGTATGGTCGACGCCGGTTCAGATTATGTCTGACGATATTACTAAAAATACAATTCCTTCTGATCTTTTTGAATTATCTAACAGTAATGCATGTGAAATCATTTTTCATAAGCAACCGTCTTTTGGTACAACCAGCTATTTGTTTGCTCAAAAAATTAATTTGAAAAATGGAAGTACTGTCTGGAACGCTCCTGTACAGATTGCTTCTAAAACCACAGCATATAATGCAAAATATCAGGGCGTAGTGGATGGAGAAGTGGTTTATTATGGATATAGTAGTGGACAAGGGGGAAGATTTGATGGATATCTTCAGAGAATCAACGCGGACGGGACTCTTCCTTGGGGAATAGGCGGCGTTGATTTTGATACCAACCAGACTTATTTCGAAAAAGATATGAAAATAGCTTTTAGTCCGGGGTCTCCTTATATATGGTCTATTTCTAATTATAGCTCTTCTTCACAAGGGCAGAATGGGGAGTTTGTACAGAAATTTGATAAAAATACAGGAAGCCGCCTTCTGACAGATCATGGTAAGCAAGTATTTCCGATCGATGATATTTCAATGTTTCACTATAGCGATATGTACCTTGTGAATGATAGCCCATTCTTTGTGGTACAGAAAAAAGAAGGAACATCTCCTCTTACTGTTTCATTAAATGCTGTATTGTTAAATAGTAATGGTGATTTTGCATGGCCACAAAATTATCTTCCGGTTGCGACTTTTGTAGCGTCTAAATCATATGCTAATGTGTTAAAACCAATCAATGGGCAGAGTGTTGTTGTCTTTCAGGAAAAGAAAGCAATGGACAATGCCTCTACTATATATGCACAGAATCTGATTTTACCTAATAATATGTTGGCTACTCACGAAACTCCGGGAAAAAATTTTTCAATTAAAATTTATCCAAATCCGGCAACAGATGTAATCCATATTGATGGTGTGAGAGACCAGGAGTTTTATATTTATAATGCTGCAGGCCAATTTGTAAAAACTGGAACAATGACGCAAGGTAAAATAGAAGTGAGAGAATTGATAAAAGGGCAATATATTTTAAAGCTAAAAGAAAAAGAAGAAGGAGTGAAATTTATCAAAAAATAACTGAGGTGAACATAGAAAGTAAAAGTGAAGTAAAGATAGAGGAGAGCAATATTGGCTCTTCTTTATTTTTTAATGGCTCAGAATAAAGAAACATGAAGATCAAAAATATGATACTTCTGATAAAAAAATACAAATACAAAAATTAAACTTTTTAAAAATCAGCAATATCCGTTTGCTATTTCAAAAATATTTTATACTTTTGCAGTCCAAAAAGTAGGTTTATCATAGGTGAGTACGATAACCTACTGAATAATAAATGCTTCCAAACTCATTAATTATTCAAATTTAAAAAACAAACAATGGCTAAGAAAGTCTTTAAAATGGTAAAGCTTCAGGTGAAAGGTGGCGCAGCTAACCCTTCTCCACCAGTAGGTCCAGCATTGGGTTCTGCAGGTGTGAACATCATGGAGTTTTGTAAGCAATTTAACGGAAGAACCCAAGATAAGCCAGGGCAAGTTTTACCTGTAGTAATTACAGTATACGAAGACAAATCTTTTGAATTCGTTATTAAAACTCCACCTGCAGCGATCCAATTAATGGATGCAGCTAAAATCAAGGGAGGTTCTGGTGAACCAAACAGAAACAAAGTAGGTTCTGTAACTTGGGAACAAGTAAAGAAAATCGCTGAAGATAAAATGGCGGATCTTAACTGTTTTACAATGGATTCTGCTGTTTCTATGGTAGCAGGTACTGCTAGATCTATGGGATTAAGAGTAACAGGAACTAAACCAACTTTTAACGCTTAATACTTAAAGAAGAAATGGCAAAATTAACTAAAAAGCAAAAGGAAGCTTTAAGCAAAGTAGAAAAAGGAAGAATCTATAACCTTGAAGAAGGTTCAGCTCTTGTAAAAGAAGTGAACACTACAAAGTTTGATGCTTCAGTAGATATCGCTGTAAGATTAGGTGTAGACCCAAGAAAAGCAAACCAAATGGTAAGAGGTGTTGTATCTCTTCCTCACGGTACTGGTAAAGATGTTAAAGTTTTGGCTTTAGTAACTCCAGATAAAGAAGCAGAAGCTAAAGCTGCTGGTGCTGACTATGTAGGTCTTGACGAATATTTACAAAAAATCAAAGAAGGTTGGACAGATGTTGACGTTATCGTTACTATGCCAGCTGTAATGGGTAAATTAGGTCCATTAGGTAGAGTATTAGGTCCAAGAGGTCTAATGCCAAACCCTAAATCAGGAACTGTAACTATGGAAATTGGTAAAGCAGTAACTGAAGTAAAGGCAGGTAAAATTGATTTCAAAGTAGATAAGTATGGTATCATCCATGCTGGTATCGGTAAAGTATCTTTCGATGCTGCTAAGATCAAAGAAAATGCTCAGGAATTAATCCAGACATTGATCAAAATGAAACCAACTGCTGCTAAAGGAACTTATGTGAAGTCTATCTATTTGTCTTCTACAATGAGCCCGGGTATTGCAATCGATACTAAATCTGTTAACTAATATTAAATCCTTAAGACAATGACAAAAGACCAAAAAGTTGTAGCGATACAAGAGATCAAAGATTTGCTTCAGGATGCAAAAGTAGTATACGTAGCAGATCTAGAAGGTTTGAACGCTGCTAAATCTTCTGATTTCAGAAGACAAGCTTTCAAGCAAAATATCAAAGTAAAAGTAGTAAAAAATACACTTTTACAAAAAGCAATGGAGCAAATCGAAGGAGTAGATTACTCTGAGATGTTTGTATCTTTCAAAGGAAACTCAGCTTTAATGATTTCTGAGACAGCAAACGCTCCTGCAAAATTAATCCAAGGATTCAGAAAGAAAGAAGAAAAGCCAGCTTTGAAGTCTGCTTTTGTTCAAGAAACTTTCTATGTTGGTGACAACAACCTAGACATGTTGGCTAACATCAAGTCTAGAGAAGAAATGATCGGTGAAATCATCGGATTACTTCAGTCTCCAATCCAGAGAGTTGTTTCTGCTCTTCAAAACAAACCTGAAACTGTAGAAGCTAAAGCTGAAGAAGCTGCTCCTGTAGTAGAAGAAACTCCTGCTGCTGAAGCTCCAGAAGCTGCTGCAGATAGCACTGAAGAAACAAGTGCTGAATAATTACACTCAAAAAATTAAATAAATAATCAACAAAAACATTACAACAATGTCAGATTTAAAAAATTTAGCTGAAACGCTAGTAAACCTAACTGTAAAAGACGTAAACGAATTAGCTGCTATCCTTAAGGATGAGTACGGAATTGAGCCAGCTGCTGCTGCTGTAGTAGTTGCAGGTGGAGCTGCAGGTGATGCTGCTGAAGAAAAGACTGAATTCGATGTAATTCTTAAGTCTGCAGGTGCTTCTAAATTAGCTATCGTTAAATTAGTAAAAGATTTAACTGGTGCTGGTCTTAAAGAAGCTAAAGATATCGTAGACGGTGCTCCAGCTCCAATCAAAACTGGTGTATCTAAAGACGAAGCTGAAGCTCTTAAGAAGCAATTAGAAGAAGCTGGTGCTGAAGTAGAATTGAAATAATTTCAATTTTATTATACATATAAGAGCCCGGGCATTTGCCCGGGCTTTTTTTATTGTAAATAATTATAAATCTTATGTTTAATAGATAAATGTATTAGAATATTATTGCATTTATTTTGTAAATATTTTTTTATTATTGATTATTTTTTTTATTTGACTGTATTTTATTAAATTTTATCTATTGTTTTGTTGTTTTTAGTATATTTTTATCTGTAAAATATTGTTTTAATTAAAATATTATTATATTTGTATGAAAGAACACAACACAATTTGGATAGAAATTATTTTCTTTCTTACAACCATAGCATAGTTTTTCTGCTATCATTATTGGCTGTAGGATTAAGCACTAGGTTTGTATTTGAGGCAATGAATAAGCTTGAATTATCTTATTGCGTCGATATACATACTCATGACCTGGATCACTCTTTACTAGATTCTACATCCAAGGTCTCAAATAATAAAAAAAATTGCATCGGATTGGATATTCATCACCACCATGATAGGTTAAGATGTATATTAGATAGCGAATTTTCTCAAAATAATTCTCCTGCAATTGAGGATATTGATTTTTTTCTAACTTCTTTAAAAGATATAAGGTCTGCCATCCTTTGGGAAAAGTGGATGTATCTTCCATTGAATAATAAGGACGAAATTGTTTATTGGAAAGAGAATGGAAAAATTAATATCAATTCTTATAGTCTTATTGATGGCTTTAAGTTTATCATTAAAATTCCTGATAAACTAGAGAACTTCTAGTATATTTCTTTGATTTTTTACTTTACTAGTTTCATTGATTTTATCGATGGAAAACAAGAGAAATGTCCATTTTCTAAACACACACACAAAAAAAACAACAAATATCATTACAAATGAAAAACAAATTATTCGCAATCTCACTTTTATCGGTGAGTGTATCAATCTATGCACAGGTTGGGATCAATATTTCACAACCTAATGCTAGTCTGGATGTAGTAGGCTTCCCATCAGACAATACCAAACTTGATGGGGTTATTGCACCAAGGCTTACGGGAATACAATTAAAAGCTAAAAATTATACGACGGCTCAAACCGGAGCAATAGTATATGTGACGGCAGCAGAAACAGCTCCTGCCGGACAAACTGTAGATGTTATAACACCTGGTTACTATTATTTTGATGGTATGAAATGGGGAAATTTAAATGCAGACTGGCGTACAGTAGGGAATAGTGGTACAGTAGCTACATCGTCAGCATTAGGAACAGATATTTCCAGCGGAAACTATTTGGGGACAAGTGATGGGCAGAACCTGGTATTGGCTACCCAAAAAAATGTAAAAGGCATACTTGATGTAAACGGAACACTACAAGGTGGGAATTCCAATAATACAACGGGGTCTTATGCTGCTTTTGCTTGGGGATCAAATAACACAGTGAATGCAATATCATCAAATGTTGCTATCGGAAGAAATAATACAGCCACGGCAAATGCCGCTAATTTTCCGGCTGTAGCCATTGGAGCTAATAACTCAGCAACCAATGGAGCGAAAATTATCGGAAATTCTAATACTGCAACAGGAGCTAACCACCTTGTATTTGGAAATTTAAATACTATTACGGGTATAACAGGCCTTACCTTAGGAAATAACCATACAAATAAAGGAGGAATTGCTATTGGTAGTGGTAATACCGTAGAGGTAAATAGTATTGCACTGGGATCGGCAAGTTCAGCCATAGGGGGGCAGTCTATGGTGATTGGTTTTACAGGATCATCAGGGGCCGGCCAATCGGTATACGCTAATAAATCACACGCTTTTTTTAACATATCGAACGGAACAGATACCATTGTAGGAATTAATATGATCCCTACAGCCGATACTGCAACAGGAGCGGCTCTTCAACTGAAAGGTATTGCAACATCGGGAACAGCCTGTTCGAGTAAAGAAGAAGGAGCGATTCGCTATAATTCTACAGCTAAAGTACATGAAGGCTGTAATGGAACCTCCTGGAGAGCTTTATATTAACTCAAACATAAACACAAACCAATAAAAATAAAAAAAATGACCAAAAAATTATTCGAGAAATTAGGCGCAGTCCTTATGACATTAATTTTGTCTGCTGTGGTATTTGCCCAACAAGGGTATGAGCCTATCCGTGGGATGGGAGTAGAAGCAAAACCGGTAAATAATTCCGGAATCTGCTTAGCATGTTATAGCGGAAGTATGAATCCGGTGGTGGACGCCAACCTGGATAATAGTGTAAGTATGGGGAACTTTGCTTCCCTTGTGAGTGGGAACGGGATATCGGTTAAAAACAATAATACATCTTATCCGGCCGGATATATTACCGGGTTTAATGTAGATCTTGGAACAAGTATTATTACGATTGATCTTTTAAGTTCTCTAAGAATCAGTACTTATAAAAATGGTGCTCTTCAGGAAACTACTACAAGCAGTTCATTACTTTCAGTGCCTGCATTTGGAGGGAACAAAAACAGAATATTCTTACATTTTAAAACATCAAAGGAATTTGATGAAGTAAGACTATATCAAACGAATGTTCTTTCCGTGTTCAGTGCTATGAATGTGTATTATGCATTTGCTTTTGATCCAACCAAAGTGCCTACTGAAAAGAATGGTATTTGTGATGACATCATTGCAGGAAGTGGAGTAGATGGGAATGTGTCTGGAGAAAGCAGTTTCCTTGCGCCGCTTTCCTATGTTCAAAATAAAGAAAATATCGGAGACGGAAATAAAAATTCTTTCGGGAAAATTGTTCTTCCAATAGGAGTATTGGGATCTTATTCAGTAGGTGTTCTTGATAAAAACCAAATATATCCTGCAGGAAACAGAGCCGGATTTGTAATTGAACCGGATGATCAGGGGAAATTGATAAGTGCAGAATTTTTAAAGAATCTTACTATCGAAACTTATCTATTTGGAGAAAAACAGGAATCTAAACAATTGTCAGACGGAGGAGGATTAATTAATATTAAACTTTTGAGCTATGGATCAGGAAAACAAAAAGTTTCATTCACAACAACTAAACCTTTTAACGAGATTAGATTAAAAGTAACTCAGACGGTAGGGTTCAATTTAGGAGCTCTTAAAGTATATTATGCTTTTGAAGAGCCTGTATCTTGTGATTGTGATGATAAGATTCAAACAAGTGGTTCTTCAATTCCCGGAAATGTTGTGAATGGATTTGGATGGACACAGTCGGGATTAGGGTTTTTATCTCCAAGGTTGGACAATCCGGGAGCAGTAGTAGATACAGACCCTTCCAATTATGCAAAGCTGACTTTTCCATTATTGGGAACTTTCCTTTTCTCAGCAAGCTTAACAGTAGGAGCTAATAATACTCTGCCGGCTAATACAGTGGCAGGATATACGGTTGAAAAAACTGGTGGGCTTATAGGAGTAAGCATTCTGGATGCTGTTGTCGTTCAATTCTACAATGGAAATACTTTAACAGATACCTTTACTTCAGGAAGCCTTGTTACAGGAAACTTTTTTACCAATGGGTCTAATAAATTCTATATAGGAGGTAGAGCGACCAAACCTTTTAACAGGATTAAGATTACTTTCAGCTCTTTGCTTTCAGTCAATTTAGCTCAGGGATATAATATCTATAATGCATTTGCAAGTAAAGATGATGATAACGACGGAGTTCCAAATTGCTTTGATCGTTGTCCTGGAGGAGATGACAGCATTGATAATAATGGTAATGGTATTCCTGATTGTGCGGAAGGATGTACAGTAGTAAATGATAAATCTCCGGCATTGGATACGGATGGAGATGGTATTGTAGATGCTTGTGATCTAGACTCTGATAATGATGGTATTCCGGATTCTATAGAAGATTTTGATAAAAATGGAAAATTCGAAGATGATGATGCAGAAGGAGATGTATTGGTTACACCAGTGCTAGGTGATGGTATTCCGAACTACCGTGATCTTGATTCTGATAACGATGGAATTCTGGATTTGTTTGAATCAGGTATCCCGACATCAGTAATTAACCAAATTGATGCTGATCATAATGGTATTATTGATAGTGGCGTTGCAGTAGGGAAAAATGGTCTGGCAGATATATTGGAAACATATCCGGATTCTGGGGTATTAAAATATTCTATTAGAAATACGGATGGAGATAATATTCCTGATTTCCTTGATATCACTTCCAATGGTTCAGATCCTGATTTATATCAGATAGGAAAAGCTAATTTAGATACCTTGGGAGGAGGATTTATCTCTACAATCGATGATAAAGACAAAGATGGCATCCAGGCTGTTGTAGATACGGATCTTGTGAGGAGAGGGGCGCCAAATTCACCACTTTCTCCTTATGCTTCATTGTTAAAAAATGCACTTACAAGCTCCGCAAAACTTGCTGGAACTTCTGAAATAACGGACGTGGCTAATGATGTTAAAGTGTATCCGAACCCTGTAAAAGCAGGTGAAAAACTTATGATAACATCGCCGGAAGAGGGTATTTATACTTTATTCTCGGCGGAAGGAAAAGTCGTTAAGACGGATAAGTTCACTATCCATGAAGGGGTTGATACATCTTCATTACCTACGGGAATTTATATCATTAAAATTGAAACTAAATCAACGGTAAAATCTTATAAAGTTATTGTGAAATAACAATAAGAGATTTTATGTTAATAGGGAGGCTGCTCGTTATCGGGCAGCTTTTTTATTTTTAATGATTGTCTCGTCCTAATATAGCGTTACACAAAAAAAAGTAATGTTATGGAATCATTTAAAAATCAGTATGTAAAACGGAG
>NZ_PIZV01000004.1 GCF_002835665.1 Chryseobacterium sp. PMSZPI
ATAGCCTCCGATTTTCATGCTTCTTTGGGAAAAATGTCCAAATTCATGTGCCAGAATTGCTCTTAATTCTCCTACACTTGTTGAATTTACAAGCCCTATACCGATAGTCAGATTTTTCTTTACCGGTAAAAACATACTCCAGAAAACTGAATTATAACTAACGCTGGCATTGACATCCGGTGAAAGGAAAACTCTTTTAGGAGCCTGCACTTTTGTTTCCGCCACAATTTCATCAATAATTTGAAAAAGTTCAGGTTGGTGAGAACGGGTTACTTCTATTAAATGACTGGTATTATATTTATTTTTTCTAAAAATAAACTTAACGAGAAATATAAACACAAAACCCCCTACACTGAATAGTCCTCCTGCTCCAATCAGAGTCAAATAATTGACATTGATACTTAATAATTTTATTGCACCATATCCCAATAAGAAAACCATCAGGAGGGAGACAAGGATAAGAGCTAGATAGATCAGAAAAAAAAATGATACTGATATAATAGCCGAAGTTAGCTTAGATTGATAAGCTGATGAAATTTTAGGCAGGTTATTAGTCATGTGCTTTATTAATATTTTTCTATCAGATAACGATATGCTTTTAAATATTTGTTAAACCTTTTGATATCTTTAGGGGTAAGTTCTCTGTTGACTCTTCTCAGGTCCATATTATCACGAAGATCATTGAGTTTTACCGCTACGGCAAGGGGAGATCTTTCTGTTCTTTTGACAAATTCATCATAATCTTCTTCAGGATCAAATTTAGTCAGGCAGCTGATGGCAAAGATGATATATTCAGGGAAGCCTTCTGTTCTTAAATAATCAAGACTGAATTCTAAGGGATGATCCTCTACAACATCATGGAGTACTCCTACGATTTTTTCATCCATGGTTTTGCCATATTCCATCACGCGCATTACATGTGCAATGTAGGGAGCATGGTATTTATCGGTTTGTCCTTTATGCGCTTTATCAGCGATTTTTATGGCCCTATTTAATAATTCTTCTTTTGTCATTTTTCTATGAAAATAGAATACAAAAATAAAAAATGACTTAAAAAATAGAGCACTTTTATAGAAATTATTTTTATACAAATATTATATCCTATTTAAAGAGATTGTAAGCTATTATAATTTTATTCATTAATGTAGTAAATAATCAATTAAAGTTATTGTTTGTTAATTTTATTTTAATTAAATCAGCATGTTGTTAGTTTTTTAGTTATGTTTTTAATATTTCTATTGTATTATTATTAAATAAAATTTAATTTTAAAGAAAAAAATATGAAAAAACAATTATTTTCTTTAATCAGCTGTGTTCTTATGGGAACAGTTGCTCATGCTCAGAATACTATCTTTTTTGAAAATTTTGAGGGAGAGCAGCTCGGAGCAATTGGCGTACCAGGTACTAATTGGACTGTTACAGAACGAGATGGAAACAATTATTCATGGCATACTTGGAATGTGGGGCCCAGTCAAAACAATGTGGCTACCTCATTTGTGGACGGCAATACAGATAATGTATTAACTTCACGTAATATTCAACTGCCAACGAGTAATACAGTATTATCCTTTAGAGCATCAACTGATGATTCTGGAAGTACCGTACGTTATGCAGTGTATATATTAGGTAATAATGCTACTTTTCAAGGAACGGAGGCTCCTCTTTTCCAAGAAATATTAAATACTGCTGGAAACACGGTACAGTTACCCACATTTGTTACCAGATCCATCAATATTCCCAGCAATTATATGGGGCAGGCAATTAGATTATGTTTTAGAAACTTTCAGTCAAGTGGTGGTAATCAGTTGCGTATAGATGATATAAAAGTCGCGACAGGATCTGTACTAGGAGTTTCCGAGTCTTCAAAATCTGACCAAACGGTTAAAGTGTATCCTAACCCAGTTAAAAATCAGCTTACTATAGAGTCACCTGAAAAAATAATATCTGCGGAGGTTTTTGATATGACGGGACGATTTGTGAAAACTGTACTCAATGAAAATAAAAAAATAGATATGTCTTCGTTGGAATCAGGGGAGTACCTTATTAAAATTGAAACAAAAAAAGGAATAAACATTCAAAAAGTTATCAAAAAATAGTGCTTTGATTATAAAAACAAGAAGGGATAGCTGTTGGGCTATCCCTTTTTATTTAATGACTTTCTTCTTCAATAGAAGCATGTGGAGCATTGTTTTTTACAGATTCTATTCCGTTTTCCATTCCGTTTTCAGATTCATACATTTGGCTTGTTCCAATAATTTGTCCGTTTCCTGCTTTCAGATTAAAATAGCATCTGCCGTCTTTAGCGGTATTTCTTTCAAACTTTGAATCTTCTTGTGAATTTGTCTTAACGGAAGTGATACCACTTTCACAGGATGATTTCGTACTATATCCCTGGCTGGTTAATATCACTTGTCCATTTCCTGCTTTGAGATTGAATTGGAAGTCACCATTGCTTCTCTTTGAAATAATAAATTTTCCCATAATAATTTTTTTTAGATTGATTATTGTGATTTTATTTGGATGGTACCGGTGATACCTTTTTCATACTGTTTTTTGATTTTTCAGGAATGGCGGAATTTAATATTTTATATTTTGAATATTCTTTTTTAGGCTCTTTTAATGCCATATAGATTCCCGTATCCTTTGGTTTGAAGGTCGCTATTTTATAAAGCTCTTTTAAAGGTTTATCGGAATTTATTCCGGTTTTTCCAGGAGATTGATTATTGTTGATTGTTTTGGTCGTATCCGTTTTAGGTAAAAGCTTAGGTTTTCTTATTGTTTGTGCACTAATAGTGACGTAGGATAACATTAAGAATAATAATCTTTTTTTCATGTGTATTAATTTAACATTAAAATTAATAATTTTTTTTGAATTTTTAATAATTCTAAAAAAGGCTTCAACGTCATAAAATATATTAATAAAAAAGGCGCCTCAAAACTGAGACGCCGAAATCAAAATTTATGTTATAAAGACTAATAAGCTCCTTTTTCAATATAATGAGCTGCAACCTTCTCAGTTAAAGCTACTACATTTGGATTATTGGTATACTTAGTGAATCTTCTTAATCCTGAAAGCATCATTCTTTGTTCATCTCCTTCAGCAAATGAAATGATTCCTTCTTTAGCAGCAACAGTGATTTTCTCAACAGCTTTATAAAGATTTAGCTGTGCCATAGCTGCTTCTACAGAATCAGGAGAGAAGTGCTTTTCAGCTCTTAATACGGCAGATTCTGCCATATAAATCTGATTAAGAATTTCAGAAGCGTTTAATAATAAATGTTGTTGTTTTTCAATGTCCATCATATATTTTTGAAGAGCAGCTCCGGAAACCATTAAGAATACTTTCTTAAGATTAGCAATAATTGCTTTTTCTTCACTCATGAATTCAGAATAATCCGGAACTTCAAATGAAGGAATACCCATCAATTCTTTGCTGATTGCCATCGCAGGAGATAAAAGGTCTAATTCACCTTTCATTGCTCTTTTGATCAGCATTCCTACAGCTAGTAATCTGTTGATTTCGTTGGTACCTTCATAGATTCTTGAAATTCTTGAGTCTCTCCAAGCTGCTTCCATGGGAGTATCTTCAGAGAATCCCATACCGCCATATACCTGGATTCCTTCATCCGCAGTATTTTGGGCAAGGTCAGAAACGAATACTTTAAGAATTGAACATTCTACAGCAAATTCTTCAACTCCTTTAAGTTCAGCTGCCTGGTGGTCCATTCCTCCGGCTACTAATTCATCAATTTTATCCTGAACGTTTTTAGCAGCTCTATAAGAACCTGCCTCACTTACAAAAACTCCTGTTGCCATTTCAGCAATTTTCTTTCTGATGGCTCCGAAAGTAGAAATAGAAACTCCAAATTGCTTTCTTTCGTTAGAATATTGGATAGAGTGGTTTAAAATTCTTCTTTGAGCATCTAAACAAGCAGCAGCTAATTTGATACGACCAACGTTCAAAGCATTTAAAGCGATTTTGAAACCGTTATTTCTTTCTCCTAAAAGATTTTCTACTGGAATTTTCATATCATTGAAGAAAACCTGACGAGTAGAAGAGGCACGAATTCCTAATTTGTGTTCTTCTTCTCCGAAAGTTAAGCTTTCAGGATTTTCAAGTTCCGAACGATTGATTACAAAACCAGTAATGTTTTTATCATCATCAATTTTAGCAAATAATGTGAAAGTATCGGCAAATCCTGCATTGGAGATCCACATTTTTTGTCCGTTGATGATATAGTGTTTTCCGTCTTCAGAAAGCTTAGCTCTTGTTTTTCCTGAATTGGCATCAGAGCCGGCATCGGGTTCAGTTAAGCAATAAGCTCCGAATTTTGTTCCTGTAGCTAAATCCGGAAGATATTTTTTCTTTTGCTCTTCAGTTCCATAAAGAACGATAGGTAAAGTTCCGATTCCCGTATGTGCTCCATAAGCTGTTGCTAATGAACCGGTAGTTCCGGAAAGATAGTCACAAGCAAGCATTGTTGTTACAAAGCCCATTCCTAAACCTCCATATTCTTCAGGAACTGCAATTCCCAACATTCCCATTTCACCAAGCTTACGCATGGTCTCTTCAGTGAAAGCATAATCTTTCTTTTCAAAACGTTCTCTTTGAGGCACAACCTCTCTATCTATGAACTCCTTCGCAGAGTCACGAAGCATTTTTTGTTCTTCATTCAGTTCTTCAATGCTGAAAATTTCGTTTGCAGGAATTTGCTTGATTAGGAATTCCCCGCCTTTTAATGTAGCCATATATTATTTTATTTTTTTAGATTAAAGAACAAAGAGAAAAGAATAAAGACTTACAATGTTAAATTCTTTTGAAAGCCAGAAATCATTCTCTGTAGTTCTGTGATTTTATTTTCTATTATTTCAATTTTAGAGTTTTCAAGGTAATCTCTGTTACCCGAAATAATAATTTGTGTTTGTAATTCATAAAGAGAACCAAGACTTATTTCCAAAAAACGATTAAAATCCTTATTTGAACTTCTGCTTGAACCTTCTGCAATATTTGAAGCCACAGAAACTGAACATCTTCTAATTTGAGATTTAAGTCCAAATTCTTCATTTTTTGGAAAACTATCTGTAATAACATAAATTTCATCAGCTAGTTCAATGGAAAGTTTCCAGATGTTAAGATGTTTGAAGTTATGTTTCATTATAGTCTTTGCTCTTTATTCTTTACTCTTTTTAGTCTATAACAATTCAAAAATAGAAGCTGCTCCCTGTCCCGTTCCTACGCACATAGAAACCATTCCATATTTATTGCCACGTCTTCTCATTTCATCAAGAAGCTGAACGGTAAGTTTTGTTCCCGTACATCCCAGTGGGTGACCTAAAGCGATAGCTCCTCCGTTTACATTTAAAATGTCAGGATTTAAACCTAATTCTTTTTTTATAGCAACAGATTGAGAAGCGAAAGCCTCATTAAGTTCGATCAAATCGATGTCCTTTAATTCAAGACCTGCTTGTTTCAAAGCCTTTGGAATAGCATAGATAGGTCCCATTCCCATGATTCTTGGCTCAAGTCCTGCAGCAGCATAAGCCACTAATCTTGCTTCTGGCTCAAGACCTAATTCTTTTACCATTTCTTCACTCATTACCATTACGAAAGCAGCTCCGTCACTCATTTGAGATGAGTTTCCTGCTGTTACGCTTCCTCCATTGGCAAATACGGGTCTAAGTTTAGCAAGTCCTGCCAAAGAAGTGTCAGCTCTTGGTCCTTCATCTACAGAGAAATCAAATTTCTTAGTCTGAAGTTTTTGATTTTCATCCAGGAAATTATATTCGACAGGAATCGGAACAATCTGATTGGCAAATTTACCTTCCTGATTCGCTTTTAAAGCTTTCATATGAGATTCAAAAGCGAACTGATCCTGTTCTTCTCTTGTAATATTATATTGTTTTGCTACTTCCTCTGCAGTGTAACCCATTCCCCAATAATAATCAGGATTTGTTTTTGCAATATCCGTTTCGGGAACAGGTTTATAACCTCCCATCGGAATGTAAGACATGGATTCTGTACCACCTGCGATGATACAATCCGCCATACCAGCCTGAATTTTAGCCGATGCAATAGCGATAGCCTCACTTCCTGAAGCACAATATCTGTTTACTGTTACTCCCGGAACTTTATCTGTATTCAATCCCATTAAGGAAATCAAACGAGCTACGTTTAATCCTTGCTCTGCTTCAGGCATTGCATTTCCTACAATAAGGTCATCAATTCTGTTTTTATCTAATTGCGGAAGCTCAGCCATTAATTTTTCAATAACAGTAGCTGCCATAACGTCGGGACGAGTAAAGCGTAGAGAACCTTTTGGAGCTTTTCCTACCGCTGATCTGAACCCTTTTACAATGTATGCTGTTTTCATTTGTTTGTTTAATTAAATTGTTTTTGAAAGATTTTTGCCTCGTAGAGGTAAACCGTTTATAGATCTATTGTTTTGCAATTGGTGGAGCTCCGTAGGAGCGACCTGTTAATCTTCAATCCATTCAAATAAATATTTTGAATCAAATTCTATTTCAAATTTTGACATAAAATCCAGATATTCTTCTCTAAAAGTTTTCTTTTTATGATGTTCTTCCTGGTTTAAAATATATTTTACAACCGAGTCAACACTGCTTTTAGAATAAGAAAAAGCTCCATAACCTTCCTGCCAATTGAACTTTCCATTTATCCATCTTTTTTCATTGATAAATTTTGATGATCCCGCTTTAATATCTCTTACTAAATCTGAAACAGATATTGTAGGATTCATGCTTACAAGAATATGAACATGGTCAGGCATTGCAAAAACAGCGAATAATTTTTGATTTCTATTGGAAACAATGCCTGTAATCAATTTATGTAATTCTTCTCTGTTTTCTTTTGAAATCAGATTTTGTCTTCCTTTGACTGCGAAAACAATTTGAATATAAATTTGTGTATAGGTATTGGCCATAAAAATTAACAGGTCGCCTCTACGAGGCTCTGATTTTTATATTATTCATTTCTATTAACAGTTCGCTCCTACGGAGCTCCCTTTAGTTTCTTAATGGTTTTCCATTTTGTAACATGTACTGAATTCTTTCCAAAGTCTTTCTTTCACCACAAAGTTGAAGGAATGTTTCTCTTTCAAGGTTCAATAAATACTGTTCTGTAACAACTGTTGGTTCAGATAAATTTCCACCTACCATTACGTTGGCTAGTTTGTCTGCAATTTTTTTGTCGTGTTCGGAGATATACTTTCCTGTTAACATTTGGTCTGTTCCTACGTAGAACATTCCTAATGCATCTTTACCAAGAACTTTTACCTTTTGCTCGATAGGTTGAGTATATCCTTGCTCTGCCAATAGTTTTGCTACTTTTTTAGCTTCTGCAATTTGTCTGTTTTTGCTTACGGAAACGATGTCTTTACCTTTTTCAAGGATTCCCATATCATAAGCTTCATAGGCAGAAGTGGCTACTTTACCCATTGCAATATTCATGAATGCATCACGAAGTCTGTTGTTTTTAACATCATCGTTGTGGAATTCTCTTGAAGTTCTCAGAGTAAGTTCTTTAGTACCACCACCACCAGGGATTACGCCTACACCGGTTTCTACCAATCCGATGTAAGTTTCTGCTGCGGCTACTACTCGGTCTGCGTGCATGGTCATTTCGCAACCACCTCCTAAAGTCATTCCGTGAGGAGCTACTACTACAGGAATAGAGGAGTAGCGTACTCTCATCATTGATTTCTGGAAGTAAGCGATAGCCATATTTAAATCGTCCCAATCTTGCTCAATAGCCATCATTAGGATCATTGCGAGGTTAGCACCTACAGAGAAATTAGCACCTTGATTACCGACTACTAATCCATCGTATTCTTTTTCTGCTAAATCGATAGCTCTGTTTAATCCGTCAAGAACTTCGCCTCCAAGAGAGTTCATTTTTGAGCGGATCTCAAAGTTGATAATTCCGTCTCCTAGATCTTCAATAGAAGCTCCGGAGTTGCTCCAAAGTGTTTTATTTTTTCTGATATTATCAAGGATAATGAATGCATCCTGTCCAGGAATTTTATTGTATGTTCCTGAGTTTTTATCAACGTAAATGCTTTGCCCTTCATCATTCACTTTGTAGAAAGTCTCTACGTTTTTAACCCAGTCTGAGACTTCGTAGCCTGCATCTTTAGCCAGTTCAATACCTTTTTGAACGCCTACTGCATCCCAAATTTCAAAAGGACCGTTTTCCCATCCGAAACCGGCTCTCATGGCGTCGTCTATTTTATAAACTTCGTCAGAAATTTCAGGTACTTTATGTGAAACATAAGCGAATAGGGCTCCTAAAGATTTCCTGTATAATTCACCTGCTTTATCTTTGCCACCAATTAATACTTTGAATCTGTCAATTGGTTTATCAATTGACTTTGTTAATTCAAGAGTAGGGAATGAAGATTTTCCTTGTAGTTCATATTCCAATGTATCAAGGTTTAATCCGTGAATTTCAGATTTTCCTTCTGCATTTTTCACTTTCTTGTAGAAACCTTGTTCCGTTTTTGAACCTAGCCATTTATTATCCATCATCTTCTGGATATAGCCAGGTAGAGCAAACACATCGTTAAAATCGTTAGCTTCGGCACCACTTTGGCGAACACCATTGGCTACCATTACCAAAGTATCAAGACCTACAACGTCAGCTGTTCTGAAAGTGGCAGATTTTGGACGTCCGATAACAGGACCTGTTAATTTATCTACATCGGAAACAGTAAGTCCTAGTTTTTGTACATTATGAAGAAGATCCATCATTGAGAATACACCAATTCTGTTGGCGATGAAAGCAGGAGTATCCTTTGCTAAAACAGTTGTTTTACCTAAGAATTTTGCTCCATAGTTCATATAGAAATCAATGATTTCAGGATCTGTATCGTTTGTAGGGATAATTTCTAATAAAGGAAGATATCTTACCGGGTTAAAGAAGTGTGTTCCTGCAAAATATTTTTTGAAATCCTCGCTTCTTCCTTCTGTTAACAGATGAATTGGAATCCCGGATGTATTAGAAGAAATTAATGTTCCCGGTTTTCTGAATTGTTCAATCTTTTCATATACAGACTTTTTGATATCAAGTCTTTCTACTACTACTTCAATAATCCAGTCTGTATTTTTTATTTTTTGTAAATCATCATCGAAATTTCCGACTTTGATTCTATCTGCAAACTTTGGTGAATAAAGAAGTGCAGGACTTGCTTTTTTAAGTTTTTCAAAGTTTTCGGAAGCAATTCTGTTTCTTACTGCCTTGTCTTCCTTGGTCAAACCTTTTTTCTGTTCAGCTTCGGTCAGTTCAAAAGGGACAATATCCAAAAGTGACACTTCCACACCGATGTTGGCGAAGTGAGCCGCGATACCGCTTCCCATAATTCCTGAACCAAGAACCGTTACATGTTTGATTCTTCTTTTCATATGTAAATTTTTATTATTTATTGGGCATAAGTAATCATATGCTTATGATAACTTATTTTCTGTTATTGAGTAATTCATTAGCTATTTTCATGACTTCGGCCATTACCTCTTTGAAGGTTTCCATTTTCTCCGGAGCAATCTTTTCCATCACCTTTTTATTAAAGTTGACAACGACTTCCTTTGACATATTTCTGGAGTTTAACCCCTTATCCGTAAGCTTAATGATCACCTCTCTTTTATCGGTAGTGGTCTTTTCCTTATAGATATATCCGTTATCTTCCAGAAGTTTAATGATTCTTGTTAAAGATGTAGGTTCTATAGCCATCTTAGGTCCAAGATTAGTACTTCGGGTCCCTTCTTTGGGATCAATTTTAAGAAGGGTTAGAGCTTGTACAGCTGTAGAATCGTGTTCCTGAGCCAATTCTGTATACATTTTTGAAACAGCCAACCAGGTCTGTTTTAAAATTAAATCTACGTTTTCTATTTTTTCCTTGTTATTATCCATCATTGATGCGCAAATGGTTTTACCCAAATTTAGTAAATATTATGCATGCATAATATTTACTAACGTTAAATTTTGTTAATAAGCTGATAATAAGTAGATTAAATTATATGACTAGCATAATATTATGCATGCATAGTATATGGAATGTGTAATGAAAATAAAGTATTAATGAATGTTTTTAACGAAATTGATGATTTCTTCAAAAGATTCACATTGTTGTTTCGTGGAATCGTTAGTAATTATCCAAAATTTGTGTTGGAACTCAAAATGAAGGAAAGAAAGGTCTTTTGAGAAGTTTTTTTGAAGCAAAGAATACAACATTTCTTTGTAAACCTTCGGTGCTACAATATGTGGAGCTATAAAATTCTCGTTCATTTGAAATAAAGAAGCATTGGTGAGTTCTTCATGTTTCAGTAAAATATCTTCTACAATCCCGGCATGTAGTTGTGTAGCATTGATATACCATATTTTATCTGCAAACTCTTTAGCGAGTCTCCAGTCATGAGAAGAAAATAGAATAAGCTTATTTTGTTCTTTAGCCAGTTTTCTAAGAGTTTTAAGGATAATAATCTTATTTTTTTCATCCAAATGCGTTGTGGGTTCATCCAGAATAATAATGGGAGCATTTTGGGTTATAGCCCGTCCAATAAAAGCTTTTTGAAGATTTCCGTCTGAAAGATTTTTAAGGAGGGTAGATTTGTATTGGATAAGATTCAATTCTTCAATAATATGGGAAACCTCTTCGCGATCTTCTTTTTTTAATTCAAAATAAAAAGGGTAATAGATATATTTTCCGAGCGAAATGAGATCTTCAACTGTATAATGCTGTGGAATGACTGATTTTGAAAAAACAATAGCAATATTCTCAGCGATTTCTTTTACAGAAAGCTTTTTTACATTTTTATCATTGATTAGAATTTCACCATCAAGCAAAGGAATCTGGTGGAGGATTGATTTAATCAGGGTGGTTTTTCCTACACCGTTATTGCCAATCAACAAACATACATCACCTAGTTTTAAATCTGCATTAGCATTTGAAATTAATGCTTTATTGTATCCGATATTAGCTTGTTTGATCTGTAGGTGCATATTTAAAATTGATTAAATGCAGGCGTAAATGCTTTGCAAAAGTACTGTTTTAAAAACAATGGACTTGGTTAATTATAAATAATTAACGACTCTTGTTACTCCATTTTTGAAAACATCAGATTGAAAATTAAGAAGTAGGCCTAGCTTACAATTTGTCATTTTTAAATAGGTTAAAAGCTGTGCTTTATGAATAGAATTTATATAATCAACAGTTTTTATTTCTAAAATTAGTTTATTTTCTACAATCATATCTAATCTGAAAGCATTTTCGATCTTTAAATCTTCATATATGATAGGGAGTAATTTTTGTTTTTCTACTAAAAATCCTGATCGGGTAAGTTCATAAAATATACATTCTTCATAAACGTGTTCAAATAAACCGGCTCCAAGCTTTTTATGAATTTTTAAGCCTGCATCAAAAACCACTCTTGATAATTCATTTTCTGTCATTTATGTGTGTTTTAATATATAAATGTAATGAATTGTTGGAAAAACGCAAAGACGCAAAAGATTTATTATGTATTACGCATATTTTTAAGGCGCAAGAAAATCAAAGATTTTCAGTAAGGGGAATGGATAATTTTATGCGTTGCTAAATTTTATCTGAGATAAAATCCTTGCGCCCTAAAGCATGATATAGGTAAAAAACTTGCGTCTTTGCGTTTATCAACAAAAAATCAAACCTTATTTTGCTTCAAAAGCATTCCTAGAATCACAGGGATTCCAAATACAGAACTTATTACATTCAGTGGGATTTGCGTTTTCTCTGCAATGACTGAGAAAAATAACATAATAAGCATTCCCAAAAACATATTCAGTATCCATTGTTGCCAAAGTTTGGATGGATTAAAGATCAATCTGCAGAAATGCGGAACAATAATTCCAATGAATAAAATAGGCCCCAAAAATGCTGTGATAGAAGCCGAAAGTAGGGAAGAAGCTGCTATGATTAGAAGTTTTAAGTGCTTTAAATTAACTCCTAAACTTTGTGCATATGAAGTTCCCAGAGAATTCCCAATTAACGGTTTTATAGATTTGAAACAGAAAAATAATCCAATCAATACTAAAATAGATAATACATAAATCTGATTCCTGGTGACCATATTATTGGCTCCGAAAGACCATAAAATATAGTTTTTCAGACTTTGATTCTCCGCATAAAATTGAAGTAGAGAAACAATAGCTCCTGCAAAAGCAGATACTAAAAATCCAAAAATAATGAGATACGATTTATCCTGAAACTTATTAGACATAGATAATAACACCAGCATCAGCAATAAGCTTCCTCCGATAGCCGATAAGCTTAAAAAACTATTTTGCAAAAATTCCGGAAGAGGGATATCGTGGGAAAAAAATATATAAAATGCCACTGATAGGCTGGCTACTGAAGTAATCCCCAATATATCCGGTCCGGCTAATGGATTTTGAAAATATTCCTGCATCAGAAAGCCTGAGGTTGGAATAGAAATGCCGGCTAATAACATTACCAATACACGGTTGATACGGATTTCAGCAATCTGACTATGAGAAGTGTTTTGGAAAAAATCCTCAAAATTTAAACTTAAAAATCCTGTATTCAGATTGATCATTGCGCTTACAATAATTGCAATCATTAATAATAAACACAGGATTTTAAATCTTTTTGACATGATTCAGGAAAAAGGTCCGGATATTTTTATTTTAAAAAAGTTTCAATTTTTGAATTCAATACTTCTTCCGTCATCATTCCCAAATATTCGTCTGTTTTATTCCCTTTTCTCATGAAAGTGAAAGGAATAGAACCTCCGTCCCATTGCTTGAAATTATTAGAGAAAAAGTTTTGATCCAATTTTTGTCCGTCCAATAAAATCACATTTTTACCAAGATTGTTTTCTACAACAAAATTTTTAACAGCTCCGTTCCAATCAGCTTTTTCATCAAGATTGATGAAGGTGAATTTTACAGGTTTATCTTTTAGCTCCTGCATTTTATTTTTAAAACTTGGGATTTCTCTCATACACGGTCCACACCATGTAGCAAAAAAATTAGTTACGTACAATGTATCATTATTTTTAGCTAAATGTTGTCCTACATTTTCAGGAGAAAGTTCTTTCGGAATATAGGTACTTGTTTCAGTATTTGTATCTTGAACTACAGAAAGAGAATCTGTCGTTGCATTAGCATCTGTTTTTTGGCCTTCTTTTTTGCAGCTGTAAAGTGCAGTTAGGATCAACGCTGATAAAATTATCTTCTTCATAAATTATTTTTTATCTATTTTTGAATTGAAGTTATGGAACAACAAATCTATAAAGGGAAACTGATACAGTTTCATCCGTTAAAAATAGCGAAAAAGGAAGAGCTGACCAAAAATACTTTTTCTCTGGAGTTTGAAATTCCGGAGAGCTTGAAAGATCATTTTAAGTTTGAAGCAGGGCAATTTGTCAGTGTAAAATTTCAATCACATGGTAAAGAGGTTATTAATGATTATTCGATGACTTCAGCCCCGTATGAAAGAAAAATAAGCTTGGGAATAAAAGTAAATTCACCGAAAGGAGCTACAGCGCAGCTATTTAAAAATTACAACGTTGGAGATGTGCTACTTGTAAGTGAGCCTGCGGGAAGATTTACCTTAGTGACCAAACCAAGTGAATTCAGAACAATTGTTGCATTTGCTGCAGGAATTGGGATTACACCGATTTTAAGTCATTTCAAAAATATTCTTCATAATGAGCCAAGAACGAGATTGTTTTTGTTTTTTGGGAATAAAAGCTCGGAAGATTTGACCTATAGAGTGCAATTGGACAATCTTGCCAGAACATGTGGAGACAGACTTCAGATTTTTTACTTTTTCTCGCAGGAAAAAACGGCTGATCAGTTTTTCTATGGAAGATTAGACGAAAAAAAATTAAATCTCATTATCAATCAAATTTTACATTTGGATGATACTGATGAAGAATCTACGATTTGGGATGCGGTAGATGAAGTTTTGATTTGTGGAAAAGGGGAGATGATCAAAACCTTAGCCAATGCTTGTTACCATCATGGAATTCCCAAAAAGAATATTCATTTTGAATTGTTTGAGGAGTTTAATGATGATATTTACCCTGTAGAAGTAGAATTTCCTCACATTGAAAATATTGAAGTAGAATTTACAATGTTGGGAAAAAATTACTCAACACAATTGCCGGACAATAAAGATAAAATATTACAACAGCTTCTTATTCAGAAGTTTCCTGTACCTTACTCCTGCAAATCGGGAATTTGTGGAAGTTGTGAATGTTTACTGGAAGAAGGAGAGGTGGAACTGTTGGAGAATGAGTATCTTACGGAGAAAGAAGAGAAGCAGAGGCATATACTGGCTTGTATGTCTATTGTGAAAAGTAAAAAAATAAAGCTTAACTTTGATCTTAGTTGAGAATTATTAAGAACATATTTAACTTAAGTTTCATATCAATAGAGCTGGGAATTCTATTGATATGCCTCTGTAATATCTGGGTTTTTGGATTGACTAACGGCCGTACTTATACCAAGATATCCAAAATACCACCAAGGGAAATTGCTTTAGTTTTAGGAACTTCTCCTAAAATGAAATCAGGGCAGTCTAATCCTTATTTTACCAAAAGAATGGATGCGGCAGCACTTCTTTACCATCATGGAAAAATCAAAAAGATTATTGTAAGCGGGGAAAAGAGTAAAGGATATAATGAACCGGCTGCGATGAAAAACTATCTGGTGAATCAGGAAGGAGTTCCGGAAGATATTATTGTAGAAGATCCCAAAGGTTTCAATACATACAAAAGTATTTTGCGTTGTAAAGACGTTTATAAAAAGAAAAACGTGATTATTGTATCTCAGGGATATCATAATCTTCGTGCTCTGTTTTTTGCAAGAAATAATGATATGAATGCTTTAGGTTTTGATGCCCAGGATGTCACCAAACCTGAAAGTTTTTACAGAAATCAGGCGAGGGAAATCCTCGCCCGCGTGATTGCTGTAGTATATTTTATTTTAGGCGTTTCTCCGGATTAGAAAGGATATCCGAACGCGATATTTACAGTAGGTTTAAAAGGTTGGAAATCTTTGAATCTCCATCGATCTCCTTCAGGTCTGTTAGGGTCATAAATTTTATAAGCAAGATCCAGTCTGAAAGTAATATAAGCAACATTTACCCTCAATCCAAATCCACTACCAATACCCATCTGTCCTAAGAATTTGCCAAATTTAAATTGATCATCATGAGCATCTTCATGATTACGAAGACTCCATATGTTCCCCATATCCGTAAATATAGCTCCTTCATACATGCTATTAAACGGAATTCTATATTCAATGTTGGTCGTAAGCTTTACATCATTCGTCATGTAAGCACGTATTCTTTCATCTACCTGAGAGGCAGCAGGGCCTAATCCACCGAATGCTACCCAAGCTCTGATATCGTTAGAACCTCCATTGAAGTAGGATTTAATAATAGGCATATCTCTGGAATTTCCATAAGGTACCCCTACGCCAATAAACTGACGAAGAACTAAAGTCTGGTTGCCGTTGAATTTAAAGTACTTTCTTGCATCAACATCAAATTTTATAAATTGTGCATAAGGAATTCCAAAAATGGTCTTTTGCGGTCCTGAAACAATCCCTCCATCATTACTTTTTTTATTGAATAAACTTAAGATATTACCTCCAAGTTCTACTTTTCCGTTAAAGTAAAAGGCATTTGGATAATCTTTTTTACCAATTTCACTATATACAAAATTGTAGATCATCGAAGAGATAAGAACATCTTCCGTCTGTCTTTCCTTATTAATAAGACTCCCTCTGAATGTAGTTAAAAGATCATTGCCTTGTTGATTAAGCTGCTGTTGATAGTCTGCGTCTTCCAGAATATCCTGAGAAACTGTATCTAGACTAATTTGTCCGTTTGCAAAAGCAGTTCCAATTTTAGGTCTATAGGCAAAATAATCTGCTAACATGGCATCTTTTATAACCCTGTCATTCACAAAATAATCATAGTAGGCATTTTTATTCTTGGTCAAACTGATTTGCGTGTTGAATAGCGTTAGCTTGTGATAAACCTGATCATTAACATTAAACTGATAATTCAATCCGGTATTAAAATTGACCCTTCCGAGACCGATATTAGTCTGAATAGATGAACCTAGCAAAATGGATGAAGTAGGAGTATATCTTTTAGGAATAAATCGATAATAATTGAAAGGTAACAACAGTCTCGGAAAGGCAAGTGATACCTGAGCCGATATCTCATATGCCAAAGCCCTTTTACTAAGGTCCTCTGTACTTTTGATGGATCCAAATGTTCCTGAAAGACTGGTAGACAGGTTTTCAGCTCCTTTAAAAACATTTCTTGTCGTAAGGTCTACAGAAGGAGAGATCCCCAGATTGAGTACCTGAGAATAATTACCGTCCAAACCAACTTTAAGCTCATATTTTGGCAAAGGCTTTAGTACATATAAAACATCTACAATACTGTCATTGGGTGCAGACATTCCTCCTTGTCTTAAGGAATCCCTTGCCTTTACAATACTGAAATTGTTCATCGCCAAAATATTTCTTTTGGTTACATCCAGTTTTTTTTGATCAAAAGTCTGTTTGCTATCTGCAATAATGGTTCGCCATAATGATGATATTTTATAATTTTTATTCATCGTATGGAACCTGATTCTTCTTAAACTATCTTTAGTGGTGTGTTTAGGATAATCACCTGGTTCATCCACAATGGCAACGTCGATATTTCCAAAAGTTGAAACCTTGTAAGGGGTATCCAAAGAATCCTTATGAATCTCTAGGGTAAGAGGGACATTTTTTTTGCTTTTAAGAGAGTCAGCCACAAAATATACCTCGTCATTGAGATTGTTGAATTTATAATATCCGAACTCTCTCATAAGTTCTGTAATTCTCGAAACCTCTTTTTCAAGAACCGTTTGGTCGAGAACCTGTTTGGACTTTACTAAAGTTTTATCAAGATTGGATGTATAATAGCCTTTAATTCCAAGATCAGGAATATTGTAATAATAATCTTTGATAATGGTAGGCTCGTTATGTTTAATGAAATAATTGACAGCTGCTTTTTTAGAAGAAGAATCCAGGTTGTGCTTGTAACTTACTTCCGGGTCCCAATATCCTCTGTAGATAAGCCTTTTCTTGATAGATTCGGCACTTTTTTCACTTCTGGTCTGATCCAGTATAACCGGCGGAGTTCCCCAATTGTGTAGAATACGGTCGAAAAGAAGGCTTTTTCCTACACTGCTCTTCATATTATATTTAAGAAATAAAGAATCCCTTAGTTTCTGATTTCTCATCTCTCCGGGATACGTCATATACTCATTGAGGATGGTATCGTATTTCGGATTGGCCATATTATAAAATAACAAGCCTAATGGCATGAAAAGAAGTTGCTTCTTATTAGGCTTTTGCTGAACATAATCTTTTAGTTCTTCATCGAAAAATTCTCTCTTATCTTCGAATTCGAAATTGTTCTTTGTAAGCAGATATTCGCCATTCGGAACTTTTTTTGTTGTACTACAAGCATAAAGGAGGCCAACAAATGTTGCAAATGAGATAATTTTATAATATTTTTGAGGAGAATTCTTATAATGCTTACAGCTCATACAATAAAAGTTTTACAATCTTTAGATAAAAAGAAGTTCAGACAAAAATACAATTTGTTTTTGGTTGAAGGTAATAAAATCATTTGTGAACTTTTTAATTCTAACTTTAAAGTTAAAGAAATATTATCAACCGATCCACAAAAATTGGACCGTACTGATACCCCAATTACTCATATCTCTGAGAATGAGTTAAAAAAAATTAGTTTCCTTAAAACCCCAAAAGATTCTATGGCAGTATGTTATTTGGCCGAGGAAGAAAAAATGGAGGATAAAGAAATTCAATTGGTTTTGGATGGAATCCAGGATCCCGGGAACTTAGGTACAATTATCCGATTAGCAGATTGGTTTGGAATTGAACAAATCATCTGTAGTGAAGACACTGTGGATTTTTATAATCCAAAAGTAATACAGGCTACTATGGGATCTTTTACAAGAGTGAATCTTGTTTATACAGATCTTGTTGAATATCTTTCTGCAACGGAGAATGTGAATATCGGAACGGATATGGAAGGAGAGAATATTTATACTTTTGAAAAGCCCGGAAAAATCAATCTTATTTTAGGTAACGAAGGAAATGGCATGAGACCGGAAACAGAAAAGCTTCTTCAAAAATCAATTAGTATTCCAAGATTCGGAAAATCTCAGTCGACAGAAAGTTTAAATGTTTCAATGGCGGCGGGAATTATTTTAGGGCAATTATTTTCGAAATAGGGAATAGAGTTAGAAATTAGGGCTTAGGGAATAGAATATCACTATTTCCTAAATCCTAAGCCCTAATTCCTTATATCAGCTGTTCCATACTGGAAACGCTTTTATTTTTCTGGTATACTTCCATTTTTTTTCGGACATATTTCAGTGCGATAGGAGCCAGGTATACTAAAGCGGCCCCAATTAATTTTTTCTTCCAGTTAGAGCTTTTCATATTTTTTTTGGCATAGTTTCCTACCAACGCTGTTACCCCCAGTTTAATTAGGCTGTCGGTAACATTTCCTTTGAAGGCAGTGCTTGCAAGTCCCACTGCTGTATTTTTATTAATAAGCAGGTCTTTTACTTCTGAAGTAAGCTGTTTAGCAATGACATCTTTTCTAAGTACCACTTTTTCGTCACCGTCTTCATCTATTTTTTCCTGAAGGTACTGATCTGATAAACCATTAGTAAATGCGCTTAAACTTTCTTTTGTATTTTTGAAGGTAAGAAGGTTTTCCAAATCACTGATCTCATCTTTCAGTAATTTTTTCTTTCTTCTTAATTCTTCTATGCTTTCGTACTTTCTGCTCATTGTTTAATGATTTAAAAATTTAATAACCTGGTCTGCAACAGTATTGACAATCTTATTTTTGAAGGCAATGACAAAAGCCATTACTAAAGCATAAAATGCAGCAACAATCAAGAACCCGTAAGAATAATTATCCAACGCTTTACCAATAAGAAAAGCAATTCCAAAATTGAACAGGATAATAAAAAAAGCAAAAGCAACAAGCAGTACTACAAAGTAGGTGATGAGCCCGGCAGAAAGAGACGACTTTTCAGTAGCTTCAATTTTCAGAAGATCTATTCTCTTCGAGGCATATTCTTTAATAGTTTCTATCATTGTTTTTTTTTAAAGTTACAAAAAAAGGAACTTTCGTACAAAAGTTCCTTCTTGTAATTTACTTAAAAAAGATAAATTACTTATTTTTTTAGATCGTTCAATTCCGCCTCTACATCTTTTACTACATCTGCAGTTTTAGAAACAATCTGATCTTTGTATTTATCATATCCGTCTTTCACAGTATGTGCTACATTGTTTGCTGTTTCTTTAAAGGTTGAAGAAATATTGCCGTATTGGTCTTTCACTTTTTCAGAAACCTCTCCGTATTTGTTTTTTGCCTGATCTTTAAGATCGTTAGCTTTTGTTTTGATTTTTTTTCTGGTTTCTTTACCTTCTTCCGGTGCATAAAGCATTCCTAAGATTACACCTGCTGCAGCACCTGCAAGAAGTCCTGCCAATATACCTGCTGTATTTTTTCCTTTTCTAGACATTTTAAGTTTTTTAATAATTAATAATAGATTAGTTTTTTATAGTAATAAAACTTACAATTTGTATACCAAAAGGGGCTTTAAGCCTATTAAAAATTGTTAAATCTTTTGAATATAAGACAGGATAAGTTCTATTGTTTGTTCTTTGGTTAAATTGGAGTTATCGATGACGATGGCATCTTCAGCCTGCTTTAAAGGGGCTATTTCACGCTCACTGTCAATCTTATCTCTTTCGATCAGATTTTGTTTTACATGTTCTTTATCAGCTTCAATTCCCAGGCCTTTTAGCTCAAGGTATCTTCTATTGGTTCTCTCATCAATACTGGCAGTAAGGAAGAATTTATAGTCTGCATTTGGCAGAACTACTGTCCCTATGTCACGTCCATCCATAATCACGCCTCCTTTTTCTGCCAAAGAACGTTGAGATTGTAATAAGAAATCTCTTACTTCTTTTTGCTTGGCTACAAGACTTACATTGTCGGAGACTATATTGGTGCGGATTTCTTTAGAAATATCGGTATTATTAAGATAAAGAACAAGTATTCCGTTATTATTTTTAAATTCAAGATTGATCTGGTGTAATGAAGTAAATAAGGACTTCAGGTCAATATTACCATTTTCATCCAGGCAATGCTGTAATGCATACCAGGTAACTCCTCTGTAAAGAGCTCCTGTATCCATATGAATAAGTTCTAAAGTGTCGGCAATGATTTTAGAAATAGAACTTTTTCCGGTAGACGAGTACCCATCGATAGCTATTACAGGTTTTTTCATACTGCAAATGTCAAGATTTTTTCTTAAAAATCAAGACTATTTAAGAAAATTTAAGGAGATGATTTATTCTCCTGCGTGGCTGGAAAGGTCCATGGAGACTCCTATCTGATTGACATTCGATGAGTTGTGATACCTTATATGAGCGTAATCAATACGGAATCTTGAAACTTTAATTCCAAATCCTGCAGAGAGTCCGGAGAAGTTTCTTTGATCTGCTACGGCAAGTTCATTTCCTCTTTTTACGTTATATCCCAGTCTGATATTGAAATTCTTTTCAGGGAACAATTCTGCACCTAAAGAGAAGTGGTCTGCAATTTTTCTGCCGGCATTTACTTTTTGTCCGTCAATATTATATTCTGAAGAAATATCAAATTTTTGGAGATCATGCGCTGTAATAGTGATGGCAAGAGGGAAGTTTTTTAAAGTTTTGGTAAAGCCCAAATCAATTCTGAAAGGAAGGTTTTCTCGTACTCCGTTAAAAGATTTCAATTGGAATCCGAAATTTCGTAATACAAGAGAAAGTACTTCTTTGTTCTTTTTGTTATGATATGTGATTCCTGCTGTTCCCGAGATGGCAGAAGAAGTGTAATTATCAATTTTTGAAGTAATGAAATTAAGCCCTCCACCAATGGTCCAGTCTTCTTCAAACTGGTAAGCATATCCTGCACCTATAGCAATATCTGAAGCTTTGAATTCTCCATTTTCGAAACCACTCTCATCTGTTCTTGGAATACTTCCATAGTTCATATATCTGGCGTTGATGGTTGCCATATGGCCATTTTCAAAATCTTTGGCATACGCAATAGTACCATACTTAGAATCGGCAAGATAGGCTGTCGCATTTACTGATAGCTGTTTATCAGAGTCTTTATTCAATAAGGAAGGGTTTGCAATCGCAAAGGAAACATCATAATCTCTTATAGAAATTGCATCACCACCCAGAGCAGCTTGTCTTGCAGATACAGGTACATTTAAGAACGGATAAACATTTGTTCCTGTTTGCGCATAAGAAACAATTCCTGATAGAAATAATGAAAAAATGATAATTTTCTTCAATTCAATTTATAATTAATGCAAAAATAATCCTTTTTCGTACTTTTCAAAATATTTCTGACATTATTTCTAATTAAATATTTTTCTTTTATCAATATTTTTAATGATTATATTTGCAAAATCAAATTTGAGAGAATCAACTCTATTAAAAAGTTATTAAAAATAAAAGATGAAATATAAAAGAATCCTTCTGAAACTTAGTGGTGAGGCCTTAATGGGGAACAGACAATACGGTATTGATAACGAAAGATTGCAGGAGTATGCAACTGAGATCAAGAAAGTGGTAGATAAGGGCTGTGAAGTAGCGATCGTCATTGGAGGAGGAAATATTTTCCGTGGAGTGGCAGGTGCTGCAAAAGGAATGGACAGAGTACAGGGAGATTATATGGGAATGCTGGCTACTGTGATCAACGGTATGGCATTGCAAGGAGCATTGGAAGATGCAGGAATCAAAACAAGACTTCAGTCTGCCATCGAAATGGATAAGGTAGCGGAACCTTTCATCAAAAGAAGAGCAGTAAGACACCTTGAAAAAGGGAGGGTAGTGATCTTTGGAGCAGGAACCGGAAACCCTTATTTTACAACAGATACCGCAGCAACGTTAAGAGCCATCGAAATTGGAGCTGATGTTATTCTAAAAGGAACCAGAGTAGACGGAATCTATGATAGCGATCCTGAAAAGAATGCTGATGCTGTAAAATACAACTCATTATCTTTTGATGAAGTATTTGAGAAAAACCTTAAGGTAATGGATATGACGGCATTTACTTTAAGCCACGAAAATAAATTACCTATTATTGTATTCGATATGAATAAGGATGGAAATTTATTAAAAATCGTGGAAGGAGAAAATGTTGGTACTCTGGTTGATTTATAGATACTGGACGATAAAATAGACAATATTATCTGTCATTTATCAATCATCATTTATCATTAAATTAATGTGTAATTTATCAAACTATACTATAATAATGGAAGAATTAGATCTAATATTAGAATCTGTAAAACAGGACATGGACGCTGCGGTAAAACACCTTGACCACGCATTTCAAAGAATCAGAGCAGGACGTGCTTCTACAGCAATGGTTCAGGATGTAATGGTTGAATATTATGGAGCTATGACTCCCATCAATCAGGTTGCCAATGTTTCTGTACCGGATGCAATGACCATCTCTATTCAACCTTGGGACAGAACAGCTATCAATGCTATTGAAAAAGCGATCATCAACTCAAATTTAGGTTTTGCACCTTCTAACAACGGAGAAAACATTATCCTTAATGTACCACCTTTAACAGAAGAGAGAAGAAGAGAGCTGGCAAAACAAGCTAAAGGAGAAGCTGAGCAGACAAAAATCGTGGTTAGAAACGCAAGACAGGATGGTTTAAAAGAACTTAAAAAGCTTGAAGGTGTTTCTGAGGATATTGTAAAAGGTGTGGAAGAAGAAATCCAGACGTATACAGATAAATATGTTAAGCTTTGCGATGAGCATCTTAAAACAAAAGAAGCTGAAATTATGAAAGTATAATTTTCAGTTTTTGAAAAAATACTAAAGAGAGGTTTCCCGAAAGGAAACCTCTTTTCTTTTTAATATCCTGATCCACTTATCAATACATTTTATTGCTGTGCTAAGCATTGATGTTTTTTTAATAATAAAATAATTGCTGCAATATAATAATACAATTTAACGTTGATTATTCATATCTATACAACTATTTCTGTAAAATTTTATTAAAACAGGAAATTAAACATTAAAGTGATGGCAAAGATTATTGGTGTGGGAAACTATATTCCATCTGAAACGGTAACTAATTTATTTTTTGATAAACATGTTTTTCTAAATGAAGAAGGAATGTTATTAAAGGAGAATAATGCATGCATTACAGATAAATTGAAAAAAATTACCGGCATTGAAGAAAGAAGATATGCACATAGCACACAGGTTACTTCAGATTTGGGGTTTTTAGCAGCTCAGGCGGCAATAGAAAATTCAGGAATAGATCCTGAGACTTTGGATTATATCATATTTGCCCATAATTTTGGGGATGTCCGTTTTGGAACTATTCAGTCTGATATGGTACCTAGTCTTGCTGCGAGGGTTAAACATTTATTAAAAATAAGAAATAACTTTTGTGTTGCCTATGATGTATTATACGGGTGTCCGGGTTGGATTGAAGGAGTTATACAAGCCAATGCCTTTATTAAATCCGGAATTGCGAAACGTTGTCTGGTGATTGGTGCTGAAACACTTTCCCGTGTTGTGGATATTCATGACAGAGACAGTATGATTTATGCTGATGGAGCAGGGGCTGCTGTGTTGGAAGTTAGTAACGAAGGATTAGGAATTCAGTCTCATTTATCAGCTTCATATACATTGAATGAGAAAGACTATTTGTATTTTGGGAAGTCATATAATAATGAAAAATGCCCCGATACAAGGTATATTAAGATGGATGGGAGAAAAATATATGAATTTGCCCTCCTGAACGTTCCTGCAGCAATGAAAAAATGTTTGGATGATAGTGGCTATGGTATCGAGCAAATTAACAAAATTATTATCCACCAGGCTAATGAAAAGATGGATGAAGCGATTATCAACAGACTTTATCAATTATACGGTGCCCCGGTTCCGGAGAATATAATGCCTATGGTTATTCATAAATTAGGTAACAGTAGTGTGGCAACAATTCCATCGTTACTGGCTATGATTTTAAAAGGGGAGCTAGAAAATCATGAGATTAAAGAGGGAGATGTTGTCTTATTTGCTTCTGTAGGAGCCGGAATGAATATCAATGCGTTTGTTTATCAATTTTAAAACATTGTTTATACAATATAATTTTAAAAGAGGTTGTCTCCAAAAGTTTAATAATTGACTACGTCGAAATGCCCCATCGGCTGACGATTGATATTCAGGATAGGGGGGCTTACAAGCACTACCTATTTTTTCAATCGTTGCGCTGATTCTATGAATTCTGGAGTCTGTTCATAAGAAATATGGCCATCCGCCCACATGATAATTTCATCCCCATCTTGGAGGATTTTAGTTGAATTTGATGTTCCAACAATACAAGGAATACCATATTCTCTTGATAGTATACAAGCATGTGACAATATCCCTCCTTCATCTGTAATGATCCCTTTGCATTTTCTGAATAGGGCTACCATATTAGGTTGCGTCATTTCCGTGACAATTATTTTATCAATGTAATCATGAGGTTCCACTATTGATTTATAATCAATTACCTTCACAATTCCATGTACATTTCTGTTTAGAGATGGTATTCCAACAAGGATGCTGTTTGATAATGGTGTGGGTGAATAGTTATTCTCAAAGGATTTACCAAAGTAAATGTGCGGTGTCATTTGTTTATTCTTCTTTCTTTTCATTAACACACCGAGGCTCCTTTTATTTTTCTCTGTCTGTGATAGCTTAATATTGTTTTTGATTAGGGCCACGATGTCATCAGTAAGATAATACTGATATAAATCACTCTGAGATACATTGTAGTTTTCATAAATCCACTCCATTAGTTCCAACATGTAAAAATAAACCCCAGCCCAACCTTTCTTTACATTCATTCTTTCAATTGATAATTTTTTTAAAAAAATTAAATCACTATCCTGGGTCAATTGAAAATTATCCTCCTTGTCTTTATCCTTATCTTTTATTTTATACTGTCCTCTCACTCCTTCTATCATTTCTTTTTTAGTTTTGTAGTTAATAGCAAGGTAAGGGTATTTATTGATGTGGTTAAGTATACTGCAATCGCTACTGTCATTTAAAGATGAAAAGTCTTCTTGTTCACGAAACATTAAGTCATCGTTACCAGCTGATAACAGCCCTGCAATTTCATTATGAGACCTCCTTAATAATAACTTTCTTTCAATGATGTCGGTTACAATAGGTTCTGAACGCATATAATATCGGATATATTTGCAGTAATGTGATGATAGCATTCTGAAGTAATCAACAGCAGTATCTTTTGAAAATGATTTTGGACGTTCAATACATTCAATGGGATCAATGTAATCATATTGTTTAGAAAGTACTTTCATTGAATATTTTAGTGCTGAAATGTGGTCATTCAACCCAATGTAGCAATCAAACACTCCATTTAAACCTCTGCTATAAATAATTTCCCTATGAAGATAAAGTTCACTACTCTCATTTTCCTCATCTTCACATCTTGTTTTAAAAGCCTGCTCCATTGCCCAAAGTGGTTCGTGTGTTGACCATGCATATCGAAAAGAATCAGATGGGATCACAGTTATAGCTCTACACTGTAATATCCATACTTTTTCGTCATGGTCTATACACCATTCAATATCTACTGCCTCTTTAAAAATCATCTCAAGACGAATTATGTATTCATATAATGTTAATGGGATGTCTCCATTATCTTCATAAGATTTCTTTTTTAAGGAAACCGTTTTGGGGATGATGCTTCCAGACACTATATTCTCGCATCGTCCTTTGTTGTATTCAATGTAAATATCATTGTCTCCATTAACTGGATTTATTGAAAAAGCCACTCCAGACATCTTTGAATCAATCTGCTTTTGTACAATCACGGGAATATTTTTACTTTTTTTAGAATATTCTCTTACTGCTTGAAGCGATATCCCTATTTCATCAGAAGAAACATCTAGTAATGTTTTATAAATACCTGCTGCTGATTTCTTTTCTCCATCTTCTTTATCGGAGCTTGACCTAACTGAAACTTTTCCATGAGATATAAATTTATCATACAATTTTATAAGTTCTTTATCTGAAAGATTTTCAGCACTATTAACGACAAATCCTGGTGGAACAGCGATTCCCGCCTTAGCGACTCTCATTAAATTAAATGCTTTATTTCCTACTAAAGATTTTGTTGCTGCCTTATATAAATCAATTGCCATATTTGTTGTGGATAATTATTTTAATAATTCTAAATCAAATATAGAAAATTAATCACCAATAAGAGAATTTTTGTATTAAATCAAAAGATAGTATAATTTATACTTATGGAGTAGGGGTGTCAGCATAAATTAACATTCAATCTTTTGAAAATAAAAAAAGCAGACTGTCTAAAAAGTCAAATAATTTTGGACATTGTCATTGACTACGTCGAATCTTCGATTTCTGACACAGACTGAAGGTCTGCAAACGCAGTTCAAAAGAATCTCATTGATGATCAGTTATTTGATATTCTTCACTCCATTTCTGAACTACGTTCGTAAACTTTCAGTTTATGTTCAGAATGACACTTTTTAGACAGCCTCTTTCTGCTTTAGTTTATATTATTTACAATTTTCATTGTAATCATAAATAACCTCGTTGATCAATGAAAGTTTATCGGTCATTGAATTGCTGATTTCATCCCTGATGAATTTTCCAAGTCCTGTTCTTTTTTTCTCTTCATTCTTTAAAGAACCATATTCTCCTTTTGTTATTTTGGCTTTGGTATAAGGACAGTCGGCAATAATAATCTTGGCTTTGGCAGGTGTGAGTTCTTCTATTTTCCCACCTTTTTTCGAGTAAATATAATTAGGATTTTCACTTAATCTCCTTGATTCCGATTGAGAGATACCATTGGCGGTATTGGCTGTAACGGATGTTGGATAGCCATAAATTTTATAAACCGTAATTTTGCCTTCTGTTACCAGTTCTGCAAATTGCGAGGTTCTCGACAGGTTATTTAGAGCTTTGAATCCTGCGCCTAATCCTGTTGAACTTTCGGAGCTGTTTAAAGCTTCTCTCATATTTGAATATTTTACAGACTGAAATACTCTAGGAGTATCACCTTCATACAACATATATTCTTTGATATCGTCCGGATCGTAAGTTTTAAATTTAATTTTATTTTTTGCCTTATCAATATCAGCGATAGCAGCAAATTGTACTTTGAGCTGGTTTTGCCAAGGACTTAAATAACTTCCGTGTAGAGATACAACACCTTCGATCTTCTTTCCGGCTTTATCAATAATGTATCCGTATTTTTGGCCGTTATAAGTTTCTGTTTGCTCCTGAGCATGCATATTCATGGAAACAAGTCCGAACAGGCCAATAAGTAATAATTTCTTCATGGTTATCGTTTAAATGTTCGCAAATATAATTTTTTTATTTAAATAATATTCGATGGAAATTTGAATATGAATTAATAAAAAAAAGATTCAGAGAGTTCTGAATCTTTAATTTAAATGAATATTATTTTGAAAATCAATATTATTGATATCTCTTATGTTCCTTGCTCTTAACAAATAATTTTGTAATAGGTTTAAATAAAGCTTTGTATTTCTCTGCGTCAAATAATTGTGAATCCGTAAGGGCTTTAAAGGTCATCCATACTCCAAAAGGAAAAAGAATAAAATTAGGTAGCCACGCAGCTAAATAAGGATTCATTTTTCCGCTCCATGACATATTTTCCACACCTACGTTCATCACATAGAAAATAATGAAAATAATGATGGCTATGATCACAGGAAGTCCCATTCCTCCTTTTCTGATGATAGAACCTAAACTGGCACCAATCAGAAAGAAGATAATACAGGTTACCGAATAAGAAACAATTCTTTGTTGATAAATAACTACTTTACTGAAGTATTTAACATTGGTACTGAATTCATTCTTTTTTGTCTCTATTGACGTTTTCAGGTTTTCTAATCTATTATAAGAACTGTAAATAATTTCCAGTTTTTTATCTCCTTTTATGGTATCCAGTTTTATTTGAGATTTGGGAGTAGCTTTGTGCTTATTCCCTTTATCCATATATTCAACAACGGAATTAGTCTGGCTCAGAATATCTGTTCCTACATTATTGAAGAACTGCAGGTTTTCTTTTTTGCTTTTGGCAATTGTTTGATTAAGTTGGTTATAGGTCTGAAAACGGTAATCGTCAGTGATTTTTTCTTCTTCAATGGCTTTATCAATGATTTCACTGACATCAAAGTGAGAAACCAATGTATCAAATTTAATGGCCTGATCAGGTTGTTTTAATCTTACATTTTCTCCTTTTCCTGCGAAATTGTCTTCAAAGATGTAGCCATTATATAATTCAAGCTTTAAGAAATGACTATTGGCTGCAGGAACAAATTTTCCTTTCTCTGCAACAATCGACTGCTGGTTTTCATAGGTGCTTGCTTTTTTATGAACAAAAACTCCTTCAAGGTTTTCTGCATTCTCTCCATAGATTTTATCAAACTTTACCAGATAACTAGGAATCTGATCAATAAATTGTCCAGCCGTAAAGTTCAGGGCAGGCTTTGTCTGCGCAATATTGAAAAGCATATTTTTCGCCTTCTTCTGAAAATCAGGAATGATATTGTTGGAAAAGAAAAAGAGTAGGATTGCCAGTATTGTTGCAACTCCCAGTAAAGGTGTCATTACCCTCGTTAAAGAAATTCCTGCCGCTTTCATGGCAGCAAGTTCATATCGCTCTCCAAATTCTCCAAAAGACATAATACTTGCCAAAAGAATGGTGAGTGGTAATACCATACTGATTACGCTTATCCCAAGATAGAAAAGAAGTTTAATGATCTGCCAGTAGCTTAATCCCTTTCCCATAAACTGCCCCAATTGAACCCAGATAATGTTTACAATAAAAATGAAAAACAATACGCTGAATATAAAGAAAAACGGTCCAAAGAAGGTTTTTATGATATATCGGTCTAGTATTTTTAACATGCGCCAAAATTAATCAAAAAGCCACAAAGTTTTACTTGCGGCTTTTATATTTTGTTATTTTTTTAACTTTAAAATGCAAATTTTCTGATTTGCAAATTACTTTCACGTCCTAAAGTTCTGTAATCACGTAGTTTTTAAACTTATTTTTGTCGAAAACAAACATATTAGGATCTAAATCCTGGTTCTCTTTATATTCTTTAATAGCGATTACTGCAACATCTTTGTTGTTTCCGTGTTGTTCCAGTTTTACCATTTGTTTTTTTGCAGAGTCTACAAACAGATAAACAAATTTTATCCCGTTGGCTTTTACAGGAGTAAGTTTAATAAAGTCTGCATTAACGCCATTCACCATTTTTTTACCATTATAAGTTACATTATAATCATTTCTATAAGAGGTAAGATAATTGATAGGGGAGAACATAGCACTGTTTCCGTTAGGTTTTGCAACGGTTACTTCCATATCATCAGCATTGATGTTATAGATTTTATTTCCATCGAAGATCTGTTCAGTATCCATGATCTTCAGTTTATATTTGTCTCCGGCTACGTAATAAATTCCCGGTTCGGTCTTGGTAACCTGGTCATTAAGGCCACTTCCAAAAGAAAATTTGAAGTAAGAATTCTTTTTAGAATTGTAGTTGGTTGTAATATCATCCAATATCTTTTTAGCTTTTGCGTCAATTTTTTGGGCATTCGCCATACCTACTGCACCTACAACAAAACTTCCTAATATAACTTTTGAAATAATATTTTTCATTTTTTTTATTTAATAATCTTTAGACATTTTCAAACTGTAAAGGTTAAAAACCTCGAGTTTTCCTTTTAACTACGCAAATCTTCCAAAAACTGTTCCAAAGAATGAAGATCACTGATGAGCACTTCTCTGGCTTTTGCTCCATTGAATCCTCCTACAATACCACTTGCTTCCAGTTGGTCCATAATTCTTCCGGCTCTGTTGTATCCTAGTTTCAATTGTCTTTGAAGCATTGACGTGGAGCCTTGTTGAGTAGAGACAATAATTCTTGCTGCTTCTTCAAATAATGCATCTTTTTCATTAGGATCAAAAGTTCCTACTGAACTTGTAGAGTCTTCAGAAACATATTCCGGAAGTAAGAATGCTGATGCATATCCTTTTTGTTCACCGATATATTCTGCAATTCTTTCTACCTCAGGAGTGTCTACGAAAGCACATTGAAGTCTTAAAATTTCATTACCGTTAAAGTAAAGCATATCCCCTTTACCGATCAACTGATCTGCTCCCGGAGAATCAAGGATTGTTCTTGAATCTACACTTGAAATTACTCTGAAAGCAGCTCTTGCAGGGAAGTTGGCTTTAATCATACCTGTAATTACATTTACGGATGGTCTTTGCGTTGCAACGATAAGGTGAATTCCTACGGCTCTTGCAAGCTGAGCTAATCTGGCAATTGGAAGTTCGACTTCTTTACCGGCAGTCATGATCAGGTCGGCAAATTCGTCTACTACCAAAACGATATAAGGTAGGAAACGGTGTCCGTTCTCAGGATTTAATTTTCTTTCAGCAAATTTTTTATTATACTCTTTTAAGTTTTTACAGAAAGCATTTTTAAGAAGATCATATCGGGTATCCATCTCAATACACAATGAATTCAGGGTATTGATTACTTTGTTAGTATCTGTAATGATCGCTTCATCCGCATCCGGTAGTTTGGCCAAATAGTGTCTTTCGATTTTAGAATATAAAGAAAGTTCTACTTTTTTAGGATCTACCATAACGAATTTCAATTCACTTGGATGCTTTTTATAAAGAAGGGAAGTAAGGATTGCATTGATCCCTACGGATTTACCTTGTCCTGTTGCTCCTGCCATCAATAAGTGAGGCATTTTTGCAAGATCGGCCATGAATATTTCGTTGGAAATCGTTTTTCCGAAAACTACCGGCAGATCCATATCCGTATTTTGAAATTTATGAGAAGCAATTACAGAACGCATAGAAACCATGGTTGGATTTTTTCTTGGAACCTCAATACCGATTGTTCCTTTTCCGGGCATTGGTGCAATGATTCTAATTCCTAGTGCGGAAAGATTCAGCGCAATGTCATCTTGTAATTTTTTAATGGCTGCAACTCTGATTCCCGCTTCCGGAACAATTTCATATAATGTAACAGTAGGTCCTATCGTTGCCTTGATTTCTGCAATTCCTACATTGAAGTTCTTTAAAAGTCCAACAATCTTATTTTTATTTTCCTCCAATTCTTCTTTATTGATGGAGATTTCTTCGCTACCATAATCTTTTAATAAGTCAACGGTTGGCATTTGGAAATTGGCAAGGTCTAATTTGTGATCATATAAACCATGTTTTTCTATCAATTCCTGTGATTTTCTGTCAGAATCATCTAAAACATCTATTACAGGTGCTACTTCTACGTTGAATTTAATGTTTTCCTGTGCAGGAGATGGAGCAGGAACGGAAGAAGGAGGAGTTGAAGGTCTGATGTCAAAAGCTTCTTCCGGAGTAGAAACAGGGATACCAGGCTTAGTGTTAAGATGTAAACTAACCGGTTGAGCAACCTCTTTGGGCTCTCCTTCAAAAGAAGTATGATTAGGAGTTGTAATGGTTTCGATATTGGTAACAGGCTGAACTTCAGGAAAACCTTTCGGAATATTTACAGATTCAGGTGTTTTTACTTTTTGATTAGAACGATTATCAGTATCATCAGTTACTGTAACATTAGGAGCTGTTTTTTCAACTTCTTCTTCCAATTCTTCATCGGCCTCAAATTCCTGATCAGAATCCGGCATCATAGATTTTACTTTTCCAATGGTATTTTCATTAATCTTATTAAGTTTTGCTTTGATAGAGCTTGGACGAAGATTGAATTCTAAAACGAAATATAGAATAATACTAGCTGCAAGAACAGTCCATAGACCCACACTTCCGATAATAGCATTAAGATAATCCATGATTTGATATCCATACACCCCTCCTAAAACACCTTGTCCTTTTGTAAGGGCACCCATGAAAATAGGAAGCCAGCAAATAAAAAACAAAGAATGACCAATTGTTTTCCAAGGTTTGAATATTTTCTTTTTAAGAATCAGGGTTCCTACGACAAGGAATAAAAAAGCAATGATGAAAGAGGCGATACCAATACTTTCAAATATAAAAATATTCCCCAGCCAGTCACCGGCTTTTCCAAAAATATTAGAAGATTTTATACTTTTATCAAGCATTGTTCCTGCCTGGCTTTGATCTGCTTTCCAATTCATTAAGTATGAAATGAATGAGAAGGTAAGAACAGCAGAAAAAAGTATAAAGGTAAGCCCGAAAAAGATACGTGGCTTTGATAAAATTCTGCCTTTTTCAGGCGATTCAGTCTGTTTTTTTTGTGTCTTTTTATCCATAATATCAATGTGGCAAATTTAATGTTTTTTCAATACTAAAAGAATCTTTTTTCTTCAAAAAACATTTTGTAATTCCCGCTTTTTACTACGATTATTTAAAATTGATTAAAAAATATTTTTCGTTATCCTATTGGTTGAAATAAAGTAAGGTTATTTTTTTTGTTTAACCAAATTCAGACCTGTTAAATTATATTAATTGATTTTTATTTTTTCACAAAGCAGGTTTTAATAGAAGAGAAAATTCTTATTAAAATATTTTATAAAGAAAATAATTAATAACAAAAATTACAATAATTAAATTTATAAATGATAATTTATATTTTGTTGTCAAATTGTGGCTATTTTTAATTAAATCATGGATTTTATCAATTGTTTTAAGATGGTATTTCATCTTTTGTTGAAAAAATATAACATATATTTGTCTACATTAAGAGATAAATAGTTTCCATATTCCACCACATTATTCTTTGCAACCGGTTCATCCTTAATAATAGGATATACTGATTTGAAACAGACACGAACTTAATAAAATACATCAATGAAAAAGCAGTTATTTTTTGTATTTCTGTTGAGCAATTATGCACTATGGGCGCAATCTCCCGGTGGGGTTTCCGGTAATTTACAAATATGGGTAAAGGCGGATGCAGGTACAGGTACGACAACAGACAATACACAGGTTTCTATTTGGGAGAACCAAAAAACGGGAGGAGTAAATGGAATTGCCAATCAAGGGATGCCAGGCTATTATGCCGATCCGGGCGTTGGGGCAAGACCAGTTTACAGGGCAGCAATGGCTATTCCAAGCTTTAACTTTAATCCGGCTATTCAAATTGTAAGTACGAATGGGTATAGATCAGGATATAAGTTCCCTTCGGGTTTTCCCGACAATACAACCAACGCACTTACTTCGTATACCCACCTTTCAAGGAATGTTTCTTCTGTCTACAGAACTGTATTTGTGATGAATGGGACAACAAGAAATTCTAATACAGGGGCAATAGCGGGCATATGGCAATCCCCATTTTTTGGAACACAAAACAACCGTCCCGAGTTTTATAATGAAAAAGAATCCGGGGATGTGTTTTTTGGTACAAATACCATCAATACTGTTGGAAGTAATATTCCGAGTATTCAGTCTTATTACAATAATATTTCAGGAGGCAATACCCATTATTTTTTTGATAATAATGGGTTGGCATTTGGACAACCATCGAATAATGTTTCTTCTACAAGCAATTATCCGGGAATGGTTCTTTTAATGGATAATGACGGTGGTAATGGAAGTACATCATTAGCAGGAGACAAGATTGGAGAATTTATTTTATATTCGGGAACGCAAACTCCCGAAGAGAGACAGAGGGTCAATTCCTATCTTGCTATTAAGTATGGAGTTACTTTACAACAGCCCCAGAATTATATTTCTTCTAACCTGACTACGACATGGGATTCTACACTCAATACCAATTTCAATAATAATATTTTTGGTTTAGCAAAAGATGATAGCTCAGTTTTAAATCAAGTCGTATCTAATAGTATTAATGCTGAAAACAATATCATTCTTACGGTATCTACTACAAATAATTTTGTTTTACCTAATGCTGATCCAAGCAGACTTGGTTTTCCTCAGAATAATACTTTCCTGACGATAGGTGATAATAACAATCAGTCATCAACCCTTACTAATTTTTCTGTGGCGGGAAAAACGATTCAAAGAGCATGGTTAGCCCAAAGAATAAATAATACTGCTTCTACGTGGCTTCAGATTGATCTTTCAGGTTATAGTGGTATTGTTGCTACAGATAAAGTATATATGATAGTTTCTGATGATAGTGGATTTTCACAAAATGTACAAATGATTCCTGCCACCAGTGTTACAGGAGGAAAAGCAGTATTTAACTATGCGTTTCCCGGTAATAAATATTTCACAGTTGGTATTAACCTTCAAACTTACTGTACCCAAAATCCTGCAACAGGGACTCCGGACGGTTATACAAAATTAGGGATCACTGGCTACACCAATGTGCAAAATGGCTGGCCCGGAAATATTCCTAATGGGTTTATGGCGCTTGAGTCAAAGAATAAAGGAATGGTTATTACCAGAACAACTTCAAATAACATTGCATTACCGGTTGAAGGAATGTTAATTTATGACACAGCAGATAAATGTTTTAAGCTTTACAATGGCACAAGTTGGAATTGCATCGTAAGGTCTTGTAATAATTAAAAAATGAAAAAATGAAAAAAATAATTGCCACCCTAACATTGTTTTCTGCAGGAATAATCTATGCACAAATTGGTGTTGAAAAGACACAGGTTGAAGGGGATGGTCTTTTAGACTTTCCTTCCAATACAACCAAAGGTATATTGTTACCTATTGTGGAAACTCTTCCCACCAATGCTGCCAGTGGGACGCTTTTAATGGATAAGAATGATCAAATTTTGAAAATGAACGTAGAATCGGCTTGGATTCCGTTAAGTGATCCAGGATCTGTTTCTGCTGTTACTTTTAATACAAATGGAGAAATTCCGGGACAAAACAGAATCATTATGGGAGCTACTGCTTCAAATGCTCCGGGAGTTTTGGTATTGGAGTCTTCCAATAAAGCACTTATACTTCCTAAAATAACCTCTCCTCATCTTAATGTTAAAAATCCATACCCTGGAATGATATGTTATGATACTGCAAGTAAAACTATGGCAGTATTTGATGGATTGAAGTGGAGCTATTGGAAATAAAAATAATATTTAAATAAACAAAAAATGCCGGGAAAAATATTTTTCGGCATTTTTTAATGAGAAGAAAATGCTTTCTTATTGTGATTAATACCAACCTGTGCGATTTTATCAATTGTTATTCAAATTTTTTGGGTGAAAAAAAATAACATTTAAGTCTAATTAAATTTAAATTAAATGTTTTTGAATTTAAAAAAATGGAGAATAAATAAAATAAGATTAATTTATGTTAAAATTGTTTTTTATTTTGTTTGATGAATTTATAATTGTTTTGGTTATAAAATGATTATTATTTATGTTTTTTAATAAATTACTATTGTTTTATCAAAATACAAGACTTATATTTGCAGAATATATTAATGTTTATTGTATTGCTTTATTGCGTTTTAAATTCAATTGAGGATTAGTAAAATAAAGTAATAATTAACACAAACACAACAAATGAGAAAAAACACAAGGATTCTTCGCACTTCTGTGCCAATATGCCAGTATGGTTTTTACCATCATATGAGGTATGCCTATATTATAGTTGAAAATTGAGAATGAGTACGGATAATCAGTAAGCTGTGGCTATTGATCGATTTGAAATGACTTTTATTTCATCATGAATAATAAAATTCATGATGTCTGAATACCTATCTATACATATCATGTAAAAACCATTAAAGAGCTATCTAAAAACAACATATGAAAAAGCTATTATTTTCGATTCCATTCATGCTGAGCTGTATACTCTGGGGTCAGTCACCTGGTGGTGTAAACTCAGAATTGAGGATCTGGCTCAAAGCCAATGATGGATTTTCCCCAAGCTCGTGGACAGACCGATCAGGATCAGGGAATACTTTTACACAATTGAATGCGACAAGGATGCCTTCCTTAATTGCTGCATCTCCCAAAAATAATTTTAATCCAAGCGTTGATTTTGGCCCTGTAAATATGCCGGCACAGGCAAAATTTATGGTGGTTCCGACCAATGGACCATACATAGCTAATAATATAGGAAATACAATGTTCCTGATGATAAGTGCTAAGGATCTTTCAGGATATCAGGATTACCTGGGATTTGGAGGAACTACAACAGGAGCAGCATTAGTTAATGCTAACATCCCTGTAGCAACCAATAATACCAATAGTAATACGGCTGTGCAACTCTATCCGGTAGCCGGAGGAAATTTTACTCTGGCCAGAACATTGAATAAACTGCATATGGTAGATTTTTCTTACCCTTTTGCAGGAACTACAACTTCCATTTCTGCCGGATTGGATGGAAGAACACAAATGGCTAGTGCGAGTTTTACGAGTAATACTGCCAGAGGAGCGATATTAGGCTCGCAACCGGAAATTGCAGCTGCTGATATGGGTGAAATTGTTGCTTATCAGAGAGAACTCACTGCAGCAGAAAAAGTTAGAGTTCGTTCTTATTTAGCTATTAAATATGGAATTACATTATCCCAGCCTCAAAACTATATAGCTTCTGATGGTACTACTGTAGCATGGAATTCTGCAAGAAATAGTAGTTTTAATAATAATATTTTTGGTTTAGCAAACGATGACGGTTCAGCGTTGGATCAGAGGGTATCCAATAGTATTAACAGCGGAACCATACTTACTGTTGCTAACAATAATGATTTCACTTCTGCCAATGCGAATGGAAGCAGAACATCTTTTGTACAAAATAGAACTTTCCTTTTATTTGGAGATAATGATAATACCTCTACAAGTTTGTTAGATGTTCCTTCTGCATTAAACCCCAAGGGTGATAAAAAAAGGATCCAAAGGGTATGGCAGGTTGAAAAAGTAAATGATACCGGTACTACATGGCTTCAGGCCGATCTTTCATCATATGCAATCAATAGTAATATATTTATGATGGTGGCGGATGATCCTAATTTTACCACCAATCTGGTAAAAGTTCCCGGAGTTATTGTTAATGGTAAAGTTACTTTTAATTATAATTTTCCTGCTAATAAGTACATTACATTTGCCGGAGAGATTGCACAAGGTACCTGCCAACAATGTACAGGAGGAAAGGTATTTCAGTTTGATACAGGAAGAGCCTGGGCCAATGGAGGACAGGTTGCTCGTGATAATAACGAGATTTCCAACATTCTACTGGGAACAACGTCGCAAGGTGAACTTAGAATCGTTAAAATGAAATCAGACTATTCCGCAGATCCTAGTGTAGAATATGCTCCCAGAGCCTATCCAAGTTGGATTGGAGGAACATGGATGCTTACCCGTAGATATGATAATACCAATGTCGTTGTGAAGCACTCTGTAGAATTGAATCAAGCGGTTAAAGCAAGATTCCAGATTTCTAATATTAATAAATATCTGAATAATGCCAACTTTTTTACCGTTAAAGGATATTGTGACGGAGTAGTGGTACAGCCAAAAGTAACTTATGGCTATCCTGTTAATAATAACACGACCTTCAGGATAGATCCGGACAATACCTTACACGGAACAAGACCTTTCAGAGGATTTACCTATTTATATTCTACTGCTAATATTGTCTTTGATCGTCCGGTGCAGAGAATAGAAATAGAATGTAGGGTGGAAAGAGTCAACACATTGAAAACTCTTCGTTCTCTAGCTTGGGGACAGATGACTTTTGAATGTGCAGCCAACCCAGACCCGAATCCGGATAATATGTATATGTATCAGTCATTTACAACTAATCCTATTTTTGCGTGTAACGAAACTACTATGATGATGAGAATTATTAATAACAATGCAGTTTCCAAAACAATTAATATTAATAATACACTCCCTGCAGGACTAGCTTATGTTCCCAATTCATATAATGATGTAGAATTGCCTGCCAATTCTCCTCAGCCGACTTATGGAGGAACTTTATTCTCATTGAATAATCTTGTTATTCCTCCGGGAGATCATACAATTTATATCAACGTAAAACCCACAGCTAACGTAAGCACAACGTATCAGACTCAAGGGTCTTTTACGGTGAACGGAAATACTTATAATAGCGATGGTGATCCTGCAACTCCCGGCTTCCAGACATCACCGCTTCAGGTATTGGAGGGAGCAAATGTAGATACATCAAAATTTAAATTAACCAAAACAACAAGCACTGCATGTAGTAAGAATGGCCAGCAGATTACTTATAAACTGATGATTGAAAATAATTCCGGCGCAGATGTAAATGGAGCTGTTCTGGAAGAAGACTTACAATATGGGCAAAGTGTGCAGAGCTATACTCTTAATGGTGGGCTAACGGGAACTCCGGTAGTAGATCCTATAGGAGGAACGATTTTACATTTAAAAGACTTGAAAATTCCGACAGGAACCAGCTATGTGGAAATGGTAGTGAATATTAATGATTCTTACACCAATAGTAATAATACAAGCTTATTTAACTTCTTCAAAGTGGAATTGGCTCCTAATAGTCCTTGTGGTAACGGAGGTGCAATTACGTCAAATATTATTGATATTGCTCTGTGTGAGTATTGTACTAAAGACCCTTTAACCGGAACTCCTGATGGATTTACAAAAGTAGGTATTACAGGATATTCCGGTATCCAAAATGGTTGGCCGGGAAATATTCCTAACGGTTTTATTGCTATTGAGTCAAAAAACAAAGGGATGGTGATTACAAGAACAACTTCAGGAAGTATTGCTAAACCAATTGAAGGAATGCTGATCTACGATACTACAGACAAGTGCTTTAAACTGTACAACGGGACAGTATGGAAATGTATTACGAGATCTTGTAATGATTAGGATTTTCGATAATGATTTTAAAAAAACGAAATGAAAAAAATTATTGTAATAATAACATTGTTTTATACGGGAGTAGTATCGGCACAGATTGCTGTTGAAAAAGCTCAGGTAGATGGAGATGGTCTTTTGGACTTTCCTGCCAATACAACAAAAGGTATTCTGTTGCCTATTGTGGAAACACTTCCTACAGATGCCGTTGGAGGAACTCTTTTAATGGATAAAAATGATAAAACTTTAAAAATGAATGTTGAGTCTTCATGGGTTTTGTTGAGTGACCAAGGGTCAATTACAAATGCCGTGTTCAATACCGGGGAAGAAATTCCGGGACAAAACAGGATCATTATGGGAGCAAATACAACAACTGCTCCGGGAGTTTTGGTATTAGAATCGTCAAATAAAGCGCTTATTCTTCCTAAGATAGCCGCGCCTCATACTAATGTAAAGAGTCCATATCCCGGGATGATATGCTATGATACGGTCAGTAAAAGTATGGCGGTTTTTGATGGATTGAAATGGAGCTATTGGAAATAGTTTATTAATAGTTTAATTATTGGTTTGATTGACTATTCGAGCCGGGAGAATGTTCTTCCGGCTTTTTTTATTGATGTTGTTTTTTGAACTAGTTCAAAGGTCAGAAAGTAGGAGTTCTGCAATTTTAGCCTAAACAATTTTATCAATGGAAAATACATTCAGAAATATGTTGATTTTATGTCTCAGCTTGATTTCGCTAGTATCTATTAACGCACAACAAAAAAGAAAAATGGAAAAGACTCCAGTATTAAGTAAAATCAGGAAAAAGATTTCTTTAGAAAAATAATTTCTATCAATTGCTTTGTAATATTTATAGAATTTTTTATTTATGAATTGATGAAATGATTAAATTGTGCATGGAAATAATTTAATTAATTTATTGATAATGAAAGTTCTACAAATTGTTTCAACATTCTGCTTTATCGCCTTTTTTGGTTTGTTGTCTGCTCAGGAACTGAGTGATGAGGTTAAACATAAAATTGGAAAAGTAGAAAATTCATTAAGCCCATCAGTGATTTCGGGAAGTAAAGAAGTACCGGCTTTTAATATTCTTGAAAGAATGAAAGAGCTTCATGTAAAAGGGGTAAGTATCGCAGTCATCAATAACTATGCAATAGAATGGACAAAAGCATATGGATACGCCGATGAAGAAGAAAATAGAAAGGCGGATATTAATACATTGTTTCAGGCGGCTTCCATAAGTAAAACGATCAATAGTTTAGGATTTATGAAACTGGTACAGCAAGGAAAAATAGATCTGGATCAAAATATTAATAATTATCTTAAAAGCTGGAAGTTTCCTTACGACAGTATTTCTAAAAATAAAATCATTACTTCAAGAAACCTCTTGAGTCATTCTGCAGGATTGGGTGTTTCCGGTTTTGGTGGCTATGAAAGGACGGTTGTAATACCCGATATTGTTCAGGTATTAAACGGAGCTTTTCCCGCAAATTCTAAAGCTGTTCGCTCTATAAAAGAGCCGGGAATTGCTTTTGATTATTCAGGGGGTGGGACTGTTATTTCTCAGCTTATCCTTACGGATACCAGTGGACAAGAATATGAGGAATTTATGAAAAAAGAAGTTTTCAACCCTCTGCAAATGAGCCATAGCACATATTCTGTAAGAAATGATACTTTGAATATTGCCTCAGGGTATTATAGTGACGGAAAGAAAGTGAAAGGTAAGTATCATCTGTATCCGGAATTTTCAGCAGCCGGACTTTGGACAACTCCTGAAGATCTGGCTAAATATATGATTGAGTGTCAACTGACACTGCAAGGTAAATCTGAAAAAGTCTTATCTCGGAAGTATATGAAAGAAAGATTTACTCCTGTGGTCAATTATAACGAAAGTAAGGTGGCGTTAGGCGTATTTCATCGGTATAAAAACGGTGCTTACTATTTTAATCATAATGGTGGTAATGAGGGTTTTACTTGTGCTTCATATGGAAGTTTGGATAAAGGATATGGAGTAGTAGTTATGACCAATAGCAATAACCCGGAATTAATGCTTGAAATTTGTAATAGTGTTGCCCGGGTGTATGAATGGGATCGGTTTTTTGTTCCTCAATTTACAAAGTAAGAGAAAACAGATGTGTATATATTTAACCAACCAAAAAGTAGGTTTTTCAAAGGGTTAAAAATTCAAGCCGTTATTTATTTTAAAATTATAAATTAAACAGATGTTTTTAACTTGTTGTTTTTGACTGTTTTATGTGTTAAATGAATATTGCGAAATAGAGTGCTTCAATTACGGAGATAGGTATAATGAATCTGAATCTCTTTTGTTTTAAAAATTGATTTTTTTCTATTGTTTATTATTTTATTAAGAACGATTCAAAATAAGTAAAACAGGGACCAAAATGACAAATAACAGCTTTTTTTACCGCCTTTGTGGTTTATCATCCTTATTTTTGCAAGTCAAGTATAATTAAATCATGAAGAAGCTCCAAGATATTCTTATCTCAACCAGGACAATGGCTGTATTGTTACTGGTGTATGCATTCGCGATGGCCTATGCAACGTTCTTAGAAAACGACTACGGAACTCCTACAGCAAAAGCATTAATTTATGAGGCAAAATGGTTTGAATTAATCATGGTGCTGCTCATTCTCAACTTCATAGGAAATATCGGAAGATATCGGCTATGGAAAAGAGACAAGTGGCCGGTTTTGGTTTTTCACCTTGCCTTTGTATTCATTTTTATCGGTGGTGCCATTACCAGATACATCAGTTTTGAAGGTACAATGCACATCAGGGAAGGAGAGACCTCCAATGAAATTGTAACGGATAAGAATTTCTTTAAGATCCAGGTTGAGGAAAAAGGAGATGTTCTTAATTATCAGGATGTTCCTTATCTGATGTCTCCGCTACACAAAGATTTTAAAGCAACATATGACTTCCACGGAAAAGAAATAAAAGTTTTTGCGAAGGAATATATTCAAAGAAAAAAAGACAGCTTGGTTGCTGAACCTAACGGTACTGAATATCTTCACTTGGTTTCTACAGGAAATACCGGAAGACAGAATATTTATATCAAGCCGGGAGAAACAAAATCTATCAACGGAACTTTGGTAACGTTCAACAGAGCGATTGAAGGAGCTGTAGAATTTAAAAATGAAGGAGGGCAATTATTTATCAAAACACCTGTAGATGCTAGTTTTATGACAATGGCAACACAAGCTACCGGAAGTACAAAGAAAGATGAATTTCAGCCTTTGGCATTGAGAAGCTTATATACCATCAATGAGTTAAAATTAGTTGTTCCCGAAGGTCTTAAAAAAGGAAGACTAATGGCTATTGAAGGAGATAGAAAGAAAGATGTGAATGTTCCGGATATGCTTCAAATCGAGCTTCAGGGACCAAAAACAAAACAAATTGTTGATCTTTCTGTTGAAAAAGGAAACCCAAATGCTTATAAGCAGGTTACGATGGACGGATTAAACATTATGGTTGGATTCGGACCTAAAGTATACAATACACCTTTTGCATTAAAATTAGATGACTTCGTTATGGAAACGTATCCGGGAAGTTCATCTCCAAGTGCTTATGAAAGCCATGTGAAAATCATCGATGAAGGTAAAGAAACTCCTTATAAAATCTATATGAACCACGTTCTTAACCATAAAGGATATCGTTTCTTCCAATCAAGCTTTGACCCGGATAGAATGGGAACCGTACTTTCCGTAAACCACGATTATTGGGGGACTTTGATCTCTTATATCGGATACGGATTATTATTCCTGGGAATGTTTGTGATCTTCTTCTGGAAAGGGACTCACTTCTGGAAACTTAATAAAATGCTTATTGATGCCAATAAAAAGAAAACAAAAGCCGCAACAGTACTTCTATTGTTCTTAAGTTTAGGTTTAAACGCTCAGAAGATTGAAACGCACGGAACCACTGACGGAAGCAGAGAACATATTCATGTAGAAGGTGAAAACCATACACATGCCCAGCCATTAGACGGTGCTGCTCCAAAGCAAAATTCACTGGCGACTCCAATGGGTAAAATGAGATCAATCTCTCCTGATGAAATCATTGCAAGAAACAAAATCAGCAAAGAGCATGCAGACAAATTCGGATATCTTTTGGTACAAAATTTTGAAGGAAGAATTGTTCCGATCAACACCGAAGCATTAGATATTTTAAGAAAACTATATAAGAAAGATGAGTTTAAAGGAACAGATGGAAAGTCTCTTACAGCCAATCAATGGTTCCTTTCTATCAACACTGATACTCCGAGCTGGACTATGGTTCCGATTATTAAAGTTGGGACTAAAGGTGGCGACGAGCTAAAAAATAAAACAAAAGCAGATGAAGACGGGTATACATCATTGATGAACCTTTTCCCTGCTGATGCCAACGGAAATCTGACTTATATTTTAGAGCATGACTACAATACGGCATTTCGTAAAAAACCGGCTGAGCAAACGAATTACGACAAAGAAGTAATCGCTGTAAACGAAAGAGTACAAATTTTCAATGAATTTTTCAGCGGACAGTTTATGAGAATTGTTCCTGTGAAAAATGATGCGAATCATACATGGCACTCCTGGCTGGATCAAAAATTTGAACCGGATATGGAATCCCAGCAGGTAATGGGACCATATTTTGCAGAAGCTCTTACCGCACAAAAAACAGGAAACTGGAGCAAAGCAGATGCAGAATTGGCAAAGCTTTCAGACTATCAGCAAAAATGGGGGAAAGCAGTTGTTCCTGCAAAATCAAAAGTAGACCTTGAAGTATTCATGAATAAGGTGAATATTAACTTCAAATTATTGATCTTCTATACTATCATTGGGGGGCTTCTTTTGATCTTAGGTTTTGTAGAATTATTCAAGCCAAATAAGACATTAAATAAAGCAATCAAGGTTATTATTGTACTTGGTCTTGTGGGATATTTATGTCACTTCCTGGGTCTTGTGGCAAGATGGTATATCTCTGGTCACGCGCCTTGGAGTAACGGATATGAAGCGATTATCTTTATTTCATGGGTCGGAATCACGGCAGGTCTTCTTTTGTATAGAAATGCCAATGCTTTAATTCCTGCTGCAGGATTTATGGTAGCGGTAATTATGATGGGATTTGCACACGGAGGATCAGCACTTGACCCGCAGATTACACCACTGGTTCCGGTATTGAAATCTTACTGGCTGATTGTTCACGTAGCGATTATTACATCAAGTTATGGTTTCTTTGCTTTATCGATGATCATTGCCGTATTATCTCTGATATTCTATATTATTTCAAATAAAGAGACGTATAAAATTCATCATGATACCACTTTGAAAGAATTGGTAATCGTTTCTGAAATGTCATTAACGATCGGATTGTTTGCACTAACAGTAGGAAACTTCTTAGGGGGAATCTGGGCCAACGAATCGTGGGGTAGATATTGGAGCTGGGACCCGAAAGAAACTTGGGCTTTCATCTCAATTATGGTTTATGCATTTGTATTACACATGAGGTTAGTACCTGGTTTGAGAAGCAGATGGGCATTCCACGTAGCAACAATGTTTGCATTCTGTTCAATGGTAATGACTTATTTTGGAGTTAATTACTACTTAAGCGGACTTCACTCATACGCAGCAGGAGATCCGGTTCCGGTTCCGGCTTGGGTATATATCGGATTGGCAACAATGCTTACACTGTCAGCTGTTTCATATTTCAAGTTTAAAGTTTTAACGAAGAAATAAAAATTTCAAACATATAATAATAAAAACCCGGAATTCATTTTTCGGGTTTTTTTGTGGATTGAAGGGGATATCAGAAACGTACAAACGATTTCTAATTAAAATAACCTTAACTCGGGTTAAGGAAATTATGAATAACAGATCATTTATGTTTCATAATTCAAAATTCATTACTATCTTTACGATATCAAATTAATATCAAATTAAATTATGGAAAAAACATTAAAACCCATGTCAGGCTATCTTACCTTGGTGATTTGTCTGGCTTTATTTGTCGTTTCGGTTTACTTTTTCATTACCGGAGTTGACCAGAGTGTGGTATATGTTATCATTGCCATGCTATCCTTCTTACTTTCTTGCTTTTTCTTAAAAGGACTTATGATTATTCAGCCTAATCATTCCAGAGTGTTGAATTTCTTTGGGAAATATGTGGGAACAGTAAAGGATAATGGATTGTTTTTTATCAATCCCCTGTATTCATCGCAAAAAATGTCACTACGTTCTGAAAACTTGCAGGGACAAACTTTGAAAGTAAATGATAAAATGGGGAACCCCATTGAAATTGCAGTGGTTATCGTATGGAAAGTAGGAGATACTTACAAGGCTGCTTTTGATGTTGAGCGTTATTCGGACTTCGTAAAGATGCAGAGTGAGGCAGCAGTACGCCATTTAGCAATGAGTTTTCCTTATGATAATTTAGAAGATGATCATGCTCCTATTACTTTGAGAGAAGGTGGTGATAAAATCAATTCTATTTTGGAACAGGAACTTACAGACCGTCTTTCAAAGGCCGGAATAGTCATTCAGGAAGCAAGAATATCTCATTTGGCCTATGCTTCTGAAATTGCCGGAGCAATGCTTCAAAGACAGCAGGCTACAGCAATTGTAGCGGCGAGAACTAAGATCGTGGAAGGAGCTGTAGGAATGGTAGACCTTGCATTGAAAAAACTTTCTGAAGAAAATATCGTTGAGCTTGATGATGAAAGAAAAGCAGCAATGGTAAGCAACTTAATGGTGGTTCTTTGTGGTGAAAAAGCAGCAACACCAGTGTTGAATGCAGGAACACTGTATAATTAATCATAACGATCAGGCATTCCGGATGTATTGAAATAAAAAATCTGGAGTATAATCAATGCATCTTGCCTCAAAAACAAGAATAATGAAATCAGAAAAAGCTCAGAACACTTCGGAAAACAAAGGAAAAAAATCCTTTGTCTTAAGGATAGATGAATCTACCTATAAGCTCGTTGAAAAGTGGGCCAATGATGAATTCAGGAGTGTGAATGGACAAATTGAATACCTGCTGCATCAAAGCTTAGTAAATGCCGGGAGAAAAAAGAAAGAATAATTTGATACAATCAATAACCGTTCAATTAACTTTTAAAAAGAAAGCAGAGAAATTTTTTCTCTGCTTTTTTATTTAATACAACTCTGAAGAGTGTCTGCTCCGAAGTAAAATATGACAAGCCAAACCAAGCCTTTGATGGTAAAGAAAGCAAGCCCTGCCCATCCGACACGTTTGAACCATTTTTTAAGCTTTGAGTTATTTTCTTGTGAATTTTCCATTGGTGAATATCAAAAAGATTACCCTACAAAGATAAGCATGTTTATAATTAGTCCAAATAAAAAACAAGTTAAAAAATTAAAGTTTTGAGGTTCGCATAATATTTTTATCTTTAGAGAGAACGAAAAGTAAGATTTTATGTCAAAAAAAGTAAAGGATTTCGGAATCGAAAAAACACTTAAAAATTTAGGTATCAAAGAAGAAAATAAAGGTACTTCAGTGGGCGGAAAATATTTCGCTTCAGGAAAGACAATAGAAAGCATCTCTCCTGTAGACGGTAAATTGATTGCTAAAGTAAAGACTTCCGGAGAAAGTGATTATGACAAAGTAATTGAAACTGCTCAAAAGGCATTTCAGGAATTCAGGCTGATTCCGGCTCCTAAGAGAGGAGAGATTGTAAGACAATTAGGCCTAAAATTAAGAGAATATAAAGACGACCTTGGAAAGCTTGTTTCCTATGAAATGGGTAAATCATTACAGGAAGGACTTGGAGAAGTTCAGGAAATGATCGATATCTGTGATTTTGCAGTAGGTCTTTCCAGACAGCTTCAGGGGTATACAATGCATTCGGAAAGACCTGGTCACAGAATGTATGAGCAATACCATCCGCTTGGTGTGGTGGGGATTATTACAGCATTCAACTTTCCGGTAGCCGTATGGTCATGGAATACCGCTCTAGCTTGGATTTGTGGAAATGTTACCATCTGGAAACCTTCAGAAAAAACACCATTGTGTGCTATTGCATGTCAAAACATTATGACGGAGGTTTTGAAGGAGAATAATCTTCCTGAAGGAGTTTCAAGTGTATTGGTATCAGATCACGAGATTGGCCAGAAACTGGTGGATGATAAAAGAGTTGCTCTGGTATCTTTCACGGGATCTACAAGAGTGGGAAGAATGGTTTCTTCTAAAGTAGCAGAAAGATTCGGTAAATCTATCCTTGAATTAGGAGGAAATAACGCCATTATCATCACGAAAGAAGCTGATATCGATATGTCTATCATCGGCGCTGTTTTCGGCGCTGTAGGAACTGCCGGACAAAGATGTACTTCTACAAGAAGATTGATCATCCATGAAAGCGTTTATGATGAAGTAAAAACAAGACTGGCAAAAGCCTATGGACAGTTGAAAATCGGAAATCCATTGGATGAAAAGAACCACGTAGGCCCATTGATCGATACTGACGCAGTAAACCAATACGAAGAAGCAATTAAAAAATGTAAAAAAGAAGGAGGAAAATTCGTTGTTGAAGGTGGTGTTCTAAGCGGAAAAGAATACGAATCAGGTTGCTATGTGAAACCTTGCGTTGCCGAAGTGAAAAACGCTTACGAAATAGTACAGCATGAAACTTTTGCACCGATTTTATATTTAATCAAATACAAAACGCTGGAAGAAGCCATTGCTATTCAGAATGATGTTCCACAAGGTCTTTCTTCAGCAATTATGACACAAAACCTTAGAGAGGCAGAGTTATTTCTTTCTCATGCAGGTTCAGACTGTGGTATTGCTAACGTAAACATTGGAACTTCCGGTGCTGAAATCGGAGGAGCTTTTGGAGGAGAAAAAGAAACCGGAGGAGGAAGAGAATCCGGATCTGATGCTTGGAAATACTATATGAGAAGACAAACAAATACTATAAATTATACAGCACAACTTCCTTTAGCACAAGGAATTAAATTTGATTTATAAAGCTTTAATTGAAGCGCACCCACAAAAAAACAATAAAAATTAATAACCTGAATGATTAAAGGTCATTCACTTGATGTTTAATCATTCACTTATTAAATCACACAACAATTTATTATGGAACAAACACTAGATATAAAAGCAAATAAAGTAAAAGAAACGGTAGGAAAACATGTTTTGGCAGACGGTTTCGATTTCGTGATGGATATTGAAAAATCCCATGGATCTTGGCTGTATGACAAACTTACAGACAGAGAGTATCTGGATATGTTTTCTATGTTCGCATCAGCATCAGTTGGATACAACCACCCATATCTTGTAGAAAGATCAGAATGGTTGGGAAGAATGGCTGTGAACAAACCTACTTTAGCAGATGTTTATTCAGAAGAATATGCTCACTTTTTAGAAGTATTCGAAAGAGTGGTGATTCCTGAAGAATTACAATATGCTTTCTTTATCGAAGGCGGAACTCTGGGCGTTGAGAATGCAATGAAAGCATGCTTCGACTGGAAGACCCGCAAAAATTTTGAAAAAGGAATTCAGCAGGAAGCCGGAATCTGTATTCATTTCAAACAAGCTTTTCACGGGAGAAGCGGATATACGTTAAGTTTAACGAATACTTCCGATCCTAGAAAGTACCAATATTTCCCAATGTTTAATTGGCCGAGAATTTTAAATCCGAAATTAACGTTCCCAATCACAGAAGAGAACCTGGAAGAAACTATCAAAAATGAAAACCTGGCTTTAGTACAGATTGAAGAAGCTATTTTGATGCATCCCGATAAGGTGGCATGTATCATTATTGAGCCAATTCAGGCCGAAGGAGGAGATAATCATTTTAGAGATGAATTCTTATTAGGATTAAGAAGAATCTGTGATGACAACGAAATCTTACTTATTTTCGATGAAGTTCAAACCGGTATAGGAATTACAGGTAAAATGTGGGCTTTCCAACACTTTACGGCAAAACCGGATATCATTTCTTTCGGTAAAAAAGCACAGGTTTGTGGAGTATTGGCCAATAAAGAAAAGTTTGACCAAATTCCGAATAATGTTTTCAGAGAAAGCTCAAGAATTAATTCCACGTTTGGAGGAAACTTTATTGATATGCTTCGTTTCCAATTGACAATGGAAGTTATTGAAAAAGAAAATCTTGTTGAGAATGCAAGAGTTGTCGGTGACTTCTTATTAGAAAATCTGAAAAGCCTTGCAGAAAAATATCCTGAGAAAATTTCCAATGCCAGAGGAAGAGGTTTAATGTGTGCTATCGACTTGCCAACTGCAGCACAAAGAAATCAATTGATGAATGAACTTTTCAAGGATGGATTGATTATTTTACCTTGTGGTGATCAGTCTTTACGCTTCAGACCACATCTGAATGTTTCTAAAGAAGAAATTCAATTAGCATTAGACAAAATAGAAAATAATATTAATAAAATTTAAAACTAAAGATTTGTAATTTTCGAAAAAACATTGTACATTTAGATACTCAAACAATTAGAATATGGAAAGAAGTACGAGAGTATCGGTTTTTGAAAGTGATAACCCTTCAGAGATTCAGTTGGTTAAGTCTAAATTAGATGATGCACAAATTACAAATACAGTTGAAAATGGATATCTTACATTTACCACAACACCTACAGCAACATCGTTAAAGGTAATGGTAGATTTAGAAGATGAAAAGAAAGCATTTGAAATTATTGATGCATTTCTTCAACAAAATGAAAATTAATAAAACAATTTCATAATTTTAAATTTTACTACTTCAAACCGAAAATTAATTCATATTAATTTTCGGTTTTTTAATTGATCAAATAGTCGTTAAATAATTAAAGATTAAAGAATTAAATAGCGAAGGGTTTTTGATAGGAAGAAAACTTCTCTAAATCCATTGCTACGGCTTTAACCTTTTGCCATTTTTTAATCTAAAATCTAACAAACAATGAATTCAGAAATTAAACTAAGAAAAGCGGAAATCGATGACAGGGACGTTATTTGGGGAATTCTCCAACAATCTATTGAAAGAAGAAAACAGGATGGAAGTACACAATGGCAAAACGGATATCCGAATCTTGAAACCGTAGAAAGTGATATCGCCAAAGGATTTGGTTATGTCCTTACGATAGATGGAGAAACAGGAGTTTATGCGGCTTTAATTTTAAATGATGAGCCTGCCTATAGCAAAATAGAAGGAGCCTGGTTGAGCAATGGCGAATTTGTAGTGGTTCACAGAGTTGCTGTAGATAAAAAGTTTGCCGGGCAGGGGATGGTGAAAAAATTATTTGATCATATCGAGGATTTTACAAAATCTCATGGAATTCAAAGTGTAAAGGTAGATACCAACCATGATAATATAGCCATGTTAAAAATTCTTGAAAGCAAAGGATATTCTTATTGTGGAGAAGTACTTTTAAGAGACGGAATGAGAAAAGCTTTTGAGAAGATTATTATTTAAGCCAAAAGTTAAATCAACTTTCATTGAATTTTTAGAACGGCCTTTATTTATAAACTCTATCAGGTTTGTTCGTTTGGTTCTGAACTAATTTTTACTTTTGTTCAAATTTTTATATTATGCACCAAAGTATAGAAATTGATGAAAAAATTTTCCAGGATGCCGTAAAATTCTATGGCACTGTGTTCAACTTACCTCCTTTAGCTTCAAAAATTTATTCCTATCTTCTTTTCGATTATGAGAAAGTAGGAATTACTTTTGACGAGTTTGTTGAAGTGCTCTCCGCGAGCAAAAGCTCTGTTTCCACAAGCCTTTCGCTATTATTAAATGCACAACTCATCGTAGATCATAACAAGATGGATGAGCGGAAACGGTATTTTTTCATCAATGATAAATACAAGAAAATTCGATTCGAAAAAATTGTCCAAAAGATGAAGGACGAGCTAAAACTATTAGATGATTTAAACAATTTTAAAAAAAGTAACGACGATGGATACAACGAAAGAATAGAAAACTACAAAGCACTCTTAAATAAAAACATAGAAAATATTCAGGAATCTCTTAATAAACTATAAAATGAATAATAAGCTAGTTATACTTTCTATTGCGGCATTTTCTCTGACTGCCTGCAAAAAAGAAGCTCCAAAACAGGATGGTGCCAAGCCGTACCCTGTTGTTTCTGTGGAGTCTAAAAATATAGTGGGTTATCAGATGTTTCCGGCTACCATTCAGGGTAGGGTAAACAATGATGTACGTGCAAAAATACAAGGGTATATCACCCAGGTATTGGTAGATGAAGGACAATATGTTACCAAAGGACAACCTTTGTTCCGTTTAGAAACCAATATCCTGAACGAAAATGCTGCCGCTTCCAAAGCAGGAATAGGCGCTGCTGAATCTACCATTGCAGCTGCTCAGGCTTCTGTAAACGCTGCTCAGGTTGAAGTGAATAAACTAAAACCTTTGGTTCAGAAAAATATCATCAGTAATGTACAGCTTCAAACTGCTCAGGCACAACTGGCCCAGGCTCAAGCCCAATTACAACAGGCGCAGGCTGCCAAAAGACAGGCAGAAGCTAATTATAAAGGAGTAGAAGCCAATATCGAATATTCTATCATTCGTGCTCCTATTTCAGGGGTTGTTGGAAAACTTCCGTTGAAAGTAGGAAGTTTGGTAGGACCCTCTGATCAGACTCCTCTGACAACGATTTCAGATACCTCTCAGATCTTCGCTTACTTTGCCATGAATGAAAAAGAATATTTTGATTTCCTTGAGAAAGTACCAGGTGCTTCCATGCCTGAAAAGATCAAAAACCTTCCAATGGTTGAACTTCAATTAGCGAATGGAAGTCTATATCCTGAAAAAGGAAGAATAGAAGCCATTACAGGCCAGATTGATCCTACGACAGGAACCATTCAATTCAGAGTAGGGTTTTCCAATGCTCAGAAATTATTAAGCAACGGTAACAGTGGAACCATCAGATTCCCACAACGATATGATAATGTATTGGTAGTTCCGGAAAGTGCTACTTACGAACAACAAGGTATTGTTTATGTGTACAAAGTGGAGAAAGATACAGCTAAAAACGTTGTGATTAATGTGATCGACAGAATCGACAATATGGCTCTTGTGAAATCAGGAGTTAATAAAGGAGAAACAGTTATTGCGGCAGGTACTGGAGGATTAAAACCGGGAACTGCCGTAAAACCGAAACCTATTAAAATGGATAGTCTAGTTCAATCAATAAAACCGAAATTCTAATGATAAAAAACTTTATTAACAGACCGGTTTTATCTACCGTAATCTCAATTCTGATTGTGATTCTCGGTATTTTAGGACTAGTCTCGTTACCGGTTACACAGTATCCTGATATTGCGCCACCTACAGTGAGTGTTACCGCAAACTATACGGGAGCCAATGCGGAAACTGTAATGAAGAGTGTTGTTGTTCCTTTGGAGGAACAAATCAACGGGGTAGAAGGTATGGATTATATTACTTCTTCTGCAGGAAATGATGGTTCTGCCAATATTCAGGTATTCTTTAAACAAGGAATTGATCCGGATATTGCTGCAGTAAACGTACAGAACCGTGTTGCCAGAGCTACACCTTTGCTGCCTGCGGAAGTAACCCGTTCAGGGGTTGTAACGCAAAAGCAACAAACAAGTGCCTTGATGTATATGTCTTTCTACTCTGAAAATAAGGATTTAAATGACGTGTATCTTCAAAACTTCTTGAATATCAATATTATTCCTAACCTGAAAAGGGTTAATGGTGTAGGGGACGCCAACGTTTTCGGAGGGAAAAACTACTCAATGAGAATCTGGTTGGATCCGGCAAAAATGGCTGCTTACGGAGTTACTCCTACCGATGTTACCAATGCTATCAATGAACAGAGTAGAGAAGCCGCTGCCGGTTCTATCGGACAAAACAGTGGTAGCTCATTTGAATACATTATCAAATACGTAGGAAAGTTCAACGATAAAGCACAATATGATAATATCATCATTAAAGCACTTAAAGATGGACAAAACCTAATGTTGAAAGATGTTGCTAAAGTAGAATTAGCCGGACAGTCTTATACGGGTATTGGAGAGAATGGAAACAACCCATCCATCAGTATGGGGATTTTCCAGACACCGGGATCTAATGCACAGGAAATTATTAAAAATATCAAAGCCTATCTGAAATCGGCCGAAAGTACTTTCCCTAAAGGAATTAAATATACTTTCAACTTCGATACCAATGAATTCCTGGATGCTTCTATTGAAAAGGTAGTACATACTCTTATTGAGGCGTTCATCCTGGTATTTATTGTGGTATATATTTTCCTTCAGGATTTCAGGTCTACCTTGATTCCGGCTATTGCAGTTCCGGTATCTATTATAGGAGCCTTTTTCTTCCTGAACCTATTTGGATACTCATTAAACTTATTAACTCTGTTCGCTTTGGTGTTGGCTATTGGTATTGTAGTGGATGACGCTATTGTGGTCGTCGAAGCCGTACACGCGAAGATGGAACATGGTATTTCTGATGCTAAAAAAGCGACGGTTGAAGCAATGGATGAAATTACAGGGGCGATTATTTCTATTACTTTGGTAATGGCCGCAGTATTTATCCCGGTGACATTCATTACGGGGCCTACAGGGGTATTCTACCAGCAGTTTGGTATTACCCTGATCATAGCAATCATCATTTCTGCTATTAACGCATTAACTCTGAGTCCGGTTTTATGTTCATTATTCCTCAAACCTCACGAAGAACATCATAAAGAGTATAAAAATTTGAATCTGTTACAGAAGTTTTTCTATAAGTTTAATATTGCTTTTAAAACAACTACTGAACGTTACGGAAGAGGTTTTGTTTTCCTGTTAAGACATAAATGGGTAACCTTGATTATTTTTGCTGTTACCGGAGGTATCTTATTCTGGGCAAGCAGTAGTATGAAGAAAGGTTTTGTACCTACAGAAGACAGAGGGATTATCTTTACAGATGTTCAGCTTCCTCCGGGAGCTTCCATGGAAAGAACTTATAATGCTTTAAAAACACTTCAGGCCAAAGCATTGAAAGTTCCGGGAGTACAGAATGTGACGATTTCTACAGGAAGAGGATTTTTATCAGGAAACGGAAGTAACAACGGTCTTGCCTTCGTTAAACTAAAACCATTCGAAGAAAGAAAAAAAGATGGACAGACTTCTGAAGATATCACCAAAAAATTATTTGGAATTGTAGGTTCTGTTCCTGATGCTAAAGTGGTATTTTTCCAACCACCAAGTGTACCGGGATTTGGTAACAGTGCAGGTTTTGAAATGGTATTGTTGGACAAATCAGGTGGAGAATATGCGGATTTGGATAACAAAACCAATGAATTCATCGGTAAGCTGATGCAGAGACCGGAAATTCAGTTTGCACAGACTTCATTCAATACTAAATATCCTCAGTATCAGATGGAAATTAATGTTCCTCTGAGCAAACAGCTTGGGGTTTCTGTGAATGACATTCTGGCTACTATGCAGGGGTATATTGGTGGTATTTATACTGCCGACTTTACAAAGTATGGTAAGCAGTTTAGAGTAATGGTTCAGGCTCTTCCTGAAAACAGAAAGAATATTGAAAATCTGAACCAGCTTTATGTCAGAACAGGATCAGGTGTCATGTCTCCGATCTCACAATTTGTAACATTAAAGAAAGCATACGGACCACAATCTGTTAGCCGATATAATTTGTTTACTTCAGTAAAGGTGACAGGAGCAAACTCTGATGGATACAGTTCCGGGGACGCAATTGCTGCTGTACAGCAGGTGGCGGATGAAACCCTGAACCAGAACTACGCAGTAGAATTTACAGGGTTAACCAGGGAAGAATTAAATTCGGGATCTCAAACACTTCTGATCTTTGCTTTGAGTTTAATCTTCGTTTACTTTATCCTTTCTGCACAATATGAAAGTTATATTCTTCCGCTAATTGTTATTATTTCTCTTCCTCTTGGGGTAATGGGTGCCTATTTTGGCCAGAAGATTATGGGATTGGAAAATAATATTTATTTCCAGATCGCCTTGATCATGCTCGTGGGATTACTGGCGAAAAATGCAATTCTTATTGTCGAATTTGCTGTTCAGAGAAGACATCATGGAGAAACCATTGTAATGTCAGCCATCAATGCAGCTAAGGCCAGAGTAAGACCGATTCTAATGACGTCATTCGCCTTTATCTGTGGGTTATTACCGTTAGTTCTGGCAAATGGAATCGGAGCTGTAGGAAACAGATCGATTGCAACCGGTGCGGCTATTGGACTATTGATCGGAACTGTTTTAGGACTTTTCGTAATTCCCGTATTGTATGTGATTTTTGAAACATTGCAGGAAAAGATCAAACCTATTAAAAAAGAAGAAATCAATTTAGCAGAATAAAATCAAGATTTAAGAAATTAGAAGTTAGAAATTAGAGATGGATCTAAAGACTAACTTCTAACTTCTAAACTCTAACTTCTAATTTTACATAATGAAGAGTTTATTAAACATCATAAAAGGAATAACTTTTTCAGTTTTCATATTGGGAGCCATTACATCTTGTATGGCCAGAAAGGAATATGAAAGACCGAAGAACGTTGTGGACGAAAAGCTGTACCGTACTGATATGCTTCCTTCAGACAGTACAAGCATTGCCAATATTTCCTGGAAAGAGATCTTTACAGATCCTATTCTTCAGGGACATATTACCAAAGCTTTAGAGAACAATCTGGATATCAGAATTGCGCTGGAAAGTATCAATTCTGCAGAAGCTTATCTGAAACAAAGTAAAGCTGCTTACCAGCCGACACTTACGATTGGGCCCAATTATACTTTCCAGACTCAGTCAATTAATACCCAGTTTGGACAGATTATCGGGTCAAGACGTTATGTGAATCAGTTTGATATTACAGCTAGTCTTGGTTGGGAAGCTGATATCTGGGGTAAGATGAAAGCACAAGAGAAGGCACAGTTGGCGACCTACTTAGGAACAGTTGCTGCACATAAAGCTGTAAAAAGCAGTCTTGTTTCTTCCATTGCTTCGGCATACTATCAGTTGCTGACGTTCGATGCCCAGAAAAAGATTATTACGGAAACTATTGCTGTACGTGAGAAAAATCTAGAAACTACTAAAGCTTTAAAAGCTTCCGGAACACTTACCGAGGTTGCAGTGCAGCAAAGTGAAGCACTTGTTTTCAATGCAAAGTCTTTATTGATCGATATTGATACGCAAATTCAGTTGCTTGAAAATACAATGAGTCTTCTCATGGGAGAACCCTCTCATACTATTGCAAGATCTACTTTAGAAGGCCAACAACTTCCGATTGATTTAAAGTTAGGATATCCGGCACAATTATTAGCCAATCGTCCTGATGTTATGAGAGCGGAATATAATCTAATGAATGCTTTTGAATTGACGAATGCTGCTAAAGCTCAGTTTTATCCAACATTAAAGCTTACAGGTACTGGTGGGCTTCAATCAGTAGATATAGATCATTTGTTCAACGTAAATTCATTATTTGCCAATGTTGTTGCGGGGCTGGCACAACCAATTTTGAATAAAAGAACAATCAAGACCAATTATGACGTAAGCCTTGCTAACCAGGAAACAGCTTATCTGAACTTTAGAAAAACAGTTCTTACTGCAGGAAAAGAAGTTTCTGATGCAATCAGAGTATTTTCTGTTCAGGATTCTTTTATTGAATTGAAACAAAAAGAATTAGATGCTTACAAGAAATCGGTAGATTATTCTCAGGAATTGGTGAACTATGGTATGGCTAATTATCTTGAAGTATTAAATGCCAGTGTAAATTCATTAAATGCAGAACTTAATATTTCCAATGCAAGATACAGCAAAATGAAAGCTGCCGTTGAGCTTTATCAGGCTTTAGGCGGAGGCTGGAAATAAACAGTATTTTGTAATTAACCTGAGTTCGGTGTTCGGTTTAAGAAAATATGATTTAGGTTATTAGAAGCTGGAAGAGGGAGGTTGGAAGTTACTGTCAGTCCCATCATCTATAGATGGTTACCATAAATTAGTAGCATCATTGTTTAAAAAAGATGAAAATACGGAAAAAGCTGTTCTTTATACCCTGAATAACTTCCTTCTTCAAGCTCCCAGCTTCCATCCTGGTTAAAATTGAAAGTTCTTATCCCGAATTCAGGTTAATTAATCTAGAGACTGTCTAAACATAGGAGACAGTCTTTTTTTTGTTTAACATTGAAAGAAGGCAGAGCAAGAGTTTTTTATAATGTTGCCAAGATTTCCATTGCTTTTTTTTCTTTGTCCGATATCGTTTTTAAAATATCTGATGCTTTTTGAATATATTGTAGTTCTTTTGTCTGACTTACTTTTTCGAATAGATGTGATACAGATGTCCAAAGTTCTGCAATTTCTGCAAATGCTTCATATCCTGTTTTTAGTTGATCAAATTGAAGCAATTCATGACTTTCTTTCAAAAAATCGCGATATAAATTTCTGAACAAAGCACCTCCTGTTCCTGCTTTTTCCATCATCATGGCGGATAGTTTAAATTCTCCCTCGATGTCTTTACTGGTGTTAAACCATTTTATAATTTCATGACTTGTTTTCAAAATCCCTTTGTAAGCAACATTGGTGATTGGGGGATTTAGGTATTCAGTTGTATTATTCCTGATGGCTATAGATATTGCTTTTTTTAAATCAAAGCTTTTGTTTTTTTTCTGTAGGATATAGTATAGGTTTTTTGAAGACATTGGTCCTTTCTCAGCTCGAGCTAAAGCTAGGCTATTTAAAGATGTTTGTACCAATCCACCCTGTTGTTTTGTATCTACTAAAAATGCACTTTGATTATCGTAGCCATAAATGGCAGCGTAATGTCCGGCAAAATGAAAAGGATTTGAAAAATATTCCAAATGGTAGCAATCTAATTTCAATCCTACAGCCTGTCCATTATCAAGAAGTTCTTTTACCTGGGTCCAGGCTTTTTGTTGGGAAGACGTTTCTTTAGTAGTTAATTCTAAATTTAAATTTCTGGCTATGTTTTGAGTCAACAAATCAGGTTTTATTCGTCCACCAATAAATGGAAAATCCATTGTTTTCATACTCCAATAGATAAAACCAAGTCCTTCACCCAGACCAAAAAGCATAGGTTCGGAAAGTTCGATTCCCATGCGTTTCAACAAAGTTCCGGTTGCTGTGGTTTCACAATGTTGTCCCTCAAAAGGGTTTATATTCTCTATTTTCATAGCAATATGTATTGAGCTGGTTATTCAGTTGTTTCGATACCAGAAAATTACACAAATAAATCTTCACCGGAAAATAAAGCATTAGATGCTAGGGATTACCACCATTTTCCATTGAAGATCATATAAGAATCCGGATCATCCGGACAGATTCCGAAGCCGCATTCAAAGAAAGTTGCGATTCCGTTGGTGAGTGCCAATAAGAAACAAATTCCGAATGCAATACCGGCTAATAATGAGAATGAGGGCACATGTTGTTTATCTCCTTTTTCAAATTGCTTTGGAGAAAGTAATAAAAAAGCAATACACAATATACTTACAAGATATGCAACAAGGGCCCAGCTGTAAAGATGCATACCGAAAACAGGAGTTCCGTAGCCATGATCTGTAGGACTGGGACATATGTGAAGTAAAATCTGACGATAAGATATCCCGGCTCCCAGTAAAGCACTGAGGATGGATAATCCGTAATGTGTTGAACTAAATCCGAATTTTAGATTCAAAAACAATCCGATCATAATGCCAAAGAAACATAACCTCTGTAATAAACATAAAGGGCATGGATATTCATTCATAGCAAACTGGAAATAATAAGCACCCGATAGAATGGCAGAAATAATAAGTATTCCTGCAAAATTAATATAGGCAATAGGTTGATTATTCATTGTTAAAACTGGAGATTTAATGCGTTAGTAATATGCAATTTTGCCAGAAGAAGTATGAGCAGTAAACTTATCGAAAATAATATTATTGCAGGTTTTCTGCGATTTTTCCAGCCTAGCCAGAACGCTAAAGCAAACGTAAAAAACGGGAGTGCCATCATGTGTTTAAAATTTAAATTGAATAATTAAATATACTATAAAAATTTAACTTGCATATATGTAGTAAACTACGTAGTTTTATACTTTAAAAATAAAAATCTATGAAATTAGAGATTAAACCTATAGGAAATTCTTATTCTGAACAGGCCATTGAATTGATTCTGAATATCCAACAGAAAGAATTTAATACTCCCATTACTATAGAAGACCAGCCTGATCTGAAGCAGATTGAAAGTTTTTACCAAGAAGGTGGAGGTAATTTTTGGGGAGCCTTTATAGATGGAGAGCTGGTAGGCTCTATTGCTTTGATTAAGTTTGATGAAAGGGCAGGAGCGCTAAGAAAAATGTTTGTTAAAAAAGAATATAGAGGGAGAGAATTCAATATTGCTCAAATTTTGCTGGAAATATTAATCTCTTTCTGTCGTGAAAACAGAATTGGTGATCTATATTTGGGAACTATAACGGTATTTAAAGCTGCTCAACGTTTCTATGAACGAAATCTTTTTACAAAAATTGAAAAAGAATACCTTCCGGAACGTTTTCCACTAATGAGTGCCGACGATATTTTTTATCATTTAAAAATTGACTGAATATGAATGTCATCAACGAAGCAGGAATTCTTGCCATATCCACCAGGCTCCATCGACTCAGTGAGCAACTGAGGAAAGATGGCGCTTTGATTTACAAAGCCTTTGGAATTGATTTTGAACTCAAATGGTTTCCGGTTATTTTTACTATTTATCAGAAAAAAATTGCAGGTGTTGTTGAGATTGCTAATGAGATCGGCTATACCCATCCTTCTACAATAGCACTACTCAAAGAGCTTGAGAAACAGGGGTTAATCCAATGGGAAAAAGATATGCAGGATGAACGTAAAAGACTCTTTATGTTAACGACAAAAGGTAATGAACTTATCGAGAAAATGAAACCGGTTTGGGAACTGATGTCACAGGTTTTGGGAGATATTGCAGATAATAAAAATAATTTATTGACAGCCATTGATGAAGCTGAAGATAAACTTGCCAATCAATCTTTTTACCAAAGGGCCTTACAACTGAAAAACTCAAAGTAAATATTGACAAATCAATTCATACAAATACTTATTGAAAAATGATCATTAGAAAAGCAGTTCAGAACGATGTATCTCAGGCTACCCAAGTGCTTGAAGAAGTAAAAACACATATGCTTGATCAAGGAATTGATCAGTGGGATCAGGAATATCCCAATAAAAAAGTCCTTACAGAAGATATTGAAAAAAGGGAAGGGTTTGTGTACGTAGAGGATGGTAATGTATTAGCGTACATGGCGCTTAATGAGCTATGCGATGAAGAGTATAACGATTTGAATTGGAAAACAGCAACTCCGTTTCTTGTGATTCATCGTTTATATGTAAAACCCGATGCCCAAGGAAAAGGAATTTCAAGCAAAATGATTCGATATGCAGAAGAATTTGCACTTGAACATCAATATAAATCCATCCGTTTTGATGCTTTTTCCTTGAATGATACAGCCAATGCTGTTTATCTTAAAAAAGGGTACGATCTTGTAGGAACCGTTCGTTTCCGCAAAGGAATATTTAATTGTTATGAAAAAGCAATACTTTCTTATTAAGAGTTTCCAATAAAATATGGGCTTTGAGCTGTTCCCTTTTAAATAAAGTGATTGATACATAAATAATAAATTGAATTTTAAAAATATTTCATTTAGTAGTGATATTTTATATTGTGTTATTGTTATATTTGCAAAATAGTTTTTAAAGATATTTAATTATTAACACCAAATCAACAAAATTATGATCACAAAAAAAACAACACTGAAAAATGCAAAAAAAACTAGAAAAAAATCAACTAAGAACTATTAATGGAGGAACACTATGTTGTCCAAATGGAAATGGGGTAGACAGTACTTGTTATATTGTAGAATGGTGGCAATCTTGTAAGAAATAAATAAGCTAGCTTTATCTTCAAATAAAAATAAGACCGCTCATATTGAGCGGTCTTATTTTTATTTAAGTATTTGTATAAAATAAAGTTTTGAATGTTAATTTTTTAATATTTTAAAAAACAGTAAATATTATTCCTATATTAGTGAAATAATTTTCGCGAAATTATAATCAATAAAAATTAATTATTAACATCAAATCAACAAAATCATGAACACAAAAAAATCAGTGCTAAGAAATGCACAAAAATTAGAAAGAAACGAGTTAAAAACAATTAGAGGAGGAAATTTAGGCCTTACTTGCGAGCCTGGTTCTAGAGAATGCTGCGATCCAGATCTTGATATTTGTTTTTGCTTAAAAAACGAAATTGCTTGTGAACTTTAGAGACTATATTAACACCAAATCAACAAAATCATGAACACGAGAAAAGAAGCGTTAAAAAATGCAAAAAAGTTAAAAAGAGACGAACAAAGAACTATTAAAGGAGGGGGATATGACGATGATTCTTCTGAAGAGCCGGAATGTTGTACAATAAGCGCTGGAGATTGCAAGGTAGGAGTACCATTGTGTGAGGAGCAATAACCTATTTTTTAGGGTAACTTACCTTACAAGTGGGTTGGTCATGCAGTGATTATCTGTCTAAATAATGTTCGTCAACTGAACAACTTAAAAACCCGCCAAACGGCGGGTTTAATTTTGAAATTATTATTGAAATAATATAGTCTTAGAATTTAAAGGTAGCCGCAATAGACCACGTTCTTCCAAACCCAAGGAATCCGGTATTACCATCTGCAATTCCCTGATAAACTCTACCAGCTTCCTGATATGTTTTTCCTGCATCGGGACCATTGGCAATCTTGTCACCGGCAAAAATGTTAGAACTCAATTCAGAAATATAATATTTGTTGAATAAGTTATATACGTTCGCTCTTAAGGTTAGAGATTTTTTCTGATCAAATGTAAATTTATAAGAAGCACCTACATCAAATAAATGATAACTTGGCAGCTTTACAATTCCTTTTTCTCTTGCTGCTTCAGTAAGGAAATTGATCGGGTTAAACTGAGCATATAATTTGTCATAATATTCCCAGTTGGCATCAATACTGAAAGCTTTGGTAATGTTATAATCTGCACCGATGCTTGCCGTTGTTTGTGCAGCGTCTCCAACTTTCAGATCTTTAATGTTGATCGTTCCCGTAGCTCCGGAAACCTCCTGATTGCTCTGAACATCAACAATATTGAAATTGGCATTTCCTTTATACTTCCAGTTACCCAGTGATAACATCCCTCTCAGTCTAAGGTTCGTAAAAGGTCTTGCTTTTGTTTCCAACTCAATTCCCTGGTGTACTTGTCCAACATTCAAAGCATTATAATAGTATGCGTTTCCAAGTTTTAATTGAGGGAAGTTAGCAACATCTGCAGCTCCGGCATTGAATGTTCTTGTAATAAATCTATCGTCCCATTGCGTTCTATAGGCATTAATATTAATATCTATATAACGGGATTTGAAGCCATATCCCAATTCCATTGAGAAAATTCTTTCATTCTTCGCGTCATTGTAAATATTTTGATTGGAAGGGAATAAAGCATTGAATAATGGCTGTCTGGAAATTACTCCTGTATTGAAAAATACATTATGATGCTCATCTATATTGTAATTGGCTCCTCCTTTTACGATATAACCGGTTTTGTGATACCATTTGGTTTCCTGATTTCCGGGAGTATACAACATATAGTCTCTTCTCTTATAATATTGTTCGGAAACCGATCCCTGAACGGATGCGCTTAACTTTTCAGAACTATATTCAACCATTCCATAAATACCAGCCCATTTTACCAAGCCTTCGTTGTATATAGATACTTTCTGAGCATTATTAAGTTTTGTAAGAGGTTCAGGTTTTACGGTACGATCAATATAATATCCTTTTGGTGCGTTTGCTGTACTAGGAACAAATAATGCATCAGATCCCAACATATCGGTAACAATATCATATAATGCACCTTTGTAAGTCTTAAGATCAATCCCTCCGTTGAAAGTCCAGTTATTTTTTTGATAATTAAGGTCAGCAATTACGCCATACCAGTCGTGAGCATTGATGCTCTGTTTTCTTACGATACCACTTGTTCCGTTTAAAGTACTTACATACTGTCCATTATAATCAGTAGGGGAACCTGCAGGAGCATTGAAAGTTGATTTTTGGAAAGTGTTTCCATTGTAATCAGTTACCATGCCACCTTTGTTATAACGGTATATCATATCCCAGTTGATCGTACCATCTCCGCCCGGACCATAGTTCATGAAATTCATGGTTTGTCCGCCTGCATTTTTGATAGAACCGTTAAGTCCGGTACCACCGCCACCACGACCCCAAGAACCATAAAGAACTGTGGATAATTTCAGGTTATCATTAATTGTCCAGTCCCAGTTCAATGAAGCAATAGGCTTATGATAGAAGTTAGGAGCTAAATTGAATTGAGAACCATTAAGCATTCCTGTTTGCGGGTTATATCTCCTTCCATAGGTTTCAAACTGTTGTAGTGTTGCTACATTGGCACCTGTTGCAGAAGATCTTCTTGTATCATGTACTTGTGGTGCTCCCGTTGCAATTAAATTGAATGCATGCTTTTCATTAGGCTTAAATCCTGTAGAGAAAAACCAAGAATACCCTTCTCCCTTGGTTCCGTTGATATACCCGTCACCTTGCCAACGAGAAAGCAAAACTGTTGTTGCCCACTTGTTTTTTAATCCGGAAGAATACAGCGCAGATAATCTGGAATAGTTGTTATTACCAACTTCTCCTTTTACCATTGCTTTTTGTTCAGAATCAGTGGCTTTTGTTGTGATGTTTATGGTTCCACCAACAGATGGCACTACAAATTTAGAAGCTCCTAAACCTCTCTGAATCTGAATAGAACTTGCAATGTCTGCCAGACCTGTCCAGTTGGACCAGTAAACAGTACCTCCTTGCATATCATTAACGGGTTGTCCGTTGATAATCACTGCAATGTTGGCTCCGTCAAAACCTCTCATGTTAATTCTGCTGTCTCCAAATCCACCACCTACTTTAGTGACATACACGGATGGAGTAGACTTCATAATTTCAGGAAACTCTCTATTTCCTAATTTTTCCTGAATTTCAGCTGCCTTAATCGTAGAAACTGCAACAGGGGTTTTTCTTTCTTTGGCTGTCTGGGAAAGGTTTCGTCCCACTAACATCACCTCATCAATAGATTTAGATTTTTCTAAAGAATCCTTCGTACTCTGCCCATAATATAAGGCGGCCGTTGGTAATACAAGCGCTATAAGAAGTCGCTTTTTCAAAATAATGCTCATGTAATAAACTAGCGTGTTTAAGTTTTTAAGGCTGCAAAGATCAAAATTTATTTTTGAATTGAGTATTAAATCTTTTTTACGTGATTTTGTAAACCATTAATAGAGCGTATGATTGCGAATTATTTTCATCATATTAACTTTATTTAACAGTTTAATTTGCAGTTAATTGCATGAATAAATTAAAGTAAACTGAGTTTGTTTTAAGAATAATACAAGCTTTTGTTTATTTTAAATTATTGAGAAATATCAGTTATTTTCTTAAGAAATACATCATCTTAAGATTTGAATACAAGATATAAAAAACTTTTGCATTTAAATATTTAATCGTAATATTGCGATATAATTATCAAAGCTATGGGAGCAACGAAAACGGATCATTTCACAGACCAACAAAATAAGATTGCTACAATTGCAAAAGCATTAGGGCATCCTGCCAGAGTAGCCATTATTGAATATCTGCTAAGAGTGGATACTTGTATATGTGGAGATATTGTTAATGAACTTCCATTGGCTCAGGCAACAGTTTCTCAACATTTAAAAGAATTAAAAAATGCAGGTTTGATAAAAGGAAATATCGAAGGGACTGCTATCTGCTATTGTATTGACGAAAATACTTTCGGAATACTAAAAGACTATTTTTCAAAAATAATACTGACTGTTTCTAATCAGAAGTGCTGTTAAGCATTTTTTTATTCATATTTATCGTAATATAGCGTTTAACCAATAAATGAAAAAACAATGAAATTATCTGAAATCAAAGAAATTTTACCAACATTAGAGAATGTAGAATTCCAATTAGAAAACGGGGTTTTTGTTCCCGAACATTTTCATGTTACGGAAGTAGGGACTGTAACAAAACATTTTATTGATTGTGGCGGGGTAGTCCGTAATGAAAAGGTGGTTAATTTTCAATTATGGAATGCCAATGATTTTGAACATAGATTAAAACCCGGAAAGCTTTTAAATATTATTAAACTTTCAGAAGAAAAACTAGGGATTGAAGACGGTGAAATTGAAGTCGAATATCAAAATACAACGATTGGAAAATATGATTTAGAGTTTAACGGAAAAACTTTTGTTCTTAAAAATAAAACAACCGCTTGTTTAGCTCAGGATGCTTGCGGTATTCCTACAGAAAAACAGAAAATAAACCTGGCTGAACGATCTTCTAAAGAAACTTCTTGCTGTTCACCAAATTCCGGGTGCTGTTAAAATTCCCACAATTAAAATTAAGTAGATCATGTATCCGAAATTATTAGAAACAATTGGTTTATTAAAAAAACAAGAAATTAGTGATGATAGAAAAGCAGTATTAAAACCATTAATCGACTTTATTCAGAAAAATCTGAAAGACAAGAAAACCATTAATATTAACTTCATCTGCACTCACAATTCAAGAAGAAGCCATTTATCACAAGTTTGGGCTCAGACAGCGAGCGTATATTTTGATATTCCTGACGTGGTTTGTTATTCGGGAGGAACAGAAGAAACCGCAGTGTTTTCTAAAGTTGTCGAAACTTTAATGGAGCAAGGTTTTTTTATCCTAAAAATTTCGGATACTGAAAATCCTGTATATGCTATTAAGTATGATGAAGACTTACATCCAATGATAGGTTTTTCTAAAAAATATGATAGCCCATTTAATCCTGCACATAGTTTTGCTGCAGTAATGACCTGTTCAAAGGCAGATGGAGAATGCCTTTTTATTGCAGGAGCTGATCAACGAATCCCTATTACTTTTGATGATCCTAAAATTTCAGATGGTACTCCTGAACAAGCAAAAATTTATAATGAAAGAAGTTTACAGATAGGAGCAGAAATGTTTTATGTTTTTTCACAGGTAAGTAATTTAAAAAAAGAATAGAAATTAATGCAGCCCAAATTAAAACTTCCGGATAGATACCTTACTCTTTGGATATTTTTGAGATAGGATTATTAAATGAAAGTTCAATAATTAATATGTTTATATGACATCAATTATTCGAAGAATGGAAATTTCAACATAAAACTCAAGAAAAAATTTGCATATATCATTTAAATACTTACTTTTGTACCTCTTCAAATGGGGGATTGGCGCAGTTGGCTAGCGCGTTTGACTGGCAGTCAAAAGGTCACGGGTTCGAATCCCGTATTCTCCACGAAAAAACCTATCAATTAATGGTTTACAAACATAAAGGACTAAATTAGATACTATCCAATTTAGTCCTTTTTTCTTAAACAGAAAATGTTTTATTTAAGTGTAAAGACATTTATCTTTACTTCATTCCTTCTTAAATTATTCCATAATAAATAATGGGTAAATTTCGGTAAATCGTAGTTTTACTACAATTTCTAAAATTTTATCCAAAATTCTACCTTTGGCATTGTTTTTTATCTAACTTTAGTGATTTAATGTCAGAAAACACAAAAATTATCATGAAAAAAAACACATCCAATGCAGAGAAAATATCAGAGAATCATATATCGGGCATTAACCGTGTGGTAAAGCTTGATATTGTGATTGATGGAAAACCTATCAGCCATTTTAAGCACTTCCATCTACAACAAAGTGCCAAAACCCATCATTATTTTGAGCTTACTCTAGCGCATGATTCTTTAGGTGAAGCGCAAAACCATAATTTAGAGCAGGCAAAACAGTTTTTCGGAAAAAGATTAACCGTTACTTTCAAGTATAAAGATCCTGAAAACGAAAGTCCAGAACGGACATTTGTAGGAGTTATTATGAAGGTCGCATTCAGTCAGGAAAAGATGAGTCTGGGAAACATTGTCCTGAAAGGAAGCAGCCCAACAATACTCATGGATTCTGCCCCACATACTCAAAGTTTTGGAGGGAGTCAGCCAGTCAATACTTCAATTATTGCTGATAGGATAATTAAAGAATCTTTGGGTACTAATAACTTTGATTTTAGAATAGATACACAAAATAAAGGATATATTAATTATAGCTCGCAGTATTGTGAAACTCATTATAATTATCTAACCAGAATTGCAGAGGCTTATGGAGAACAATTCTATTACGATGGAGAAGTGCTTCACTTTGGAAAGTTACCACCTCATGAAAAATCCATTAAGCTTATTGAAGGCAGTAATGCCAGTGATGTGCAGATAGAGTTAAATGCGATACATATCAAGCCTGAATATTTTGGCTATAATAGCAGTAACCATGTAAAGATGATCGGAGTTGATAATAAGATCAAACATCTTGGTCAACTATCATCGGAAACTTACGAGCTTAACAACAATATATTTAAAACCCGCTCACTGACTCCTGCTCCTGTAAATCCTAATATGTTTCTTGATATAGATGATTCACAGAAAAGTGTGAGAGGGAGTAAAGCTGTAGATGTTTTTTCCGTTTCAGGAAAAACGACAGTACCATTTCTGTTTACAGGTTGTGTTGCAGATCTAGCTATGAGAAAACCAGATAGTAACCAAACCTCACACTTCACTACATTGATGATGACAGAAGTAAATCATGAGGTTGATGCAAGGGGATACTACACAGGAAGCTTTGAAGCTATAGCCGAAGGAACTGGTTTTATGCCTAAACCTTTTTTTGTTGTGCCAAAAGCTGAGCCACAAGTAGCAACTGTAATCTCCAACGTTGATCCTTTAAACCAAGGAAGAATACAGGTAAGATTTGACTGGCAGTTGAATGATACCACCCATTTTATCCGAATGATGAGTCCTGATGCAGGCGGAACAGACGCTATAAGTCAAAACAGAGGATTTGTTGCAGTTCCTGAAATCGGAGATCAGGTAATGGTAGGCTTTGAGTATCACAATCCAGATTTTCCTTTTGCAATGGGAGGAATGTTTCATGGAAAAGTCGGACTGGGTGGAGGTATGGATAATCATTTAAAATCAATACAAACACGAAGTGGCATCAAGGTTTTAATGAATGATACAGAAAGAAGTGTAACGATTGAAGACCCGAGCGGAAACGTTTATTTTATGGACGGACAGGGAAATATTAATGTTACTGCTCCAAATAAAATAATCATGAATGCTACTGATATCCAAATGAATGCTTACAATAATTTGGAAATGAATGTTTCTAATAATGTAATCATTAATGCAATGTCTAAATTTTTTGTATTTACACCATTTATGAAACAAGTTGTAAGTGGATTTATGAGCTTTTTTAGTGGCAAAGCGTTGTTCAGTAGTAGTAATACATTAGATATTGAGGCGAAAGAAACAAAACTTCATGGTACTGATAAAACAATTATACATTCAGATAAACAAGCTATTGTTAATAGCAAGGGGACAGCGGAAATGTACGGGGAAAGCGGTAATCAGCTAGGTAATCAAGCAAAAAAAATTGGCACAACTCCTACTGCTACTTTAATTAATACTATTGTTGAGTTTAGAACAAAACAAGATGGAACTTATACAGGGCAGTTTGGTTTTGATTGGTTAAGAATTGATGATAACGGAGTAACTACAGACACTCCATATTATGATTGCTTGGTAAATGGTTATGAAGCTCCAAATGGGAAACCACCTCGTAGAGATAGTAACACAGAATATGAATCAAAAGATGAGGCGTTCAAAGCGTTAGAAAAAGAATATTTACATCTTCCAATAAAAAGAATAAGCAATCCAAATCTCAAAAAATATTACATTCCTTGGCTAAATTTGTATCCTGAAGCTGTTAGTAATGCTTCAACTTCAGCAATCAAGCCACCATGTGAAGCTGAATTGAGAGTGCTTGTTGATGTGGAAACTGAAGAACCAGATCAAATAAGAATGATTTTTGATAAAAAGTATTTTGTAATTGATGGGAAGGATGGAACAGATGCTAATCCGGTACTAATAACAGACAAAGTTATTGGAGCTAAAAGAGATACTGGGCAAACAGTAAAAATAAGATGTATTGAAGAATTTTCAACAAGACAAGAAATCCTTGTTTATGCTTATCCTAAAGGTTCACTTGCTAAAACTCAGGCAGAACAACTTGTTCTTCGTAAAGTGGCAGGAAAAATAGTACTGGAACCAAATGAAAATATGCCAGCTTCTAAAGGGAAATCTGGAATAAAAAATCGAAAGACTCAAAAAGTTGTTTTGGTTCAGGTTAAAACAAATATTAATGGTTCAAGCCCATTAACAGGTACATTCACTAATGCTGAAAAAGAAAATTTGCAAAATGCTCTTCATCAAGCTTTAATACATGGGGAATTCGAGGATTATGTAGCAAGAGACGTAAAAGGACAGCCATTACTAGATGTTGTTAGTGGTACCGCTATTGACTACTTTGACTTAAGCAATATTGATGAATTTAAGATAAAAACGGTAGGAACAACGCAAGTGTACGGTAAGTTCATTTATGAAAAAGCAAAACATGATATTTTATTTGCTAGTACAGTAAATCCTACTGATACTTCTGATGGTGGACTCTTTGAAGATTATCCAGATCCAGCAAGTCCAAATCAGGAATTTTTTACTTTTCTTAAGGCTAAATTTTTAGCACAAACGGGAAATGCAAAATATTCTGATTATTTCATTGCTTTTTGTTTTGGAGCGATTCCTTATGATATGGTAATTTACCCATCAGGTGGATATTCGGGAACTTTAGGACAGGTTCAAAAAATAGGCGCTAAAAATGTAGTATTGTTTGATCCTAGAAATGATACTACTTTAAACCATGAAGTATTGCATGGATTAGGTTTATACCATACACATGAAACTTATTTTAATAAAGATGTTAAATTTACTTTCCAGAAATATGAGACAACAAATATTATGTCTTATGCAGACTCTTCACATCCATCGGATGAAAAAATAACTTCTTGGCATTGGCAATGGAAAATAATTAAAAGAAATGTAAAATGAAGCAATTAATAATCAGTGCTCTTTTTTCACTGTTAGTGAACGGTTGCAAAGGGCAAACACGCAGAACAATTTTTAACAACGTAAAAAAAGATACTATGGAATATTTTAATATAAATAGATATAAAGATTTAAAACCAAATCCAAAATATTCAGGACAAGGATTTTATATAGATAATAATGGAGATGAAATTAGAATCATGGGAAATCTCACAGGCGGACCAGATGTAGAAATAAGAAAGCCAAATTCACCATACAAAACAATAAAAACATATCATAAGAATAGCAGCCCAAAATCAATAAGTAAAATTTTCTATTCTTTCCCTGTTGGAATTTTCAAAGAATATGACGAATCTGGCAAATTGATTCGAGAGGTGAATAATGATACTCCTTATAAATTTTCAATTGATGATTTGATAAATAAAATAAAGAAAGAATATGATGTAGATATTGTTGGGGATTATAAGGATTCTGATAAAACCCAAATAATGGTTAACAGATGGTTAGGATATAAAGAAGATTGGAGTATTTACAAAAAAAATGTTCCTATGTATCAGGTTTCAATTCGTGATAAAGGGACTCCTATTGTTTTGGAGATAAATGCACTAACTGGAGATACTATATCAAAGAAGCTAAATAAAGTTGGAGGTGTTAAAAATGGAAATGCTGGAAATAAATAAATTTTTCTGAATCATGCCACAAAAAATCACTGATACTGCTCAATTATCTTGTAATCAGGGAACAATACCAAGTAATCTAAGTGTTACCAGCCAGAACTTTTCTACGGCTGAAGGAAAATATATTGCTACAGAGCAGGATAAACAGGCAAATGTAAATATTAAACCTTTTGGACAATGTAAATTAAAGCCTATTTCAGGCGGATATTTACCATGTATTCCTGCACCAGTTGCTTGGGAGAAAACAACTGAGAAAGACACTATCAACGGTTACAAAATCCTTACAGAAGATTCATTTTGCATGTGTGGAACGGGCGGAAAAATTGAAGTAGCAGATAAAGGGCATGGAGAAAAACATGACATACAATAAATAAAATAAACCAGAAGTAATATCCATATTATAAACCCTTAGATTGTTCTACAGAAATAAGATAGTCTAAACGGACAAACATACTTCATTTTACAAATTTACTATTGCAATTAGGATAATTTTAGCTCTAAAGTCCCTTTGATAGGCTTCTGAAACATAAATTAAAGAATCGAAAGAAAGCTTTCAATTCATTTTTGACAGATTAATTCAAATTTTCATGAAGTGGTTTTTATTTGAAAAATAATTGTATTTTAGCCGAAATGTGTTTGATTTTAACAAACATATTGTCTGCTCATTAAAATTCAGATAATCTGAATAAAAAAATTAGTAGATTTGCACGGAACAAAAAATAATAAATATTAAGTATTTCTCTCTGCAGTATTACTTTTTAGAATGTAATGCTGAAAGATATTAACAGGTTTTTAGCTTATAAAACTACTGAAACTATGAAGAAACTATTTTTACTTTTTTTAATGACATTTTTATGTATCGGTTGCAGCTCTGACGAGGATACCATTTACGACTATGTAGGAACGTGGTCAGGAACGTATGACGGCAGTGACAAAGGAGTTTGGAACTTTGTGGTAGAGACCAATGGAAAAGTGTCAGGAACCATGCATTCTGATGTTAATAATGAAAACTACAACATTTCAGCCAATCTAAGTCCTTCAGGTGATTTAAACGGAGTAGTAGGGCTTCCTTCAAAAGGAGAGATCAGAGGAACGCTTGGCAAGGATAAAAAAGGAAATGGAACATGGTCCAATGCTCTCCCAAATCCTGCAAAATCCGGATCCTGGAAAGGAGAGAAAAAATAAAATAAATAAAAAGTCTGCCGAGAGTATCTGCAGACTTTTTATTTAAACAAATCCCATACGGGTAATTTCGTTATTCTTATTCTTCAATATTATACAATGAAGCAGAATATCACTAGTTGAGAAATGCTTTTTGAAAGGTAATTTTTCCTGCTGGTGCAAAGATATTATTTCTTCCAGATGCTCAGCAGTATAATGTTCACTATCCAGTTTAATCGTTGATAATATGAGCTGATCGGCAGTATCATATTGTTTATCAACAGAAAGAAAATTTTCCCGGATTTCAATTCCGGTCGCCAGATTGTCTTTATCTCCAAACCTGAATTCCTTAAGAAGCTTTTTCCCGTCTTCAGTTTTTAATCCGTTTTCAACAGTCCGTTTTCCTCTCTCGGAAATATTATCACAATCTTTTATAGCGGTCATCAATTTGGCGAACTTCTGATAGAGGAGGGGATCTCCGGTTTCTTTAATATAAACATCCAGACTTCCCCGGATTATTTTCCCAATTTTTGAGCAGTGTCCAAATTCCGAACTGTTTTGCCGAACTTTTTCATAGGAAGGATTTTTCTTAAAAGCAGTTTTATTAAACCCGCTTTTCTTCCGAACCACATTTTTTCCGTTCAGATTATAAAAAACCAGATCGCCGACAGATCCTGTAATTTTTATGATGCTTTCGTAGGTTGCCATATTGCCAAAATTGAACTCAAATATAGCAATAAATAATGAAAATCAAAATTTTAACATATATTTATAATATAGTTGTAGTATAGTTATATTATAATTAAAATATAAAATGTATATTTGTGCATAATTACTTAATTAGGTAAAAATCAGTGGAGTATGAAATCGGGAATATTTAAAAACAAAATGAGAATAAAGCAGCTGTCTGTTTTACTGATCGCATCTGCTTTTGTAGTTTCCTGCGGAAGTTCAAAAAAAGTTTCCGCCAGCAAGAAATCGGGTACCAGAACGGTAACGAAGTCTGAAAATCTCAGAAAGCTTGATTCTAAATTTGACGGAAAAGTTCCAAGATCTGTAAACGATATCTTAAAAGATGCTGAAAAATATTTAGGTACTCCTTATAGATTTGGAGGAAATACATCATCAGGATTTGATTGTTCCGGATTTACCGTAAAAGTTTTTGAAGAAAATGATTTTACCCTTCCCAGAAGATCTTCCGATCAGGCTGATACAGGAAAAAATATTGATATTACCGACGTAAAACCAGGAGATCTTTTATTTTTTGCGACTGCAGGAGGAAGTAGGGTTTCCCACGTAGGAATCGTACATGATATTGGTCCTGAAGGTGAAGTAAGGTTCATTCATGCTTCTACTTCAAAAGGAGTCATCATTTCATCCTTAAACGAAAAATATTGGAATAAAGCATATCTACGTGCTCAAAGGGTTTTATAATGATTTCCATGAAATACCGGACATTTGCTTTTATTAAAACGGATAAAAAGCTGATAAAACTTTTCTTTAAAGATATCAATTTCATCAAAGGACTGGGAAACTATGTTGAAGTTCATACCATCGATTTGAAAAGATATATTTATTACCGGAATCTTAAAGATTTGGTTGAAAATTTGCCTGAGGAATTCATGCGGGTTCATCATTCATATATTGTCAACCTAACAAATGTTGAATCTTTTGAAGACAACCAGCTTTTGTGCGGCGATTTAAAAATAACAGTTGCTAAAAGTTATAAAGAATGTCTTTTGAATGCGATTAGCTCCATGATGCTTTAAAATCGTTTACATGTAGAGCCTGTTTAAGTTTTATTGAAAATTTTTTTGAACCATTAAGTTGTTGAGATTAATTAAGAAAAAATCAAAGATTTTTTATAAGTAAGATGCCTTAAAGCGAAGCTCAGACTTAATATTCTAAAAACCTTAATGGTTAAATTTATTCGTAACAAAACATGGTAAATTAACTCATAAAATAAAATTCTTAAAATTTAAACAGGTACTTAGAAAATGATGATCTGCATCAAATTTTTGTATTTCTGTATAAAAAAGTTTTTATTCAACTTTCTATATTCTAGTTTTACCAAAAACATATTACAATGAATAAAGACAATGTTCTGGATTATATCAATAACAATAATCTTATCGGAATAAAAGCGGGAAATCAAAGACCGGATTTCCTGGAAATTTGGATGGTTACTATTCAAAACAGAATCTTTGCCAGATCCTGGGGACTTGCCGAAAAGAGCTGGTATAATACTTTTTTGAAATGTTCAGCAGGGCAGATTAAATGTAATGATGTGGTGTATACTATAACAGCGGTAATTCCTGAAGACATAGCTGAATTAACCGATGAAATTAACAAGGCTTATCTTACAAAATATAATTCGGGAAAGAATAGAAAATATGCAACAGGAATTATTGAAACCCAACATATTGAAAAAACGATGGAGTTTGTTATTGGTGATGAAAAATAAATACAGACATCATATTCATTTCTGAAATGATATAAAGGTGAAATTAAAATTTTCTTTTGTGGATGAGACTCTTAAATTCAATAGGAAAAGGTCTGGCTAAAATCTAATAAAAAGAAGCTGTCTCCTACATTTGACAATATAAATGTAGGAGACAGTCTCTTTCAAATGTATAAAATACGTTAAATATGTTCACATACAGTGGTTCCAAATTCTTTTTCTTCTTCGCTTTCTTCATCCGTTACCGTATTTTTAGGAAAAGAAAAGAAACTCAGAAGAAATGTAGCTGTAAGAAGTAATATACTTACTGACAGAACATGTTGGACTCCATAATAGGCGCTCACGATTCCGCCAAGAAAGGCACCTAATGAAATTCCGATATTAAAAGACGATGTAAGCAAGCTGTTAACGAATTCCAGAACATGATGAGGAATGTTTTGTGTAGTTCTGATATTTGAAACTAAAAAACCACCCGTATGAATCATTCCCCAACAAGACACAATGATAACCATAGGAATGAAAACGCTGCCTAGGAAATAAGCCAGAATTTGCACCGAAATAAGACATAATAAAAACAATCTTGTTGTGAGTTTTATATTTCGGCTTAAAGCGATTCCCATCAGCCAGTTCCCCAGTGTTCCCATGCCTCCGAAAAGAAGAAGCATAATGCTGATTTGAGCGCCATTCATTTTGGTGATTTCCTCAAGATAAGCGGTGAGATAAGTATAGCTGGAAAACATCGCTGCTAATGTACCAATGGTGGAAATCAGATTGATCCACAAAAAAGGATTCCTCAGTATGGTGAATTGATTCTGTTCATATTTTTCTTTCTCTGCAGGAAGAGAGGGAATGAAAAACAATAATCCGATAAACGCTATGAAACTAATAATGCTGCTCAGAAAAAATGAGGCCTTCCAATCATGAAAAAGATCAGCTGCATAGGTCGTCATCGGAATACCAAGAACAGTAGCAAGACTCAACCCTAACATAACGGTAGATACTCCTTTTGCTCCCTTTTCTTTGAATGCAATGGCAATGGAGATATTCCAGAAAAGCGGATGTAATACTGCTGGTAATACACGGGCTATCATCAACATTGTAAAGTTGGTGGAAAAAGCAGATATCAGATTTGAAAGTACAAATATGCTCATCACAAGGCATAGAAGGAACTTACGGTTTATTTTGCTGGTAAAAGAAGTAATAAACGGAGAAGAAACTGCAACGGTAATAGCAAAAGTACTCAGCAGCCATCCTGCCGTATCTATTGACACCCCAAACTGTCTGCTGATGGTAGGAAGAATTCCAACAACCCCGAATTCGGTAGTAATAATACCGAAAGCACCAAGCGCCAGGACATAAATTGATTTTTTCATTGATTTTAAAAATTTTGATATAGCAAATTTGAACAGAAATAATATTAAAAATCAGTATATTTTAAGGATAAATAAGTATTTTTACCTTATGAAAAGAGAGAACATAGATCAATTGGTAAAAGTTGAATATCATAACGCCGAAAGCTGCCCTTTAAAAGGTAATTTGTTTTCCTTTTTCCAGATCATATATGTCATTTCCGGGAAGGGATCTTTTACAATAAATAATAATATTGCTTCTTACAGCACAGGCAGCCTGATATTGCTCACTCCAGATGATCATCATCATTTGGAAATTGAAGATAAAACTGAACTTCTGCTTGTAAAGTTCAGTGAACGGTATATAAAAGATTATAAATGGAATACTATCAATTCCATTGGATGTTTATTATATGGTGCGTCTTACCTTTCCGGCTGTATTTTACAGAATAAACCTGATGTCGTTCTGGTGGATTCCGTTGTAACTTCATTGCTGCATGGTTTAAATCATCCGGATATCTATCAGGAGGAATTAACATTGCATTATGTGAATGCTTTAATCGTAATTGCAGCAAGAAATATTTCAAAGATGCGAGCTGAAAGTGTAGGTTCTAACACCGATAAAAGAATATTGGATATCATTAATTATATTCAGGGGAACATCCATGATCCGGCTCTTTTAAAGGTCGCTGTGATTGCCCGGGAATTTGGACTTTCTGAGACTTACCTTGGCAGTTACTTTAAAAACCATTGCGGGGAAACAATCACCCACTATATTCTGAATTATAAATTGAGGTTGATTGAACACAGGCTTCTTTTCAGTGATATGAGAATCAATGAAATTGTCACTGAATTCGGTTTTTCTGATGAGAGCCATCTGAACAAGTTTTTTAAAAAACAACATAAAGTGAGTCTTACAGAATTTAAAAAGACAAAAGGAATCTCTAAAGCTATAGTTTAAATGAATTTTACATACAATTGAAAACAAGTAGTTTATTTATTTTAAAACATTCAATATAAAAGAAATCTAGTCCATTTGTTAAAAATTAATACGAATTGATTTTTACTTAGTTTAGCTTTTGACGCTCTGAAAACCATTGCCTCATTCTTAATTATTCTTACTATTGGGATATTTACTCAAATTACTGATTTTATTTCTAATAATCTGAAGAACAAATGAAATGCTTAAGTGTTTTAAACTTTGTGACTTATGCTATTAGTGTATTGTATTATTGTCATAGGATTGCATTGTAGAAGTAATGAAATTTGCTACAAATAATTATTAAATGGTGAATTTTATCCGGTTCTTTATCCCCTTATATTTTATGTTGTTTTTTATAACTTCTTTTGTAGGGGTAAGTTTTACTATAGCTAAGAGAATCGGTAAAAATCCTAATGTGCTTCCAAAAGGAGATCCTGTCTATGCTTTTATCGGATGGCATTTTAAACTGATTATTTTAGCTTTATTAATCTATACGATCCTTATTCTATTGTTTCCACATCATATTTTTTCAGTTTTTAAAATTCATTTTTTGGACGTAGAACTTTTAAAATATATAGGCATAACTTTAATGATCTTTTCCTTTGTCTGGGTTATTATTGCGCAACTGCAAATGAAAGATTCGTGGCGGATCGGTATCGACCGCAAAATGCGAACAGAATTAATTACTGATGGATTATTCGGGTTTTCCAGGAATCCGATATTTTTGGGAATGACTGCAAGTCTTATAGGATTTTTTCTGGTGTTTCCAACAGGAATTGTTTTCATTTTTTTATTAGTAGGAAGCCTTTTAATGCAAATTCAAATACGACTTGAAGAAGAACATTTGCTGAATGAACACGGGCAAAAATATCTAATTTATAAAAAGCGGGTCAGACGCATGTTGAGCCTTTGCTAATAAGGGCTAACTTAAAAATATTTTTGCTGAACTTTTTTGTATCTTTGGCGGGTATAATTTTTCAAACTAATTTAAACAAGAAACATGTCGTTACAACAAACTATTGAAAACATTTGGGATAATAGAGATCTATTACAAAATGAAGACAGCCAAAAAGCGATAAGAGAGGTAATTTCTTTATTAGATTCCGGGGAACTTCGTGTAGCTGAACCTACAGAAAACGGATGGCAGGTAAATGAATGGGTGAAGAAAGCAGTAGTAATGTATTTCCCAATCCAAAAGATGGAAACTATTGAAGTAGGTCCGTTTGAATTTCATGACAAGATTCCTTTAAAGAAAAATTATGCGGAAAAAGGAGTAAGAGTAGTTCCTCATGCTATTGCAAGAGAAGGATCTTTCGTAGCTTCAGGAGTAATTATGATGCCTTCTTATGTAAACATTGGTGCTTATGTAGATTCAGGAACCATGGTAGATACTTGGGCTACTGTAGGAAGTTGTGCACAGATTGGTAAAAATGTTCACCTAAGTGGTGGTGTAGGTATTGGTGGTGTATTAGAACCATTACAAGCTGCTCCTGTAATCATTGAAGATGACTGTTTCATCGGTTCAAGATGTATCGTTGTAGAAGGAGTTCATGTAGAAAAAGAAGCAGTACTGGGAGCTAATGTTGTATTGACAGCATCTACAAAAATTATTGATGTAACAGGAAGCGAGCCTATCGAAATCAAAGGAAGAGTTCCTGCCCGTTCTGTGGTGATTCCTGGAAGCTATACAAAACAATATCCTGCAGGAGAATATCAGGTTCCATGTGCATTGATCATTGGCCAGAGAAAAGAATCTACCGATAAAAAGACTTCTCTGAATGATGCATTGAGAGATAATAACGTAGCTGTTTAAGATTGATTTTTAAGCTAATACCGCACAATTTTGAAAGAAAAATTTTTAAAAATACTGTTAAACCCTAAATATATATTTGGGGTTTATCTTATTGTTGCAGTAGCCACTGCGCTTTCTAAATTCTCAAGAGGATATCAGGCGATTAATAATTATCTGATTTTCAAAGGAGTATTTTTTAATACACTTGACGAGAAAAATCTGTATTTACAATATCCTGAACGCTATTCTGATATGAATCATTATGGCGTGTTTTTCAGTTTACTAATTGCTCCTTTTGCCGTAATGCCGGATTGGTTGGGAATCTCATTATGGAATGTTGCCAATACAGGAATTTTCCTGTATGCCATTCATAAACTTCCATTTTCAGATCCTAAGAAAGCCCTTTTTGCCTTGCTTTGTTTACAGGAATACATTACTGCAGCGGTTAGCTTACAGTTTAATGTCGCATTGGTAGGGCTTTTAATGCTTTCCGCAATATATATTTACGAAAGAAAAGAAGTACAATCTGCAACAGCCATTGTCGTTGGAATTTTTGTAAAGCTGTATGGAATCGTAGGATTGTCACAGTTTTTCTTTATTAAAAACAAAATTAAGTTTATTCTAGCAGGAATTATTGTTGCTGCATTATGTTTGTGCATTCCGATGATCTATTCCAGTCCGCAGTTTGTTATCCAGAGTTATTTGGATTGGTCACATTCTTTGATTTCTAAAAATAATGACAATCAAGTGCTTGGAAATATGCAGGATATATCCTTGATGGGTTTTGTAAGAAGAATTTTAGGAGATGCCTCTATTTCAAACCTTACATTTTTAGCCTTTGGAGTTCCGTTGTTTGCATTGCCATATATTAGAATAAAGCAATATAAAAATTACGCGTTCCAATTGATGATTCTGGCGTCTACATTACTTTTTTTGGTTTTGTTTAGCTCAGGTTCGGAATCGCCAACCTACATTATTGCCGTAGCAGGAGTGATGATCTGGTTTACCCTTCAAAAAGAAAAAACACCACTTGTAATAGGGTTATTGGTATTTGTAATCATTCTTACATGCTTTTCGCCATCGGATTTATTTCCAAAATTCATCAAGCAAAATTATATTATTAAATATTCTTTGAAAGCTGTACCTTGTATCGTCGTTTGGTTCAGAGTGATTTATGAACTTCTGACAAAAGACTTTGAAAAGGATTATACTTTAAATTAATGTATGAAGAAAATTTCTATTGTCATACCCGCTCATAATGAAGAAGGCAATGTTGCTTTAGTTCATGAAAAAATAAAGGAAGTTTTTTCAGGATTAAAAAACTATGATTATGAAATCATCTTTGTGAATGATGGGAGCCGGGATAATACACAGCAGAAGCTTGAAGAATTATCTCAAAAATATGAAGACGTAAAGTTTATTGAGTTTTCCAGAAATTTTGGACACCAGCCGGCTGTAAAAGCCGGGATAGATAATGCTGATGGAAATGCAGTCATTTCAATGGATGGAGATCTTCAACATCCTCCTGAACTTATTCCGGAAATGATTAAAAAGTGGGAAGAAGGTTATGATATTGTTTATACGGTAAGAACCTATCCTAAACAGATTTCCTATTTTAAAAGAAAAACTTCCGACGGGTTTTATAAATTGTTATCCAGCCTTTCAGATGTCAACCTTACCAAAGGAGGAGGATCTGATTTCCGATTGATGGATGCCAATGCCGTTCAGGCAATGAGAAGCTTTAAAGAAGATGATTTATTTCTAAGAGGCCTTACCAGCTGGATGGGATATAAACAGACCGGAATTGAGTTTGTTGCCGGAGAAAGAATGACCGGAGAAAGCAGTTATAACCTTAAAAAGATGCTCACTTTTGCATTTACAGGAATTACTGCCTTTAGCGTAAAACCTCTTTATTTAGCAGCTTATCTGGGCTTTATCTTTTCTCTTCTTTCCGTGATAGGATATGTTGGATATGTTGTGTATGCATTTGTTGCCGGCACTGAAATATCAGGTTGGGCATCATTAATTATGACCATCGTATTCTTTGGAGGTCTTCAACTTATTATTTTGGGAATTATCGGCATTTATTTAGGAAAAATCTTTAAACAGGTAAAAGAAAGACCTAATTATATTATTAAAAACAAAAATTTTTAAATGGTTTTATTAAGTTTTGATATCGAGGAGTTTGATATGCCTTTAGAATATAAAGGAGAAATCTCTTTTGATAAACAAATCTCTATATCTCAATATGGGCTTGAAAGAATTTTAAATATTCTTAAAAAGCATCATGCAAAAGCAACTTTCTTTTCCACAGTAGTTTTTGCAGAAAATAGTAAACATCTTATCGAAAGATTATTAAATGAAGGGCATGAATTGGCCTCTCACACTTGGTTCCATTCGGAATTTGAAGAAAAACACCTTAAAGAATCGAGAGAAAAACTGGAAGAATTATTCTCAACGAAAGTAACAGGATTAAGAATGCCGAGAATGATGCCTGTAGATGAAAAAGAAGTGGAAAAAGCAGGATATTCCTACAACTCATCCATCAATCCTACATTTCTTCCGGGCCGATATAATAATTTGAAAGTTTCAAGAACCTATTTTAAAGAAGGAAATGTAATGCAGGTTCCGGCGTCAGTATCTCCTAATTTCAGAATTCCCTTATTTTGGTTAAGTTTCCATAACTTTCCACTGGCATTTTATAAAAAACTGGCTTCCGATACTTTGAAAAAAGATCAATATTTGAATATCTATTTCCACCCATGGGAGTTTGCCGGAATTAAAGACGAAGCTTTTAAACTACCAGGTTTTACTGTGAAAAATTCTGGAGACGATATGGTGGAAAGATTTGACTCATTTGTAGGCTGGTTGAAAGATAAAGGCCATACATTTGGGACATTTCAGGAATTTCAAAAAAAGATATGCTCATGAAGATAGCTTTTGATGCCAAACGTTTTTTCCATAATACATCCGGTTTGGGCAATTACTCAAGAGATCTTGTAAGAATACTTTCTCAATATGAGCCGGATAATGAGTATTTACTCCTGAACAAAAATAAATCCGAGCGAGGAAAAGATATTCTGGAACGTCCCAATGTTGAATTTGTTGAAACGTCTAAAGGTAACTTTTCGCGTCAGTTTAAGATGGGAAAAGATGCCCAGAAACAAGGGGCTGATATTTTCCATGGTCTATCCGGAGAACTTCCTTTAAAATGGGATAAAAAACCAATCAAAAAAATAGTAACGATACACGATCTGATCTTTGTACGATATCCGCAATATTATTCTTTTTTTGATAGAAAGATTCATTTCTGGAAATTCAGGAAAGCGGCTGAAATGGCAGACAAAATTATTGCCATTTCAGAACAGACGAAAAGAGATATTATACAGTTTTTAAAAGTTCCGGAAACTAAAATTGAAGTCATTTATCAAGGCTGCCATAAAGCATTCAAAGAACAGCAGTCCCCGGACTTTATTCAGGTGACTCAGGATAAATTTAAACTTTCGGAAAGGTTTATCCTGAATGTAGGAACCATTGAAGACCGAAAGAATCTGTTGAATATTGTAAAGGCCATCCATGAGACTAATATACCACTGGTTGTGGTAGGAAGAAAGACCAAATATTACCAAAAAATTGCAGATTTCCTGAAAAAGAATAAAATGGAAAATCAGATTTTATTTTTAGAAGGAGTTTCTATGGACGAATTGGCTGTTATTTACAAACTGGCTGATATCTTTGTATATCCAAGCTTTTTTGAAGGTTTTGGAATTCCGGTTATTGAAGCCCTTTTTTCTAAAACGGTTGTTGTAACCAGCAACACGAGTTGTTTACCAGAAGCAGGAGGACCAGATTCGGTATATATCGACCCGAATAACTATGTTGATATTCGTGCAAAAATAAAATTTCTTTGGGAAAATGCATCCGAAAGAAAACGCCGTGAGGAAAAGGGTTTTGAGTTTGTTCAGAAGTTTAATGACGAACCGATTGCAAAGGAATTGATGAATCTTTATCAAAAAATTATCTAAAAAAACTTTGCATTTTAAAAATAAATCCTACATTTGTACCATAATTCAATACAATGAAACCGAATTTTTTAGCATTACATCATTATTATCATCATCTCTGTTAGACGGAATTGATTGATATTTGTATGTGCTAAAATCAAAAAATAATTAAAACCGTCTGAGTAAATAGACGGTTTTTTTGTTTCCTGAATTCTCCTCGGAAATTTTCAAAACAGATCAATTTTTATTTGCTCGGACTAAAAAAAGCGAAATGAGTAAATTAAAAATTGCAATTCAAAAAAGTGGTCGACTTTATGAGGATTCTTTACAACTTCTCAAAGATTGCGGAATTTTCGTCAATAATGGAAAAGATCAGCTTAAAGTTTCAGTAGATAATTTTCCGATGGAAATCATGTATCTGCGAAACTCGGATATTCCGCAATACCTTGAAGACGGAGTAGTGGATATTGCCATAGTAGGTGAGAATCTTCTGGTTGAAAAACAGAAAAACATTCAAATTATCGAGAAACTTGGTTTCTCCAAATGCCGGGTTTCCATAGCTGTCCCAAAGGAAGTGGAAACCGATGATCTGACGTATTTTCAAGGGAAAAAAATTGCCACTTCTTATCCTAATACCCTTAGAAATTTTTTAGAAAAGAAAGGGGTTGTTTCAGATATTCACGTTATTTCCGGATCTGTAGAAATAGCTCCTAATATTGGCCTTGCGGACGGAATCTGCGATATTGTGAGCTCCGGAAGTACTTTATTCAAAAACGGATTAAGAGAAACCGTAACCTTACTGAAATCGGAAGCTGTTTTGGCACAAACTCCACAATTATCACTCGAAAAAACAGCCATTCTTGAAAAGTTCTTATTCAGGATCAAAGCGGTTTTAAAAGCTAAAAATTCAAAATACATCCTGATGAATGTTCCTAATGATAAGATTCAAAAAGTGGCCGGTGTCCTTCCTGTACTGAAAAGCCCTACCGTGATTCCGTTAGCTGAAGAAGGTTGGAGCAGTATTCATTCAGTGATTGATCAGGAGCGGTTTTGGGAAGTTATTGATGAACTGAAAGAGAACGGAGCACAAGACATACTCATCATTCCAATTGATAAAATGGTTATTTAAAAAGAAATACGTAATGAATCATTAAGGAAATGAAGGTTTTAAGAACATTAAGCTTTATCAGAAAATTGATTAAGCGTGTAGCTGAATCAATAGCTTTAGCTATGATCTTAATAATTCTTAATCACTTAAAAACTCTTAATGGTTAAAAAAATGTCACACTAAGAAAAATAATACAAATGAAAATATACAGATATCCAACGAAAAATACATGGGCTGATCTGGTACAGCGCCCCGTTCTTGAACGAGAAGAGATTTCAGGGCTTATCGCACAGATATTTTCCGAAGTCGAGAAGAATGGAGATAAAGCTTTGATAGATTTCAACAGAAAATTTGATAAGGCCAATACAAAAAGTATTAAGGTTGCGGAAATTGAAATTGAAAATGCCATTAATCAAATTAATGAAGATTTAAAACAAGCTATTCAACAAGCCAGGGAAAATATTTCTAAATTTCACGCTACACAAAATACGGAAGTTCAAAAAATTGAAACAACAAAAGGAGTGATTTGCTGGAGAGAGAATAGAGCTATTGAGAAAGTGGGAATTTATATTCCGGGAGGAACAGCTCCTTTATTTTCAACCGTATTGATGCTTGCTATTCCTGCAAATTTGGCCGGGTGCAAAGAAATTATACTGTGTACACCACCAGATAAAAATGGAAATATTAATCCGGCTATTTTATATGCCGCCAAGCTTTGTGGAATTTCTAAAATCTTTAAAACAGGAGGAGCCCAGGCCGTTGCCGGAATGGCGTTGGGAACAGAAAGCATTCCGAAAGTCTATAAAATTTTTGGTCCGGGAAATCAGTTTGTTGTTGCCGCAAAAGAATATGCCCAACGCTATGGAGTTGCTATTGATATGCCGGCCGGCCCCAGTGAAGTCCTTGTCATAGCAGACCAGCAGGCTGTCCCTGATTTCTGTGCAGCGGATCTTCTTTCACAGGCAGAACATGGAAGTGATAGTCAGGTTGTTTTTATCACAACAGATCTTACCATTTTTAATGATACAATTGAGGCTGTTGAACAACAAGTCAAGGTATTGCCTAGAAATGAATTTGCCAATCAGGCGTTGGAAAACAGCAACTTTATATTGCTTAACACTCTTGAAGAGGCCATTGAGTTCAGCAATTTATATGCTCCCGAACACCTTATTCTTGCCATGAAAGACTTTGAAAAATATATCTCAAAGGTTCAGAATGCAGGATCTGTTTTCCTCGGAAATTATTCCTGTGAAAGTGCCGGCGATTATGCAAGTGGAACCAATCACACCCTTCCTACCAATGCTTATGCAAAGAATTATAGTGGTGTTTCCCTGGATAGTTTTGTAAAAAAAATAACATTCCAGCATCTTTCCAAAGAAGGACTTCAAAATTTAGGAAAAACGATAGAAACAATGGCAGAAGCAGAAGGCCTGTTTGCCCACAAAAATGCAGTATCAATACGATTAAAATAATAGAATGAACAATACAATTGTCAATATCAATACTTTAGTAAGAGAAAATATTTTAAAACTACAGCCTTATATAAGCTTTAGAGATCATAATGAATTTAGTGCTCCTGTGCTTTTGGATGCCAATGAAAGCCCTTTCGGTGAATATAATCGTTACCCGGATTCTACCCAGAAAAAACTGAAAAGTAAACTGTCAGAACTTAAAAATCTATCTCCATCTCAAATGGCAATAGGAAACGGAAGTGATGAACTTATCGATTTGATTATTAAAATATTTTGTGAGCCCAAAAAGGATGCTATCCTGATGATGAATCCTTCTTTTGCGATGTATGCATTTTATGCTGCAATCAATGAAAACAATGTTTTAAAGCTTAATCTGAATGAAAACTTTGATATCTTAAAAGAAGATTTTTTAAATATTACAAAAGAACAGGCTATAAAGATTTTCTTTTTGTGTTCACCTAATAATCCGACCGGAAATAGTATTGATGATATTGAGTTCTACATTCAAAACTTTAATGGAATTGTTGTGGTGGATGAAGCTTATATTGAATTCTCAGGAAAAAAATCAAGTATTGAACTTCTTGAGAAATATCCAAATCTGATCGTTCTTCAGACTTTTTCGAAAGCTTGGGGAATTGCAGGAGCAAGAGTTGGGGTGGCTTACGCATCTGAAGACATTATTACGTTGATCAATACCGTAAAAGCACCTTACAATGTCAACGCATTAAGCCAGGAGCTAATTCTGAAAACACTTGATAAGCAAGAAATATTCAATGAAAATCTGGACCAAATTCTATCGGAAAGAAGATGGCTTGAAGAACAGTTTAAAGATATTAAATGTATCTCAAAAGTATACCCGACAGACGCCAATTTCTTTTTGATTACAATGAATAATGTAGATCAGGTATATGAAAGAATGTTGGAAGAAGAAGTTCTGACAAGCAGAAGAGATCCTGCTATCCCGGGATGTATTAGAATCAATATAGGAAATCGTCAGGAGAATGAAAAATTAATCAACCTTTTAAAAAATATAGGATAACTAAACAAATAGCAATATATGAAAAAAGTACTATTTATAGACCGTGACGGCACTCTAATTATTGAGCCCCCTACGGATTTTCAGGTCGATTCCTTGGAAAAACTGGAATTTTATCCGGGGGTATTTCAAAACCTTTCAAAAATTGCCAATGAACTGGATTATGAATTAGTGATGGTAACCAATCAGGACGGATTGGGCACCGAAAGTTTTCCATTGGAAGATTTTACAAAACCTCATGAAAAAATGTTGAAAGCATTTGAAAATGAAGGAATAATTTTTAATGATATTTTAATTGATAAAAGTTTTGAACACGAAAATCTACCTACGAGAAAACCTGGTATAGGGATGATGGGAAAATATATCTATGGTAATTATGATCTCGAGAATTCTTTTGTTATAGGAGATCGTGTTACAGATATTCAATTGGCCCGGAACTTAGGGACAAAGGCTATTTTTATAAGCCCGGGTTTAAATGATAAAGCTGATTTAACCACTACTAATTGGGCAGAAATCTATCAGTTTTTAAAAAGTGAAATGAGAAAGGCTAAAGTCTCTAGAAAAACTAACGAAACCGAAATCGAGATTGAAGTCAATATCGATGGAAGCGGAAAATCTGAAATTTCAACAGGACTTCATTTCTTTGATCACATGTTGGATCAGATTGCCAAACACGGGAATATGGACCTTCGTGTCAAAGTAACAGGAGATCTTAATGTAGACGAGCACCATACGATTGAAGATACAGGAATCGTATTGGGTGAGGCTATTATCAAAGCTTTGGGAAAGAAAAAAGGAATTGAAAGATATGGTTTTTTGCTCCCTATGGATGATTGTCTGGCACAGGTGGCCATTGATTTCGGAGGGCGACCGTGGCTGGTTTGGGATGCAGAATTTAAAAGAGAAAAGATAGGAGATGTTCCTACAGAAATGTTCTTTCATTTCTTTAAATCTTTCACAGATTCTTCAAAATCGAATTTGAATATAAAATCAGAAGGAGATAACGAACACCATAAAATAGAATCCATTTTCAAAGCATTTGCAAAAGCTATTAAAATGGCGGTAAATCAATCTGATGCTAATTACAGTTTACCTTCAACCAAAGGAAGTTTATAAATATGATTGCAATAATAAAATATAATGGCGGAAACGTAAGCTCAGTACAGAATGCACTGAACAGATTAAATGTAGATTCTATCATTACAGATGATCCGAAGCAGATTTTAAAAGCTGATAAAGTAATTTTCCCGGGGGTTGGAGAAGCATCTTCAACCATGAAGCTATTAAAAGAAAAAAAACTTGATGTACTTATTCCAACTTTACAACAACCGGTATTAGGAATATGCTTGGGAATGCAGCTGATGTGCAAAAAAAATGAGGAAGGGAATACCGAAGGAATGGGAATTTTTGATATCAATGTGAGAAAATTTCCGTCAGAAGATATTGTTCCCCATATGGGCTGGAATACTGTTTCCAATCAAAATTCTTCATTATTTTCAGGAATTGAACAGGAGGATGACGTATATTTTGTTCATAGCTATTATTGTGAATTATCGGATTTTACAACTTCTGTATGCGACTATATTCTGCCATTCAGTGCGTCTTTGCAAAAAGATAACTTTTATGCAGTACAGTTTCACCCGGAAAAATCGGGACAAGTTGGAAACCAGTTATTAAAGAACTTTATCAATTTACCATTATGAAAATTATTCCGGCTATAGATATTATTGACGGCAAATGTGTACGCTTGTCAAAAGGAGATTATAACACAAAGAAAATCTACAATGAGGATCCTGTGGAAGTGGCTAAAGAATTCGAAAGCTTTGGCATCCGGTTTCTTCATTTGGTAGACCTTGACGGTGCAAAATCAAAGCACATTGTGAATCAGAAAGTTTTGGAAAATATTGCAAACTCTACCTCACTTCATATTGACTTTGGAGGTGGATTAAAATCTCAACAGGATATAGAAACAGCCTTTAATTCCGGGGCAAAGCAAATTACATTAGGAAGTATCGCCGTTCAGAATCCTGAATTTTGTGTTGAAATGATTCAAAAATATGGTTCGGAAAAAGTTATTTTAGGAGCAGATTGTGAGAATAGGAAGATTAAGACCTCCGGTTGGCAGGAAGAAAGCGATAAAGATATTATTGATTTTATTCTGGAATATCAGAACAAAGGTATTTGTCAAACCATATGTACTGACATTTCAAAAGATGGAATGTTGGAAGGCCCTTCAACAGGCTTATATATTGAGATTTTATATAAGACGACAACTCAGCTAAGTGCAAGCGGGGGAATTTCCGGTATCAAAGATGTGTACAAAATGAAAGATATAGGATGCGCAGGAACGATTATCGGAAAGGCTATTTATGAAGGAAAAATAAGTTTACTACAACTTCAAAATTTTATTGAAAATGCTTAAAAAAAGAATTATTCCGTGTCTTGATATTAAAGATGGAAGTACCGTAAAAGGAATTAATTTTGAAGACCTTAAAAATGCCGGTGATCCTGTAGAATTGGCAAAAAGATATGAACAAGAGGGTGCCGATGAGCTTGTATTTCTTGACATTACCGCAACGATTGAAAATAGAAAAACATTCGTAGAATTAGTTAAAGATATAGCTAAAGAAATAAGTATTCCTTTCACTGTAGGAGGCGGAATTTCTTCCATAGAAGATGTTAGAAAGCTTTTGGAAGTGGGAGCAGATAAAATTAGCATCAATTCTTCAGCAGTAAAGAACCCGCAACTTATTGCAGATCTGGCCAACGAATTTGGAAGCCAGTGTATTGTAGTGGCGATTGATACGCGATTGATAGGTACATCCGACCTTGTTCATATTAAAGGAGGTAGGGAAGCTACAACTTTGACAACTGTTGAATGGGCTAAAGAAGCCGAATTGTTGGGAGCCGGAGAAATTCTTTTAACATCCATGGATGGAGATGGTACCAAAAAAGGATTTGATCTTCGGATTACTCAATTGGTTTCTGAAAATGTCGGTATTCCGGTAATAGCTTCAGGAGGTGCGGGAATAGTTGAAGACTTCATTGAAGTATTTTATAAAACTAAAGCTACAGGAGCATTGGCAGCCAGTGTATTCCATTTTAATGAAATAAGTATTCCGAATTTAAAACAAGAATTAAAAACTCAAAAAATAGCAGTACGATGAATATCGATTTTAATAAAGACAACGGGTTGGTTCCTGTAATTATCCAGGATAACAGAACATTACAGGTATTAATGCTCGGGTATATGAATGAAGAAGCCTTCGACAAAACAAAACAAGAGGGAATCGTAACATTTTTCAGCCGCTCCAAAAACAGACTCTGGACGAAAGGAGAAGAATCAGGCAATTTTTTAACAGTACAAAGTATTGATATCGATTGTGATCAGGATACGATTCTAATAAAAGTAATTCCAAAGAATGTGGTATGCCATACAGGAAGTTTCAGTTGCTTTGGAGAGAAGGCTCCAAAAGGGTTTTTATACGAACTGGAAGAAAAGATCTCTCAGAGAATTGACGATAAGACAGAAGGTTCATATACGTATTCACTCTATCAAAGAGGAATTAATAAAGTAGCCCAAAAAGTAGGAGAGGAGGCCGTAGAATTGGTGATAGAAGCAAAGGACAATAATGCTGATCTTTTTAGAAATGAAGCTGCTGACCTTATGTATCATTTTTTGATTTTGCTGAAAGCGAAAGGCTTTTCATTGGAGGATATTGAAAAAATTCTTCAAAGTAGAAGTTAGTACATTGTTTGAATATTCTTTTTTTATCCCAAAATAATATATTTGCCTCCTTAAGTTATTAAACAATATAAACATCAACTGTATGAACGATTTCAGCGGATATGAAAAGATGCCTGACTCTTTGAAGAAATTAGGACTCAATGAAAAGGATTTATCAAGAATGGATAAGTTGAATTGGGTCGTTACAGAGAAAATACATGGTGCCAATTTTAGTTTTTCCTATGAAAATAACAGCTTAAGATATGCTAAAAGAAGAGAATATCTGAATTGGAAAGATGATTTTTTTGGTTTTCAGCTTGTTGCCAACAGACTTGAGACCAAGGTTATCCGGTTATTTGAGCATTTAAGCAGCATAATTTCAGGGACAAGGTATATTATTTATGGAGAGCTATTTGGGGGGAAATATCCTCATTCCGATATTGAAGCTGTTGAAAACATACAAGCAATACAAACAGGTGTTTATTACACTCCGGATATTCATTTCTATGCATTTGATATTGCAGTCGTAGAGGAATTGGGAGTTAAAAACTATCTTGACTATGAGACAGTAGCCTTATTTTTTGAACAATTTGAAATACCTTATGTCAAACCATTATTTATTGGAAAATTTAATGAAGCCATAAATTTCAATATCAGAATCAATTCTCCTATTCCAAAACAAATGGGATTGCCTGAATTGGAACATAACCTGATCGAAGGAGTGGTTGTCAAACCATTTAATTTAAAAGATGTAGATCTCCTATCTTACCGTCCCATTATTAAATTAAAAAATCCTGAATTTGATGAAGAAGAGAAATTCCATAAAGCCGAAAAATGGTCGTTTGTTCCGGACATTTTCTCTAAAACAGAAAACCTTTCTTTTATTACAGATGAACTGAGAACATATGTTTCTAATAATAGGCTGGAAAGTGTATTATCTAAAGTTGGAGCACTTGATATCAATAACCCTTTGAGAGTTTCCGAAATTCAGTCTGAATTTTTACAGGATGTCCTCACAGACTTTAATGAAGATAATAATAATTTACTGGATGAATTAACCCATGAGGATAAAGAATGGATCATAGAAAGGATACAGTCCGAAATAAAAAACAGATTGGTTGCAAAAGGATAAAACTTATGTATAATAAAAAGAAAAAACAGAGCAATTGCTCTGTTTTTTGAATCAATTAATAATAATATTACCGATCGATCATAATATTTTTTACGATAGTTTGATCACCAGCTTTGAGAATCCCGATATAGACTCCTTTTTCAAGAGTGGAAACATTAACTTTTGTTTCATTAATACTTTTAAGAAGGGACCTTCCCGTTAGGTTAGTCATTTCAAAACTAAAATGGGTTATGGTAGGATCCGGTAATTCGATATTCAAAATACTATTGGCAGGATTAGGATAAAATTTGGCAGTTTCAAGAGAATTAACTGAAGATGCTTTTTTAGTTATTGTAGATGTTGTAGAAGCAGTGGCAAAATGTTGTAGGGCTCCTACAGCTGCCTTCCCGATATTATAAACATAAACGGGATCTACATTTGCAAAAGTATCCTTAGAGGTATGAGGATAAGTACTTTCTATTCTTTCAAAAAAACCGGTAATCACTTCACCTTTTTGTTCAAAAGGAATATAATCCGTTCTCTCAGCCGGGTCAACTTCCGTTTTAAGAGGTGAGTAGAGTGCAGTACAGTTTCTAAGCTGTTGAGTTATAGCAGCAGAAGCCGTATTATTAGAGGCAAGTCCCCCTTGGTCCTCATCACAATATACTGTATTGTTGTTATTTCCTTTTACACCACCTACCTGATCCAGGTTGAAGACAAGTTTTATATCCAGCTTGCGAACCCCTCCCTGATAAACAACATTATTTACATAGTGATTGCTTCCTACTAAGCCTTGTTCTTCTCCGGAGAAATGAATAAACTTAATAGAATATTCAGTAGGGACATCTTTTAATATTCTTGCAGCTTCCAGAATGATGGATGTGCCACTGCCATTATCATTTACTCCCGGTCCGTTAATCGTATCAAAATGCCCGCAGATAATGACAAATTTGTTAGGGTATAGAGTTCCGGTTTTCGTAATAATAAGATTCTTGGAAGTTTTTGAACCGTAAGTGAAAGGACTTTCTTCCATCTGGGTTGCGGTATAGCCATAAGAGAGATATTTATTCTTAATCCAATTTAAAGTATTGGTATTAGCCTGGGATCCGGTAGTTTTTATTCCCAGATTCCCGAATTCCTGAAGATTAGTCGTAATATTGGCTTGCGTTACCATATCGGCTCTGTTTTTATAAGCCTGAATAAAACTCTGGGCAGCAATGCCTTGTGCCATTAATGAAACACATAAAAGTGTTGTGATTTTTTTCATATTATTTATTTTGTTGTGGATTACGAATATAATAAATATATCACATTAAAGTGTCTAATTATTATGGAAAACATTGAATTTTTTATTAGTATGAATTAAATACATCGAAAGTATTCGATTACTTTAAAAACATTTCAAATCTATTTTTAATTCTATTTAGTGTAAATGTAAAATGGATATTCTTACCCAAAATAAAACCTTCGAATCTGCTTCAAAGGTTTCTATAAAATAAGTTTAATTCAAGATTATCTATTGATTAATATTTTTCTTACAACGGTTTGATCACCAACTTTTAAAACACCAAGATAAACCCCGTTTTCTAAGCCTGAAACATTGATCTTTGCTTCATTAGTCGTCTTCAGTAGAGAGCGACCGGGAAAGTCCGTAATTTCAAAACTGAAATTTCTTATACTAGAATCAGGAAGTTCAATATTAACGATATCTTTTACAGGATTAGGATAAATTTTCACATTTTCCAGAGAATTTTTAAAATCTGTTTCCCTGGTTCCCAAAGAACTGGTAGTAGCTACTGCAAAATGTTGTAAAGCTCCTACAGAAGCCTTTCCTACATTATAAATATATACAGGATCTGTATTCAAAAAAGTATCATTTGAAGTATGAGGTTTATTACTCCTTATTCTTTCGAAAAAACCGGTAATCACTTCCCCTTTTTCTTCAAAAGGAATATAGTCACTATTTTCTGCCGGATCTACGGCTGTAAGAAGAGGAGAGTAGAGTGTTGTGCAGTTTCTAAGCTGTTGGGTTACTGCTGCTGAAGCTGCGTTATTTGTGGAAATCCCTCCTTGATCTTCATCACAATATATTGTATTATTATTATTTCCCATAACACCACCTACTTGATCAAGGTTAAAAACCAACTTGATATCCAAAAGGCGGGTGTTCCCCTGATATGCGACATTATAAGCATAATATCGACTCCCTATTAATCCTTGTTCTTCTCCGGAAAAATGAATGAATTTAATGGAGTATTCCGTAGGAATATCTTTTAATATTCTTGCAGCTTCCAGCATGATGGAGGTACCACTGCCGTTGTCATTCACTCCGGGGCCGTTAAGGGTATCAAAGTGTCCACAGATAATCACATATGTATTGGGATATACGGTTCCTGTTTTCGTTATAATCAGGTTTTTAGACGTTGAACCGCCATAAGGAAAAGGGTTTTCTACAATCTGTGCATTAGTATATCCATAAGACAGGTATTTATCTTTAAGCCAATTCAGGGCATTGGTATTAGCCAGGGACCCAGTTGTTTTTACTCCCAAACCTGCAAACTCCTGAAGGTTATTAATAATATTGGTTTGAGTTACCATCTCAGCTCTATCCTTATAAGCCTGAATAAAGTTTTGAGCTTGAAGATTTTGTGCTACTATATATACCAACAAAAAAGCAGTAATTTTCTTCATTTTATAAGTTTGATTTGTTTAGTGCTAATGTAGTAATAAATGCTTTTATTTACTCGTGTTATTTAATGTTAACCAATATTTCAATTGTATTTTTATTACTCATGTATCGTTTTATATAAATTATGTGTATTTCGTTTTAAAATTCATTGATTAGGAGACATTTATTTATTTTTTGAACAACACCGTTCAATAAACAAAAAAGTCCCAGGCAAAACCCGGGACTATATTGATAACAAAAATAGTATTCTACATTATTTTACTTGATCTACAACAGCTTTGAAAGCTTCAGGGTGATTCATTGCTAAATCTGCTAAAACTTTTCTGTTAAGTTCGATGTTGTTCTTTTTAAGAGCTCCCATAAATTGAGAGTAAGACATTCCGTGCTCTCTAGTTCCCGCGTTGATACGAGTGATCCAAAGTGCTCTGAAATTTCTTTTCTTCTCTTTTCTACCACGGTAAGCATATTGCATTGCTTTTTCTACCGCGTTTTTAGCTACAGTCCAAACGTTCTTTCTTCTTCCGAAATAACCTTTAGCTTGCTTAAAAATTTTCTTTCTGCGAGCTCTTGAAGCTACGGCATTTACTGATCTTGGCATAATTTAAATTGTTTTTTTGAAAAGGGCGGCAACTGTTGTTACGCTTATTGGCACCGTTTCAGGGTTAAAATTTTGAATTTGTTTTGAATTCTTATAAACCGAATATAGATTTATAAAAACTACTTAATTGCTAATTGACGTTGTACACTTTTCTCGTCCACTTTAGCTACGTAAGAAGTAGTAGTAAGATTTCTCTTCTGCTTAGTTTCTTTCTTAGTTAAGATGTGGCTTTTGTAAGCGTTTTTTCTTTTGATCTTACCAGATCCGGTAAGAGCAAAACGTTTCTTAGCACCTGATTTCGTTTTTAATTTTGGCATTGTTTTGCTTTTTTATTGTTTTTGTTATCAATATCTGTTTTGGTTACTCCTAAGGACATTAGGAATAATAGTGTGCAAAGATACAAAAAAAATCAATTCAAACTTTTATAATTTGTGATTTTATCGCGTCTTATAGATAAACAGTCCTGTCCTCATCATCCACTTCAAATACATCATTGATATTTTGATTGTTTCCTCCCAAAATAAATTTTATCCTATGTCCTGAATAACCAAAGAATAGTTTGTATTTGATTTTTTATAATGACCATTGTAAAAAAGGAAAATTTTCGGAGCATATTGATGTAAGATAATATATTTATCAAAAAAAATACACAACGGATAAAATAAACGCAATATTATGATTAATGTTAAGCTTTCATTCATAAAATATAGCTGATAACCGGGATTGCGGCACTTTTCAATTCTCTTTAATATTGTTGAATAATGAAAACAGTGGTATATATTTCTGTTTTTAACCATAATGATTTATCAACCTGATTTCATTCTAACTTAAATATATAATCTAATATGCTTTCATCCGTAGATTTACAACTTGAAAGACTCTTGATCTTCTCTGTCCTGATCATTTTTTTCGGAGTAGGATTTTCTGGCATGCTCATTACTTTTATTATTAATGCTGTAAGAAAAAAACAAAAAAATGGACTTTATTACCTTCTTTCGTTTGTAATTTTCGGAATTATTGGACTAGCTTTAGCCACATTTTATTTTTATATGATCTTGATTAAATAAACCGGAATGTATTAAGACTGATTCAGTGTAATTGATATGTTTGGAAAAAAGAATATAAAGAGAAATAAAACAAATTTTAAAATACTACAAATTATGATTTTCAGAAAGTTATTACCTGTTCTTGCGTGTGCAATAAGCCTTTCATCTTTTGCCCAAATGAGGACGGGGGTATATTTTTCTTCAGATAAAAAATACAAGGAGATTATTGAAGAGGTCGGAAATCCATTATCAGGAAACCCCGTGATGATTGTACAGTCATTTGTTCCTAATCATGGAAGTTATATTTGGTTTTTGAATGAAAGCAAGGCAAAAAATCCTACTTATATGGGTAATCATCCAAAAGATTTACATTCAGGTATTTTTCTGGAGGATCATGGAGGATTACTTCCGCAAATAACTTTTAAAGATTTTGCCGAGGGTTTAGCACAACCTAAATATATGATTAACTTCTGTGAAATTGGTGATGCCAACAACGACGGATTTCCTGAGTTTTATCTTACTTATTTTGAAGAATCAGACGGACTGGATGCCAAACCGTTGAAAGTGATTGTATATACGAGCTTAGGCGGGAAAACATTTTCGAAATCAAAAATTACCGGTTGGATTCCGTTTCAGGAAGAAGATCAATACCGTGAAGTGAAAGATGAGAATTTCAAATTATTACCCAAAGAAATAAGGTTGAAAGCGGAAAAATTATTAAAAGAAGCTAAAAAAGGAATCAATTAAAATCACCATTATCAGGGATATTTTTATCCTGTATCTTTTATTACCTTTCATTCGGTATCTATTAAAGAAAATAAAGTGGTGAAATGTCTCATAATTTTAACATCATATTTGGCATTATTGAGCTGTAAAACTGATGCTCAGAAATTACAAATATCCATTATTCATGCTGAACCCAAAGAGGTTAAAAGGAAAAACCAGGAAACAGGCGAATCCCGTACTTTTATGACTTATAAGGAAGTTGAGAAGCGACTTGATCCGGGAATTATTATGTTTTCCAAAAATAGTAAAACACTCAAATTCCGTATACAGGGAAACATCAGCTCTAGTGGACATTCTATTCATAAAGTGAGAAAGATTCGTTTGGAAAAAGGAACACAGAATGGCAATACGATTACGCTAAGATATTATGTTGAGATAAAAAAACAACCCGGTAAAGAAAGTGCTAATGTAAAAGGTTATCATTATTCAAAAGATGAAACCTATACAATTCCTAATGATGTTAAAGTAATAAACATCGAATTGTACGAAGATCAAATCAATGAGGTATCTGATACTCTTCCAAGACTCATCTCAAAACAAACCTTTAATTTCTTTGCGAAGATGTAAACCTTATTTGACAGAAATGGACGAATATTCTATGAGAATTTTTAGTAAAATAAATAGCAACTATTTTACCTATATTTAGGTTCCTTAATGTAATAAAAATTAATAAAGATAAGGGTTTGATGTACAGGTTATTATTTATATTTGTTTTACTTATTTTTCCATTTTTTGCCCGAGCACAGGATGTTTTAAGCAAATTAGAAAGAGAATACAACTACGCTTCAAACAATACGGTAGAACGACTCAATCTGGCACCCAAATATGCCACAGCCTTATTTTTCAATGACTTTAAACCGAAATCCTACCAGATTTTAGCTACTAATATTTCCTTGGCAACAAAGCAGGCTGATGGGAAATACGCAATTATTTTGTACGCTGTTCAGGCAATGAATTACCGGCTTGATAATAAAGATGCTGAATCTTCAAAAAGTCTGGAAATGGGAAAGGTTTACAGCTTAAAAACAAACAGCAACGAAGCAAAAGGATACCTGGAATATGCAAGAGGCTGGATTCTTACCCGTAATAATAAAATCACAGAAGCTGTTGCTACTTACCTCAAAGCAATTAGTTATTATGAAAATTCACCCACAACTTCTACACTCTATGGGAGATATGGAAATACAGTGAAAGAATTATCCGCAATTTATTCTGACCTGAACGAATTTCAGCTGGAAGAAAAATACAGCAAGCAGTTTCTGCTGTTAGCATCCAAGCAAAATGATCCTAACCTGATTTTCGATGCCTATATGAGAATGGGGTATATGTATGAACAAAAATATGTTCAGAACCCATCTGATATACAGTTTAGAAATAAAGCAGAACAATACTATGTACAGGCGATTACGACTTTCAATACAAATAAAGGGACTATGCTTAATAAGAGCAACCTTTCATATGCGGCCATTAATCTAGCCAATCTGTATACCGAATTCGATCAGGACAAAGCCATGCAATATGCCCAATTAGCCAACAAGGTGAGTCTGGAGACTGGTGAGGCTATTCATATTGCTTCTTCATTTGGAATTCTGGCAGAGCTTGCCATACAGAATAAAAATTACGATCTCGCTAAATCTTATTTTCTGAAAGCTTCTATGGAAATAGGAAAAAGTCCTGTTAGAAATCATAATATAGAACTCTCTATTCTTGAATCTTTATCCAGAGTTAGTGAAGAGCAGGGCAATTACAAAGAAGCACTTACTTATTATAAAAGCTATGTAGATAAATACCGAAGCATTTACGATCAGGAAAAATTAGATATTACCAAAAAATTAGAGTCACAATTTGAGAAAGAGCGACAAGAACAAAAGTATATAAAGCTGCAATTAGAAAGCGATAAAAAAGCACAGGAAATTAAGCTGATTAATATACTTAGGGCACAACGCGAACAGGTATATAATAATTTAAAACTGGTAGAAGAGAATCAACGGGAAAGGCTAAAGTTTTCAGAACTTGAATCGGTAAAAAAAGAACAACAGCTTCGTTTGGCAAAGCTGGAAACCGAACAAAAGAACAATGATCTTAACAGCTATAAAAAACTACTGGCATTCAAAGAAAAGATCAATACCTATTATATTATCTTTATTATCATTTTTATTTTTCTGATTTTCCTATTACTTTATGCTAATAAGCAGCGTGTAAAGTCGATGAAGCAAAAAGAAGAGCTTCATGCTTTAGCCATGGAGAAAGAGAAACAAAATTCAAAGATATCCACGCTTACCGCATTGCTTGAAGGGCAGGAGCAGGAGCGTGGTCGTTTAGCTCGTGATCTTCATGACGGATTAGGAGGTTTGCTTTCAGGAACTAAATTGCAGTTATCTTATTTAAACCCCCATCAATCTGAAACCATAGAAGAAGATATTTCAAAATCAATCAACCAGATTGATGGTGCCGTAGAAGAACTAAGACGTGTAGCACACAATTTAATGCCCGATTTATTAACGAAATATGGTTTAGAAGTGGCCATTAAGGAGTTTGCTTCCCGTATTTCCAATACTGCACTGGATATTCATACAGAATTTATCAATTATCATAATTCCATATCACAGGAAAAGCAATTGATAATATACAGAATCATTCAGGAATTGGTCAACAATGCTATAAAACATGCCCATACTTCCGAAATTATTATTCAGATAAGTGAAGAAGAGAATGTATTATATGTAACGGTAGAGGACAATGGTAAAGGTTTTGACCGCACCGGCTTAGATATGAAAAAAACAGCAGGTTTTCATAATATAGAATTAAGAGTCCAATTTTTAAAAGGAACAATGAACATCACTTCTGAATTGAATATTGGTACCAGTATAGAACTTCAAATCCCTATTCATTAAACATGATAAAAGTAGCCATAACAGACGATCATCCTCTTCTATTAGAAGGTCTGAAGAATATTTTAGGAAATAGTGAGACCATAGATGTGATAGATTGTTTTAAAGATGTTTCGGAGATGAACACAGGTCTTGCAAAGCAAGCTATTGATATTTTGTTGTTAGATATTAATTTGGCAGATATCAACAGCATTGAACTTATAAAACCTTTAAAGAAAAAGTACGAAAATCTTCAAATCATTATACTTAGCGTTCACAATGAACTGCCTGTTATTAATAGTACTTTAGCTGAAGGTGCTTTGGGATATATCCAAAAAAATGCTTCAGTTTCCGAAATTCTGGAAGGTATTAAGACGGTATATGCCGGTCATCAGTTTTTATGTTCACAGACCCAGTCTATTTTAGAAAAAAAATCACAGGATGGATTAAGCCAGGTTCCAAAACTAACGCGAAGAGAAAAAGAAATTTTAGCCGAAGCAGCAAAAGGACTGACGACCAATCAAATGGCGGAAAAACTTTTTATCAGCCCGCATACCGTAGAAAGTCATCGGAAAAATCTGATTGAAAAATTTCAAACATCTAATCTTAGTTCAGCTATTAAACTGGCCATAGAATACGGTTTGATTATTGAGTAAATTTATAACAAAAAGGTCTGCTTACATCGTAGAAGCAGACCTTTTCTCTATATAAATTAAAAATTAGGTGTTCAATTAATTTAATCTTTGAATTTCAATGTGGCATTGAAGAGATTTTTCTTTCCTATTAAATCATATTCGTCATTATATACAGGTTCATACATTAATACATAGGCATTTTCATTAAAGTCTTTTAAATTGATAGGCTGGTCCACCATGATGTCATAAAATCTCGTAATGGTTCGTGTAGCTGTCCATTGTTTTAAATTACCTTTAGGATTTTTATCAAATCTATGATCTTTTATATCTGTATAATACCAATACGATGGAGCCTGATCCATTAAAAACATTTCTTTATCCTTATTATACAGCTCCTCAGCCATGCCTGTATTCTGGAACCATGCAACCTCAGGATTGTAAAGAGCTACTGCTGATGAATAGATACCCTCATTGGTAGTGGTCCCAATTAGAAAACCTTCCAGATTTGTAGCCGCAATTTCAAATAGGAAAGTAGATTTTTTCAGTTCATACACATTATTTATTGGCTCAATTACTTTTCCGTCTTGTTTAATAATTACTTTTAACGATTGTGCGAAAGCAATACAACTTACTAAACAAAAAAGGACTGCTAAACTTATTTTCTTCATTTTACATCTTTAAATAACTGCAGCAAAGGTATTGGGCTTTATCTTCATACACACTGGCTGATTTCAGGGGTTTTTTCCAGTTTCAAATTTATGTCAATGACAACAGATCATTTCTCCCGGCTGATTATTATGAGTGATAAATAGCTGAAAACAGGGATATATTAAATCATGTATTTTAGCCAATTTTGTAAAAGATAAATTAAGTATTATAAATTATTTTCCAGGGATGAAAAAACTAATAATCAATTGTTCAATTTTTGTAGTGCTATTAGTATCCTGTTCACCTGCTACAGAAAAAAGAGCTGACAAGGCAGATTCTACAGTTGCAAAAAAAGCAGATACAGTTGTTACTCATATTCCGGCAAAGAATACCATCTCAAAAGCGGAGATTCCGGATGACCTTTCAGCGTTAGTACCAATAGACATATTGAATAGTAAAAGTACTCATGTGTATGAAAAATATGGTATAGAGTTCTCTGGCAATTGTTATTCGTGTGATTTAGCCGGTTTATCCATAACAAAAGATAAAATGGTATGGACGAATGTTTGTGATGAAAAGGACACTTTTAAGTTGAATGGTTTTTCATTCTCTACCGAAGGAAATAAAACGATTTTAAAAACACCGGAAAGAACTTATATCATAACTCAAATTGATAAAGCACCAGTTTACGAATTAATTATAGAAGGTGAAAAACTGGAATTGAATAATAAAAGAATATCCAGATATTTTACCACTCCGAAAGCATTACCGCTTTTTACAGAACACGATTGCGGTGATTTTGAAGGATAATGAAATCTTATAAAGTTATTGTAAAAACCCATGAAATACTAATTAAATCAGCAGAGCAGTCTAAAAGTTAGGGGAGAATCTTTGTTTGAAAGAGACATACATTTAAAATGATGTTCTTATATAAAAACACAAATATTATATAATCATTTTATTTGTAAATAAATTAAGAAAGCTAAGGTATTGAGAATGTAATGATACAAAATTGCATGGACGTCAATATTACAGCCTCCCCAACTTTTATACTTGAGAGCCCATGGCCGGAATTTTGAGCCGAAGAAGAAGGATTTGATTCCATGCGAGTTTGGAAATTTTAGGAGTCAATATCAATTTTTAGCGGATGATTCCAGTCTTGAATTTTTGTATACTTTTGTTTGACTTCGTCGAATCTTCGATTTTAAGACAAAAGTATAAATAAAAAAATAATTTTAAATTTACTTCCATGCATTTCTATGTTAACCCCAACTTTTGAGACTGATCCGTGTCTTGTCTACAAATTTTTAGCCTGATTACTTTGGATCAAGAGTAAAAGTTGTTGGGCTTAGAATATTTAGATCTGTTTAATTTTAAAATTTAACGCAAAGGATTTCTATTATCCGGTGTTATATTTTAGGAAGCAAAGACTGAATCAATCGTATTGATTCTTTCTAAGCATACGCATATCTACATCGCTTCATCAGCGACTTTTGTCGCTTTCTTAGCTCCCTTATCAATAATGAATTGAATATTGTCTTTGCGTTGAAATAAAATTTCAATATAAAGCTTAGAGGAGTAAAAAGATATTTTTTTTTTCTTCAGATTAACTATTTTTTACCTAGTCCCCAAGTTTTGCACCTGATCCATTACTTTTCTATAAAACTTTACAACAAAAAAACCTCAAAGTAATTTGAGGTTTTATATGTAAATAATAATTGAATTATTTCGCTGGTTTTTTAGGGCTCATCATCATAATCATCCTTTTTCCTTCAAGCTTAGGAAGCTGATCTACCTTACCAACATGCTCCAATTCCTGAGCTAATTTTAAAAGTAAGATTTCTCCCTGATCTTTAAAGATAATCGAACGTCCTTTAAAAAATACGTAGGTCTTTAATTTAGAACCTTCTTCAAGGAATTTTTCAGCATGTTTCTTCTTGAATTCATAATCGTGGTCATCTGTCTGAGGTCCGAAACGAATCTCTTTTACAACCACTTTTACCTGCTTAGCTTTTAATTCCTTTTGTTTTTTCTTTTGCTCGTATAAAAACTTTTTATAGTCTAATATTCTCGCAATAAAAGGTTCTGCTTTATCGGAAATTACGACTAGATCCAATTCCTGTTCTGTAGCAAGTTGTCTTGCTTTGTCGATTGGATAAACTCCCGGTTCTACGTTATCGCCCACTAAACGAAGCTCTCTCACACGAATTTTATCGTTGATCAAGTGAGCGTCCTCCTGTTGTGGACGTCTCTGTGGGCCCCTGTTGTTAAATCTTTGTGCTATTGTATTATAATTTTATTGGTTAATTACTTAATTTAATTGGTTTAAAGATTTCATTAATGTTTAAATCTTTAAATTTATATTGTTGCTTCCTTTTTGAAATAAGTCACAAAATCTTCCAATTTCATCACTCCAAGGTCACCTTCACCACGTCTTCTTACAGAAATCGTGCCTTCTTTTTCTTCATTTTCTCCTACTACAAGCATGAATGGAATTTTCTTCAATTCAGCATCACGGATCTTTTTACCGGTCTTCTCGTTTCTGTCATCAATCTGACCGCTAATATCGTGATTTTCCAAAAATTGTGAAACATTTTTTGAATAATCTACATACTTTTCACTGATTGGTAGAATAATAAACTGATCAGGGCTTAACCATAGCGGGAAATCTCCGGCTGTATTCTCCAACAAGATTGCGATAAAGCGTTCCATAGAACCAAAAGGAGCTCTGTGGATCATTACCGGTCTGTGCTTTTCGTTATCACTTCCGATATAATGAAGGTCAAATCTTTCCGGAAGGTTATAGTCTACCTGGATAGTTCCAAGCTGCCATTTTCTTCCTAAAGCATCTTTTACCATGAAGTCAAGTTTAGGTCCGTAGAATGCGGCTTCACCGTACTCAATTACTGTTTTTAAACCTTTCTTCTCAGCTGCATTGATGATTGCATTTTCTGCTTTCTCCCAGTTTTCATCAGATCCGATATATTTTTCTTTGTTTTCAGGATCTCTTAATGAAACCTGAGTCACAAAATCTTCAAAACCTAAAGATTTAAACACATAAAGTGTTAAGTCGATTACCTTTTCAAATTCTTCAGAAAGTTGATCCGGAGTACAGAATAAGTGCGCATCATCCTGAGTAAATCCACGAACTCTTGTTAATCCGTGAAGCTCTCCACTTTGCTCATATCTGTAAACAGTACCAAATTCTGCATATCTCTTAGGAAGATCTCTATAGCTCCATTGTGAAGTCTTATAGATTTCACAGTGGTGAGGGCAGTTCATTGGTTTCAGCATGAATTCTTCTCCTTCATTCGGAGTTTTGATTGGCTGGAAGCTGTCTGCACCGTATTTGTCCCAGTGACCTGAAGTCACATATAATTCTTTTGCTCCGATGTGAGGAGACATTACAAATTCATAACCTCCTTTTTTCTGAGCTGCTGAAAGGAAATTTTCTAATTTTCTTCTTAAAGCGGTACCTTTTGGCAACCAAAGTGGTAAACCTGCACCAACCTTTTCAGAGAAGGCATAAATTCCCAATTCTTTACCTAATTTTCTGTGATCTCTTCTTTTTGCTTCTTCTAGTCTTTCAAGGTATTCCGTAAGATCTTTCTGTTTAGGGAAAGAAATACCATATACTCTTGTAAGCTGAGGGTTATTTTCATTTCCTCTCCAATAAGCTCCTGCAGCATTTAAAATCTTAACCGCTTTTACTATCCCCGTATTAGGAATATGACCACCACGACATAAGTCTGTGAAATCATCATGAGTTACAAAAGTGATTTCTCCATCATTTAAATTCGAGATCAACTCAACTTTGTAAGGATTATCTGCATATGTTTTTAAGGCATCCTCTTTAGATACCGGATATAGAGAGAATGTTGATCCTTTTTTTGCATTTTCCAGGATTTTCTTTTCAATCTTTTCAAAATCCTTTTCAGATAAACTTTCATCCCCGAAATCAACATCATAATAGAATCCGCTTTCAATTGCCGGACCGATAGTCAACTTAGCATTAGGATAAAACTCAAGGATCGCCTGCGCCAAAAGGTGGGCAGAAGAGTGCCAGAAAGCCTTCTTTCCAAGATCATCATTCCAGGTCAAAAGCTGTACCGTAGAATCCGTGGTTATAGGTGTGGTCGTCTCTACTTGTTTACCGTTAACAATTGCGGAAATGGTATTTCTAGCCAATCCCTCGCTTATAGATTTTGCCACATCTAGGGGAGTAACTGCTCCCTCGAATTCTTTGACACTATTGTCTGGAAGTGTAATTTTTATCATTGTTTACTAAGAAATTTTAAGATGCAAAAATACGCATTTTTTGGATAATAAACTACATCAGCACCTATTTAGAATGATAATTAATATTAAAATTGAGAAGATTTTTATAGTTTGAACTTTTCCGGCTTCTGCACTTACTTACTTTGAAAGAAAAAAAATTAAACTTTTATTCCTGATACCAAGATATTAAAGCCACATATTTGGAAAAATATTTGTAATTATGAATATGAAAAATGATAGATATTTTAAATCTCTTAAACTTAATTAAAATATGATGCTATCACAATCAATAATCTTAATTCATGGAACTGAAATTCACAGGAAATATGCAATGATAAATCAAACAAGAATTCTATCATAATATTCCAATATAATAAATAACCTCAATCCAAAATATAATTTTCAAACCACAACTGATTATGAATACGATAAATGTTGATCTGCACTGCGACTTGTTATATTACCTGCTTGATCCCAAAGCTTTGATTGATGACAAAGAAATAGGGTGTTCTTTGCCTTATTTAACAGAAGGAAATGTAAAGCTTCAGGTAATGGCTATCTATGCGGGGACTGGAGAAGGAAGTACCCGATATGGAATAACACAAAGTGAAATATTTTCAAACCTTATAAAAAACGATCATTTTTTCCTGTTTAATAATGAAAACTACAAAACATCTGAAAACAGAAATCGGGTAGGAGTAATTGCCTCTATTGAAAATGGTTCTGCATTTTGTGATGAAAATGAAAGTCTGGATTCCGGATTTAAAAATCTAGAAAAAATTATTCAGAATACTCAAAAAGTTCTTTATATCGGGATTACTCATCATACCGAAAACCGCTTCGGAGGAGGGAATAATGCTAAGGCAGGGTTAAAAGACGATGGAAAAGTTTTAATAGATTATATTGCAGACAGAAAAATTGCAATAGATTTAGCCCATACTAGCGATCAGCTGGCACACGATATTTTCAATTATATAGATCAAAGAGGGTATTCAATTCCGATTCTGGCGAGCCATTCCAATTACAGATCTGTCTATAAAAATAACAGGAATCTTCCTGATGAATTAGCCAAAGAAGTAATCCATAGAAAAGGATTAATCGGGCTCAATTTTATTAAAGATTATGTAGATATCCATCATCCGGAAAGGTTCTATGAGCACATTCAATATGGCTTAGACCTGGGTGGGGAGGATAGTATGGCTTATGGTGCGGATTATTTCTATTGGAAGAATCATCCGGATACGTCCCGTCATCCGTTTTTCTTTCCTGAACATTCAAATGCTTCCCGATATCCTGCAATCAATAAAGAAATTGAAGAAAGATTTTCACGTGAACTGGTTGAAAAAATCAGTCATAAAAATGCTTTGAAATTTATTGAAAATATTTATAAATAATTTGGCTTAGATTCTTTGGAATGAGAATGTTTGTATGCATTCACATTATTGAATGAAACCAACCTGCTTTTGTCATTCCGGAAAGGAATCCAAGTCTCAAAATTGATCCATAAACATGAATAATGCAGGCTGGATCCCTTGCGGGATGACAAATGATAAGTTAAAATGGAAATACTTATGATGATAATGAATCAAATTCAAATTATTCTGAAAGGTATTCAAACCCTCAAAATTAATTTACGGAATGACAATATTTGTATGTATTTTGTTATTTAATGAAACCTATTGCTTTTTGTCATTCTGTAAGAATCTAAACGAGGTTGTTGTATAAATATCTAATTATTTTATATAGCATTTTAATTCCTATAAAATAACAACTTCTTTTTAACAATATATTATCTGCTTAATCTGCAAAATTTGCGAGATTTAAAAAAATAAAAACGGATCAGGTGCAAAAGTTGTGGGCTGGGTAAAAAATTAGTTAATCTGAAGAAAAAAAATGAATTATCTTTTACTCCTCTAAGCTTTATATTGAAATTTAATTTCAACGCAAAGACAATATTCAATTCATTATTGATAAGGGAGCTAAGAAAGCGACAAAAGTCGCTGATGAAGCGATATGGATATGCGTACGCTTAGAAAGAATCAATACAATTGATTCAGCCTTTGCTTCCTAAAATACAAGACCGGATAATAGAAATCCTTTGCGTTACATTTTAAAATGAAACAGATCTAAATATTCTAAGCCCCACAATTTTTGCTCTTTTTCCATAAAAACACCTTTGAAATTAATTTCTAGTGATTTTTCCTTTTATATTTCACTTTCTGCTTGATAATCTCAATTACATCTACATTTTGAACCTTAGACTTTATCCATCCATGGATGTCAATATAAAATAGTGATCTTCTGTAATATTCGTTTTTAGAAAATTCTTCCAACTTTTTGTCAAAATCTTCAAAAGCCATTTGTTGCTGGACTAAAACCTGATTGTTCAGATGTTTGAAAAATTTAATACTTTCAAAATGGAATTCTTCAGGTTTCTTCATCTTTTTAGCAAATTTTAAAGTAGATGCAATAAATTCATCATAATCTTCATCATTTCCGGACTCATATTTCGCCATTAAAATCAAAATTCTGGTATGGAAAAGAAGGTCTTCCTGTACATTTCCTTTTGATTCTATTACCCTCATAGAATATTCTATTGATTTTTTAAACATTTTGCTGCCAAAAAACATCGCAGCCATCTTAAGATAAAGAATCATAAAATGATGCTCATCAATTCTTTCACGAAGTTTCTCCATTTTTAACTCAATTTCAGGGATAAGCTTGGTTCCTGTGAAAAACTCACCTTTTACAAAGTGAATATTCATCAAAGTATTAGAGTGTGTAAGAAATATTAATGACTGAAGGTTTTCATTTTGGGCAAAACTTTCTCCATGAACTGTTTTACTGAATTTTTCAAAATGTTCCTCAAGAATATCAATGTTTCCATAAAGGAACAGGATTTTCAACAAATAAGTATTTCCCTTAATGTACCAAACCGGATGGCTAAAGATCATTTCCGGCTTTTTATGAAATAGATCTACCCATTGGTAAGCATACTTCAAAGTGTATTTATAGTCTTGAAGAAGCTGATTCTTCCAAACATGGGCTTTAAAATACCATAGCTTTTCTGTAAAATTCAGATTTTCAAACTTAATTTTTTTGATTTCCTGATTAAAAATATCCAGAACTTCCTCTCTGTCCGTATCATTTTTTACGTAACCATGAGTCAGCATTTCACTGTATAATTTCAAGGAAAGATTAGATAATTTAGTTGTGTAACGATTTTGTCTGCTTATTTCCTGTGACTGTCTGATCAGTTCATCCGCACGTCCTACAATACTTCTTGTAATAAACTGAGATTCAATTACTTTTTCAAGGTCTATGATTTCGGAGGCAATGCTTTTTTCATCCAGTTCCAGGGCTGTTTGTTTTGTCTTATCTAATATTTTTAATGCCTGTTTATAAAGTCCTTTTTGATATAAAATGTTGGCAAAATCAAGCTGTTCTCTAAGCTGTATTCTATAATTCTGATGGCTTGGATTCATGCGAAGACTTACCAGAATTTGTTTATACAAATGCGCTTTAAGATTAGAAAGCTGTTGTTTCGTGGAAATTTTTTTCTCAATGATAATGCTTTCGTCGTATTCTTTCATTTTGTCCATTTCAGAAAAAAGCAATAGAAATTTGGCATCTACGTTGATCCCGAGACGATTTACATACAACTTAAATTGTCGTTTTTCCGAAGTGTTCAATGACTTTACCAGTACAAACAAAAAATCTTTCTGCAATTCTGCCATTGTAAATTTTTGTATTTTAATATTTTGATTAATAGATAGATATGTCTATTTCTTCAACAGTTGAATATTGTAATTTTCAAGAAAAATGAAAATGAAAAAATATTGCATGCTGTAGTTTTGGATCAAAATTAAGTAAAAAACTTTTATTTATGAATTCCGAAAAAATTGAAATTTTTGATACGACACTGAGGGATGGGGAACAGGTTCCGGGATGTAAACTGAATACGGGACAAAAGCTGATGATTGCTGAAAGGCTTGATGAGCTAGGGATTGATATCATAGAAGCAGGATTTCCAATTTCCAGTCCGGGAGATTTTGAATCGGTTTCTGAAATTTCAAAACTGGTAAGAAATGCTAAAGTATGCGGACTGACAAGAGCGAATAAAAAAGATATTGATACTGCTGCTGAAGCCCTGAAATTTGCTAAAAGACCAAGAATTCACACAGGAATCGGAACTTCGGATTCTCACATCAAATATAAATTCAATTCTACAAGAGAAGATATTATTGAACGTGCTGCCGAAGCTGTAAAATATGCTAAAAGCTATGTGGAAGATGTAGAATTCTATGCAGAGGATGCGGGAAGAACAGATAATGAATATCTGGCTCAGGTATGCGAAGCGGTGATTAAAGCAGGAGCTACCGTATTGAATATTCCGGATACTACAGGATATTGTCTGCCTGAAGAATACGGACAAAAAATAAAATATCTGAAAGAAAATGTAAAAGGAATTGAAAAAGCTGTTCTGTCATGCCATTGTCATAACGATTTGGGATTGGCAACTGCTAATTCTATTGCCGGAGCCATTAATGGAGCAAGGCAGATTGAATGTACAATCAATGGTTTAGGAGAAAGAGCAGGAAATACGGCATTGGAAGAAGTTGTTATGATTTTAAAACAGCATAAAAATTTAAATCTATATACCGACGTCAACTCCAGAATGTTGAATGAGATGAGCGGAATGGTTTCCGACTTAATGGGAATGTCTGTTCAACCCAATAAAGCTATTGTAGGAGCAAATGCCTTTGCTCATAGTTCAGGAATCCATCAGGACGGGGTGATTAAAAACAGAGAAACCTATGAAATCATCGATCCTGCAGAAGTAGGAGTAAATGCCTCTTCTATCATCCTTACAGCAAGAAGCGGACGTTCTGCACTTGCATATCGATTTAAACATATCGGATATAATGTTACTAAGAACGAACTAGATTACCTATATCAGGAATTCCTAAAGGTTGCCGATATGAAAAAAGAAATCTGTAACGATGATCTGAATTTGATTATGGATGCTTTTAACAGAAAAATAGGATAGGGTTTGATTTAAATCAAGATACAGTAAAAAAATGAAGAACGATAGAAAGACACTTTTTGATAAAGTTTGGGACGCTCACGTAGTGGAAACAATTCCTGACGGACCTCAAATTATATATATTGACAAACATCTGATCCATGAGGTGACAAGCCCTCAGGCTTTTGCAGAACTGGAATCAAGAAATCTGGAAATATTCAGACCGGATCAGATTGTAGCCACTGCAGATCATAATGTACCTACTTTACATCAGGAACAACCGATTCGAGATGAATTATCTAGAAATCAGGTCCAGCAGCTTACGCAGAACTGTACAAAAAATCATATAGAGTTATTTGGTTTGGGACATCAATACCAGGGCATTGTCCATATTATTGCTCCCGAATTAGGAATTACTCAACCCGGAATGAGCATAGTGTGTGGAGATAGTCATACTTCCACACACGGCGCTTTCGGCAGCATTGCTTTTGGAATTGGAACAAGCCAGGTGGCGCAGGTATTTGCAAGCCAATGTCTGTTGCTTAATAAGCCAAAATCCATGAGAATAACTGTCAATGGTAAATTGAATGATCATGTTCAGCCTAAAGATGTGATTCTTTATATCATTTCAAAGATTGGAACAGATGGCGGAACTGGTTATTTCTGTGAATATGCAGGAAACGTATTTGAGGAAATGTCTATGGAAGGAAGAATGACAGTGTGTAACATGAGTATTGAGATGGGAGCAAGAGGAGGAATGATCGCTCCGGATACCACCACTTTTGAATATGTAAAAGGAAGAAAGTTCGCTCCTAAAGGAGAAGATTGGGAAGAGAAAATAGAGTACTGGCAAACATTAAAAACGGATGAAGAAGCTGTTTTTGATAAGGAACTCAGTTTTGATGCTTCAGAAATTTATCCGATGATTACTTATGGAACCAATCCGGGAATGGGAATTTCAATTCATGAAACCATTCCTGCTCCGCAAAGCGAATCTGAAGAAAAAGCCTTACAATATATGGGATTAGAAGCAGGTCAGGCCATCTCTAATATTAAAGTTAATTATGTATTTATAGGCAGTTGTACCAATGCCAGAATTGAAGATTTCCGTTCTGCAGCCCAATATATCAAAGGAAAAAGCAAATCTGAATCTGTAAAAGCCTTAATTGTACCAGGATCACAGCAGGTTGTTAAGCAGATTTATGAAGAAGGATTGGATAAAATTTTTAATGAAGCAGGATTTCAGATCCGACAGCCGGGATGTTCGGCATGTTTAGCAATGAATGACGATAAAATTCCGGAAGGAGAATATTGTGTATCCACTTCAAACAGAAATTTTGAAGGAAGACAAGGTCAAGGGGCAAGAACTATTCTTGCGAGTCCACTTACGGCTGCTAAGGCCGCTATAGAAGGTAGAATTTCAGCTTTTGAAAGTTTGAATTAAAATGAAAAGAAATTTTTAAATATAATTTTAACCACAAAGACACAAAAGGTAATAACACTTAAGTAAGAAAAGTTATCATCTAATCGGATAAAAAAGTACTTAAGTTTTTTGAAAATCTTTGATTTTCATCCTTATGTGAACTAAAGTGTAAAAAAAATGTGGTTCTAAGCTCAATATAAAGTACATGCAAAAATTAGTTATTATAAAATCCACTGCAGTTCCATTAGCTGCAGAAAATATAGATACAGATCAGATCATTCCGGCAAGATTCTTAAAAAGTATTGACAGAAAAGGCTTTGGAGAAAATTTGTTCAGAGATTGGAGGTTTAATATTCATACCGGAGAACCTAATTCCGATTTTGTATTAAATAATCCAAAGTTTAAAGGAGAGATTTTGGTGGCAGGAAATAATTTCGGATGTGGAAGTAGTCGTGAACATGCTGCATGGGCATTAACGGATTATGGATTTAAAGTGATTATCTCCAGTTACTTTGCCGATATTTTTAAAGGAAATGCTTTAAACAATGGGCTTCTTCCGGTAAAAGTTTCTGAAGAGTTTTTAAAAGAAATTTTAGAAGGAATTCATGAAAATCCGGACAATGAAATTGCTATAGATGTGGAATTACAATCGATTAGCTTTAAAGATACAACCGAAACTTTTGAACTTGATTCTTACAAAAAAATATGCCTTTTAAATGGCTATGACGATATTGATTTTTTAATCAGTAAAAAACAGGCGATCACAGAATTTGAACTAAAAACACAAAAAGCAAATGAGCAACAATTATTTTAAAATTGCAGTTCTTCCAGGAGATGGAATTGGTCCTGAAATCATCAGCGAAAGTATCAAAATACTTGATGTAATTGCTGAGGCTTTCCAGTATAAATTTCAATTTGATTATGGATTAATTGGGGCAGAAGCTATTTTTAAAACCGGAGAACCATTACCGGAAGAGACTTTGAAAATTTGTAAAGAATCGGACGCCGTTCTTTTCGGGGCAATAGGAGATCCCGTATTTGATAATAATCCTGAAGCTAAAGTAAGACCGGAACAAGGATTATTAAAGCTGCGTAAGGAATTGGGATTATTTGCCAATATCCGTCCTTTACAAACTTATCCGTCTCTTATTGAAAAAAGTCCGCTTAAAAGAGAGATTATTGAAGGTGCCGATATCCAGATTTTCAGAGAATTGGTAAGCGGAATTTATTTTGGTGAAAAATTTACAGATCCTGAAGGTGCTTATGCTTATGATGTCTGTAAATATAATCGTGAGGATATTATTCCAATCGCTCATATGGCTTTTAAAGAAGCTCAGAAGAGAAAGAAAAAGCTGACCCTTATTGATAAGGCTAATGTTTTAGATACTTCAAGATTGTGGAGGAAAATATGCCAGGAAATTGCACCGGAATATCCTGATGTGCAATTAGATTATATGTTTGTGGACAATGCAGCCATGCAACTGATCCTTAATCCGAAACAGTTTGATGTTATTTTAACTGAAAATATGTTTGGTGATATTATTTCTGATGAAGCAAGTGTTATCGGAGGATCTATCGGGTTATTACCTTCTGCATCCATTGGTGATAAAAATGCTTTGTTTGAGCCTATTCATGGTTCTTATCCACAGGCAAAAGGAAAAGGAATTGCCAATCCGGTAGCTTCTATCCTGAGTGTGGCCATGATGCTTGATCATCTGAATTTGAAACAGGCCGCAGAAAAATTAAGACAGTCTGTAGAACATGCTATTGAAAATAAATATGTCACGATAGATCTTAATACGAAACAGTATTACTCTACGAGCGAAGTAGGAAGTTTTATTGCAGATCATATCCGATATTCAGAGAAATCTTATTATAATTTTGAGAATGTGAAAATCGGAAAATCAACCATTGTATAGACAATTATAGTTCACTTAGATAGTTAGAAGAAAGGTTCCGTCTCTTATGAGACGGAACCTTTCAATTTTATTATTGGAAATATTTTAAACCATTCTTAATGGTTTATCCTTTTGTATTATCCGTTTTCCCCGATTTATTTTTGAAGACTTTTGAATATCTTCTTTTTTTATATCAGGTGGGTTGGTTTTTTTTGACGAAGCAGGAATATTCTGAAAATCCTGATTCTGTTTCTTGGTTTCTGCAGCATTGGCAGATTCTTTCTTTTTGTTATTTCCTTTGGTGTTCATAACTTTAAATTTTTAATTTCAAGAAATCTTTATATTAAAGTCATTCAAAGTTTTTGCCAAAAATAGAAATATAATACTTAATCTACTTTAGAGTCCTAAGATTCCAATTTTTCCTGTTTTATCTTCAATCTTATAATTCAGGGCTTTTGCCAATACAAAAACATTATTCAGATTTTCCATTAATTGTTTACGACCCTCACTTCTCAACTGATTTTGATCAATGGACTTAATTGCCGTTTCTTTGGCTTTCTCCGTTACATTTTTAATATCCTTCTCCGAAATTCTATTAAAAAAAGAATCATCCAAAGACTGGATTTCCACACTTGGTGTAATTCTTATATCGGCATCCGGCAGATCAGTAATGACCAGTTTTTTGTTGATGGAATCCACTTCAATCTTCATTTTATTAAGATCATAGGAAACCTGTGCATTGGTTTTAGTATAGGTAATAATGCTATTGCTTGACACTTCTTTCCCGAATACTTCATATCCCATTTTGGTTTTCTGCATGCTGGAAGTATTCTGTTCCATTACAACCATCTTATTCATCCTGGAAATTTGGTTGGTCAGAATATAATAATCTGACTTTTCCGTCTTTCCGCCAAGATTAAAACAAGATTTAAGGCCAAAAAACAAAAGCAGCATGGCACCTGCGCCTGCTATAAACGGTATGATTACTTTATAATTTCTCAAAATCTATTTAAAAATTTCTTTGATGACAGAAGAGTCATTTTTTTTCAGGATTTCTGCTAAATCTCTTTCAATATATCCTGAAGTTGGCATTTCTACAATTCTTCCTGCTTCTTTTCCATATCTTTTCAGGATAATGGTAGGCACTTTTTGAATGTTATAAAGCCCTTCATCACCGGAAGGAGATTCCTTTTTACGGTTTACGGCAATAATACTAAGTTTACTTTCCGGAAAACTTACTTCTTCCAATATTTTCATCAGCCTAGGAAAGTCTCTGTGACTGTCTTCACACCAGGTTCCCATAAAAACAATGATGTCATAGGTACCTAGTCTTTCTTTTCTAAGTTCACTGATGGCTTTTTGATCAAGAGCGTAGTCATCGTGCTCTTTCACGTACCAATCTGAGTAAGGAGCTTTTAAAAATTGCTCTTTCAGCTGATGGCCCAAAAGCATTTTGCCGTCTTTTTGGGTTTCAACTTCACGGTTTACTACTGTCTTTTGAGCATTAAACTGCTGGGTAGCCAAAAATAAACTTGAAACGGCAACAATATTGGTAATAAATTTTTTCATATTTTATTTTTCGATAATAGATTTTAAATCGGCAGGAGAGTAGTATTTGTTTTTTAATACTTTATGATCCGCCTGTCTGTAAACATTGAATTTTTCTCCGGACTTTTCATAAAAAGATTCTACTTCTTTTTCTTTATAGAATTCAACAGTTTCCTTAGCCTGTTCTTCATTATCGCATGCTTTTGACATATTGGAACGCTGAACTTCGTTGAACAACTCTACAAATTTGTTGCCAAGACCGAATTCTAATACCGCACCACTCAAAACATATTGTAAATCACAAAGTGCATCAGCAATCTCTACGATATTGTTATCAGCGATAGCTTGTTTCAATTCGTTAAGTTCTTCCTGTAGAAGTTCTACTCTAAGATTGCATCTTTCCGGAGAAGGGATTTGTGGGGTATCTAAAATAGGGGCTTTGAAAGTAGTATGGAATTCTGCTACTTGGTTCAAACTATCAATTTTATCCATGAATTTTTTTATTTACCACAAAGATAGAAAACGATTTGTAATTTGTAAAATGTATTAATGCAGGAAACCGAATAATTCATATAAAAAAGTCCACAATCTCAAATTGTGGACTTTAAAGTCAGAAAGTTAAGCTATTTCAATTCCTGATATTTCCATATTCCTGAAATATTTAATATAGTCAATCCCGGTTGTTTTTCCCCATAGCTGAACACGCCAATATATTTTGAATGACAGGTTGAGCAAGCTGTTCCAAAATATAAGGTAGGTAAATTATTGACTGTTATTTCTCCAAAGTGTTGCATTCCGGTTGATGTTTCAGTAGCAAGTCCGTTTTTCAATAATTCGTTTTTGGATAGCACCTGATCATTGTGATACATCTGAATAATTGGATATCCGGATTGATATGGAATTATTTCAACGGTATTTTGATGATTGCAATCACCACAGATAAAGTTGACGATAGCGGATGGAGAAATTTCATCATTGGTAAAAATATCCTTCTCAAGAAGAGCTTTTTTACCAATGCTTATTTTTTTTGATATTGGATACATTTTGATTTATTTATTACTGTATAACGGTCCCTACTAAGTTATTGTATTTTCCGCTTGGACTTTTTTTAATAGTTATTTTAATATATCCTTCTTCGGCTAGTTTATTCCATGTCTTTTGATAGCCTGTCGTAATATCAATTGGGATTTTCCACATCGTTTGCTTTCCATTACCTGTTTGATTGAACCAGGGAATGATATCTGCCGTTTGAGATTTGAAAGGTAAGCTATTCAAAACATCAATTTCATAATAGAAATCATATTTATTTTCTGCTTGATTTAGAGCTCTTTGTGTGAATGTGTAAACATATCCGTTGATAATAGGACTTGTGAAATTCCCGCCAAAAGTAGGTGTTCCGGTTCCACTATAGTTGATGGCTCCACTATATCTGTCAAATTTCTGTCCGGGTAGAATTGGGACTTCATCAACGATATTATATCCGCCATTTGCAGGTGGCCAGCCGCCATTCAGTTTGTTGGCGTTAAAAAGTGCTTCCAGTTCACTCCATTTGCCTTGTTTATATAAATCAAATGCTTGTACTCTGATGCTTTGACTTACGATGCCTGATGTGTCATAGGTGGCTGCAAATTCATCAGCATTTTTGTAAAATACGATTTTAACAGGGGTTGTGGGAGGTGGAGTTTCTTCTTCACGATCTGAGCTGCATGCTATTGAAAATAAAGCGATTGTCAGAAAAAATACATGTTTAAACAAGTGTTTCATATAATAGTTTTTAATAATGTAAAGTTTTAATGATGTATTACCAAGGGACTCTAGTTTTTGATGCAGTGACCGCGTTTAGAAAAATGACAATATTATTCTGGTCATATAATCAGATTTACATGATCAAAATAAGTATTGGCAAAATACATTGATGGATCAATTTTCACCAGTGATACAATGGAAAGAGTATTAATTTCCATCAATTGCAAAAACGAATGAAGAAATACCTTTCCAATACAAACTGAGTAAGCGGTACAATAAAATATAATATTGAGTGATAAATTTAAGTTAAAAAAATTAATTTAAAGTATATTTTTAATAGTAATGCTTTTATGGGTTGATTTTAAATTATTAACGGTTTGCATGATTGAAAATCAGACCATATCGCTTATAATAAAAATAAGCCGACTCAAAAAATGAGGCAGCTTATTTCACATCGTATACTTTAGGGTGTTATTTTTTTATGAATCTTTTGGTAAATTCTCCAACCTGAATAAGATAAGTTCCTTTAGAGAGTTTACTTACATTCACTGTTCCTCTTTCGAGATTACCACTATCTATGAGCCTTCCTGACATATCATAGATTTTATATTCTTCTGTACTGGTATTCGTAAGTGTTAAAATATCTTTTACCGGATTTGGATAAAGTTTGATTTCCGTTGATTCTTCTACTGTAATTTCTGTAGTAGATTTGGTGGTAGTTTCAGTTACAGTAATGTTAGCGCTATTGACATTAAAGAAAATATGATTACTTCCTTTTACCATAATCCTACCGTTAGTTGTCACAGCATTCGGAATGGTGATGATTTGTGCCCCGTCGTTAGGTGTTGCAGCTAATAGAGTAGTCCAGGTGTTTCCGCTGTCGGTGGACCAAAGAATATCTACATTCGCAGCATTCACTCCGTTCCCGGTTGTGCCCGCAACATCCCAGGTAACAGTTTGGTTACTTCCTTTGACGTAAGAAACAGCAGTATTTTGCGAGGTAACAATAAAAGGACCGGCAACTGCATTTACAGTGATTTTAGTATCATCTGAATTATTTCCTGCTCCGCCAGGCCTGTTATCCCGAACTGTAAATCTGAAGTTTAGTGTTCTTGCAACAGAAGGAAGAGCTTCTACATTAATGTTACTTCCTGCAGTAGTTGAAGCTCCGGCCATAATAGATGACATTTTGGGAAAATATCTTACAGGCGAAGTCGTAGGTTTCCAGGATCTGAAGATAGGTCCGGCTGTTTTTGTAGCAATTGCAGCTGAATTACCCGCTGTTTGTGCAGACGTTCCTTTGTCCATTTGTTCCCAGATATAAGTCAGTGGATCACCATCAGTATCTGTTCCGGAACCTGTAAGCACAAACGGTGTGCTCTTAGGAATTGTATAATCCGGTCCGGCATTAGCAGTAGGGATAGAATTTCCTGTAGGTGTATTTACAGAACAGGTTTTTGTTTTAATATTGTTTGTAATCTGTTCTATACTCTTGGCATGGAAAAAAGGATCTGAATTTTTCTGAACATCATAATTGGTAATTCCTGCATACCCCATAATCGTAGATCCTGATCCCGGTTCTACGGATTGTAAGTCGGTTTGAGTAGCATAAGACCATGTATGGTTTCCACCAAATTGATGCCCCATTTCATGAGCAACAAAGTCAATATCAAAAGTATCTCCCGATGGAATACCATTGGAAGGGGAAGTGTATCCGCTTCCTTTATAATTATTTGGATAAGTAACTCCCTGGTAAGTGTAAGTGGACATATCATCATTGCAAATACATCCGATACATCCGGCATTACCACCTCCACCATCTCTTCCAAATAAATGGCCTATATCAAAACCAGCATTACCGATAGTTGTATTCAGAGTGTTCATCAGCTGAAAATTCCAATTATCCATTTGAGCTGAAGGAGAATAGGGATCTGTAGCAGCATTGGTATAAATGATTGCATCATTATTGGGGATAAGAACCATTCTTGCGGCAAAATCATTTTCAAAAATACCGTTTACACGGGTAAGGGTATTGTTCATTGCTGCTAAAGCCTGTGCTTTTGTTCCGCCAAAATAAGTAGCATATTCTCCAGTGCAGGAAAGCGCTAATCTGAATGTACGCAGGGTGGAATCATTGGCATTTTTAGCTGTTATAGCCGAAGCTCCTTTCTGAGCTGACTCAAGAACAGTACATTCAAATTTATTTAAATCGTTTTTTCTGTCAGATTTTTTATAAACAACATAAGTCGATAAATCTTGAGTATAAGGTTCAATAAAAACCGCAGATTTATCATTATAGATTTCCATTGAGGACAGGCCTAGTGGGGAAATGCTGAAATACACAACAGAAGCAGGGTTTTCTATACCTTCTCCCATATAAGATTTAATATCAGGATATTTGATAGCTAATTCAGGATCGAAATTTGAATTCTCTGTTATTTTAAAATTTTCTATCCTTCCTGTGGAGCCAGGAAGAGAGATTATTATTGTTGATTTCTCAGTTGCTGATCTTTTGGGAACTCTTGATAATGTACTCTTTAAACCATCAATATCTAAATGATAAAGCTTTGGACTATCAATATTGAGCATGTTTTCAAAAACCGGTGAAGAGCTTTTTGGAGAACGTTGAGTCCATAAACGATCGGTTTGAGCAAAGGAAATACCGGATATGATAAGCATTCCCACCAAGAATATATTTTTTTTCATGGATGAGTGATTTTTTGTGCGCCCCAAAGCTAGCAAAAAATGAAGTGAAATATGTGCTTTTTTATAATTTTTTTTTAAAAATTGAATAAAATTAAATATGTTATACATTAAAAATAAAGACTGCCCCTTGGAAGGGCAGTCTTTCACATAGTTTAATGTAAGGGTTACTAGTTCTTAATGAATCGTTTTGCTATTTCTCCTATTTGAAGCATATAAGCACCTTTTATAAGGCTGCTGACATTTACAGTGCCTCTTTGAAGTTTTCCTGAGTCAATTAGTTTTCCACCCATATCGAAGATTTTATAATCTTCAGATGTTGTATTTGAAATGTGTAGTATATCTTTTACCGGATTAGGATAAACTCTGATATCTGTGATCAAAT
>NZ_PIZV01000040.1 GCF_002835665.1 Chryseobacterium sp. PMSZPI
AAATAAACCGACAACTATCTTATAATTTATTAATAATTTTATCCTATTAATCTGTAACGCTTATTTAGGACTAGTCAGATCTCAAAATGAGTGGATTTATTTGTTATTGTGGATAACTTTTTGTATCTTTGCCCCTCTTTTGGCGCGAAAAATTGTTTGTACATTTATAAAATACTGAAAATCAACTCTTTCATTGTGTAAAGCATGGAAGGGATTTCCTGTTTATAAATATTGCGGTAATTCTGCCTCAAAAGTAAGAAAAATATTTTGCATTACGCTGTGAAAAGATATACCAGTGTTGCAGTTAGGAATCAGACTGTAAGAATAAAGAACAAAGAATAAAGACTATTTCTGATAGCGCCAAATATCTCCATGTCTTTTCTCTTTTCTCTTTTCTCTTTTTTCTCTTCCTGATATTTTTAAATGAATCAAAATATTTTTTAACCCTTTCTTAAAAGTTTTATGAGTAAAACAAAATCAACAACTCAAGGAAATCCGAGAATTAATTTCTCATCAGCGAAAGGAAAAATTGTTACTCCAGACTTCTTGGACATCCAAATTGAGTCTTTTAAAGAATTTTTCCAGCTTGATACACTTCCTGAAGCCAGAAAGACAGAAGCTCTTTACAAGACTTTCCAAGAGAATTTCCCAATTACGGATTCAAGAAACCAATTCGTATTAGAATTCTTAGACTATCTGGTAGATTCTCCACGTTATTCAATCGATGAGTGTGTGGAAAGAGGACTTACTTATTCAGTTCCTCTAAAAGCAAGACTTAAATTGTACTGTACTGACCCGGAACACGAAGATTTCCAAACAGTGGTTCAGGATGTATATTTAGGTCCGGTTCCTTATATGACTCCTTCTGGTTCATTCATTATCAATGGAGCAGAGCGTGTAATCGTAACTCAGTTACACAGATCTCCGGGTGTATTCTTCGGACAAACTTACCACGCTAACGGAACCAAACTTTACTATTCAAGAATTATCCCTTTCAAAGGATCTTGGATGGAATTTACAACGGATATCAACAGCGTAATGTACGCGTATATCGACCGTAAGAAAAAGTTACCATTAACAACTTTATTAAGAGCTATCGGTTACGAATCTGATAAGGATATCCTTCAGATCTTCGACCTTGCTGAAGAAGTGAAAGTTTCTAAAGCTGCCCTTAAAAAAGTGGAAGGGAGAACATTGGCTGCGAGAGTATTGAACACTTGGTTCGAAGACTTCGTAGACGAAGATACAGGTGAAGTAGTTTCTATCGAAAGAAACGAAATCATCTTAGATAGAGAGACTATCCTTGAAAAAGAACACTTAGATCTTATCCTGGATGCTGGTGTGAAATCTATCCTGATTCACAAAGAAAACAGCAATGAATTCTCTATCATCCAGAATACATTACAAAAAGACCCTACAAACTCTGAAAAAGAAGCAGTAGAGTACATCTATCGTCAGTTAAGAAACGCAGATCCACCAGATGAGGAAACTGCAAGAGGAATTATTGAAAAATTATTCTTCTCTGAGCAGAGATACTCTTTAGGTGAAGTAGGACGTTACAGACTAAACAAAAAGTTAGGTCTTAACATTCCAACTACAACTGAAGTTCTTACAAAAGAAGATATTATTGCGATCGTAAGACACTTAATCGAGCTTGTAAACTCTAAAGCTGAGGTTGATGATATCGACCACTTATCAAACAGAAGAATTAAAACTGTTGGTGAGCAATTAGCAGGACAGTTCGGAGTAGGTCTTTCAAGAATTGCAAGAACAATCAAGGAGAGAATGAACGTTAGAGATAACGAAATCTTTACTCCACTTGACCTTGTTAACGCTAAGACTTTAACATCTGTAATCAACTCATTCTTCGGTACCAACCAGCTATCTCAGTTCATGGACCAAACCAACCCGCTTTCAGAAATTACGCACAAGCGTAGACTTTCTGCACTAGGGCCTGGAGGTTTATCAAGAGAAAGAGCAGGTTTCGAGGTTCGTGACGTTCACCATACTCACTACGGAAGAATTTGTCCGATTGAAACTCCGGAAGGACCAAACATCGGTTTGATTTCATCTTTAGGTATTTATGCAAAAATCAACAACCTTGGTTTCATTGAAACTCCATATAGAAAAGTAGAAGATGGTAAGATTAATCTTAACGCTGATCCTATTTATCTGAATGCAGAAGATGAAGAAGACAAAGTAATTGCTCAGGCAAACGTTGAATTGAGTGATAATGGTGATTTCTTAACAGACAGAATTATTGCAAGATTAGATGGTGACTACCCAGTAGTTGAGCCAGCTCAGGTTAACCTTATCGACGTTGCACCTAACCAGATCTCTGGTATTTCTGCTTCATTGATTCCATTCTTGGAGCATGATGATGCGAACCGTGCATTGATGGGATCTAACATGATGCGTCAGGCCGTTCCTCTATTGAAGCCACAGGCTCCGGTTGTAGGTACAGGGCTTGAGCAGCAAGTTGCAAGAGACTCAAGAATCTTAATTAACGCAGAAGGTACAGGTACAGTACAGTACGTAGATGCTGATAAGATCACTATCAAATATGAAAGAAGTGAAGATGAGGATTTAGTACAATTCGAGTCTGCTACTAAAACATATAACCTTACTAAGTTTAGAAAAACTAACCAGAGTACAACCATTACCCTAAGACCAAACGTAAGAGTAGGTGATGTAGTGGAAAAAGGACAAGTACTTTGCGACGGTTATGCTACTGAAAAAGGAGAATTAGCTCTTGGTAGAAACTTAGTAGTAGCGTTCATGCCTTGGAAAGGATACAACTTTGAGGATGCAATCGTAATCAACGAAAAAGTTGTTCGTGAAGACTGGTTTACTTCAATCCACGTGGATGAATATTCACTGGAAGTTCGTGATACTAAATTAGGTATGGAAGAACTTACTGCTGATATTCCAAACGTTTCTGAAGAAGCTACTAAAGATCTTGACGAGAACGGTATGATCAGAATCGGTGCTGAAGTGAAGCCTGGAGATATCATGATTGGTAAAATTACTCCAAAAGGTGAATCTGACCCGACTCCTGAAGAAAAACTTCTTAGAGCAATCTTCGGTGATAAAGCTGGTGATGTAAAAGATGCATCATTAAAAGCTGACTCTTCATTAAGAGGAGTTGTTATCAACAAGAAATTGTTCTCTAGAAACATTAAAGACAAAAAGAAAAGAACTGAAGAAAAACTTAAACTTGAAGAAATTGAAAACACTTACAAGGCTAAGTTTGACGAGTTGAGAAACACTTTAATTGAAAAATTAAATACACTTGTAAGCGGGAAAACTTCTCAAGGGGTACAAAATGACCTTGATGAGGAAATCATCGGTAAAGGAGTGAAGTTCACTCACAAGTTATTAACTTCAGTTGAAGATTATGTAAACGTTAGCGGTTCAGACTGGACAGTAGACGCTGACAAGAATGAATTGATCAAACAATTGATTCACAATTACAAAATCAAATATAACGATATCCAGGGGGTTAAAAACCGTGAGAAATTCGCAATTTCAATCGGAGATGAGCTTCCGGCAGGTATCATGAAGTTGGCTAAAGTTTACATCGCTAAGAAACGTAAACTGAACGTAGGGGATAAAATGGCAGGACGTCACGGTAACAAAGGTATCGTATCAAGAATCGTTCGTGAAGAAGATATGCCATTCCTAGAAGACGGAACACCAGTAGATATCGTATTGAATCCACTAGGGGTACCTTCTCGTATGAACATCGGACAGATCTATGAAACAGTTCTTGGATGGGCTGGTCAGAAATTAGGAATGAAGTTCGCTACACCAATCTTCGACGGAGCAACTCTTGATCAGATTACTGAATACACTGAGAAAGCAGGTCTTCCTAAATTCGGTCACACTCACCTTTATGATGGTGGTACCGGAGAAAGATTTACACAGGCAGCTACAGTGGGTGTTATCTACATGCTGAAACTAGGGCACATGGTTGATGATAAGATGCACGCACGTTCTATTGGTCCTTACTCATTGATTACTCAACAGCCGTTAGGAGGTAAAGCTCAGTTCGGAGGTCAGAGATTCGGAGAGATGGAGGTTTGGGCACTTGAAGCATTCGGTGCATCGAATATCCTTAGAGAGATCCTTACTGTGAAATCGGATGACGTGATTGGTAGAGCAAAAACTTATGAAGCAATTGCTAAGGGTGAATCTATGCCTGAACCAGGTATTCCGGAATCATTCAACGTATTACTTCACGAGTTACAAGGTCTTGGATTAGACGTAAGATTGGAGGAGTAAGATATCAGATGTCAGACACAAGATGTCAGGCTACGACACTCTAAGAATTTTATAATCCTTGAATTTGGAATGATGATTTCGTCTGAAATCTGAAATCTGAAATCTAAAAATCTAAAAAAAATTATGTCAAATAAAAATAAAACAAGTAGATTTAATAAAATAACCATCGGTTTAGCTTCACCGGAGTCTATTTTACAAGACTCGAGAGGGGAGGTTTTAAAACCGGAAACTATTAACTACAGAACTCACAAGCCTGAAAGAGATGGGCTATTTTGTGAGAAAATCTTTGGTCCTGTAAAGGATTACGAATGTGCTTGTGGTAAATACAAGAGAATTCGTTACAAAGGAATCGTTTGTGACCGTTGTGGAGTAGAAGTTACTGAGAAAAAAGTAAGAAGAGAGAGAATCGGGCACATCAATCTTGTAGTTCCAATTGCTCACATTTGGTACTTCCGTTCTTTACCGAACAAAATCGGTTACCTTTTAGGTATCCCTTCCAAAAAGCTGGATATGATCATCTACTACGAAAGATATGTAGTGATCCAGCAAGGTATTGCGAAAAAATTAGATGGTTCTGATTTTGAGCACATGGAATTCTTAACAGAAGAAGAGTATCTTGATATCATGGAAACTCTTCCTGTAGAAAACCAATATCTTGATGATTCTGATCCAAACAAATTCATCGCCAGAATGGGTGCTGAAGCTGTTGAAGATCTATTAAAAAGAATTGATCTTGATGCATTATCTTTCGACTTGAGACACAAAGCTCACAACGAAGGTTCTAAGCAGAGAAGAACTGAGGCGTTAAAAAGATTGAACGTTGTAGAAGCATTAAGAGGTGCTAATACAAGAATGATCAACAAGCCTGAGTGGATGATCATGCGTGTACTTCCTGTTATCCCACCAGAATTAAGACCATTAGTTCCATTGGATGGAGGACGTTTCGCAACTTCTGACTTGAATGACCTTTATAGAAGAGTTATCATCAGAAACAACCGTTTGAAAAGATTATTGGAGATCAAAGCTCCTGAAGTAATCTTGAGAAACGAGAAGCGTATGCTTCAGGAATCAGTAGATTCATTATTTGATAATACAAGAAAATCTTCTGCAGTAAAATCTGAATCAAACAGACCATTGAAATCACTTTCTGATTCATTGAAAGGTAAGCAAGGTCGTTTCCGTCAGAACTTACTAGGGAAAAGGGTAGACTACTCTGCGCGTTCGGTAATTGTCGTAGGTCCAAACTTACAGCTTCACGAATGTGGTATCCCTAAAGATATGGCAGCTGAGCTTTACAAACCATTCATCATTAGAAAACTAATCGAGAGAGGAATTGTAAAAACAGTAAAATCTGCGAAGAGAATTATTGATAGAAAAGAACCAGTAGTTTATGATATCCTGGAAAACGTGATGAAAGGTCACCCGGTACTATTGAACAGGGCACCTACGCTTCACAGATTGGGTATTCAGGCTTTCCAACCTAAAATGATCGAAGGTAAAGCTATCCAACTACACCCGTTAGTAACTACGGCCTTCAACGCCGATTTCGATGGTGACCAGATGGCGGTACACTTGCCGTTAGGACCGGAAGCGATCCTTGAAGCTCAGTTATTAATGTTAGGTTCTCAAAACATTTTGAACCCAGCAAACGGTTCTCCAATTACGGTACCATCTCAGGACATGGTTCTTGGTCTTTATTTCATGACTAAAGAATTAAGCTCTACTGAGACGATGAAAGTAAAAGGAGAAGGTCTTGCTTTCTATTCTCCTGAAGAAGCGGAAATCGCTTATGCAGAAGGTAGAGTTTCATTAAATGCGAAGGTAAGATGTAGACTACCAATTAAAGAAGACGGACAAATCGTAACAAGATTGATCGAAACTTCTGTAGGTAGAATTCTATTCAACCAAATCGTACCTAAGCAAGTAGGATATATCAATGAACTTCTTACTAAGAAATCATTGAGAAACGTTATCGGTAAAATCCTTGCTGATACAGATTTCCCTACAACTGTGAAGTTCCTAGATGCAATGAAAGATCTAGGGTATTCAAATGCATTCAAAGGAGGTCTTTCGTTCTCATTAGGGGATATTGTAGTTCCTGTTGAGAAAAAGCAGATGATTGCACAATCAATTGAAACTGTAGATGAAATTAGAGCTAACTATAACATGGGTCTAATTACAGATACAGAGCGTTATAACCAGGTAATCGACGTTTGGACAAACACCAACGCTGGATTAACTGAAATGATCATGAGCAGAATGAAAACTGACCAAGGTGGTTTCAACTCTGTATACATGATGCTTGACTCTGGAGCGAGGGGTTCTAAGGAACAGATCCGTCAGTTATCAGGGATGAGAGGTTTGATGGCGAAACCGCAAAAAGCTGGTTCTACCGGAGCGGAGATCATCGAAAACCCGATCCTTGCCAACTTTAAAGAAGGTCTTTCCATCCTAGAATACTTTATCTCTACCCACGGTGCTCGTAAAGGTCTTGCGGATACCGCTCTTAAAACTGCCGATGCTGGTTACCTAACCAGAAGATTGGTAGACGTTGCACAGGACGTTATCGTTACAGAAGATGACTGTGGAACTCTAAGAGGAACTGAAGTTACTGCACTTAAGAAAAATGACGAGATCGTTGAAAGAATCTCTGAAAGAATCTTAGGTAGAGTATCTCTTCACAATGTTTACGATCCTGAAACTGATGAATTAATCACTGAAGCAGATCAGGTAATCACTGAGCAACTAGCTAAGAGAATTGAAGAAGCAGGATTAGAAGCAGTTGAAGTACGTTCTCCACTTACTTGTGAAGCTAAGAAAGGTATCTGTGCGAAATGTTACGGTAGAAACTTAGCAACAGGTAAGATGATTCACATGGGTGAAGCGGTAGGTGTAATTGCAGCACAGTCAATTGGGGAGCCAGGTACTCAGCTTACGTTGAGAACCTTCCACCAAGGGGGTACTGCAGGTAACGTATCAGAAAACCCATCTATCGTTGCAAGAAGAGACGGTATCGTTGAAATGGATGAAGTAAGAACAATTACTTCTGAAGATGAAAATGGTAATACAGCTGAAGTTGTAGTTTCTCGTTCAACAGAATTTAGATTAGTTGCTGATAACGATTCGAGAACTCCATTAATGGTAGCTAACGTACCTTACGGATCTATTCTATCTGTGAAACCAGGTGATAAAGTGAAGAAAGGGGATACGATCTGTAGATGGGATCCGTATAACGCGGTAATCATTGCTGAAACTTCAGGTAAGGTAGAATACGAGGATATCATCCAGGGTATTTCATTCCAACTTGAAATTGACGAACAAACAGGATTCGAAGAGAAAGTAATCTCTGAATCTAGAAATAAGAAAGCCGTACCTACCTTGAAGGTGGTAGACTCTAAAGGAGTTGAGCAAAAAGCTTACAACTTACCGGTAGGAGCCCACTTGATGGTTAACGATGGTGAGAAAATTAAGGCTGGTAAAGTCTTAATCAAAATCCCAAGAAAATCTGCAAAAGCAGGGGATATCACCGGAGGTCTTCCGAGAGTTACCGAATTATTTGAAGCAAGAAACCCTTCAAACCCAGCGGTTGTTACTGAAATCGACGGGGTAGTTTCTTACGGAAAAATTAAGAGAGGTAACCGTGAACTTATTGTTGAGGCTAAAACTGGAGAAAGAAAAATTTATTTAGTTAAATTATCTAACCAGATCTTAGTACAGGAGAATGACTTCGTAAGAGCTGGTTCTCCACTTTCTGACGGTTCTATTACTCCGGAAGATATCTTAAGAATTAAAGGCCCAACAGCCGTTCAGGAATACTTAGTAAATGAGATTCAGGAAGTTTACCGTCTACAAGGGGTAAAAATCGACGACAAGCACTTCGAAATCATCGTAAGACAGATGATGACAAAAGTATCTATCGTGGATGGAGGTGATACTCAATTCCTTGAAGGAGCTCTTGAACACAAGTATGATTTCTTGGAAGAGAACAACAGAGTATTCGGTCTTAAAGTAGTAGTAGATGCTGGTGATTCTAAAGAATTCAAGCCAGGTCAGATGATTACTGCAAGAGAATTAAGAGATGAGAACTCTAAGTTGAGACGTGAAGATTTAGCTTTAGTAGATGTAAGAGAAGCTCTTCCAGCTACTGCAACTCCTGTATTACAAGGTATTACAAGAGCAGCACTTCAAACGAAGTCATTCATGTCTGCAGCATCATTCCAGGAAACGACTAAGGTTCTTAACGAAGCTGCGGTTGCTGGTAAGATCGATGATCTTAATGGTCTTAAAGAAAATGTAATTGTAGGACACAGAATTCCTGCAGGTACAGGTCTTAAAGAGTATCAGAATGTTATCGTAGGTTCTAAGAAAGAATTCGAAGACCTTAACTAAAATTAATGATTTGAAATTTGGGATTTGAAATTATTTTTATATTTTCACAATCTCAAATTTCGAATTTTAAAAACATAATTTATAACAATGGACAACAATCAAAATCCACAAGACGGAAACATCAACATCGAATTAAACGAAATGGTAGCTGCTGGAATCTATGCTAACTTAGCATTGGTAAACCACTCTCCATCTGAATTTGTAGTAGACTTTATTCAGTTGATGCCAGGTGTTCAGCAAGCTAAAGTAAGATCAAGAGTAATTCTTGCTCCGCTTCACGCTAAAAGAGTATTAAACGCTCTTCAACAGAACATCGCTAACTACGAGCAACAGTTCGGAGAAATCAAAGAAGTTGAGCCTTTCGTATTAGGAGGAAACAACGTACAAGCTTAAGATTTTTCTTACAATAAATTAGAATGCCCTGGTTTTAACCAGGGCATTTTTTATGATATGAAGTGTAATTTTAAATTTTTCATATTATTTGGGGCATATAAAAACTCACTAATGCGTTCATTTTTCGTTTCCTTTGCATATTTCGCAATTTGACATTTGATAAGTAAGCGGTAAATGTGATATGTGTAATTTTTGTATTTATAATGATTTTAATTATAAATTATCAATAATTTGTTTATTTTAATGAAAATTAATATTCTTTCTTGATTACATTTGTGAAAAAAATTGAATGGAAATGAAACTCTACCCAATCGCTGCGGTATTATTCTGCATGAATATGTATGCACAGCAGCAAAGCACCATTGAAACAAACCAAAAGCATCTGCAAGAGCTTTATGTTAAATATAATAAGGATCTTAAAAAAGTACATAAGAATGCTAAAAAGGAGGGGATTCCACCTAATGCCTATAATGAAGAGGATTATAAAAGAACAATGGATCCTGTTACAGGAAGAACCAACTTTGAAGGACTTCTAAAAATAAATCAAGAGATTTTAGCAGGAAAGTACAAAGCCACCCAACCCATGTCTTTTATTTCTAATAATCAAGGGAGCTCTACAGGGAAAATAGTTAACGAACCTTGGGTAGAAAGAGGGCCCTATAGTGTAGGAGGAAGAACAAGGGCTATTATGTATGATCCCAATGATGCGACGGGTAAAAGAGTTTTTGCAGGTGGAGTATCAGGAGGGTTATGGGTAAATCAGGATCCTTCAGTAGCTACCAATGAATGGATGCCTTTAAGTACATTCTGGGCGAATACTTCTGTTTCGTGTATTACTTATGATCCCAATAACCCGCAAACTTTTTATGTAGGAACCGGAGAAGCTCCGACTACTGATGCAATAGGATCGGGTATTTGGAAAACAACAGACGGAGGAACAACATGGACACAAATTTTTACTATTCCGGTTACCTATTCTTCTAATGGGGTAAGAAATGGTAATTTCTATATTAATGATATTAAGGTTAGAAACAATAATGGGGTTTCTGAAGTATATGCAGGAGTAAGTGGTTCCTATGTAGGAATTTCATTTAATGACGGATGGCAAGGATTAAGCCAGGCCGGATTATATAAATCGACAGATGGAGGAGCAACCTTTACGAAAAACAGTAATTTACTGGCATTAAATACAACAACGAATACCACCAGTACTACAGGTTATTCTATTCAACAAATAGAAATAGGAGCTGATAATTCTTTATGGGTTTCTACCAGAGCTTCAAGATTCTCCAATATTGATTCGGGAGGGAGGATCTTTAAATCTGCAGATGGAAATACTTTCAATGAAGTATATAATGTATTAAATTCAGGTTCAAGAGTAAACTTTACACTTTCTAAGACAGATGCCAATAAAGTATATGCCTTTATGCAAGGAGCTGGGACAACTGAACCCATTAGAATTACAAAATCTACAGATGGCGGAGCAACATGGCAGGCAACTAATGATTCTTCACCAGTCATAACATTACCTACTGCTACAGATACAAGTATTCCTGCTAATGACTTTACAAGAGGGCAGTCTTTTTATGATCTTGTTATTAAAACTGATCCTTTGGATGACAATACTTTGTATATTGGAGGTATTGATTTATTTAAGTCTACAAATGGCGGAGGAAGCTGGGCGCAAATTTCAAAATGGTCCAATAATAATAACATGGCAGCATTACAGGTTTCTACAGTACATGCAGATCAGCACGCGATAGTTTTCAATCCATATAATAATTATGCTACAGGCCAGATGCTATTTGGTAATGATGGTGGGATTTATTATGCCGCCAATAAAACGAATATTGGTTCTGTAGGTGGTTTTGCCGTAAGAAATACAAGGTATAATGTAACACAATTCTACAGTGCAACACTTAACCCTATAAAAACACCCGCTAATGAAGAAATTTTAGCAGGAGCACAGGACAATGGTTCATGGTGGATGTATGGAGCACCTTTGGCCAGTAACTTTCTTCCAAATATTCAAAGTGCCAGTGGTGGAGACGGAATGATGACCGAATATGATGATCAGGATAACTATGAAATTGCAAGCTATGTTTATAATAGTCACTATTTACTGACTAACAACACTTATTATTTAATAAGCAGTGCTAACAGAAATTATGGACATTTTGTAAATGAAATAGCATTAGACAGAATAAACGATGTATTTTTCTCCTACCGTTCAGGATTATCTCTTTTCAGAACAAGTGGGCTTTCTGCAACGGCAACAAGTTTTACCAATAACACCGTTACAGTAGGAACAGCGCAAAATGGTGAACAAATTTCCTGGATGAAAGTTTCTCCGTATACAACTGCATCGTCAACTCTTTTTGTAGGAACAAACCTGGGAAGGTTCTTTAAAGTTACCAATGCAAATACGACCTCTTATTCTCCTACTTTACTGACATCACCGGCAGCAGGAACAATTTCTGATATCGAATTTGGAGCTAACGAAAATGAGATTCTTGTAACATTATCAAATTATAATTTAACCAGTGTATTTTATTCTACAGATGGCGGAGCAACATGGCAAAACAAAGAAGGTAATCTTCCTGATATGCCTGTAAGAACTATTTTAAGAAATCCTGACGATCCCAATGAAGTATTGGTAGGAACAGAAATGGGAGTTTGGGGAACAACTGATTTCCTTTCCGCAGCACCTAATTGGTTTTCTGTAACAGGAAATATCGGAAATATAAAAATTACAAATTTGGATTACAGACCTTCTACTAAAACCGTATTAGCATGTTCTTATGGAAGGGGAGTGTGGACAACACAGAATACAACAAGTTCTTTGTCTACAGTAGATACCAAATCCAGAAAGGATAAGAATATTATATATCCGAATCCTTCAAAAGGAATTTCACATTTGAAATTTGATACTGCTAAATACAGCAATGTAGATATTAGTATCGTTGATGGAGCAGGTAGACTGATATATACTAAGAAAAATGTAAAATCAGATGAAGAGTTTGGTCAAAGATTGGCGCCGGGAACTTATATACTAAAAGCCGAATCTAAAGGTGAAATAGTGTATAGTGGTAATTTCCTGGTATTAGGACGTGTTGGAGGTGATGATGATTAAGAATGAATAATCAATTGTTTTTAATATTATTTTGGATACTGGCTTCCTGTGGAACGCCGGTATCCTCTTTATATCAGGATAAGTAGTTAGTGATTTTTGCAAGGAAAGGCAAAGTAACAGGAATAAAGCGAATGTAAAAGAAATGATCAAAAAATTTAACAAATGAGGTGTGTGGGTTGAAATATTTTCATAATATGAGTTTTTAATTTAAAATTTTAATTTTATTTTGACGAGAAATAAAAATTATTAATATCTTTTATTAAATTGTTTTAAAATATGAAAAATTAATAATAAAAATTATAATTTATTATTAATTTGATATTTGTTTTGAGTAGATTTGCTAAAAAAACAAATTGAAATGAAAATTTATTCTATCGCAGCTATACTATTCTGTATGAATGTATATGCACAAAAGCAAAGCACACTTCAAACTAATCAAAAACATTTACAAGAGCTTTATGCAAAGTATGAAAAGGACCTTAAAAAGGTTCGTAACAATAATAAAGAGAGTGGGATACCTCCTAATTTGTATAATGAAGAAGATTACAAAAGGACCATGGATCCAATCACAGGAAGAACTAATTTTGCAGGATTGGTGAAAATAAACAAGGATATCACACAGGGTAAATATCGACCTGAAAAGCCAATGTCTTTTATTTCTAATAAAGCCAATACTAATAACGGTTCTGCAGCAAGAATAATTGATGAATCTTGGGTAGAAAGAGGTCCTTATAATGTAGGTGGAAGAACAAGAGCGATTATGTATGATCCTAATGATCTTACAGGTAGAAGAGTTTTTGCAGGAAGTGTTTCCGGTGGACTTTGGGTGAATCAGGATCCTTCAGTGAATACTAATGAGTGGACACCACTAAGTACATTTTGGGCTAATACTTCAGTGGTATGTATGGCATATGATCCGAATAATTCCCAAGTTTTCTACGTAGGAACCGGAGAATCTTCAACCGGAGATGCTGTGGGGTCGGGAATATGGAAATCATCAGATGGTGGAACAACCTGGACGCAAATTTTTACCATACCAGTAACCTATACTTCTAATGGAATTAGAAATGGGAATTTTTATATTAATGATATTAAAGTTAGAAATAATAACGGTGTTTCAGAAGTATATGCAGGAGTAAGTGGCAATTATGCGACAAATCCGACATTCTTATCGGGCTGGCAAGGACTAAACCAAGCAGGGTTATATAAATCTACAGATGGAGGTGTAACCTTTACCAAAAACAATAGTTTAATTGCCAATACAACAAGTAATACTGGGTATTCTATTCAGCAGATAGAAATAGGAATAGATAATTCAGTATGGGTTTCTACCAGAAGATCACGGCTTGGTAATGTGAATTCAGGGGGTCGGATTTTTAGATCTATGGATGGAAATACTTTTAATCAGGTGTATAATGTAGGAAGTGAAAGTTCAAGAGTTAATTTTACACTTTCTAGAACTGATGCCAATAAAATATATGCTCTAATGCAGGGAGCAACCAGCGCAGAGCGTGTTAGAATTGCAAGATCTACAGATGGAGGTATAACATGGAATGCTACAAATGACCCTTCACCAGTCGTGCAGCTTCCGATAGGAGTGGATACCAGTGTTCCAGCTGCAGATTTTACAAGAGGGCAGGCTTCCTATGATCTTGTTATTGCTGCGGATCCTCAAAATGATAATATAGTGTATACAGGAGGAATCAATATATTTAAATCAACAGATGGGGGAGCTAATTGGTCGCAGATTTCAAAATGGACGGATGGTTATGGAATGGCCAATCTTCAGGTTTCAAATGTGCATTCTGATCAACACGCTATAGTTTTTAATCCATTTAACAACTATGCAACCGGGCAGATGATGTTTGGTAATGATGGTGGAATTTATTTTGCTGCTAATAAAAACAATATTGCATCAACTACAGGTTTTGAAATGAGAAATACAAGGTATAACGTAACACAATTCTATAGTGCAATGCTTAATCCGACAAGAACTCCTGCTAATGAACAACTATTAGCCGGTGCTCAAGATAATGGTTCCTTGTGGTTACAGGGTACACCACAGGCCAATAATTTTCTTACCAGTGAAGTTGCTTCGGGAGGCGATGGAATGTACACGGAATATGATGACCAAAATAATTATAGAATTGCTAGCTATACCAATAATAATCATTATTTACTGACAGATGTGGACGATTATTATCTGTTAAATATAACTCAAGCTCAAAGAGACGGAACCGGTCATTTTGTGAATGAATTAGCTTTAGATAGAATAAATGATGTGTTTTTCTCTTATCGTTCAGGGCTTATACTCTATAGAACAACGGGGCTTTCAGGTACACCAACCAGCTTATCAACTGATCAGATTACAGTAGGTACTGCCCAATCTGGTGAAGAAGTTTCATGGTTGAAAGTCTCTCCCCATACAGTAACTTCTACAACACTTTTCGTAGGAACCAATTTGGGAAGGATTTTTAGAGTTACCAATGCAAATACGGCCTCCTATACTCCTACTTTATTGACATCACCTGCTGCGGGAACTATTTCCGATATAGAATTTGGTGCTAATGAAAATGAAATTATTGTTACATTATCAAATTATAACGTGGTAAATGTATTCTATTCTACTGATGGTGGAACGACATGGCAAAATAAAGAAGGTAATCTTCCTGATATGCCGGTAAGAACTGTGTTAAGAAATCCTGATGATCCTAATGAAGTATTATTGGGAACAGAAATGGGCGTTTGGGGGACAACAAATTTCCTTTCTGCCTCACCAGTATGGGCATCAACAACAGGAAATATTGGAAATGTAAAAATTACAAATCTTGATTACAGACCTTCTACCAGAACAGTATTGGCTTCTACTTATGGAAGAGGAGTGTGGACTACACAAAATACCAATACCTTAGGAACAATAGAAGTTATATCTAAAAATAATATAATTAAGATATACCCGAATCCATCAAAAGGATTTTCGCATGTAAGGTTTGATAGCTCTAAATATAACACAGTAGATATAAGTATTTTTGATAAAGCAGGCAGATTGGTATATACAAAGAAAAATGTGAAGTCTGATGAAGAATTTGGACAGAAATTTTCCCCTGGAAGTTATGTATTAAAGGCAGAACATAAGGGTGAAAAAGTGTATAGTGGTAATTTTTTAGTAATAGGACGTTCATCAGGTAGTGATGAAGATTAAGAAAAAATGAATAATCAACTATTTTTAATATTATGTTGGGTACTGGCTTCCTGTGTGTCGCCAGTATCCTCTTTATATCAGAATGAAAAAATAGCTGTGATCTCTGCAGAAAAGCATCAATGGACTGGAGGCAGAGCAGGAGTAAAAGGTATGATGTATATCGTAAAATTAAAAAAGAAAAGTAATGATAGCATTACTATAAAAACCTTATGGGCTGAAGGTCATAACGTATCATTTAGGCAATCTGATGCGGGAAATACAATTACCATTATAGGTAACCTGCCTTATAAAAATACAGCAGAAGACGCGACTTTTGAAAATACGCAGGTAGGAGCACCGGTTGAGAAAAGTGTTTCTCTTAAGATTGATCCAAAAGATAATTGGATAGAATATACTGTAAAAGGATCTAAAGTTTCCAATAAAATAAACATATCAAAATTTACTTCAGCTAAAAGCTCAGGAGATTTTTTTCCTTAAAAAACTTTTACTTCTTGAATAAAAAACTATTTTTTATTTTTTTGTGTCTTCCCGTGATCATGTTGTTCAGCAATATGATCTACTCTGTGATTTCCCATGTAAAACAAGAATTGTATGAAAGTACACAATATAATATTGAGAAGCATGGATTTAAAAACTCAGAAACGATTTGCTTTGCAGAAAAAGATTTAGAGAAAGCAGAATGGAGAGAAGAAAAAGAATTTTCGCTCAATGGTTTTTCTTATGATATTATTAAAGTGAGTATTATCAATGGAAAGAAGTTCTTTTTCTGTTATATTGATAAAAAGGATATCATCATTAATTCTTTATTGGATTTTTCTAAAAAATTCACTACAAAAAAAATGAATATACGAAGACAGATTGATCTCCCACTGCACGAAAAAAGCTTATTCAAAACATCCGGTTTTCTCGCCATTTTTGAACAGAAAGAGTTCAACTTTTTTAGAAATTCTTACTCACAAATAATTTTGAATTATGATCATCAACTAGAAAATACCCATTATTTATCCATTATTATTCCTCCTCCTGAGATGATATTTACTTTATAATGAAGGTAAATATTTAATGACAATAAAATTTAAACTAAAAAATGAAAAAATATATATGCATAGCAGCTGTGTTAGGCTGTACTATTGCGCATGCTCAACAAACACAGGATGGATCAATTGATGAAGTTAATATTCTTGGAAGGAAAAAAATTAAACAGGAACGAGCAGAATTTAAAAGACATGGACAATCTGTAGAAACACTTTCCGAAGAAGATCTTAACAGAAATAATCCTGCAGCAATTGATCAGACATTATCAACAATGCCGGGACTTCAAGTGGATAAGCGAACTAATTTTGGAGGACAAAGACTTGTTTTAAGAGGTTATGGAAACGATCAAAAATTCAATAACTGGGGTGTAAAAGCCTATTGGAATAATATGCCATTAACATCAGCCGAAGGAGTTACGGTTCTGGATGACGTTGATTTTGCCTATGTAACGAATGTGGAAGTTATTAAGGGACCTGCTGCAACGATGTATGGCGGCGGAGTAGGGGGAGCAGTACGTTTTTATACCCGACCGGATTTTACAAAAGGAGTGTCTGTTTCTGAAAATGCCATGTTTGGGGCGTTTAAAACCTTTCAGTCGAGAACACAATTGAATGTTGCCGATGAAAATTACTCAGTAAGTGCTGCATACGGACATCTTGAAACAGATGGTTACAGACCCAATGGAAGTGGATTAAAAAATTTCTTCAATTTGAATGGTACCGTTAAATTAGGTAAAAAAGACCAATTAAGTTTCTTCGCAAGTCAGGCATATTCATACGAACATACTTCGGGGCAGATTTCATATGATGATTATTATGCAGGGGTTGATAATGGAAATCCGGCGTACATCCGTAAAAATTCAGGAACAAAAATAAAATCAACAAGAGTAGGATTAAGCAATACCATTGGGATTACTTCTAACTTAAGAAACTATACCACCCTGTTTTATTATAATGGAAATACAGAAAGTGTTTCAGCCGGAGCATATGGGATTACAAGTTCACCAAATGTAGGCTTGCGTTCGACTTTCACCCTAAAGAATGATTTTAAAAATTTTGAAAACCGACTGGATTTTGGTGCGGAAATACAAAATTCTGTATCCACTACTTCCAGTTATCGTTTTACAGGCTCGGAGACGAATCCTTTAGAAACAACAGGAATGAGTGGGGCTTCCTATTTTAAGTATAATAACAATCAATCCACGTACTTTGCCATTGATTATCTTACCTATAAACCTTGGGGGCTTACATTATTGGCAGGACTAAGTGCCAACAGAACCAATTATGACAGAAAAGACCTCTATGCATTACCTGGTTTGATTCCCGGCCGTAAAGACCAGTCATTTGAAAAAAAGTTTGAGACAGCATATACTCCCCATTTTGCTTTACAAAAAGAATGGAAACATCAGATCTTTAATTTGAGCTATAGTGAAGGATATAATTCTCCTACTGCAGCTTCATCTTTTATAACGGCAACTAATACCATGAATGATGATTTAAAACCTGAACGCGCAAGAATGTTTGATTTCAGTGTACATGGTCTTTTATTGAATACAAAATTAGATTATCGTATTTCTGCATTCAGAATAGATTATTCCGATAAACTTACCCAATTGGTAATTCCTGGCAATACACTTAGCCAGACCTATTGGACCAATACGGGAAGTCAGAAAAATACAGGATTGGAATTTAGTGTAGGGTATCAGTACAGAACGGATAATTCATTTATAGAGAGAATCGTTCCGTTTGTCAACCTTTCTTATTACGATACAAAGTATAAAGATTTTTCAGTTTATGATCCAAAATATCAAGACCCTACTACAGGAAAGACAGTAGGGAAATTAATGGTATATGACCACAAAACGGTGGTAGGAGTTCCAAGAAATAAATACGCAATTGGTTTGGATATTTATACAAAACCGGGATTCTATCTTGTGAATACTTATAACTATCTGGGAAATGTTTATTCTGATTTTAACAATACGAATTTGGTGAAGGGTTTTGGATTGCTTAATTCAAAATTAGGGTTTAAAAAGTCATTCAATAAGCTGGATGTTGATGTATATGTGATGGGGAATAATCTTACCAACCAGATCAATTATACATTTTTATTCTTAGGAAATAATATCAATGATTCCGACGTTGGAAGTGGTTATCCTAAAAATGTGGCAACAGATCTTAATCCGGGACCTAATAAAGCCTATTTCTTTTACGGACTTAACATTAAATACAGATTCTAAAATATATTTTATAAACAGAAATAGTTTTTACAATTAAATAAAAATGCCACGGTTTTTGCCGTGGTTTTTATATTAAATCATAATTAAAATAGATGTTGAATTTGTTTTAATGGATAACTTTATTTAATGAAATAAAAAATATGCTATCGATATAGCAATTTTATATCTTTGTTTTAGAAAAAATAGAAAATATGAATGATAGGTCTTTCGTTGTAAATAAATTTGGCTTCTTAGGTGCTGATTTTTTAGCTGAAATGGAAAAGCATGCTGTTATCATTGACATAAAAGCAAAAACGGAGATTATAAGAGAAGGGCAAAAGAATAAGTTTGTCCCCTTTTTGATAAAAGGCTCCATCAGAGTTTTTACACTTAATGATGGCAGAGAGCTGATTTATTATTATATTAAACCGAAAGACAGCTGTCTTATGACATTCTCTTCCATTCTTACAGATTATATAAGCCGGGTATATGCTGTTGCAGAAGAAGATTCCAAAGCAATCCTGATTCCTGTATCCGTAATACATGAATGGCTGATCAGGTTTCCGGAAATCAATAAAGTTTTTTACCATGAATATGACCGTCGGTTCTCAGAAGTGATGAATATGGTAAATGATGCTGTATTTCACAGACTAGACAAGAGGGTACTTAACTACATAAAACAACAGATTTCATTTACCGGAAAAAATCCTTTAAAAATTACACATCGTGAAATAGCCAATCATTTGGGAACTTCCAGAGAAGTGATTAGTAGAGTATTAAAAAAAATTGAAAATGAAGGGGAAATTAGACAAACTAAAGAAGGAATAAAAGTTTCTGAAAATGAAAATGTTAGATCGTTCTAATTTGTATTGTTTTATGTATTTCTGTTTTATGATTGATAGAAATAATTTTTTTGGTGACTTTTATCACCAATTTTTGAATACGTAAGTCTATAAGTTTGTCATATCATAATTTAATTCAAATTGTATATGACAAAAGCTCTCTTATTTTTGTCAATATTATCATCAGGTTTTGCTTTTGCACAGGAAGACCTGCTGAAAGATATTGATACTGTTAAAACCAATACGGAAATTTCACAACCTGCTTTCAAAGCATTACAGATCGTTACAGGGCAATCTACAAAACTGGCAGCCAAAAAAGAATGGTATATTGTGGTTGCTCATAGGTTTGGAGATATAAGCGCTGGATTTAAAGACTTTTTCGGCCTTGATCATGCTTCAACCAAATTGGGAGTTATTTACGGTATTTCGGATGCCGTGTCTGTCAGTCTATCCAGAGAAACGAATATGAAGACGTTTGAAGGAGCAGTCAAATACAGGCTTATAAGACAAAATGAAAATTTCCCGGTTGATATTGTGGGTTATAATGTAATGGCAGCCAATACGGAACTGAAGAAAGATACCTACCCGAATCTGAAATTCAGTGACAGGCTTTCTTATCTTACGCAGGCATTGATCTCAAGACGATTCAATGATAAGCTGTCCTTACAGCTTACTCCTTCTTTTATTCATAAAAACCTTTACGAACCCGGTATTGAAAATAAGAATCAGTTGCTGGCCGGTTTGGGAGGACGTTATAAGATCTCAAAACGAATTTCTTTAAATGCAGAATACTTTGTGAATTTTGATGATCGCAGTTTTTATAAAAATCCACTGTCATTAGGGATGGATATAGAAACCGGGGGACATGTTTTCCAACTTTTACTGACGAATTCCCAGATCAATTCAGATATAGGATATCTTACCAATGCTACAGGAGCATGGGGAAAAGGACATATTTTCTTTGGGTTTAATCTTTATAGAGTTTTTTAATATGAAAAAACTAACATCCTTATTGATATTGTCGTCACTAGTTATGATGACGGCTTGTGATAGCAGAACGTATGAAGAAATTTCTGTTAATACACCTATTACGGTACCTGTAAAATATATGGCAGATGTAAAACCCATTGTAGACAACAGCTGTATAAGCTGTCATTCTGCAGGAAGTTTTAAACCTTTGGCTACCTATGATCAGGTAAAAAATAATATAGACGGAATTTTGGACCGTATCCAAAGACCGAATGGAGCTCCTGGTAAAATGCCGCAGGGAGGGTCATTATCTGCGGCCCAGATCAATATTTTTATTAAGTGGAAAGCGGACGGATTAAATGAAAATTAAAAAAACTGATATGAAAAAATTAACATTAGTAAGCATATTGCTACTTTCTGCAGAGTATGTTTCAGCACAAAAATACAGTTCTAAAACAGGAAAAGTGACTTTTGAGGCCTCAGTGCCCCTGTTTGATGATATTTTTGCCCAGGATGACAGTAATGTTGTGATTCTGAACGCAGATAATGGTGAAATGGCATCCGTTTCAACGGTGAAAAACTTTCATTTTAAAACCAAATTAATGGAAGAGCATTTCAACGAGAGCTATGCTGAATCTGCAAAATATCCTAAAACAACTTTCAAAGGAAAAATTGTCAATTTTGATAAAACAAAACTTTCTGCCAACCCACAAAAATATACAGTTCAGGGAACTCTTAATTTTCATGGAGTGGATAAAGCGATTACTTCAGCCGCTACATTATATGCCAAAGATGGTAAAGTATATATGCAGGGCGGTTTTACAGCAAAACCGGCAGACTATAAAGTTACCATCCCTAAAATGGTTACCAAAAAAGTTGCTGAAAATGTAAATATTGAATACAACTATGTCATGGTAAAACAATGAGAAGTATCATTTTAATATTAGGATTTTTTTTGAGCATATGCTTATCTGCTCAGGAAAAAGCAAAATCAATATTTGATATTGCCAGAAGCGGAACAGTTGCTGAAGTTCAGGAATTGATGAAACAAAATCCGAACGTTATTAACGAGATTAATGAAAATGGATTTTCACCTCTTATTTTGGCGTGTTACAGAGGAAATATAAACGTTGCTGATTTTCTGATTGACAACGTAAAAGATGTAAATTATAAAAGCCGTGAGGGTACAGCTCTGGCAGGTCTTGCCATAAAATACAACAAGGATCTGGTAGAACATCTCTTAAAGAAAAAGGCAGACCCGAATATTGCAGATGCCACCGGATATACCCCTTTATTCTGGGCTGTAAAATTCGGAAATAAAGACTTGATTGAACAACTGCTTAAGTATAAAGCCGATAAAACAAAGAAGGATTCAATGGGAATGACTCCCTTTGAATATGCATTACAAACTAATAATAAGGAAATTATTAATCTTTTAAAAAATTGATATGAAAAAAATTTTACTCACATTTAGTATGGTCCTTGTCAATTTTGCATGGGCTCAGTTTTCGTCAGGAACGGTAACCCTTCCGGTAACCGCTATGACGGTAAAATTAGACACAACCCCTACAGGAGTAACGATTACAGTGACAGGAGATAGTAACTCTATGCTTGGGATTGGCTTTGGAAGTGTAGGGATGGGAGCAGGTGCTGATGGATTTATTTATAACTCTTCGGCTAACCGGGATTATTCATTCAGTGGTGGAGTTAATCCTCCGACTGCTGATGCTTCCCAAGACTGGATTGAAACTTCGAATACTGTATCCGGGTCTACTAGAACCTTAGTAGCTACAAGATCGCTTTCAGGAGGTGCTGGGGATTTTGCCATTGCGAATGCTGCGGGAACAATTAATATCTTCTACTCACGCAAAAGTGGAGGGACCTCTTTGGGCTATCACGATGCAGGAAGAGGGTATGCTGTATTAACGATGACTGCATCTACTTTATCAACCAATGAAACTGTAGTTAACAGTAAGAAGGTAAGCATTTACCCAAATCCTGCAACGTCATTAGTGAATTTTAAAAACTCAGATAAAATAAAGTCCGTTGATATTTATGAAACAAGTGGCAGAAAGGTAAAATCGGTAAAACCGGAAGGAGAAAATATCAGTGTTGAAGATCTTAGATCGGGAAGCTACTATTTTGAAATTCAGTTTAAAGATGGAAGCATATCGTATGAAAAATTGATTAAAGAATAATTTCAGAAAAAACATACCTAAATATTTTTATAAAAATAATACCTCTGGTTTTTCAGGGGTATTATTATTTTAACTGAATTCGGGATAAGAACTTTTTATTTTAATCAGGATGAAGCTGAGAGCTTGAAGAAGGAAGTTATTCAGGTTATAAAGAACAGTTTTTTCTGTATTTTCATCTTTTTTAAACAGTGATGCTAGTAATTTATGGTAACCATCTATAGATGATGGGACCGTACATCCTCCCTCTTTCAGCTTCCAATAATCTAAATCATAATTTCTTTAACCCGAACTCCTATGTTTATTTTATATATTGTCTAAAGTATTAAAATCCTTTATTACAAGGGGATTGGTAGATTTTTTATATATTTGTATGTAAACCGATGCCAATGAAAATCACTGTTGAACAATACAATCCTTCCTGGAAAATACAATTTGATTCTATTAAAAATGAATTGGAAAAAAATATTGGTTTTTTAAGTCCAAGAATTGAACATATCGGAAGTACATCTGTAGAAGGACTATCTGCAAAGCCTATTATTGATATTATGATCGGGATAAAGGATGAAGAAGAGTTAGATAAAATTCCAGTTTTACTACAAGGGCAAGATTATGTTTATTATGAAAAGTATAATAAAGATATGCCGTATCGTCGTTTCTTTATTAAACTTATAGATCGGCCCCGGAAATTGGATCTTCCGGAAATTATTCATACTAACGATGAAATTCCTGAAAAAATTCACGATCATACACTTCGTATCGCTCATATCCATGTGATTCCTATTTCTTCTGAACATTGGACACGTCATATTGCATTTCGGGACTATTTGCGTACACACCGTGAAATAAAAGACGAATATCAGCACTTGAAAGAGTATCTGAGTCAAAAAGAATGGTATGACGGGAATGATTATAACGAAGGAAAAGATCCATTTATTAAAAGAGCAGAGCAAAAGGCTGTTCAATGGTATGTAGAACTTCAAAAATAATTTTGGCTTATGAGAAAAGACTTAAAGGAAATAGCCAGTCAGTTTGCGAAATCCAAAACGCTGAATGACTTTATAGAATATGGAGGTGTAGCAGCTGCTATTGAAACGGTCCGGGGGAATGTATATACCGGCATTAGTATAGATACAGCCTGTTCTATGGGATTTTGTGCCGAACATAGTGCTGTGGCTGAAATGTTGAAAAATGGAGAACATCATATTAAGGCAGTAGTTGCAGTAGGAAATGATGGTAGTGCTGTACCACCATGCGGACGATGCAGAGAATTGATGAGCCAATTGTCCAAAGAGAACCTTAATGCTGTCATAGAAGTGAAAAACGGAGTCTTTGTCACTTTAAAAGAACTGATGCCTTACGACTGGAAAGAAGATCTCAAAAACGAGTGGTAATTTTTAATCTAATACTTTTTAATATAAACACCAAATGGAATTCAAAACATTAGCTCATGTCGCAATAGATGAACTTTTAGCAGTATTTAATCTTTCATTTTCCGACTACGTTATCCCTTTTCATTTAACAAAAGAAATGCTTACTTCAAAAATTGCAGCTGAAAAATTGGATATGAATTTATCAGTAGGAACCTTTGACGAAGGGCTGCTGGTAGGCTTCATCCTTCAAGCTGAAAAAATTGAGAATGGGAAAAAAATTATCTATAATGGAGGAACAGGAGTAATTCCGGAAAGTAGAGGAAAAGGATTAGTGAGAAAGATGTACGATTTTATCATTCCTATATTGAAAGAAAGAGATGCTGATATTTTACTCCTTGAAGTGATTGAAGGGAATGAAAAGGCGATCAGAGCTTATGAAAATTTAGGATTCAATACCGTAAGAAGATTGCTTTGTTTCAACGGAAATATTACTCAGGGAAAAAGGAATAATGATGTATCTGTAAAAGCATTGAAAGATTTTCAATGGAAAACACTATGTTCTTTCTGGGATATTGAGCCTTCATGGCAGGGGTCTGTGTATGCACTAGATCCAATGCCGGAAAGCTATACTGCTTTAGGAGCTTATGAAGGGGAGAAGCTTGTTGGGTATATCGTTTATAGCGCCACCGCAAAAAAGGTTTATCAAATTGCTGTAGATAAAAGCTATAGAAAACAAGGAATAGGGACAACACTTTTTAATGCCATTGGAGAACAAAATGAATGGCAATCCATCTCTCTGAATAATGTAGATGATTCGTCGGAAAATACGAGTACATTTCTCAGCGAAAAAATTGGTCTCAAAAATTGGTTATCACAGTTTGAAATGAAACGATTGCTTAACTAATTCTATTCATTCTGATTATATAAAATAAAAATGGCCGGAATTTCCGGCCATTTCAAATTCTCATTTAAAGAATTTAATAAAGGGATGATTTAATTAATTTTTTAAAAATTTATAATCATGTTTTCCATTAGCATCTTCTATCGACATGATATAAATTCCTTGAGCTAATGTTGATACATCTACTGTAGTGTCTTCTGAAGCTGTACCACTGGTAATAGGTCTTCCCCCTGTATTAAAAATTTGATAAGATCCTTTTCCTTTCAATCCTGAGATTTTAATATAATTACTGGCTGGATTCGGAAAAAGTTTTACTTTATCTTCTTGTTTTTTATCTACAGTAAGAGTTGTCGTATTTTTTTCCAGATTGGATACTTTACTACTTTTGTTTGCTGATTTATTGAATGAATTACCATCATCACTTAACCATGCAATTGCATTGGCATATACTGCACTATTGTAAACAGGTGTATCCTGATAATACATTTTTGGCATAGGTCTTCCTATTGCATCAAATCCTGAAGGAAAACGAGTGTAATCAGTATTACCTTGGATTCCGGAAGCGAAACCTCCATCTCCCCAGAAGAATAATTTATATTTTTTGTGAGCGAAACCTACAATTCCACCTGGTGATGTAGCAAAGATATCAATATCATTATTACTGATGGCACCGGTAAATCCGGTAGTGTCAGCAGCATCATCTCCTACAAATTTTCCTCTTATATCTCCAAATGGCCCGTTTAATACAGGGTGATCTACATCAAGAAGTCTTTTAAGAGCAAAAGTTTGTGAGTATTGTACACTTACATTACCAAAAAGTAAATTTAAAAATTTCTGAGGTGCCATACCTGCTTGTCCCAGTACTATAGCTCTACCTCCTCCATCTAAATAATTGTATAAAGCAAATGCATCAGCATCAGTTAAAGTATAAGGCCAGGTAAGTACTACCATATAAGGTTTATAGCTTTCTATTAAATCGGCTAATTTATTATTGGCAACACCTGCATAATAGATCGAAAATTTATCTGTATTAACAGTACCATTTGGGCCAAAGTTACTTGGTGATAATAAAATATTCGTTGCAGCTCCTGAATAACTATTATTAGGAACATATGGATCTCCTCCTAAAGAAAGAACAATTCTATTCTGCGAAGAGTTACTATCGGTTACTTTTACATTAAACGTACATGTTTTAGAACCTAATGTTACGGTAAATGAAGCGGTACCGGCACTACTAGGTGTTCCTGTAATTTTAAGTGTAATGCTTCCATTACCATTATTTAATTTTCCTGCATCAGCTGTAGCGGTTAACCCTGTGACTCCTGTTGATGGAATTGACATCGCCTTATAAGAACTGCCATTACCTCCTTGATAATTGATAACTTTAGTTCCGTTTGCAGGAGTATTTTTCTTATAAGTTCCGGTTAATGCCCCTCCTCCGCAATCTAGATTGGTAACAACAGCTAAACTACTATCTACATTGATTGTAAATGTACAGTTCTTATCACCTATTCTTGCTACAAAGGTTGCAGTACCTGCACTGGCTGGTACTCCTAAAATCTGATAGGTTACACTGCCATTACCCGCATTTAAAACTCCGGCAGGCAGTACAGCAGTTAAACCGGTTACTCCTGTAGATTCGACTATTTGTGCAGCATATGGTTTTCCATTACCAGATATATAATCTACTGTCTTTGTTCCATTGCTGTTGCTTCCTGCAGCAAATGTGCCTGTTGCCTCTGATGCCCCACAGTTTAAAGCAAGAACTCTTCCGGCTGCATCGTTAACATCTACGGAAAATGCACAATTTTGGCCGCCAAAAACTACGGTGAAATAGGCTTTCCCTGCGCTGGCCGGTATTCCGGTAATTTGATAAGTCAGTTTTCCCTGTACTGTGTTACCCGAATTTAATGTTCCGGAATTGAGTACGGCGGTTAATCCCGTTACTCCAGTTGAAATAATTTTTTGAGGGAAATAAGGAAGCCCGTTACCTCCTGTATACAATACGTCTTTGCTTCCTACACTTGGGGTATTTGCTGAAAAATATCCGGTAGCGTTTATAGAAGAGCAATCTAAAGATGCCACTTTTGCATCACTTACAGCTTCTTTTACAGTTACCTGAAACTGAAGTGCCTGGTTATTGATGACCGTAAAAAAATAAGCCGTACCTACTCCTGAAGCATATCCGCTTATATTGAACGTAATGTTCCCTCCACTTCCGGCTTGAGCTGTAGCAGTTAAGCCTGTTATACCTTGAGATGCTATATTTAATGCAGGGTAGGCTCCTCCTGAAAAGGGAACAACTAAAGTTCCTGAAGAGTATACATATGCATAATATTCTGAGTCAAAAAATCTAATGCTTGAAGCAGAAACAGCAAAGGGACTAGTAAGTTTGTTGATACTTAATTTGGGAATATCCATCTCTTTATCAACATGAGCATAGCTGGCGGACACCATCGATTGTATTGATGCCGCGAGCAAAATAATAATCTTTTTCATGATTTAAAATTTTAAATTAAAATTGCATAATGGTGTATTTCTATACAGTTTATTCATCTAGGTTTCTAGGATAATCAGACAAAAAGGAGAACTTCAATGTATACTTTGTGTTATTTTATCAAATGAGTTGTTATCCTTTTTGAAATTATACTGATGATCAGTGTAATTTTAATCTATTATCCTACTTCCTTAGTATTGATCCTTTACAGATTAAAAATGATTGCATTTTTTATTTTTACAAAAGCGTTTAGTTATTTTGATTAGGAACAATTATTTTAGCAACACACGTTGAGTTTAATACAGTTATATTAAAAACTGCATATCCTTGTGAAGAAGCTACTCCACTAATTGTAAAATCAAGAGGGCTATTATTGTCAAGTACCGCAGGAAGAGATTCGGCAGTTAGGCCTGTAACTTGTGTAGATGTAAATGTTTGTCCGCCAGGGTAATTGGTGTTGTTTCCATTGATATATGGAATCCTTAATTGTCCGGTAGATACACCTCCTATAGAAGTTATTCCAAAAAATTGTGCCTGATCACATTTAAATGCAAAGTTATTGCCTGAACTCACCTGTACCTGGAAAGTACATGATGTTCCTCCTAAGTTGATGGTGAAATTGGCAATACCTGTTCCGCTTGGCACACCGGATATTGCAAGTGTAATAGAACCATTGCCATTAGCCAGTGTACCGGCTGGTGCTGTAGCAGTGAGCCCTGTAATTCCTGTAGAAGTAATACTGATTGGTCCATACGATTGTCCTTGTCCTCCTGTATAGTTAATAACTTTACTTCCAGAGCTGCTAACACCCACAGTAAAAGTTCCTGTCAAAGTTCCGTTACAATCTAGTTGAAAGGCCGGAGCAGGTGTGTCATTCAAACAGTTAGACCAGCCTGTGGGTCTATAGAATCTGATACAACGTAAGGTAGAATCATACATTACGGTTCCTTCTGCTATATTGCCACCCATTGGATTGATGAGGTTTTTAGGATCAGCATTAGTCGGAAGAACTAATCCTTTGTTGTTGGTGGTTGGGGAGTTAATGTCTAACGCTCCTCGAGGAGAGGTCGTGCTCATTCCTATTTGGGAATATGCAGATAGGCTTAATGTGACGAGTAAGATACCCATCATTTTCGAGGTTAAGTTTTTCATTTGTGCTGTTTTTAGATTTGTTGATTTTTGTTGATTTTTAAATAGTTTTTCCTGATCTAGGTTGTGTCTGCCTTTAAATATTTAGGCAAAGCCAAGTTGATGAGCAAAATGTTCATTGTTTTTGGATTTACGTTTTTCATTGTTTTATTTTTTATTAAACTGTTGTCTGTGTTATGATAAGATTCGTTTGTTCCAATCCCTATCTGATTACTTTGTTTCAGTCTGATAAACTGTAAGTTGTATGAGGTTACATTCTTGTATTAGGATTTGTTTTCCCAAGAACATATGGACATGTTTAGTACGATGAGTAAAATGCCCACCATGATTAATTCAAATCTTCATCTGTATTATTATAGATGATTAAGTCTTTGTCGTGAAAAGATATCTGAAATTAGGTTGTATTTGCCCGAGAATATATAGGCATGCTTGATACGATGAGTAAAATACTCATCATGATTGAGTTTAAATTTTTCATCTGTGTTATTTTTAGATTATGTTGATTTTTGTTGTGGAACGTACTTGGCTTAGGTTATGTTTGTCCGAAAATGGAGAGGCATGTTAGATATAATGAGTAAAAGACTCATTATTTTTGAGGTAAATTCTTTCATTTGTGTTGTTTTTAAGTTATTGCTTTTGTGTGTGTTTTTTTCATCATCTCAAATTTTTTTTTCGCGGGTAATTTCGAAAAATATTTGAGTTTTTTATGGGGAAATTTGTTTGTTTTTCTTCTAATGGAAACAGTTGTTTCGTTTCACATTATCGTGAATTACAATACTAATTTATAGATTATTTTTTATATATCCAAATATTTTTTTGAAAGTAAAGATTTGAATGATCATGTTGAAAATGCAATAAACTAAGATTTGCATAAGAAATTAAATTTATATTAGAAATGAGTAGAATTTTTTATTCCTAAAATTGAATTTATATTTATAATCTATATATGTAAAATATTTTAATTTTTTTAACTTATAAAACTTTCCTGTAAGCAGTACAGATACTAACTTTGTCAAAATTTTTAAAATAAATGAAGCGAGGAATATATTTTCTACTATTGCTTATATCCTTTACGGCTTTTGCTCAGCAACCTAATATTGATACCGCTCAGGTAGTTGTTTCGGGTAGGCAAAACAGTGTTGAAGCTCAAGCAAAACCTTATGTGATTATGATTTCAACGGATGGTTTTCGGTATGATTATGCCGGGAAATATAATGCAGAAAATCTTTTGAAACTATCTAGTGAAGGCATGAGGGCTGAAGCCATGATTCCGAGTTATCCAAGCATAACATTTCCTAATCACTGGAGCTTAATTACCGGGCTTTATCCTTCTCATCATGGTTTAATAGACAATTTTTTCTACGACTACAAGAGAAAAGAAACGTATGCCATGAGTAATAAAAAAAATGCTGAAGACGGAAGCTGGTATGGAGGAACTCCGCTTTGGGGATTAGCCGAAAAACAAGGTATGGTTTCAGCTTCTTTAATGTGGGTAGGTTCTGCTAGTGATGCGGGAGGTATGAGACCTTCTTATTATTATCCATATCATGAAAAATTTACTCCTACTGAAAAAGTAGAGAAGGTGGTAGATTGGTTGAAATTACCTGAAGATAAAAGACCACACTTTATATCATTATATTTCCCTGAAGTAGATGGAAGCGGCCATCATTACGGGCCGGATACCAAAGAAACCGAAGATGCTGTTCATTTGATTGATCATGCCATTGGAGATTTGGTACAAAAAGTAAATGGGCTAGGTTTAAAAAATGTCAACTTTGTTTTTGTTTCAGACCATGGAATGATAAAAGTAGATGGAGGAACTCCATTGGAAATTCCCGCGCTTCTTTTCGATAAAAACAGATTTGATTTTTATAATTCTCAAACATTGCTAAGAGTAGTTGTCAAAAATCCGGATGAGGTAAAAGCTGTTTATAAAGAATTAAAAGCCCATAAAACAGATGATTATGAAGTGTATTTGGACAAAAAACTGCCTAAATATCTGCACTTTGCCACGAGAGACGATAAATACAACAGAATAGGACAGATTCTTTTACTTCCGAAAGCTCCAAAAATATTTTTAGAAAAAGGAAAGAAAACATCTGTCGGAAAACATGGTTACAACCCTAGACTAGTACCGGAAATGAAAGCAACTTTCTATGCCTGGGGTCCTGAATTTAAAAACAATAAGGTCATCGGAGAGTTTTCGAACGTGAATGTATATCCTCTTGTTGCAAAAATTTTAGGATTGAAAATTGATCAACCTATTGACGGAAAATTAAAAGTTTTAAAGAAAATACTAAAAGAAGAAAAGTAATATAGATTAAGATCAATATTTCATAAAAAAGTTTCGGCGCACCAAAGGTGCGCCGAAACTTTTTTATGAAGAGCAATTAGAATGCTGCAGAAAATTCTTTGGCAAAATCCTCCAGTTTAATGTTTCCTGTAACAGGAGACCCGTGGTCAATAAAATCTTTTTGTACTGCTCCTGTTTTCATTCCTCGCCCCATTTCTACATAGAGCTCGGCCATATCCTGAGGAAGGCCGGCTTGTAACATTCCTTGTAATGCATCTTCATCGGAGAACTCTACCCAAGGCAATTCCGGTTGTTTTATTGCTGTTCCTAATATTTTTGCAAAATCAGAGGCATTTCGGATATCACTAACGATATATTTTACGCTTTTACCACTTTCGTTTTTTACGAGTTCTTCAGCTACTGCTTTAGCTATATCGATAGGATGTACTAATGGAATATTAGTATTCTCAGAATAATTTCCACCGATAATCCCTGCATTTTGGATTAATGGAATATCATTGTAAAAATTAGTATAAAAATAACCTGCTCTTAAAAAAGTAAATGATGTGTTGACGACATTTTTATAGAGGTTTTCAATGTGGTGAAGCCCTTTAATGGGACCGTTTTCTACAGAAGAACCTGCTCCTACACTGCTTAGCATTACTGCTCTTTTTATTTGAGTTTTTTCTAATGCCTCAGCATAATTTTTCCCGGCATTAATGGTACTTTCTACAATACCGGTTTCCGTCATAGCCGGAGGAGTCATAACAAATACGGCATCTGCTCCCGCAAATGTTTTGGTTAAAAAATCAACATCAGTGATTGATCCGATGGCAGGGCTGGCTCCTAATGATTCAATATCCTGCTTTCTTGCCTCGTTACTGCTTATTACAGTAATTTGATGTCCTTCTGTTACTAATTGTTGTGTTAATGGTTTAGCAACATTTCCTAGTGATCCTGTGATTACAATTTTCATATATAAATTTTTATTGTTTTTGGATTATATGCAATCGCTGAATATGAATGAGTGAGAATTGAGATTCCATAATAAATATTTTTTTATTTCTGATAACAAAGTTATATTTGTACTTACTTTTATACAAGTACTTACCCTAAAGTATGTGATATTATGACGGCAATCAAAGAAAGTTCAACCATTCAGGAAAATAAAAAAGTATTACAGGATTGTCCTGTGATGTATGTGATGGAAAGAATCGGTGGTTTCTGGAAACCAATCATTCTATTCAACCTATCCTCGGGAGAGAAAAGGTACAGCGAATTGAAAAGAGCAATTCCTGCAGTGACAGAAAAAATGTTGATTCAGCATTTAAAACAATTAGAAGCAGATGGGTTAATTATCAGAACTGCAAAGCCGGTGGTTCCTCCTCATGTGACCTATCGATTGAGTGAAGCAGGAAGTGAACTTGGTTCAGTCATTGATGCAATGGCAGCATGGGCGTTCCAGGATATGGAAAGAAATGATATACAATGTAACAGTAGATATGATGTCGGTAGTTATGATAATGTAATAAAAAGTCAATGATTCAATTGGCTTTATCTAAAACTTAGAAACAACATTTTTTTGACTAAGATTTCAATACAATAATCAACACATTTTTGGCAAATTAAAAAAGACCATCTCATTGAGACAGTCTTTTTTATATTATAAGTAAGCATTATAAGGTCTGCATATCAATCACAAAGCGATATCTTACATCACTTTTCAACATTCTTTCATATGCTTCATTAATTTCCTCCATTTTAATCATTTCAATTTCTGAAACAATATTGTGTTCTCCACAGAAATCCAATAATTCCTGAGTTTCTGCAATACCTCCGATAACAGAGCCTGCCACAGATTTTCTTCCCAAAATTAGAGGAACAGTGTTTAGAATTGGTTCCAAACCTCCTAAATAGCCAACAAGAACATGCGTTCCACTGATGTTTAAAGTAGTCACATATGGGTTAACATCATGGATATAAGGAACAGTATCGATAATCACATCAAATTTTCCTTTTACGGATTTCATTTGTTCCTCATCTGTAGAGATAATCACATGATCAGCGCCCAGTTGTTTAGCATCCTCAGTTTTTCCGGGAGTTCTGGAAAATAAAGTTACTTCTGCTCCCAGTCCTTTAGCTAATTTAATAGCCATGTGTCCTAATCCTCCTAATCCTACAACAGCCACCTTAGAGTTAGGGCCTACCTTCCAGTGTCTCAAAGGAGACCATGTTGTAATTCCTGCACACAAAAGAGGAGCTACAGCTGCAGGATCAAGATTTTCAGGAACCTTTAATACATGATGGGAATCTACCACTACTTTTTGAGAA
>NZ_PIZV01000041.1 GCF_002835665.1 Chryseobacterium sp. PMSZPI
ATTCTTTTTAATAAGTCTGATGTTAACTTTCATAATAAATTGATCTTATTTTAGTCAACTTATTTCAGGGACGTACACTATTTTCAGTCCCATTATCTATAGATGGTTACCATAAATTTAATATCATCATTGTTTAAAAAACATGAAAATATGGGAAAAACTGTTCTTTATAACCTGGATAACTTCCTTCTTCCAGCTCTCAGCTTCCAGCCTGATTAAAATAGAAAATCCTTATCCCGAATTCAGGTATATTTAAAAAAAAGCCGCCCATACATAGATGGCGGCTGTTCTGTGCGTTCAATAGATTTTTATTTTAGTTGCTCATGATCATTTTACGGTAATTGTAAATATCTTCGATGGTGACAACGCTCATTTCTTTTCGGATAGCAAAGTTTACGATCTCAGGAAGCCTGGCCATAGATCCATCTTCATTGGTGAGTTCGCAAAGTACGGCGTCATCCCCAAGGTTAGCCATTTTTACAAGGTCTACGCTGCCTTCTGTGTGACCTCGTCTCTCGAAAACGCCTCCTTTTCTTGCAATAAGAGGGAAAACATGACCCGGACTTGCGATATGCTCGGCTTCCGCATTTGCTGCAACAGCAGTCCTGATTGTTGTTACACGGTCTCTTGCAGATACTCCCGATTCAACGCCTTCTTTGGCTTCAATGGAAATCGTGAATGCGGTTTGATTTTTTGAGTTGTTGTTTTCCACCATCGGACGAAGGTTGAGGTGTTGGCTTTTCTCTTCAGAAATACATAAACAAACGATACCGCTGCATTCGCGGATCAGAAGTGCCATATCTTGTTCTGTAATCGTGGAAGCAGGAAAGATGATATCGCCTTCATTTTCGCGATTTTCATCATCTACCAGTAGGATACCTTTTCCTTTTTGTAATGTTGAAAGTGCTTTTTCTACACGTTCTTTGGATGTCGCTCCAAATTGTTCTAATAATTTTTCCATGTTATTTTACTTTTAAAAGTTAAAATAGTCTTCGGTACATGGAAATGAAATACGATACAACAAGAGTCCATAAGGAATCTTATTGATCATCTCATTTTCTTCTCCCATCCAGACTTTAACTGTCGGTTCCGGAATTTCACCAGATCAGTCCTCTCAAAAGAAAGGAGTCGCGGACTGTAACCGCCGGTAGGGAATTTCGCCCTGCCCCGAAGAAAATTTATACTAAGTTTTGCTGTATGTTGTAATTTAAATTTTTATTTCATTGAATCTTATTTAACGCACAGGCCGCTAATTTCGGGAAGTTTTTTGAAATGAAGAAGAAATTTTTTTATGTTTCTTATTTTGATGTCACAATTTTTTTGTGATGCTTATTAATGAATCTTTTTGACTAGTAGATGATAGGGTGATATTATACTTTTCTTAATATTTTTTCCATTGCTTTTCCTTTGCTCAACTCATCAATGAGCTTATCCAGGTATCGGATGTTTCTCATCAACTCATCTTCAATTTCTTCTATACGATATCCACAGATGGTACCTTTTATTAAAGAAACGTTTGGGTTAATTTGAGGAGCGTTTTCAAAAAAGGATTTAAAATCGGTTCTGTTTTCCAGTATTTTCTGCAGTTCTTTTTCGTTGTATCCGGTGAGCCAGAATATGATCTCGTGAACATCTTCCCGGGTACGTCCTTTTTTTTCTGCTTTTTGAATATAATGAGGATATACGCTGGCAAAGGCTGTAGTATAAATTTTGGTGTTCTGCATCATGATCAGGCTAGTTTTTGAATGGCATTACCAAGTGAAATATTAAATTTATTTGATTTTTCTAGTATAGGATAAAGGCTAACCTTACCATTGCCGGATTTTTTATAGTGTATTTTCGGATGATCTGATGATATTGTATATTTTTTCATTGAATTTATTTTGTTTGATCAGGATTATGAAAAACGAATGTACAAAAAAGTGGGAAGAGAGAATACTTCTTGTTTTATATGATCCATGAAAAAAGTAACCCTGCTTTGGGATAGGCAGGGTTAGGGCTTCATTAACGTCTCTTAGATTGATTTTATATGAATAATAAGAACAGCATAAGAGGTTTCTGAATAATCTTTTATTTCACACTTAAAATAGGTTAGATCTTTTAAAAATTTTTGATGAAAAACATCAACCTTTAATTGTGTATGTATAGGTATTGCTTTAAGTGGATAGCCCTCCAAACTGTCAATTTCATATGAATTGCTAAAGCTGAAAGAATTGAAAATTTCTCTTAAAATACAATTGGTAACAAAAACGAAGGGAACTATCGGGTAATTTTCAAAATGCCCCTTGCATTGATTGGTTGTGAAGGGATCTATGTCTATGACGAACTGGTTTTCTGATAAAGTTTGTGTTATTTTACTTTTCGGAAGTTTTTCGTCATAATAGGAAATGTAATCAGGTTCAAAATAATTTTTATAGAGAACCTTGAAAGTTTCTTTTGGAATAATATAATAGTCTAATTCAAAAGTATATAAGGTTTCTTCAGAAACGAGATCTTTTACTGTAAGATAGGATTTTCCTCTTCTTTTTGATTCCAATTTGCTTTCTCCAACTATTGAGACGGAATTGGGAATTGTTTTATACGACGTTTTTCTTATTCTTAATTTCTCTCCAAGAAAATATATTTTTTCGTTGGTGGTATTGTTTAAAAGTTGGTAAAGACTGCAGCTGCCGAGCGAAGCTAAAGTTTTTAAAAGATTGGAAAAATTTTCATTTTCGAGATTGCAATTAATGAGTTCTGTTTCTATTTTGTTGTTTTTCAATATAATGTGATCCGGAATAGAAATGTACGGCGTTGTTTCCCCTATATAAGGAATGATGTGTTGTTTAATGTTTGTTGTTGTCATTTTGAATGAGGGATTTGTTTGATATTAGGTATAAAAGTTTTGGTCACAGTATAAGTATGCTGTGAAGTAATGTTGTTTTTTTTGCGTTGTGTTTCTTGAATCTGTGCCTGAATTATTTAGCTTTATTTATATTAGGAATTTTTTTAAAAAAAAGCTGATTTGTTTTTTTATGTTGGTGTTTTCTGTTTCATATCAATGAGTTTCACGATTTGTATTTCATTAATTAGTGATTTATTTTACTAATGCAATTTACAAAAAATAAATCATAAACAAGTATGAATAAATATTCACAAAAACAATTGATGAAAAACGCGTTATTTCAGATGTCCTATAGAAAAGGGTAAGAAAAAAGTTATCCACAAATATTTATCCACAAAAAAAATATATTTCGTGAATAAGTATGTTTATTGCTTAATATGTTGTATAATAGTGATTTAATCATCAATTGATAATAATTATAAAAAACACATATATACTTTATCAACAACAAATATTATGGTTGTGAAAAGTTATCCACATTTTTTACAGCTTTGTGGAAATCTTAATCTGTTTTTTTATGCTTACAATATGTTAGCAGAATACATCCTTTCGAAGCCAGGGATTATTCCCTGAAGTATTTGAAAAATAGAGGTGAGTTTGGTGAGAAATTTTTTAAATAGTAAAAGGTAATCCAAGACAAAATCTCAGAAAATATATTTGAATGCGGTAATGTTTTGTTAAACTTCTATTTTGAATCTTTATAAATATTCCAGAAATTAAAATCAGTCATCGGTGCATCTGTTATGCCCACATTTCTGCCCATCGTTACAATTTGGCCTCTGTGATAAGTGCCATGAAGAATTACATGTTGGATATATTCATATTTGGAAAAATCACACTGGAACCATTGGGATTCAATTTTTATATTTTTTGATAAGTCTTCTTCCGATAAGCTTTCCACGTAATCTGCCAATTTTTGTGAATTGTTTTTGATCGCATTGAAAATATCTTCTTTACTCGTTACAGTTGCTATTTTCTCAAAATCAAATTCGTTGTTTTCGGCAATGTAACTCCACCAATATTCCTGTGTTTCCCAAATGTGATGTAAAGTCTTTAAAATAGTTGGAAAACTTGAAATAGTTTCCTGATTAAGCTGTTCGTCAGATTTTGTGGATAACCAGTCGATATATTTATTGACTACCCAATTATTATACTGAACACTTTTGTCGACCAATGTTTTTAAACCCATGATAATAATATTTAAATGATTTGTATTAAAAATGTTAAAGCCCAAAATGCCGGTCTTTATTTATATTGTCCGAATTGATGAGTGCTTTGTTGCTGTAGGTTGCCGCTTCAAATTCATTGATATTGGCAGAAAGGAAAGAAATATCAGGAAATAATTTTGTAAGCTCTGCGACGATTTGTTTTGATAAATCAGCTTTCTGTTCTGTATTTCGTCCCTCCATGATGTGCCCAAAGACATGGAGGAAGTTATTTTTGTTGTTCCCTAACTGATAATATTGATAGGTCTGAAGCCTTACTTTTATGTCGTTGGGAGCAAACAAACCTGTTGATTCAGCAGTTTTGTATACCGTATCCATGATCTCATCAGGTTTTTTTTGCTGAAGGATATCCTGTGAGCAATCTATGATAAAATGAGGCATGATTGTTATTTTTTATTGATTTTGAGATAGATAAAGTTAACGAAAATATGAATTGCCATTGCAAAATAAAAACCGTTCTTTTGAGAACGGTTGTATTTTTATCTGATGTTGTTATTGGGATTCACTGTTATTTCTTTTGAATGTGATTTAATAATTCAAAACATAATTTGTCGATCGAATCATTGATTTCAGAAACATTGGAAAGGATGATTACCGCAGTTTTATCATTATTATCTACAGCCATAGAAGAAGAATATCCGCCCGTACCTCCGTTGTGCCAAACAAATTCTTTGTCGTTTTTGGATTTTAGAATATGCCACCCTAATCCGATTTTCATTTTATCGTCTATAGTAAAAGTAGGCTTTCTTGTTAAGGCCAATTCTTTATTTTTAGGATCAAATTGAGCATTCGCAAATTTTGCCAGATCTTCAGTTGTGGATAACATTCCACCGGCTCCAAATAAAACATCAAAATCCCAGTTGGGAGTAGGGTTGCCGTTTTTCAGATGGCCTTTGATAAGTCTGTTTCCCAGGTTTTCAGAAGCAGTAAAAGAATTGGTCATTCCATATTTGTTGAAAACATTTTTTTGTAATAATTTCTGAAATGTTGTTTTTTGGGATAGCCCAAGGGTATATCCCAATAATCCTGTTCCTAAATTCGAATAAGCATAACCCTTATTTTCAAGACTGAGAAAGTTTTTAAGACAGTCTTCCATATCTTTTTGATGATAATTTTTATAAGGATTAGTTTCGTTGGATAAATCTAAATTACCGGGTAAACGAGGTAATCCTGAAGTATGGTTGGCCAGGCTCTCAAAGCTTAATTTAATATTATTTTTAAAAGCAAAAGGGTAGTAGGTATTAACATGATCATTCAGTTTGATTGTATTCGCTTCCACTAAAGAGGCTAATACTGTTGAAGTAAATACTTTGGTAATAGAACCGATTTCAAAAATTTTATTCTGATTTTCAATAGGTTTTATCATCTCGTTTTCTTTGATAATACCGAAATAATTCGTTTTGCCATTTTGAATGATCGCAATCGACAGTTGGGTGTTATTGGGGAATTCCTTAGCTTTTGAATAAATGGTTTCCGCAATATCTTGTGGATAAGTAGTTAATGCATTTACCGTCTTGCTCTGAGACTCCTTTACTTCTTCATAGGGTTTTATGAATAAGCCATTTATTTTATTTTGTTTGTCCAGTGAAATGTTGATTGCAAATACAGCTTTTTCAAACTGGGTTTTATAAGTGGCATAGGTTGTCTGTTGATAACTTATAAATTCTTTATTCTTGATATCACCTAGTTGGGCTTTTAGATTTGTTAAAAACTGTTTGGTGTTTTCAAGAGGAAGTGCCTTCTGCATTTCAGGGGAAAAAGTATTGAAAATATCATCATATTTTCCTTCATTAAAATTCTTTTGAAATAGATTGATGGCGGTCGTATAGTTTTCAGTTTGTGCAAATATACTGGTGGATAAAAGCAATAATATTAAAAAGGAGAAAAGTTTTTTCATGGTATTGTTCTGGTTAAAATTTAAATAAAATAATAAAATAATTAGTTTTCTGCAGGTTCATAAATAAGCTGTACTACTCCTGATTTGAAAACATTTGTTTTTACAAGTTTTAGATTTAGCTTTTCTTTTAAATCTTCAAATAAAGGTTTTCCATCACCCAGAGCAATTGGATGTACTGAAATTCTGTAGACATCGACAAGATTATTTTGAATGAAAGTTTTGATGAGACTTGCCCCTCCATACAACCAGATGTCTTTTCCGCCCCGGCTTTTTATTTCTGAAACGTTTTCCATAATATCCGAAGTAATGAATGTAGCATTTTCATCCTCTCTGTTTTGGCTTGAAAACACAAATTTATCTTTTGAATGAACAGTTTTCCAAAGTTTTTGTGCTTCATCACCGGCATTTTCATCCGGCTGATAATTTCCCCATGTGTCATAGCTTACTCTCCCATAGAAAATAGTATCAATACTTGAGAGAAAACTGTCAAAATCCATATCATCATCCATAATGCACCAATCGATTTCTCCGTTCGGACCTTCAATAAATCCGTCTAAAGTCGTAGCCAGGTCTAGTATTATTTTTTTCATATTGTATGTGGGTTACTCATTGTTTTTAAGAATAAAATCTGAAATGACTTTCACAAATTCTTTATTGTTTTCAAAATAAAGAATATGTCCACCATTTATTTTTGCAATTTTTTGGTTAGGGAATAAAAACGATGTATAATGATCCTCTCCGATAGAATGATCTTTTGTCCCTGTAATGACTAAGGTAGGTGTTGTGACGGATTGCGTCAATGGAGTATAATCATTCCAATATTCCGGGATTGAAAATGCTTTTTGGGCAAAAGAAAAAGTACTTGGGTTCTTACTATCAATTTTATTTAATAATTGTATATTATTTTTATTGTCGGAGAGCATTTTATAGTTTAATCCCTTTTTACCCAATGCATTTTTCGCTTTGATGAAATCAGGTAATAAGGAAGAATCCGAAAGCGTAAAATCTGTATTCATCAGCTGATTCATATAATTGATTTGTTGCTGTAGAGAATATTTTAGATTCAATGTGCAATTGGCGAGGATGATTCCTTTTATATGTTCAGGATATTTTGAGGCATAATTGATTGCCAAAATCCCACCAAATGAATGGGCGAGAAGGTAAACTTTTTCCGTTTTGTATTGTTGTCTGATTTCTTCAATATCTTCCACCATCCTGTCTAATGCATAATTTCCGTCCTGAGCGTCTCCGGAACGTCCACTTCCCCTTTGGTCATAATAGATCATGGTGAGATGTGACTCTAGCTTATTACCACCTAATTCTTCAAACGATTCACTCCATGCACCAGGCTCGCCATGTATAAAAATGCATAATGGTCCTTTGCCGGCTTTTTTAGTGAATAACTTTACATTGTCACTGGTAAGTAGTGAATTGTCTTTTTTGTCCTGAGCGCTTATTTGAATAATCAATAAGAAAAGGAAAATGAGTTTTAAAAATTTGGTCATTGTTTTATGAAACATAAGTGATAGTGGTAATGATCATGAAATTTAATAAAAAAAGTTTCAAAAATAGTAGTTATGTAATTATAAAACCACTCTTTATTAGCAGAGTGGTTAATCTATAGTTTGATATTAAGCAGTATGTTATTGATTATTGTTTTTAAACCATTCTCCGGCAATATCATCTTTTTCAGTGTTGGCTTGTGTTCTTCCGATTTGCCATGCTTCCGGTATAAGGGAAAGATTGAGCATATCTGTTCCATTTTTTGTAAGTGTTAGAAATTCGGCTGAAGGGGTGATTACCTTAACTTTTGAACCATTTTTACGAAGAAATTCAATTTCTGCTAAAAGCCCTTGGTTTAAAATATCTTGTGGGGTGTTATCCGCAGAGATATCCAATGAAAAACAAGAAATGACAATTACAGAATCATTACCAACTGCTGCATCAGCATTTATCATACTTCGGACTCCGCCATCAACGTATCGATCACCGTTAATGGTTACGGGTGGGAAAATCCCTGGTAAAGCACGGCTGGAGGCTACTCCTATTTTCAGCTCCACCTCCGAGTCTTTATCCCATAAAGAAAATATTCCTGTGGTAGCACTTACGGCAGTAGCTTTAAAATTTTTTGGCCAGGCATATCCATCTAAATTATCAATACGTTGTAGTGCTTGTTTTTCCGTCATCGTATTAGCCTCTAAGGCACTCTTACCAATTATTTTTCTTATGCTTTCAGGATCAGATGATACAGCGGCCTTTGCCATGAGCGGATATAATTGAGTAAACGCATCTGACGGTGTGTAATTAAAATCGGTATATGCAGTAGGTACTGCAGGTATATTTTTTATGTCAAATATACCGAGTGCCAGCTCAATACCCATTTGGGAGCCTGCAGAAGTACCAATAATTACATCAGCATTTTGCAGTTGCACATCATCTTCTATGAGTTGTGATATTAAACCGGATAACCAGGCTTTTCCTACTTGTCCACCGCCACCTAATACTAAGGCTCTTGTTGGCTTTTCTTTTTCCATATTTGTTTTTTTTATTTAATTTATAAATTTTTGTAAATCAGATGTGTATGTGTTTTTCAAATGTACATATTATACTGATATAATTATGTGTATGTATAAAAATAAAAAGCCGTTCTGTTGTAAGGAGAACTATCTAAACATTTATTTCTGTTACCTATGGGAATTTTTATCTAGAATTAGTAACAAAGTTTTAATTCTTATTTTAAAATAAAGGCTCTCCATTAAGATCCGTTGTCAGCACCTCACTCATATAATCAAAAAAAGGACGCATTGCCAGTAAGGTTTGAATAACTTCCTTTTGAAAATTATCAGATAAAACTTCTTTATCGGTAAATTTTCGTAGGACTAGATATTGCTTTTTTCTGATTAAATCGATGGCCGGATGATCTTTATCAAAACCCCTGGGAGCTGTTTTTACGGAATCACCTTTAAGTTCTCCGAAATATTTGACAAAGGTTTTATCAGATGTGATTTTATCAATTTCTGTAGTGCTGATTTCAAATTCTTTACGGATACGAAGTAAGTCCTTGGCTTCAGGTCCCCAAAAACCACCGCCTACAAAGCTGTTGCCAGGTTCCAATTGAATATAATATCCACCTCTTAACATTGGCTTGGAACGGGAATAGCCAACTCCGAAATCAGTTTTATAAGGGGTTTTATCTTTAGAAAAACGAACATCCCTGTAAATTCTGAAAATATGAATTCCTTTAAGATTATCGTGATCCTGAAGTTCAGTATAAATCTGATTGAAAAAAACTTTGTTTTCTTTTACAACCGCATCATATTCTGTTTTGTGCTGGGTAAACCATTCGCGGTTGTTGTTTTTTTCTAACTTTTTAAGAAATTCAAATGCTTTTTTCATAAGTACGTAAGAATGTTTGAAGTTATATGTTTGTAATGCAAATTTATGTCAATACAAAATATCTTTAGTAATAACCACCGACAAGTTTTACATAATAAACTTCGTCTCCCATTGTATACATGCTTAAGATGCTTCCATCTTCAAGTTGTCTGGTTTTTTGACCAAATTTTGTTCTGTCTATAAAGCTGAATTTGTCCAGTTGAACAAGCACATCGCCAGGGTCTATAACACAAATAGGGCTTTGTTCGGATTTTCCATCTCCACTTTTTTCGATTGTTTTTTTGATTAAATCTAACTGTTGTTCAACAATATTGAGTTTTTTCTCATCTTCAATGGTACTATATAAATAAACCATTCCTTCTAAAACAAACTTATTTAGAGGATTTTTTTTATATCTAACTTCGGCTTCAGCTATTATTTTTTCAGCTTTCACTTTTGAAAGTTTTTTTTGGGTTTGTTTCCATATTTTATCATAATCAGTATTGTAATCGCCGATGCTATAATCACTTTTAATGAATTTACTGCCATAATAAAGCTGATTGAGTTCTTCCTGAGATAAACTATTTGGATTTATTTTAAACTTTTCGAGTAACGGAAAATAATTTTCTTTTGGATTTTCTGTAACATTCCTTTTAATCAGGTCAGTATCTATTTGTGCATAGAATACCTGAAAAATTAAAATTAAAATACCTGAAATAATATGTTTTCTCATTTGAATTTATTGATTTTGAGTTAATCTATTTTTATGAACGGGAAAAGGGCGTTGAAGTATGATGGATAGGTTAGCTGTTATTTTTACTACTGATTACAATGCCGTTTCTGGCTGCATTGCTGTAACTTTTTCTTCAATGTTCTATCGCTTGTTTGTACTTGCAGTGAGTACACTCTCGCTGATATCTGCCACCTGTATGCTTTTAATAGCTGAGCTGGTGAGGGACGTTGTACTTCCGCCGATGATGTATAGTTTATTGTTATATACTTCCGCAGCAGCGTGTCTTCTGGGAACCATATTGGATGACAACTGATGTAATGTATTGGTTGTCGTATCAAAATAGGCCAGAAAACTTTGATTATTCACACCACCTACAATAAAAATTTTATTACCGGATACCGCTAATGAGTGCCCGTATATACCAGCAGGCATCGTATATTGATTGGTCCAGAGATTAGTCTTGAGATCATAAACATTGATCAGTCGGGATGGGGTACCGTTAAAACCTCCAATGACATAAAGCTTATCATTCACAATTTTTCCCTTTGTTTCTCTGGCTGTGGGCATATCTGGTAAGGAATTCCATGTATTGGAAGCAATATCATAGTATTGAAATCTATTAGAAAATTTAGTGGTTGCAGCGCCGTTTAATCCGCTACCGCCGAACACATATATTTTGCCATTATGGATGGCAGAACCTGCATTTCCTGTATAGGAACGATTAACAGTCCCCTTCGTTATGGTATTGGTGGCAAGATCTACAATTTCAAGATGGCTGTTTCCCCAACCGTTAAAAATATAAATTTTATTATCGTAAGCCTCCGAATTTGCAAATTTTTTGGTAAGTAGGGTAGAATTGAGAATACTCCAGCTGTTATCTGTAATATTATATTTTTCAATATACTTCGCGTCACCTCCTTTTTCCTGATATCCATTGCTGACATAGATATTATTATTCACAATTACACTGGTTGTGGCTCCTCTACCTGCAGACATATTGGTGAGACTTTTAAAATGAAGTGTTTGTGCGTGGGCTAAGAGTGAAGCCAATAATGAAAGGAAAAATAATTTTGTTTTCAAAGGTGTTAGTGCTTAGTATTTATTTTATTTAAGTTTTTTTTATGGAATAGCTTGGTTTAAAGATAGGAAAAAGTTGAAGAGAATTTTCTAAAATCGTTTTTTAGTAAAATGAGCGTAAAGATATTTTTGTTATAAACAGAACGACTTCACTTAGGCTCTGCATTTCATCATTGGGTACGTCTACACCGCTATTCGAAGTCTCCTGACTTCGGATGATTTATTTTATTTATGCAAAGTCTAGAGACTTTGCGGAGCAGAGATTTTATTCATTTTCATTAAAGTCATCCTGTCTGCAAATTAAAGCTCTAATTCCATAAATATTCTTTTCTGAAATTCCATATAGATTAATACGCCATCCATTGAAAATCCATGCGTTATATTTTATTTTGTCTGATGGAGTGGTAACCTTAACTTGTTTTCCTATCTTATTTAATTGTTCCTGAATTTCTGAATATTTCTCTCTGAATCTTTTATCACTTTCAAGATAGTTCTCGTTTCTGATGGGATAGAAGTCTTTACCAACAGAATGAACAAAAATTGTCTTATCCCAATCTAAGAAGATTGCTTTTAGCATTTCATCTTTTTTAACAAATAAATAATCAATGTTTTGGGTGATATATTCATTTTCAGATTTTAAATAATTAATTGTTTCTACTTCAATCTTATTAAACTTTTTGGGAAAATAGGAATTATGATTGATGCTGTTTCTTCTTTTTTGAAGGTCAGTCCCCTTTGTTTTCTTTTCAAAATTAATTATTTCTTTTTTCGAAATAGCATTCTTATCAGATAAGAAGGAGAGTAACTGTACAATACTGTCAGACTTAATATATTGTATTGTGTCATGAGTGTAATTAACTTTAGTAATGTCAATATTGTTATCATTTACTTCAAAAAAGCCAAATGAGTTATATCCATTTTGGAATTTTAAAAATTTGTATTTGTTTTGTTTATTTCTGAATTGATTATGCCAAGAAAAAAATCTGTATTTTTCATTAAACTCTTTAACAATTTCCACTTTATTCTGGCTAACTTTGGAAATAGCTGTTTTATCTTTTAGTTGGGTAATCTGATATAAATTATTATTAGTAACAAAGGAAGTTATGAAGGCATAATTTAGTTTATCAATAGAATTTCTAACATAAGGATCAAATTCTATTGTATCTCTATATATAAGCTTAATTCCCTTGACGTAATCATAGGAAGTAAATATTCCATTTTTTTTATTGTTAATTACATTGTAGTACTGATCAGAGTTGCATTTATTGAGTTCTTTAGGATTTCGGATTTCCCAGATTGAAGAAACATTTGTTATGTGAAATTTTCCGAAAAGGAAATTAATGTCTTGACCATTGAGACTTGTGAAATGTTCTGATTTGTTTTTTTTATTGATAAACCAGGTTGCTTGTCCCCATTCTCCAAAACTTTTATACATAACTTTGTAGTTGTTATCAGTATAAACTAAATCATCTCCTTTGGTTGTTTTGATAAATTTGTTTGTATTTATATCAAAAATATACCTTTCATTATTATTTTGTTGGATATAGAGTTGATTATCAGACATGAAAAAATCTAAATAATAACTACGGGAAAGATCTTCAGGTAATATCACAGTCCCTAGTATTTCTCCCGAAATGTTATATTTTACCAAATATTTTTGGGAATGTCCCATATAATATAATTGATCCTCCTGAAATATAGAATAATATTCATTCTTAAATTTTAATGAGCTTATCATCTGAATTCGGGAAGCAGGTCTGAAAATTTCTCGAGTGTTGATTTGAATGAGACGCTCGTTTATATTGAAAGTTTGGCTGCTGACGTTAAAAAAAAATAATACGTTAATGTAAGTTAATAGATAATTTAAAAATTTCATGATATTCAAATATTAAGAAATATTTTTAGTTGAACTTTAAATTTGTAGATTTCTGGGGTATATATTTTATTGATGCAAGAGGAGAAGGCTTTGCACAGTTGGGGGGGCGCTCTCCGAAGTCTCCTGACTTTGGAGTTTTTTTTAAGATTTATTTTTATGTTTCTGGCTCAAAGTCAGAGACTTTGCGAAGCAGGGAATTTGTTTTTAATATACTCTTATTACTGCTTTTTCTGGTAAATAATTGTCGATTTTTTCTCTTTCAATTATTTCCTTTTCAGTTTTTCCGAAATCAGTTGAAAGCGATGTGATTTTTGCACTAGACTCATGTTGATAAATTTTCTCATTTAATGGTTTTAAAATATTCATAAATTCATTATTCATAAAAGGTTCAATGAAGCAAAGACTTTTGTTTTTCCCTTTGTAATTAAAATTTATAAACTTTCTTTTTCCTGCAAAACCTTGATTCTTGTTTAATTTTTTTTGTGCCACAAAAGCTTGTAAATCCTTTTCTGCAAGTAAGTTTAATTTTTCAACCTATTCTTGAGTTAATTTATATTGAAAGAAATTTTTTCCATCCCAACTATCTGAATAGACAATTAAGTTCCCTTTTTTATCAATTGTTGTATAAGTTGAAATTTCAACATTCCCATTTTTTTGAATTTCATAATCAACAATTTTTAGATTTTTAATTTTTAGATTTTGAGCATTTAAAACACATGTGATAAAAATGGAAAAAATGATTATTGGGGTTTTCATTTGTTTTTGTTTTTTACAATTTCTGTTATCATCCAAATTTAAGTATTGTATCAATATATAATGTATACAATTGCGCTGATGTTGTTTTGGTTTTAGCTATATATTTTTTAAGGTCTAAATATACTATTTCTTAATGAAAACCATGATAAAACAAAAAACCGCCCTGCAAAAGCAGAACGGTTTATATATTAAATTTGTCTTAGCGATTCGCTATTACATCATTCCTGGCATTCCACCACCCATTGGCATAGCTGGTTCAGCGCTCTTTACTTCAGTGATTACACATTCAGTTGTAAGAAGCATTCCAGATACAGAAGCTGTATTTTCAAGGGCAACTTTTTTACTTGTATTGTTGTATGTATGTATCCTTGTCAAGGTTTAAAACCTTGACAAGGATTGACAGGCACTTTTGCCAAAAAACTTAAATCTTACAAACAAAAAAACCGTTCCACAAAAGCAGAACGGTTAGTATATTAATTTGTCTCAACGACACGTTGTTACATCATTCCTGGCATTCCACCACCCATTGGCATAGCTGGTTCAGCGCTCTTTACTTCAGTAATAACACATTCAGTTGTAAGAAGCATTCCAGATACAGAAGCTGCGTTTTCAAGAGCAACTCTTGTTACTTTAGTTGGATCGATGATACCTGCTTCAAGCATGTGAACATACTCGTCAGTTTTAGCATTATATCCGAAGTCTCCAGAACCTTCTGCTACTTTAGCAACGATTACAGAACCTTCACCACCTGCGTTAGCAACGATTTGTCTTAATGGCTCCTCGATAGCTCTCTTAACGATTTTGATACCTGTAGTTTCGTCTGCGTTGTCTCCTTCAAGATTGTTTAATGAAGAGATTGCTCTTACTAAAGCAACTCCACCACCTGCAACGATACCTTCTTCTACAGCGGCTCTAGTTGCGTGTAATGCATCATCAACTCTGTCTTTTTTCTCTTTCATTTCTACTTCAGAAGCAGCCCCTACGTAAAGTACAGCAACACCACCAGCTAACTTAGCTAATCTTTCCTGAAGTTTCTCTCTGTCGTAGTCAGAAGTTGTAGTTTCCATCTGAGCTTTGATCTGAGCTACTCTTCCTTTGATTTTTGCTTCGTCACCACCTCCGTTTACAACCGTTGTGTTGTCTTTATCGATCGTTACTTTCTCAGCAGTTCCAAGCATATCTAAAGAGATGTTTTCCATAGTGAAACCTTGCTCTTCAGAGATCACCTGCCCACCTGTAAGGATTGCGATATCTTCTAACATTGCTTTTCTTCTGTCTCCGAATCCCGGAGCTTTTACAGCAGCTATTTTAAGAGAACCTCTTAGTTTGTTTACTACTAAAGTAGCTAAAGCTTCACCTTCAACTTCTTCAGAGATAATTAATAAAGACTTACCACCTTGCGCGATTGGCTCAAGAACCGGTAATAATTCTTTCATTGAAGAAATTTTCTTCTCTACTAAAAGGATATATGGGTTTTCTAGTTCAGCTAACATTTTCTCAGGGTTAGTCACGAAGTAGGGTGACTGGTAACCTCTGTCGAACTGCATACCTTCTACAACATCTACAGTTGTATCAGTACCTTTAGCCTCTTCAACAGTGATTACTCCTTCTTTACCAACTTTTCCGAAAGCTTCAGCAATTAAAGTACCGATAGTATCGTCGTTGTTAGCAGAGATAGAAGCAACTTGCTTGATTTTTTCTGAAGAATCTCCAACCTCCTGAGATTGAGATTTAAGGTTCGCAACCACTGAAGTTACAGCTTTGTCGATACCTCTTTTAAGATCCATTGGGTTAGCACCGGCAGCTACGTTCTTAAGACCTTCTCTTACGATAGCCTGTGCCAATACAGTAGCGGTAGTAGTACCGTCTCCTGCAATATCATTAGTTTTGGAAGCAACTTCTTTTACCATTTGCGCTCCCATGTTTTCTACCTTATCTTCAAGTTCGATTTCTTTAGCTACAGAAACCCCGTCCTTCGTTACGTGTGGAGCACCGAAAGATTTTTCAATCACTACGTTTCTTCCTTTAGGACCTAAAGTTACTTTTACTGCATTTGCTAATGCATCAACACCTCTTTTTAAAGCATCTCTTGCTTCGATATCGAATTTTATTTCTTTTGCCATCTTATTTAGATATTAGATGCCAGACGTCAGATATTAGACGCCAAGCATTGTTTGAAAATTATTTTTTATTCAGTTTTAAGTCTGAAATCTGATGTCTTATATCTGGGGTCTTATCCGATGATCCCTAATAAGTCAGCTTCTCTTACGATCAAGTAATCTTTCCCTTCTAACTTCAATTCAGAACCTGAATATTTTCCATAAAGAACTTTGTCACCTACCTGAACAGTTGTAGGTTCATCTTTTTTTCCAGGACCTACTGCCACTACAGTACCTTCTTGCGGCTTTTCCTTTGCAGTGTCCGGGATAATGATTCCTGAAGCTGTTTTAGTTTCTGCTGCGATTGGCTCTACCAGAACTCTGTCTGCCAATGGTTTAAAGTTTACTGACATAATATATTTATTTTTTAATTATTTCTGTCTTGTAATTCTCTAAATGTATGCCATCAGCTGCCAATGGATGAAATGGCAGACTTTTGATCAGGGATGTGAAAATTTGGCAGAAAAATTATTTTGCCCGTTTGGGAAATCCGAAGAGATAACTGGTCATAACAGGCACCAGAAACAGAAGAACAGTGACTGTTGAAACCATAATTTCCATGGTATGGCTGCTTAAAAAATGGGCAAAAGTAGTATCGGGATAGAAGTGTTCGTATAAAGACAAGGTGAGTTTAACTCCTAAAATGGCAATAACGAGAAATGCTGCCGTTTCCAGAAAAGGAAATTTTTGCATGAGACGAACAAACCATTGGGCAATGAATCTCATCGCCAAAATACCAATGAATACACCAAGCGTAATGAGAAGAATATTATCAGAAAAAGCTACAGCGGCAAATACATTGTCTATGGAAAAAGCAAGG
>NZ_PIZV01000042.1 GCF_002835665.1 Chryseobacterium sp. PMSZPI
TTACTTAAATCTCCAAATTTTTCAATGTTGTCTATACCATGAGATTTGGATCCAAAAAAAGGTACTGAATAGACTTTCGGAATCTTTTTATATCCTGTGATATATAGCAGAGAGAATGAAAACCCTGCAACAAACAATCCCAAAGGAATAAATACTTTAAAGAATTTAACATCCGTAATTTTTCGAAATTTATTTTCTATAAAGTTATAAGAAAGCCACGCCAGAACAAATGTGGTAACAGAAATGAAAATAACTTCGAACACATTAAATTCATAACTTTCATTTTTGTATCTTAAAAAAGCCATTATTGGGAAATGCCATAAATAAAGAGAATATGAAAGTTCACCAATATAAACCAGTGTTTTTGTTGATAAAAAATCGGATAAAGCATTGTTTTTAAGAACTAATAGATTAGCACTCGCCATGCAAGGAATAAGTGCTAAAACCCCGGGAAAATGACTTTCTTCGGTGATGAAAACCGAGCAAATCAAAAGAATAATTAAACTTCCAAAAGAAAGTAAATTATTATATTTTCGTTGTATATCAATTCCCTTTTTGAAGATCAAAGCATAAACTCCACCGATCAGGAACTCGGGAATTCTACTTAAAAGTGAAAAATACATTTCAGTTTTAAGGTTTTGAAATTCTACCTGATAAGTCGTATAAATTGTAAAAAATACAACTATTATTTATTATAAAAGCTTTTACAAGGGTGCTTTCTGAAAAAATAAATAATAAAAGGTAAAAAAATGTAAAATTGCATTTCTATAGAAAGTGACCAGGTGTGGTGCACTGGGTTTTCACTGGTTTGTGCTCCGAAGTAATTATTTCCTCTAGAAAATATTAGGTTAGATATAAACAGGCCGGCAGATATAATCGATTCTCTTAAAACTTTAATCTCTGAATATTGCCATAAATAAGCTCCAGCAAAAGCGGCGAAAAGCAGCATAACATAATATGCAGGAATAATCCTCTTTATTCTTTTTATATAGAAATTAATAAATGTAAATCTATTTTTTTCTATATCGTTCAAGGTAATCATGGTCATTAAAAATCCAGAAATTACAAAGAATAAATCAACACCTAAGAATCCTCCGGGAAGCCAGTCTTTATTCAAATGAAAAAAGAAAACAAGTAAAAATGCAATAGCTCTTAATCCTTGTATATCCGGGCGATAAGTTGTATTCATTTTTTAAGTTAATTTCATCAATTTGCTGTGATAGGCAAAACTAAAAAAAGTATTCATATTATGAATACTTTTTATAAATTATTTTTAACTCTTTCCCGCTGCCTGCATCGGGTTCACTTTTCCGTTTGAACTACCTCTTGCAGAGTTTGTCTCTTGTTTTTGCTTAAATAATTGGAATTTTGAAGTTTCACCACCGGCGCCATTGTTGGTCCATAAATTATTTGACGTATCAATATCGGCGGTTTCTCTCATTGGATCGAGTTGGATTGATTTCAGTTTCTTATCAAAATAATATGTTTTTGAAACCTTTTGCTCATTAAGTCTCCAGATTTGTGCCGAAGATTTATCATATGATTTAGAACCATCTTCAAAGGTGAATTCAAGGATAATAGGCATTACTAAACCGCCTTTGTTCACAAAATCGATCTGATAACCTGTAATATTTTTGAATTTCTCTTTCTCCTTAGCATCTAAAGGAAGTGTGGCATCAGTTTTAAGAACGTATTCTTTATTGTTATCCACTTTTTCCTGGCCTCTGTCATATTTATAATAGAAATCCTGGGCCTCTTTGTTTTGATCCACATAGAAAGTAATAGTCTTATCCTCCCTGTTTCTGATTTTTGAAAGATCTTCAAAACTGCTGACTAAAGGTTTGTCTACCTGATATTTTATTTCTCCGACAGCTTTTGGATCGGTTTCCAAATTGGGAATGGCAACCGTTACTTTGTCAATGGCAATATCTACAGGATCAGTTCCATAGAACCATCCTCTCCAGAACCAATCAAGGTCTTCACCGCTGGCATCTTCCATAGTACGGAAAAGATCTGCAGGTTCAGGGTGTTTGAAGGCCCATCTTTTAGCGTACGTTTTAAATGCTTTATCAAAAAGCTCTCTACCCATAATGGTTTCACGAAGAATATTTAATCCTGTCGCTGGTTTTGAATAGGCATTCGGACCATACTGAACAATATTTTCAGAGTTGCTCATAATAGGTTCCAGCTGATCTTTGGGAAGTTTCATATAATCTACAATCGTCCAGGCCGGTCCTCTTTTAGAAGGAAATTTATTATCCCATTTTTCTTCTGTAAGATATTCGGTGAAAGTATTCAGTCCTTCATCCATCCATGCCCATTGTCTTTCATCGGAATTGATAATCATCGGAAAGAAGTTGTGTCCTACTTCGTGGATAACTACGCCGATCATTCCGTTTTTGGTGGCTTCAGAATAAGTTCCGTCTTTTTCCGTCCTTCCAAAGTTGAAACAAATCATAGGGTATTCCATTCCGTTGGCGGCTTCTACAGATTGAGCTACAGGATATGGATATGGAATGGTAAATTCCGAATATGTTTTAATTGTATGGGCCACTGCTCTTGTGGAAAATTTTCTGTAAAGATTATAAGCCTCTTTTGGATAGAAACTCATCGCCATTACTTTATTATTGTTTTCAGGAATGGTAACACGCATTCCGTCCCATATAAACTTTCTTGAGGAAGTCCATGCAAAATCTCTTACATTATTAGCTTCGAAAACCCAGGTTTTTCTTTGCTTTGAATGATTTTTCTCTGCTTTTTTAGCATCATCTAAAGTTACAATTTCTATGGGTTCTGTAGCATTTTCGGCTTTTCTGTACCTTGAAAGCTGATCAGCAGTCAGTACCTGATCATAATTTTTACATTCTCCCGTTCCGCCTACAATATGATCGGCAGGAACGTTCATTGAAACTTTAAAATCACCAAAAACTAAAGCAAATTCTCCTCTTCCGGTAAACTGATGATTTTGCCAGCCATGAAAATCACTATAAACACACATTCTTGGATACCATTGTGTCATCGTATACAGATCATTGCCGTCTTCAGGGAAGTTTTCGTAACCACCACGGCCACCCATTTTCATTCTGTTGGAGATATTATAATTCCAGTCTACTTTGAAAGTAAGCTTTTCGCCTTTTTTCAAAATTTTTGGAAGATCAATACGCATCATGGTTTTATTGACCGTATATTTTAACGGGTTGCCCGAAGCATCGGTTACCTTTTCAAGGATAACACCGTATCCATTATCTTTTACAGGAAGTTCCGTTACTTTGAGCTGTTGATCATTAATGGAAGGGCGTAGTGTTGACGAATTATCAAAGCCTGCATTGTTGATTGTTGAATGCTCATTTTCATCCAGTTGAAGCCAGATATAATCCAGGTCATCGGGAGAATTATTGTAGTAAGTAATCGTTTCAGAACCTTTTAGATTTCTTTTATCTTCATCAAGATAAGCCGTGATGTTATAATCTGCTCTGTTTTGCCAGTATCCGTGTCCCGGAGCTCCGGAAGCCGTTCTGTAAATGTTGGGTGTTGGTAGAATGTTTCCCAGCTGTTCAAATTTATTTCCATGATTACTGCCGGGGTTATTCTGAATATTTTGTGCGGTGAAACCTGTATATGCAAATACAGAAAGTGAAAATATAACAACTTTTAGTTTCATAACCGAAATGATTTAATATTTGCCAAAGATAGTAATAAGTGGTTGAAATATTGAAAATATTTCGGTGTTAGAAAGGAATTCTTTCTAATGTCATTTTTAGAGCTAAAGCAAATACACCGGAAGATACAAACAGAATCCAATCCTTTTTATTCACTTTAAAGATATTAAGTAAGATAAACAAAACGAGTAAAATGGCAAAAACGATTACAATTTGCCCTAATTCTAATCCAATATTAAAACCTAAAAGTGGCATGGCAATACTCTGGCTCTTGGCAATCATTACCCTTGCTGTGTTGGCAAAACCCATTCCATGAACAAGGCCGAAGATTAAAGCAAGATAATAATTAGCCCTCATCAAAGTTTGCTTTTGATTTTTCATGATAATATTATCCAACGACGTTAAGACAATGGTCAAAGGAATTAAAAACTCAACCCAACTCGAAGGAACTCTGAAAACATCCAGAATACTTAAAGCTAATGTAATGGAATGCCCAATAGTAAAAGCTGTTACAAGAATCAGGATTTTTTTCCAGTCACTGTAAGAGTATACGGCAATAAGTGCCAAAACAAATAACTGGTGGTCCAATGCATCTAAAGAAATAATATGTTCCCAGCCTAATTGTAAAAAAAGAAAAAAATCCTGCATAAATAACTTTTTGATTGTGAATTGTAAATAATTTTGTTTATTATGGTTTGTTTTTATTTTATTTTAAAATTATTTAATGTATTTTATTAATTGTTTATTGATTATTGTGTTTTATTAAATATTGTATAATTGAATAATCAAATACATACACAATGAATTTTAAAAAATTATTTTCTACAAAAGTACACATTACGGATGTAGTGAAAAAGCATCTGACAGGTGTTTTATCCATTTTTCTTACGCTCTGGGTATCCTTATATTTCGGGCAAGAGAAAAGACTGGATTATCGATTTAAAGCTTTGTTGAAAAACAAAGAGAATCTGGCTAAAGGTATTAAGAATGAAGGGGTGGAAGATATCCAAAAAGAACTTACCAGTCATTTGGTTGTTACGGCAAAAGGAGCAAAAACGATGTACTCCTGTATTATTTATACCAAAACTCCGGAACGGCTAAAAGCTGACGGCGTATTGGTGCAAAGTGTGCTGCCTGGTTTTGCAACGGCACTAGTGGATATTGAAGATATAGAAAAAATCCTTGCCCTTCCTTATGTAACTGCAGTTATGGCACCTCGTATTGACCGGGTGAATAATGATGTAAGCAGGATACAATCAGGCGCTTCTTTACTTCAGGACGGAATTCTTAATAATATGTCTTATAACGGGAGTGGAGTGTTGGTAGGAGTCTATGATACCGGTATCGATTGGAAGCATCCCGATTTCCGTGGGGCAACTGATCAAACAAAAAGTAGAATTTATTCTATTTGGGATCAGACATTGACGGCACAAGGAACCGAAGCTCCGCCTACAGGATTTAACGTAGGAGTAGAATATACAAGGGCCCAGATTGAGGATGAAATAGATGGAACTCCTACAGGGATTGTTCGTGAGCAAGATAGTAACGGACATGGAACGCACGTTGCAGGTACAGCTGCTGGTAATGGAGCAGGTTTCTCTGATAAAAGGCATAAAGGTTTTGCTACCAATGCTGATCTTGTTATTGTTAAGGGCGGAAATGGATCTTTTTCTACAACTAATACAATTAATGCCATAACCTATTTTAAAAATATTGCAACAGCTCTAAATAGACCTATTGTGGTAAATATGAGCCTTGGAGGACATCTTAATGGGCATGATGGAACAACAGCTGATGAGGTAGCTGTTAATAACTTTACAGCATCAGGCCCGGGAAGAGTCGTAGTAATAGCAGCAGGAAATGAATACGGTGATAAGCTTCACAGAAGTATAAATATTGAACCAGGAGCTACTCAGAGTTATACTTTTACAGTAGCAAGTAATACAACTAATGGTAGTGTACTTGGTTTTATGATGTATACTAATAATACGACTCCTGTAACAACTAGACTGACTACTCCTGACGGTCAGCAATATACTCAAAACTTTGGTGGGTTCACAACAAATAGTATTTCATCAGGAGGTTTTCAAGCTATCTTAGAAAATAATATTGATAATGATAATAATAGAAGCTATGCTTTTTTATTTATTAAAAGAGCAACAGGATCTACAGCAAATTGTCAGGGAGCTTATAAATTAGAAGTTACAAATCCCGGAACAGCACCAATTGTTACCCATGGCTGGCTCTATATGGGTAAAGATTCAAATAATAATACTCTGGCACAACTAGATAATGGAAATAGTGATTATGCTGTAGGAAGCCCCGGAAATGCTTCAACAGCGATTACAGTAGCATCTTATAATGGTAGAGCAAATTTTTTAAGCAGTGCAGATGATGGCTTGTATGGAATAAATGGAGTAACCGTAGAAGGAATCTCCAATTTTAGTAATAAAGGACCTAGAGTAGATGGGATTTTAAAGCCTGAAATTACTGCTTCCGGACAGTTTGTAATCTCTGCTATGTCTTCGAATAGTCCCGAAGGTCAGATTTCTCAGTCAATAACACGAATTAGTGATAAATATGTAATTAATACGGGGACCAGTATGGCTTGTCCGGGAGTTGCAGGTTCAGTTGCTTTGTTATTGCAGGCAAATCCTAATTTAACAGCTGCTACCGTAAAAACGAGATTAACGAATGCAGCAACACAAGATGCTCAAACTGGAGCTGTACCTAACCCAAGATGGGGGTATGGGAAACTTAATATTTATAAAGCTGTTGCGAGTGAAATAGGGTGTGCAGTTTCAGAATTTGAAAGTGTTACTTATGATACACAATTTTATCAAGACCCATTTGCAGGCAATTATTATTGGGATAATATTGTTTTTGCAGTAAAATACACACCTACCAGAACAGGGAAGTTAAGCGGGGTAAACTTTTTTACTGCTAATCCAGCAATGGGAAATGTACCATTTACTATTGATATTAAAAAAGTAGACGCAAGCGGAAATCCGGGAGAACTGATTGCTTCAAAATCATTTACCTCGATTAAAAATACTTTTTATCGGGTAGGTTGGAACTATATCAATCTTTCTGATTTGAATGTAAATATTACCACAAAAGAGGATTTTTATGTAGTCTTAAATACTTCAGGAGGAAGAATGGCTTTGTTCGCTGAACAGGGGTCTTCTAGTGGAAGGAGTAAATACTCCAATAATAACGGGACAACTTGGACCTCCTTAAATGGGAATTTGAGAATCAGAGCTGTTGTATATGAAGATAAACCTGAAATAAAAAAATTAGCGACAGTTAATTTATCTAAAACTTTACCTATTGCAGCCGGTAAAAATTATTTTATCAATAACTGTGAATTTATCGCAAGAGTGGAAAAAGAAGCTGCGAGCACAATTACCGGAAACGTGACCTCAAAAGTATGGGTAGATGCAGCGCAATCTAATTATGTTTCGAGAAGGTATGAAATCAATCCGGTAGAAAATGCTTCAACAGCTACAGGAAAAATCACCTTATATTTCAAACAGGAAGATTTTGATGCATACAATTTAACAAGCACGATCAAGTTACCTACTTCAAGTACTGATAATGCCAATAAAGCTAACCTTGTTGTGGAAAAATACACAGGAACAAGTGCAGGAAGTACCGGTACTATAGCTTCTTTTGGAAGTCCTGCTGTTGTAATCCCTGTGAATGTTGCTGATATTGTATGGAATGAAACCTATAAATACTGGGAAGTAAGTTTTCAAACTACAGGCCTTGGAGGGTACTTTGTAAAAACAAACTCAACGTTAGGAACAAAAGATCTGACATTGAATTCGGATGTTAATATTACTCCAAACCCGGCTAAAGATATGGTACAGGTTATGCTCGGAAAATATTCAAAAGCATCGGTTACAATATATGATGCATCCGGAAAATTGGTTAAAACAGCTAATGTGGATAAAGCTTCTAATAAAATAGAACTGTCCGGATTGGTGAAAGGGGCTTATCTGTTTACAATCAAACTGAATGATGATACCCAAATCACGAAGAAAGTGATTAAAGAATAAAAGAAAGTCCATTATATAACAATTAAGAGCAGCGGTTTCTATAACTGCTGCTTTTTTTATATTTGCTTCAAATATAGAATAATGCCTAAAAGACTCTTTTTTTTATTTCTTGTACCATTGATGTTCGTTTTTCAAAGTTTTATAAGAGCTAATAAAAAAGTTCATCCTTATCATGTGGGTTCTGTAGAAATAAATTATAATTCTAAATCCAAAACATTTGAAGTCACGGGCCGGTTTTTCTTAGATGATTTAGAAGATGGTTTAGGGAAGAAATATGGTAGTGCTTTTCATTTTAATGACACAAAATATAAGACGAAACTTAATGACGCTTTACAAAAATATTGTCTGGAGTACTTTAAGCTAAAAGCAGACAATAAATTTTTAAAGATCAATTATGTCGGATACGAGGAAGATCAGGAATCTGTAAATGTTTTCCTTGAGTCGGAACCAGTGGAGAGTCCTAAAAAAGTGGAAGCAGCCGTAAGTTTTTTATATAATCTTTTTGATGATCAGATGAATATTGTCCACATTATTGTGAATGGGAAAAGGCAAAGTGAAAAAATGACTTACCCCAATCGTTATCTGTATAAGCAATTTTAGATATTAATTATCCAATTGAAGTAAAGTGTTGATTCCTTTCACATGAACTAATAAATCAGGAAAGAAATCATTGTAACATTTTTGAAGATCATTTTTATGTTCTAAAAAAGCTTCGAAAACAGGAATATCTTTATCCAGATATTGAGCTTTGTTAAGAACATTTTGAATACTGAATTTAATGCCCCAATCTTCACGGTAATTATAAAGCCAATCATCTTGTTCCATCTTAGCCAGCATTCTTTTGAGGTTGTCCGGTAGCCACTTTTTGTGAGCATTTAAAACGCTGTACACCCGAAGTGAGTGTGCTTTCCATTCAGCAGGAGAGTTCAAAGAAAGATCATTCGCTACAAAATAATCCATAGACACATCTATGAATGCACCGGCATATAATCTTACTAAAGGAGCAAATACTTTTTTAGCCTCATGAATAGCTGGATGAGAATCTGTAAACGTATCAATGGCTCTATGCATCGTGATGCCGTCCTGCATCCCTTTTGGAAAAGAAAAACGTTCTCTGTTTCGGATAAAATCTTCGAGAAATTGTCCAACGATTTGCTCATCGGTGAAAGAGAGAAAAGAATGAGCCAGGTAATTCATAGATTAAAGATATGAATTAAAAAATGAAAAGAAAACATAATACTGTAAGTTTCAATATATGCTTAGCTAAATCAATAGAGGTGGGCTTTAGCCCACCTTAAAATATATAAATCATCCATTGGCTTTAGCCAAAATTTAAAACACAATTGAATTATTTTAAATCATGGAATTCTAAAAAATCCTTTCATGAAAGTCCTCAATCTTACTAACTTCTTCGATCTTAATTCCAAATTTTCTTTTTGGTATTTTATTAAGATTGGATACAAATATTTTTTCGTACCCAAGTTTTTCAGCTTCCGAAATTCTTTGTTCAATTTGTGCTACAGGTCGTATTTCGCCACTCAAACCAATTTCTCCGGCAAAACAAAAATGCTCAGATATGGCAATATCTTCATTGGAAGAAAGAATTGAAGCTACAACGGCAAGATCTAATGCAGGATCATCTGTTTTAATTCCCCCGGTAATGTTTAAGAAAACATCTTTTGCACCTAACTGAAACCCGGCACGCTTTTCCAATACGGCTAAAAGCATATTTAATCTTTTGGAATCGAAACCTGTAGAACTTCTCTGTGGTGTTCCGTATACGGCTGTACTTACGAGTGCCTGAATCTCAATAAGCATAGGGCGGTTTCCTTCCAACGTTACTGCAACGGAATTTCCGGAAAGTTCTTCAAATTTCTTTGTGATAAGGATTTCTGAAGGGTTTTTAATTTCTTTTAAACCTTGTGAAATCATTTCATAAATTCCAATTTCTGAAGTAGAGCCAAAACGGTTTTTATTAGCTCTCAATAATCTGAAAAGGTGGTTTCTGTCGCCATCAAAATTTAAAACGACATCCACCATATGTTCCAAAACTTTCGGACCGGCAATCTGGCCGTCTTTAGTAATGTGACCTACCAGAAATACGGGAATATTGTTTTCTTTGGCATATTTAATGATTTCATTGGAGCACTCTCTGATTTGGGAAACCGTTCCGGGGGAGCTTTCTATTAGTTGTGATTGAAGAGTCTGGATAGAGTCAATAATCATGAAATCCGGTTCCAGTTTTTTCGCTTCATGCAAGATTTTTTCCAAAGAAGTTTCGGTAAACAGATAGCAATTGGGGTTTTGAATATCGGTTAATCGGTCTGCTCTCATTTTAATTTGAGAAGCGCTTTCCTCTCCGGAAACGTAGAAAATTTTCTTCTTCATTTTTAGGGCAAGCTGAAGTAAGAGGGTAGACTTTCCGATTCCCGGCTCTCCTCCAATCAAGGTAACAGATCCTAGAACAATACCACCGCCTAGTACCCGGTTTAGTTCTTCAGAAGGGGTTTTGATTCTTGGCTCCTCAATCGCTTCCACTTCAACAATGTTGATCACATGTTGTTTGGATTTCGAAAAAGGAGGAGTTTTGTGAGATGTCTTTTCAACGACTTCTTCTACTAAAGTGTTCCATTCTCCGCAGTTTTTACATTGTCCCAACCATTGAGGGTATTGAGTTCCGCAGTTTTGACAGAAATATGCTGTTTTCAGTTTTGCCATACTGCGAAGTTATAAAAAAATGATTTTTTTCTTGAAATTTAACTTAAAGTATTGTTTAATAACTTAAGTTCGGGATAAGAGTTTCTGACTTGATCAGGGTTGAAGCTGGGAGCAGAAAGATAGAAGTTATGAAAGTTGTAAAGAATAATTATCCACCTGTTTATTTTCTTGAGAGTAAAATTAATTGTGTCATTGACTTTCAGTAATTATTGCTGAAAGTTAACTTCCAGTCTCTTTCTTCCAGCTTCCAATTTTCTTTAAAAATGGAAATAAAATGTATTGTACTGAATTTATGTTAAATGTAAATATCTTTTATATCTTAGCTTTGTTTAATTTAAATATTAATGTAAAATATAATTACTAATGAAAAAAGTATTTTTATCTTTCGTGCTGGTACTGCTAAGTGTTATTGCTTTTGCGCAGAATACTTGGGCTGTTGACCAGATGCATTCTTCCGTTAATTTCAATATCAAACATATGGGGATTAGTTTCGTACAGGGAAGATTTGATAAATTTGACGGAAAAGTTGTTACCAATGCAGCTAATCTGGATAATGCTAATTTTGATTTCAGTGTAGGTACCAGCTCAGTAAATACCGGAGTAGAAATGAGAGACAGGCATTTGATGAGTGAAGAATTTTTTGATGTTGCCAAATATCCTGAGATGAAATTCACGAGTAACTCGATTACTAAGGATAAAAATAATACCTATATTTTAAAAGGGAGTTTGAAAATTAAAGATGTGGAGAAAGAGATCAGTGTTCCTGTAACGTTTGGAGGTATTACGAAAAATCAGAAAGGAAAAGAGGTAATGGGGTTTCAGACAAAATTTACAATCAACCGCCTGGATTACGGAATTAAATATGATCCGACAGGGGCCGGAGTGGCAAAAGATGTTGAGGTTAGTCTTTATTTTGAGTTGATTAAGCAATAAGAAATATTTTATTTACCCGTTGTGCATTTTGATATTAAATGTCAGTTCGGAATAAAGCAGTTTTGAAGCCGGGAGCTGGAAGCTGGGAGTAATGGAGGTCATAAAGAATAATGATTCATTTTTTTTATCGATATTGAAGCAAAAATTAATGATGCTATAGGCTGTCGTCTTTACAGCTGAAAGTAACTTCCAGCTTCTTTCCTTCCAGCTTCAAACCCATTTACCAGACTTTATTGCTTAGAACTCAGGTAATTTTAGCTCAAAATGCACAACGGGTTCTTATTTAATTTTAAAAAAGGTTTTTCAAAGTGTTTGGAAAACCTTTTTTTGTTGAATTGAAAAGGTAATGGTCTTTACATGTTTTAAAGAAATTTTAATCAGGTTTTATGGCAGTTTGAAAGCTGTTTTTGTATTTTCAAAATTTAAAAAATTGCTTTGTATTTCTTTTTCCCATAACTTTGCACAAACCTAATCTAATGAGTAAAAAGAATACAAAATACATCTTTGTGACAGGAGGTGTAACTTCATCTTTGGGAAAAGGAATCGTGTCTGCTTCTCTGGGACTATTGCTAAAATCACGCGGTTTTAACGTAACGATCCAAAAACTTGATCCTTATATCAATATCGACCCGGGAACTTTGAATCCTTATGAGCATGGAGAATGCTATGTGACTGAAGATGGTGCGGAGACGGATCTGGATTTAGGTCACTATGAGCGTTACCTTGATGCTCCTACATCCCAAAACAACAACGTTACTACAGGAAAAATCTACCAAACTGTAATCGAAAAAGAAAGAAAAGGAGACTTCCTTGGAAAAACAGTTCAGGTCATTCCTCATATCACTAACGAAATTAAGCGTAGAATTAAAATCCTTTCAAAACAAGACTACGATATCATCATTACGGAAATCGGAGGTACAGTTGGGGATATTGAATCTTTACCATACATTGAAACTGTTCGTCAGTTGAAGTGGGAACTGGGAGAGAGCAATTCTATGGTAATCCATTTGACATTATTGCCGTATTTGGCTTCAAGTGGAGAATTAAAAACCAAACCATCACAACACTCTGTACGTCAGTTGATGGAAAGTGGAATTATGGCTGATGTTTTAGTTTGCAGAACAGAGCATAAGATTCCAAAAGATCAAAGAGCAAAACTGGCTCAATTCTGTAATGTTCCTTTAGATAATGTAATTGAATGTAAAGATTTGGAAACGATCTATGAAGTGCCAATGTACCTTCAGAAGCAAAACTTTGATGATGTAGTATTGAAAGAACTTAATCTGAAAAGTGATAAAACAGCAGATCTTAAAGACTGGAAGAGTTTCCTTAAAAAATTCCAGAACCCTAAGAAAACTGTTGAAATCGCATTGGTAGGAAAATATGTTTCCCTTCAGGATTCTTATATTTCTATTGCTGAGGCATTCAAGCATGCAGGAGCAGATCTTGAAACCGAGGTGAAAGTAAGATGGGTGTACAGTGGAGATATTACAGAAGATAATATCAAAGATGTTCTGAAAGGAGTGAATGGTATCCTTGTTGCCCCTGGTTTTGGAGATCGAGGAATTGAAGGAAAAGTTCTTACGGCAAAATATGCCAGAGAAAATAAAATTCCGATGTTGGGAATCTGTTTAGGAATGCAGATTATGACGATTGAATTTGCAAGAAACGTTTTAGGACACACCAAAGCGAATTCAATGGAATTTGATACAGCTACTCCGGATCCTGTGATTTCATTAATGGAAGAACAGAAAAATGTAATAGATAAAGGAGGTACTATGCGTCTTGGTGCCTGGAAGTGTGCTTTGAAAAACGGATCTAAACTTTCTGAAATTTATGGAAGTAAAAATATTTCCGAAAGACACCGTCACCGTTATGAATTCAACAGTGAATACCTGCAGGAATTTGAGAAAAATGGTTTCTTAGCTACGGGAACAAATCCTGAAACCGGATTGGTAGAAGCACTTGAATTGCCTGATCACCCTTTCTATGTGGGAGTTCAATATCATCCGGAATATAAGAGTACGGTAGCAACACCACATCCTTTATTCAGAGCTTTCATTAAGGCTTGCGAAAAGAAATAAGGTAATTTTTTATCATAAACGTCTAAACATAAACTCAGGCTGATTATTCTCAGCTTGAGTTTATTATATAGTAACATGGTAAAGCATAGAGTTTTGATAAAAAAACAGTATTTTTGTCAGCTCAAATTATGTACTAGGGTACATCCATTTTAAATTTAAAATTTTAATATAAAATAAAATGCAACAAAACAACGGAATCGATAAGAAGCAAATGATTAGTTTCGCGGTTTTATGCCTGGTTCTCTTCGGTTTTATGTTCTATTTCCAGAACAAACAAGCGAAGGAAGAAGAGTTAAAAGCTCAGCAGCAGAAAACTGAACAGGTTAAAAGTGCCGTAAAGCAAACTCAGGCAAGTAATATCAATCCAAATGTAACTCCTAATGCTATTCAAACAGCAAATCTGGCTAATAATGAATTGAAATTGGAATTTTCAAGCCTAGGAGGGCAAGTTTCAAAAGTGGAACTTGTAAAGTATAAAGCATACGACCACAAAACAGATAATGCAGATCAACCTCTTTATCTGATTAATAAAAATAATTCAAACTACGGTTTCCAGTTTAAAGATAAAACAGGAAAAGTAATCAATACTAAAGATTTAGTTTTTACACCAACGGTAAACGGAAATGCTGTAACATTGACAGCAGATTATAATGGAGCGGTTATTCAGTTTATTTATACACTGCTTCCAAAATATACCTTAGACTTTAAAGTAAGAACTCAAGGTCTTTCTAAAATTACATCAGATAATAAAGCTGATTTTATCTGGGATTATAATGTTAGAAACTTAGAAAAAGGTAGAGCTCAGGAGCAATCTCATTCCGAGTTCTCATATGCATTCAATAATTATAAAGATTATGATTATGATGGAAGAACTACAATGAATGAAGAAAAAGAAACGCTGAACTGGATTGGGGTAAAACAGCAGTTCTTTTCTTCAGTAATTGAAGCTAAAAATGGATTTACACAAAGCAAAGGAAATCAGGAAAGTGTTGAAGAAGGAGAATATTTGAAGAAATTCAACTATGAAGGTTTTGTTCAAATGACGGGAAGTGAATTGAACCAGGATTTCACTTGGTATTTTATGCCATTGGATTTGCCATTGCTTAAATCATATGATAAGAATTTTGATGAAATCTTACCATTAGGATGGTCTTTTATCGGATGGATGAACCGTGGGTTCTTTATTCCGATGTATAACTTTATTGCGTCTTGGGGATTAACTGCTGGTTGGGCCATTTTCTTACTAACCATTATTGTGAAGTTAATCTTGTCACCAATCATGTACAAACAGCATAAGCTGAGTGCCATGATGAAAGTGATCCGTCCTGAAATTGATGAGGTAAATGCTAAATTCAAGGATGCGGACCCAATGAAGAAGCAGCAAGCTACGATGGAAGTCTACAGGAAGGCAGGGGTGAATCAGATGGCGGGATGTTTGCCTGCATTGGTTCAGATTCCAATTTTCTATGCGCTATTCCGTTTCTTCCCGAACTTTATTGATTTAAGAGGTCAGGGATTCTGGTTTGCAAAGGATCTGACAGCTTATGATGATTTGATCAAATTACCTTTTAAAGTTCCTTTCTTAGGAGATCATTTGAGTATTTTTGCATTAGCATGTACAGTGGTGATCTTAATTTATACAATTATGACTTCGGGAAATATGCAGCAGCCACAACAGGAAGGGATGCCAAATATGAAAGTATTAATGTATATTTTCCCAATTACATTCTTATTCTTCTTGAATACATCGGCATCTGGTCTTTCTTGGTACTATTTTGTGTCGAACGCGATCAATATCCTTATTATTCTGGTTATTAAGTACTGGATTTTAGATGAGAAGAAAATTCATGCTCAAATTCAGGCTAACAAAGAAAAGCCAAAAGCTGAAGGTAAGTTCCAGAAGAGAATGAGAGAGATGATGGAAAAAGCTCAGGAGCAGCAAAAAGCTCAGGAACAGATTAGAAATAAAAAGAAATAATCTAATTATAAATAAATCATAAAAAGAGAAGCAGTAAACCGCTTCTCTTTTTTATTTAGATAGATGTCTCGTCCTAATATAGCGTTACACAAAAAAAAGTAATGTTATGGAATCATTTAAAAATCAGTATGTAAAACGGAG
>NZ_PIZV01000043.1 GCF_002835665.1 Chryseobacterium sp. PMSZPI
AAATAAACCGACAACTATCTTATAATTTATTAATAATTTTATCCTATTAATCTGTAACGCTTATTTAGGACTAGTCAAGATTTTAAATTTTATTGAAGATATTGATAATCTAACAATTGATAATGCGCAACTTTTTAATCATATTTGAGTCTGAAAGACTGTCTGTGATGCTTTGTCGGACCATATTTTATAAGAGCTTCCTGATGTTTTTTTGTGGCATAACCAAAATTGGTATCCCATCCGTACTCAGGGTGTTCTTGATGAAGTTTAATCATTAAAGTATCTCTGTAGTTTTTTGCAAGAATAGATGCTGCTGCAATGGATAATACTTTAGAGTCTCCTTTAATGATGCATTGGTGCGGAATGTAATTATATGGATGAAATTTATTCCCATCAACCAAAATAAGTTCTGGCCTTATGGTTAATTTATCCAAAGCTCGATGCATAGCATGAATGCTAGCGTTCAATATATTATGTTCATCAATGAATGCCGGTGGAAGTTCTGCAATAGCATAATTTTTTACATTATCCTTGATGTAACTGTCCAGTTCCATTCTGGTTTTGAATGTTAATTTCTTGGAGTCATTAATCAGATTTTGCTCAAAATCATCATGTAAAATGACAGCTGCTGCAACAACTGGTCCGCTTAAACAGCCTCTTCCTACCTCATCACATCCTGCTTCAATGTAAATATTTGACCAATTTTTAATTAACTCCATAAATTATTTCTTCTATTTATTACAAAAATATGAAATTTATAAAAAAGTGGATTTATTATATTTTTACTTTTCCTTACGTTACGATGTGTACTCTATGTTTAGGCTATGTTTTGGTTGTTGTATCGTTGATTTTGGTGTGTTGTTCATTGTTTAAAATATTCCAGTTTTATATTGTTTATTGTCAATTTAAAGATGTTTTTTTTAGTTGTATTTTCTGTATTTTAAATATTTTAACGAAATTTTTGGTGATTTTGGGAAAGTTTCACATATTTGTATTCTATAAAAAATAATCAAAAATTAAACATGAAGAAACTAACAGCAAGTGTTCTTATTGTAGCACTTTCTTCATCTTTTTTTGTTGTTAATGCCCAAAATAGAGGGGGAGATACAATAAAAACTAAGAATATTGAAGAAATTGTAGTTACAGGAGCTCTAGGTTTAAAAAAGAAAGCTGATGCGATTACTAATGCTCAGCAAGTAGTTGGAACCAAAGAATTAAATCAAGCATCTTCACCTAATGCGGTACAGGCCTTAACAGGAAAGGTTTCTGGATTACAGATTACCCAGACTGATAATGGTGTTGGTGCTACAAGTAGAATTGTTATTAGAGGAAATAAATCTATTTCTGGAGACAACCAAGCTCTAATAGTTATTGATAATGTTATTTCTAGTGCGAGCATTTTATCGCAGATTCCACCTGACATGATTGAAAATGTGAATGTTATTAAAGGATTGCAAGGAGCAGCTCTTTATGGACAGCAAGGGGTGAATGGAGTGATTATAGTAACAACCAAAAGAGGAACGAAAAGCGAGAAGATTCAGTTTACTTTGACTAATTCGGTTGAAATGACCCAGGCTTTTATGTTCCCTAAGGTGCAAACACAATATGGAAAAGGAGTTCCTGGTGAAGCGGTTGATCCTAATGGAGATCCGGATTTTAACGGGACAAGTTATGTGCCATGGGAAAATACCTCATGGGGACCTGCGTATAATGATCCCAGGATAGGTGGAATGATGATGCCTTCAGGGCTTCCACAGGATAATAATCAATTTATTTATGAAAGATATTCTCCGATAAAAAACCATTTTGCCAAGTTCTTCAAAAATGGACTTATTTTACAGAATGGTTTAACGGTTACTTCTGGAGGATCTGATTCTTATGCTACATTATCCGTTAACAGAGTAGAAAATAATTTCGTTGTTGATAAGGATAAGCTTACACAAAACAGTTTCTTATTTAAGGCGGGGAAGAAATTTGATAATCTAAGAATTGATGGGACGGTAAATTACATTAGTAAAATTATCGATGAAACTAGTTCTGATCTATATAATGATATCATCCAAATGCCTACCATGAATGATATTCGTAAATACAAAAATTCCGGAATTGATGGATTTCTTTCTGCTTTTACCAAGAATCCGTATTATCAAATAGAACATACAAGACGGAAAACAATTAATGATTATTTGTCAGGAATTCTATCATTACAATATGATTTTAATAAACATATTAATTTAACTTATACAGGAAATGTATTTCTAAATAATGTAAGACAAGATAGTCATGATGACGGTTTTAAGGCTACAAGAGTATATGCTAATACTGGAACTGTATTAGATGGAGGAACTATTCAGGATTATTCACAAAATGCCGATTTTACTTCTTACTATATTAATCGTACAGTGAGTACAAGAAGTTATTATGGAGATATAATGTTAAACTTTAATTATGATCTTACAGATGATATTAATTTAAAGTTAAACATTGGTAATAATATTCAAGATAGTTACATCACTTCAAGAGCAATGGGAGGGTCAGGATTAATTGCTCCGGGATGGTATGATATCCGAAATGTTAAAAACCTTATTCAGCCTGGAGATCGAAATGGAGCGAATGTTTTAGATAATTTAGGATTTGAAAACACAACGACAAGACGAAGAATTGTAGCTGGATTTGCTAACTTAGATTTATCATACAAAGACTATTTATTTTTAAACTCAACACTTAGAGTTGAACAAAGTTCTGTTTTGTCTACTTATTTTAATGGTGAGCTTCATAACAAACCGTATCCATATTATTCAGTTGGTCTTTCTTTCATTCCAACAAAAGCTTTCGAGGGATTGAAAAATGGTATTGTAAATCATATTAAAATTGCACCAAGTTTTACGAAAGTAGGAAATACTTCAGGGATTTTACCTTATGATACTTCTAATGTGGGAATTGCTCCGTCAGGATATCCTTTTAACGGATTGCTTGGTTATGGGATCAATACAAACCCGACAAATAGAACCATTCAGCCAGAGTTTATGTACACGACTGATTTGAATGTTCAGTTAGGATTCTTTAATGACCGTATTACCCTTGAAGGATCAATCTACCAGTCTGATACACAGAATTTGATTACCAATGCGAGTCTTTCAAATACAACGGGAATGGCTAAGTTGAAGGATAATTTTGGAAAAACCAGAATGAGAGGTTTTGAGATTGATTTAGGGGCAACTCCATTTAAATCTCAAAATTTCACTTGGAATTTGAGAGCAGGTTTTGCAAGTTCAAGATCTAAAGTATTGGAGCTGCCTGAGGGATTAGACGAAGTAGCGATAGCGGTACCATACCAAAGTTTTGGTATTGGGGTTTTTGCAGTTAGAGGAGAAGACTTTACTGTTCTTAAAGCTACAAGCTTTGAAAGAGATGATCAGGGAAGAATTATTGTGGATAAAGCCGGAGTTCCTCTTATTGACAGTAAGTTCAAAAATATGGGTAGGATAACGCCTGATTATACTCTTACGTTTAATACAAACATCAGATATAAAAACTTTACGCTTTCAGGAACAATGGATTTCCGTAAAGGAGGTAAGTTTGCTGCGATGGGGAAAAACGTTCTTCAGTTTGCGGGGCTTACAGAAGACACAGCAGGTTTTGATAGATCGCAAGGTTATGTAGTTCCAAATTCAGTTCAATTAGTTAATGGACAATATGTTGCCAACAATACCCCTGTAAATGGTACAGCAGACTATAATGGTGTTGTAAATTATTTTACATCACAAGCTATGCAAAAACTAGGTGAAACAATGGTGTTGGATGCGACAGCGTTCAAAGTAAGAGAAATTGGATTGTCTTATGATTTACCTAAGTCTGTTCTAGCTTCAACTTTTGTTAACAGTCTTACAGTAGGGATCTTTGCTAGAAATCCATTCTTTGTATATGCAAAAGAGAACAGAAATTATGCGGATCCTGAAACTGCTTACTCAAGTGGTAATGGTGCCGGAATTGCCATTACAGGTCAATATCCATCCCAAAGATCTTTTGGTGTTAACTTAAAAGTTTCTTTCTAATAAATTAAAAAATATGAAAATTATAAAAATAGCAACAGTATTTTTATCTCTCTCAATGATATTGACTACAGTATCTTGTGATAAATATCTTGATATTAATGATGATCCTAACAATATCCCGTTAGATCAGGTGACTCCTAATGAAATGCTTCCTGTTGGAATTACATCTTGTTATTATGCGCAAGGAAGGACTTTGAATAAATTCGCTAGTGTAGTAATGAATGCTACAGCAGGTAACTCTTTGGTATATGGAGCTCCTTTTGTAGATGATTATAAACCTAATGTAACCAATATATTTTATAATGAGGTTTGGGATGGTTTATTTAGAGGAGTGGCAAACTTGGACAAAATAAATTCTTATAATGATCCTACAAATAAATTTATCCAGCATAAAGCAATGGCTAAAATTATGAAGGCTAATTATGTTCAAATTTTAACTGACCTTTATGGGGATATGCCTTATTCAGAAGCATTCCAAGGACAAAATTTGTTGACTCCTAAGTATGATAAAGGTGAAGATATCTATAAAGCCTCTATCGCTGATATTGATGCAGCTATTGCTACTTTAAAATCAGGAGTTGGTGAACAACCGGAGAATGATATTGTTTTTGGTGGTGATGCAGGTAAATGGATACAATTTGCCAATACTTTAAAACTAAGATATTTATTAAGAATGTCTAATGTTACAGGAAGTATGGCAGCATTTAGAGATCAAAAATTGGCGGAACTTAGTGGTGCCCAGTTTATTGATGTAGATGTACTTGAGAACCCTGGGTACTCTTCAGCGAATGATGCTCAACAAAATCCATTTACAAACTATTTTGTATATCTTAGTTCAGGAACTAGAGCAAATAATTTTTCTGAAAATGTGGCATCAGAAAATATACAAATTATTTTAAATGGAAATTCAGAAAATGATGCTCGTCCTGTTTATCAAAAGTTTAACAATATTGTTGACGGAAGAAGAGCAAGAATGTTTAATCTTATAGGAGGTAAAGTTCTGGGAATCAGACAAGGTAATGTGCCTGGTCAACCAGGTGTGCCTACTGGAGGAACTGCTGTGTCTAGATTTAACTACGGAATTACAGTTGGATCTAAGACTCCTGGCTCTACAAGAGAATATATTGACATGGCATCTGCAAAATCAGGTCCTATTATGACCAGAGCTGAGTCTAAATTTTTACAAGCAGAAGCTGCTTTAAGATATCCTGGTCTTTTTTCTAATGCTGCAGGAAACTTTAGCGATGCTATTACAGCTTCTTATAACTTCTTTGGGGCAACGGGTTCTGCTGCTTATATTGCTGCTATACAAAATATTCCAAGTCTTGGCTGGACAGGAACTGATGCAAATAAAATGGAGGCTATCATGACTCAAAAATGGATTGCATTAACAGGTGTTAATCCTGAGCAGTCATTCTTTGATTATACTAAAACAGGTTTCCCTGTTACGCTTTCTGCAACGATTGCAACGAATCCAAAACCAAATAGATTGATGTACCCTCTTTCGGAATATATTGCTAATGCAAAAAATATTCCTGCGATAAGTAATTCGGATGTATTCTCTAAAAATCAGTATACTCCGTTCTGGGCAAGAAACTAATTTAATTACTTTCAAATTTCAATATATTTTAAACCACCTTCGGGTGGTTTTTTTATTTAAAGACTGTTTAAGGGTGAATTGTGCTTTGGAAAATACATATGCTTAGCATTGTATTTTTTAATATAAAATCATGTTTATTTTGCATAGTGTTGTTTGTCAAGTGTTTGTATTTATTTTTTTAAGAAATTTATTCATTATTGATCATATTGATGTTTTAAAAAAATAATATCAATTAATTATTTTTGTTTTTGTTAAAAAAACTTTTTTTAACTTAATTTAATGATTTTTAGTATTTTTTAATTGATGATTATTGAATTTTAATAAATTTTTAAGAAATTATTTTGTGTTTTTAGAAAAGTTTTACAAATTTGTGAAATCACAAAACTAATTTAATATGAAGAAACTAACAACCAGTCTTCTTGTGTTGGCGTTGACTTCTTCTGTGGCTATGGCGAATGCCCAAGAAAAGAAGAATGATACTGTAAAAACAAAAGAAATTGAAGGTGTGGTAGTAACCGCACTTGGAATCAAAAGAGAGAAAAGATCTCTCGGTTATGCTACCCAAGAAGTAAAAGGGGATGCCGTCAATAAAAATCCAACAACCAACTTTTTGAATAACCTTTCCGGTAAGGTTGCCGGCTTAGAAATTAAACAGAGTACCAACTTTGGCGGATCCATCAATGTTGTAACGAGAGGGTATAAGTCTCTATTAGGAGATAATCAGGCTCTTTTTGTTGTAGACGGAATTCCTATCTTGAATAAAAATATCAATACAACGTCCCAAAATACCGGAGGTGGAGGGTATGATTATGGTAGTTCCATATCTGATATAAATCCTAATGATATAGAAACGGTTAACGTTCTTAAAGGTGCCGCCGCAACGGCTCTTTATGGATCCAGAGCGCAAAATGGGGTTATCATTATTACAACCAAAAGAGGGAAGAAAAATAAAGAAGGTATTGGTATGGAGTTTTCAACCTCTCTGACCATGTCTTTTGTGGATAAATCAACTTTTCCAAAATATCAGACGCAATATGGGCAAGGGTATAGAGGAACCAGTTTTGCCGGAACTTTAGGTGGAAGTCCAGTTGTAGATTTTGGAAATGATGCATCGTACGGGTCTCCTTATGATGGATCGCCGGTATGGCAATACGGAGCATTCACCCCAGGTTCGCCTACGGAAGGTAAAAGAACGCCTTGGCAAATAGCTAAAAATGGGCCTGTCAAATTTTTTGATGTGGGAGCGACGAATGTAAACAGTTTGGCTTTTAGCGGCGGTGACGATAGAGCTACATATCGTTTGAGCTATACGAATACAAATGCTTCTGATATTATGCCGAATAGTTCTTTGATCAAAAATAACTTTAGTGGTAATGCATCTTATAAATTAACAGATAAATTAACGGCGAACTTTTATGCCAACTATGTTACCCAGAAAACAAAAGGAAGAAATACTACAGGTTATAATGATAATATCATGACTAACTTTAGACAGTGGTGGGCAACAAACGTAGATATTAAAGATCTAGATTATCTGTACAGGACTTATAAAAAGAATTATACCTGGAATATTAATGGGTCGGATGATTTGTCACCGGCATTTTGGGATAATCCATACTTCCAGCGATATGAAAACTACCAGAATGATTCCAGAGATAGATTTGCAGGAAACTTCAGCTTGAATTATGATATAAGTAAAGAATTTAACTTATTATTCAGAATGGGAACTGATGGGTATACTATGATAACTGAAGAAAGAAAGGCTGTTGGGTCATATGTTGGAAATTCATTTGGGTTGAATATTGTTCCTCAGCCATCAGGATATGCCTTAAGTAATTATAAATTTAATGAAACCAATTATGACCTTATTGCAACTTATAAAAAGGATATAACTGATGATTTGAATATTAGTGCATTAGTGGGAGGGAATATCAATGTTCAAAAAGCATTTTCTAATCAACAATCTACATCCGGAGGATTGTATACTCCGGGAATCTATACAATTGCTAATTCAAAATCGAACCCTGCTAGACCATTAATTTCTGATATTTCAAAATATGTTTATGGTGCTTTTGCTCAGCTTTCATTAGGGTATAAAAATACCTACTATTTAGAAGGTACATTTAGACGGGATCAGTCTACGGCACTTCCAAGTAACCATGCGGTATATTGGTATCCTTCTTTATCAGCGAGTGTTGTCTTTTCTAATTTGATAAAAGCAAGTTGGTTGAATTTTGGAAAAGTTCGTGCTGCGTATGCAGAGGTAGGGTCTGATACTGCTGCTGATCAACTATTGAATCGATATTTTGCACAGCCATCTTATGGAGATATTCCTGTATATGCATATAATGCAGTGCTTAGAAATTTTGATCTTAAATCTCAAGGACTTAAAAATCTAGAAGTTGGTATTGAAGCGAAAATGTTTAATAACCGTTTAGGTTTCGATGTATCTTGGTTCCAAAATAAAGCTTATGATCAAATTCTTGCTTTGCCTGTCTCTTATGCAACAGGTTCTAGTGCTAAAACTCAAAATGCCGGTGAGTTAACTACAAAAGGATTTGAAATAGCAGTGAATGTAACGCCTATTAAAACAAGCAATTTTTCCTGGGATCTTAATTTGAACTGGTCTAACCCTTGGACTAAAGTAACCGCACTTAGTCCAGGTATTGAGAATATATCAATCGGTAGGCTACAAGGAGGAGCGAGTGTGAATGCGCCTTTAAATGGAGATTACGGTACTCTCTGGACTTCTGATTTTGTTTATGATTCCAATGGACAAAAAATTGTAGGGCCAAACGGAGCTTACCTGGTAACAGATAAAGCGATCTATGGTCAAGGAAGTTTCCAGGCCAGATGGAGTGCAGGTTTGAGTAATATGATTACCTATAAAAACTTATCATTGAGCTTTTTAATTGATTGGAGACAAGGTGGAAAAATATTCTCGTTAGACCAGGCGTACGGTTATGGAACAGGTATTTATCCGGAATCTGTAGGATTGAATGATCTTGGAAATCCAATAAGAAATACATTGGCTAATGGGGGAGGAATCATCCAACCGGGAGTAATGGCAGATCCTAATAATCCTGGACATTATATTCCAAATACTATTAGATTAGACAGGTCTCAATCGAGCCAGGTTTTACAAACGGACCTTCCGCAATCTGCATATATTTATGATGCGAGTTTTGTAAAACTTAGAGAAGTAGCGATAACGTATAAGTTTGATAAAAATATTTTTAATTCCAAATTTATACAAGGAATGTCTGTGAGTTTAATAGGAAATAACCTCTGGATTATACACAAGAATTTACCTTATTCAGATCCTGAAGCAGGTTTGTCGGCAGGTAATATTCAAGGGTATCAATCAGGCCCACTTCCAAGTACAAGGAATATCTCGTTAAATGTGAAAATTAATTTTTAAAAGACATGAAAAAATATATATTAACATCCTTAGTCACGATGCTGTTTATTGGATGTCAAACAGCTGATGATGTAAATACGGATCAACATGCTACATATAATACAACGCCGGAAGCCTTAATAACATATGCACAGAAAGAATTAAGTGACTATATGACTACTCCGAGTGTTAACGAAAATAACTTTCGATTAACCATGCAATATTGGCAAGAGACTATCTATGTAAATGAAAGTAATTATGATTTTACCAATAGAAATGTTTCTAATAATGTTTGGATTGATAATTATGTGAATGTATTAAAGAATTTAGACCAGGCAAAAAGAGCTATTAATGCTTATGTGCCTAGTTTTCAAGAACAAGCGACATGGCCGGGGGTGAAACAGAATCAATTAGCAGTAATTGATATTATGCAGGTATACACATTTCAGGTTTTGGTAGATACTTATGGTGATATTCCATATACGCAAGCTTTAGATATAGATGCCTATCCTTTGCCTAAATATGATAAAGCTGCTGATATTTACACTTCTTTGATTTCAAGATTGAAAACAGATATCAGTAATTTATCTGAAGATTCAGATGCTTTTGGAGATGGTGATATTTTTTATAAAGGGAATGTAGGAAAATGGGAAACGTTTGGTAATTCACTTTTGCTTAAATTGGGAATAGCTTTAGCGGATGTTAATCCGGGCTTGGCTCAATCTACAATAAATCAGGCGATATCAGGAGGAGTGATGTCTTCATCAGCAGATGATTGTAAATTTAAATACCTGGCTTCATCACCAAATGAAAATCCGGTTTACCAGGAGGTTACTACTAGAAATGATTTTATTGCAGGAAAAACGTTGGTGGATTACATGAAGAATACGAACGATGCAAGAATAAGTGTGTATTATAGAGGGCCAATTAATGGTCAATATATTGGGCAGACTATTGGAGCGCCGGGAGCTTTTGCTAGTTTTTCAAAACCTGGTACCTTCACCAGGGATGCTGTTACTCCTGGAATTCTTTTGAGTTATACTGAAGTTGCTTTTTATTTAGCTGAAATTGCGGCAAGATGGGGAATTGGTGGAAGTCCTGCAACATTATATAATACAGCAGTTACTTCTTCTTTTACTGATTGGGGAAAAGCTTCAGATGCTGCTGCTTATTTAGTGGCTCATCCATATGATTCTTCCAACTGGAAGAAGTCAATTGGAGAGCAGGCTTGGGTAGCGATGTATAATCAAGCTGTAACTTCTTGGAATTTTTATAGAAGGTTAGATTATCCGCAACTAATTGCTCCTACTACAGCGATTCCAAATGCTGGAGGTAAGGTTCCGGTGAGGCTCCAGTATCCTCCTGCAGAAGCTACAACAAACGGTTCTAATAGTGCGGCGGCAGGTGCATCTATTGGTGGGGATAAATTAACAACCAAAATATTCTGGGATGTTAACTAATATTTAATTTTTATATAATATTCATACAAACCGCCTTCGGGCGGTTTTTTATTTTTAAGACCTTTTTAGGAGGAAAGTGTTGTTTAAAAAATTAATATGCATTGCATTGTATTTTTATATGAATAGTTTAGTTGTTTCGTTGATTTTTGATTCAATTTATTGATTTTTAGGTTATTATTATGGTTGTTGTTTAAACTTTATATAGATAATATCAATTTTTTTGATCGTTATTGTTTCTGGAAAAAAAATAATATTTATTTGTGTGATTTTTGTTAAAAAATATTTTTTTAACTTAATTTATTATTTTTTTCTTGAGTTTTTTTCTTGATTTTTAAACAAATGATAATTTTTTTAAATTTTCCTTTGTCTTATTAATAAAGTTTTACAAATTTGTACGGTACAAAATTAATTTAGATTAGATATGAAGAAACTAACAACAGGTCTTCTTGTTTTGGTATTGTCTTCCTCTTTTGCTATTGCTAATGCTCAGGTAAAAAAGGATACAGTCAAGACAAAAGAAATCGAAGGGGTAGTAGTAACTGCGCTTGGGATCAAGAGAGAGAAAAAATCTTTGGGATATGCTTCCCAGGAAATTAAGGCGGGTGCGCTTTCAGACGGAACGACAAATACCGGAAATATTGCAGCGCAATTATCTGGTAAGGTAGCAGGGCTTAGTGTTACTACAAATAATAATTTTGGTGGTTCTTCCAATCTACTTATCAGAGGGATGAAAACATTAGGAGGAGGTAACCCGTTAATTGTTATTGATGGATCACCTGTTAATAATGCTAATACACAGGAAAAAAATATTGACTACGGTAACGCACTTTCTGATATTAACCAGGAAGATATTGAATCTATCAACGTATTAAAAGGGGCGGCAGCTTCTGCTTTGTATGGTGAAAGAGGATTAAATGGGGTTATTGTTATTACCACTAAAAATGGGAAAGGAAAAGATGATGGATCGTGGGGTGTTACATTCTCATCTGCTATACAGGTAGGATTTATTGATAAATCTACTTTCCCGGAATATCAAACAAGATATGGAGCAGGTTATTCTCAAAAATTTGGAACACAGGCAGCTAATGGCTTAAACAATGCTAACTTTAATGCTGATGCCTCTTGGGGACCAAAATTTGATCCAAACTTGTTAGTTTATCAATGGGATTCATACGATCCATCATCTCCTAATTATGGAAAAGCAACTCCTTGGGTGGCTGCTAAAAATGGACCGATCAAGTTTTTCAACAACCCGGCGTCATACATTAATAGTGTAACATTAGAAAAAGGACAAAAAGGGAAAAATATTAGTTTTACTTATGACAATATGATGTCTGATGGGTTAATACCTAACTCTCATCTTAATAAAAATAATTTCTCCTTAAAGGTTAATTATGATTTGACACCTAAACTACACTCTACTTTTTATTCTACAATGACCTTGCAGGATACAAAAGGTAGAAGTATTACGGGATATTCTAATAACCCGATGACTGGTTTCAGACAATGGTGGCAAACCAATGTAGACCTTAAAGATCTTGAGCAAGCATATCTTGCAAATATTAATCCTAGTGTTGCCAGTGCAGCAAATAACTATGGTAACGTTACATGGAACAGAAAATCTGCTGCTAATGGGGCTGCTGCTTATTGGAACAACCCATATTTCCAGGCATATCAAAACTATACTTCAGATAAAAGATTCAGAAACTTTACTTATGCACAGGTAACGTATGATTTACTTGATAATATCTCAGTTACAGGAAAAGTTTCTTATGACAGATCGAATCTAATGGCTGAAAACAGATTGGCTGTTGGATCTCTGCCACAGGCTTTTGGACAGTCAAATAATACTATTGGTTCCGGTTATGCAAGACGTGATATCCTAAGAACTGAAACCAACTATGACTTAATGGTGAATTATAAATTCGATATTACGGATAATATTAATATTTCCGGGGTTGTAGGAGGAAACATCAGAAGAAATTATTTTAATTCAACATATGCTTCAACAGAAGGAGGATTAATCGTGCCTGGTATTTATGCGCTATCAAACTCTAGAAAATCTCCTCTGGCAACTGATGAAACTGAATGGACTACTCAAACCAATTCAGGGTATGTAACAGCTTCATTAGACTTTTATAAAAAGTTCTATTTAGATGCAACATGGAGGGTGGATCAAAGCTCAACACTATATATAGGTAATAATGTTTATAATTATCCATCTGTAACAGGAGCGGTAATTATGTCTGAAATTTTGAATACCAAAAGTTGGATGAATTTCTGGAAAATAAGAGCAAACTATGCAGAGGTTGGGGGAACAGCAGATCCTTATCAGTTGATGAATAACTATAGAGCAGCAGGGATTTTAAATGGAGTGGGAATATATAATTCCATTTTAACTGAACCTTTCTTGAATCTACAGCCACAAAGAGCAAAGGAATTTGAAGTAGGTACTGAGGTTCATTTCTTGAGAGATAGAATAACACTTGATTTTGCTTATTACAAAACAAAAACTATTAATCAGATTTTTTCAACTGCTTCACCACTTCCTACATCAGCTGCTATAGGCTATACGGGTAAAGTGTTTAATGCGGGTAGAATTGATAATAGCGGTGTTGAAGTGCAATTAGGTTTAGTACCAATAAAATCAAAAGATTTTACTTGGAATGTTGATGTTAACTGGTCGAAGAACAAAAACCAGGTGGTAAGCCTATATCCGGGAATTACAAACCTTTTGGTTAATAGTTTCCAGGGAGGAGTTTCTTTAAATGCTAGAGAAGGTGAAGCTTGGGGAACATTAATTGGTTCTGATTATACTTATGTAAACGGGCAAAAAGTGATTGATCCGAATACTGGAAAATATTTACAAAATCCTAACCAGGTGATTGGTAATACTACTCCGGACTGGATTGGTGGTATTAGAAACAGTTTCAGTTATAAAGGATTCTCTTTAAGTTTCTTAATTGATATGCGTAAGGGAGGAGATGTATTCTCAACCGATATGTATTACGGATTATCTTCAGGTCTTTATAAAGAAACTGCTATTGGAGATTATAGGGATAAACCTATTGTTTTGGCTGGTGTTCTTCCTGATGGGACTCCAAATAATATCCAATTATCACCTTTTGATAACAATGGTGCTATGGGATATAAAACACAGCCTTCCAGAGAATTTGTTTATGATGGTTCTTTCATTAAGCTAAGAGAGGCAAGTATTGGATATATGCTTCCTAAATCGTTATTAGCAGGAACGAAAATTTATGATGCAAAAATTTCAATCGTAGGAAGAAACTTATGGATTATCCATAAAAATTTACCATATGCAGATCCGGAAGCCATGGTTGGTGGAGGACTTAATTCCTATGGATGGTCAATTGGTGCGATGCCAACGACAAGAGATCTGGGTATTAATGTAACATTTAAATTCTAAATTACTTTAAAAATGAAAAATATTATAAAAATAAGTTTGGTGGCTGCATGCGTTGGGTTGGGTTTAACTTCATGTCAAAGTGATTTAACTTCTCTTAATGATGATCCTAAACATCCATCAATTCTGCCATCTGAAAATTTATTAGCTACGGCTGTATATCAGTCGTCTTATTATATGGATAATCCTAGTGTGAATTTTAATAATTACAGATTCTTCACACAGCAATGGGCGGAAACTCAGTATCCGGATGAGAGTCAATATAATTTAGTGACTCGTAATCAGCCTCGTAATCATTTTAACAGAATGTATGTTTACAGTATTAATAATCTGAAACAGGCAAAAATGAATCTGAAAAATGAAGTAGAGACAGATGAAAATGTACGAATCAATAAATTGGCGACCTTAGAAATTGAAGAAATTTTTATTTGGGAGAATCTAGTGGATACTTATGGTGATATTCCATATTCCGATGCGTTTAAACCTGATGAAAATCTAACACCCAAATATGATGATGCTAAAACTATTTATCTTGATTTGATTAAAAGAATCAATGATGTTACTGCAACAATAAAGCCTTCTGTTAATGGGTATAGTACTGATTTGATTTACGGAGGGAACATGAACAAGTGGGCCAAATTTGCGAACTCTATCAAGTTAAGATTAGGTATGAATTTAGCAGACGTGGATCCTGCATTGGCACAATCTACAGTTGAAACTGCCATTACAAGTGGTGTAATTTCTTCTGATGATGAAGCTTATAAACTTAAATATGATGGAAATACATTTTCAAACCCTGTATTTGATAATTTAGTAGCTTCCAATAGAAATGATTTTATACCGAGTGAGTTGGCTATTAATACCATGAACGCTGTTTCGGATCCAAGAATGAGTGTTTGGTTTACAAAAGTAGGAGGAGTATATAAAGGAGGTGTTTTCGGAGAACTAAATGATCCATATACAAACTTCTCTCAATTAACTTCTTACTTTAGAGGGGCAACAACAGCATCAAATTTATTAAGCTATGCGGAAGTAGCATTCTTAAAAGCTGAAGCTGCTGCAAGAGGATACTCTGCAGGAGGTACTGCTGCGGACCTTTATACTGCTGCGGTTACAGAATCTATGAGAGAAAATGGAGTGAGTGCTGCCAACACAACAACGTATTTAGCTGCTAATCCTTTTAATGCATCTAATTGGAAACAATCTATAGGTGTTCAGGCATGGATTGCAATGTTCAACAAAGGATTTGCAAGCTGGAATTTTACAAGACGTTTGGACTATCCAATTCTTGTAAACCCTCCAAAATCTAACTTGTCTTCTGTACCATACAGAATGCCTTATTCTGATCAGGAATATGTTTTGAATGGAGCTAATGTTAAAGCTGCCGGTGCTAAAATCGGAGGTGATAAAGCTACTACAAAACTTTTCTGGGATAAATTTTAATACATATTTTAATAACATTCATATATACCGCCTTCGGGCGGTTTTTTTATGCCGTAATTTTATTTTTTTGAATAAAATTTACTTGTCGGTTTATTGGAGTCCGGGTTAATTTTTTTTATTTGTGTTTGGTTGTTCATGGCGTTTTTAGGTGAATATGTACTTGGATTTACTAAAAAAACTATTCTTTTTGATTCTTAAAACTTTGTATTTATTCTTATTTTTTTAATTTTTAATTTATTTTTTTAACTATTCTTTATTGTTTATTCCTTTTTATTGATGATTTTGTATTTTTTTTCTTTTTTCTCTTTGACATATTAAGAAAGTTTAACAAATTTGTGCGGATACAAAAATTATTTTGATATGAAGAAACTAAAAACAAGCCTCCTTGTTTTGGTGTTGACTTCTTCCATAGCGGTCACAAATGCGCAACAGAAGAAAGATACCATGAAAACAAAAGAGATCGAGGGAGTTGTTGTGACTGCACTCGGAATTAAAAGAGAGAAAAAATCTTTGGGATATGCTTCCCAGGAAGTAAAATCAAGTGAACTTTTCGGAGGAACTACTAATACAGGAAACATTGCCTCTCAGTTGTCAGGGAAAGTTGCAGGCTTAAATGTAACAAGTACCTCTAACTTTGGAGGTTCTTCTAATTTGGTTATTCGAGGTATTAAATCCTTAGGAGGGAGTAACCCTTTAGTTGTAATTGATGGTTCCCCTGTTAACAATTCTACTACTTCTTTTGGGAATGAGAATGGAGGATTTGATTTAGGGAATGCTTTATCAGATATCAATCAAGAAGATATTGAATCTGTAAATGTGTTAAAAGGAGCTGCAGCTTCTGCTTTATACGGAGAAAGAGGACTTAATGGAGTAATTGTTATTACTACGAAAAATGGAAAAGGAAAACAAGATGATTCTTGGGGAGTGACCCTATCTTCTTCAGTTCAAGCTGGGTTTATCGATAAATCTACTTTTGCAAAATATCAAGATAGATATGGAGCAGGTTATGATCCATCATTCTATTATGGAACTGGACCTGGTGGTAAAAAAAATGCTAATTTTGGAGAAGATGCGTCTTGGGGACCAGAGTTTAATCCTAATTTATTGGTTTATCAGTGGGACTCTTTTGATCCAACATCCCCAAATTACAAGAAAGCAACCCCTTGGGTAGCTGCTAAAAATGGCCCACTTAAGTTTTTTGAAACACCAATGTCGTTTATTAATTCCATTTCCTTGTCTAAAGGAAGCAAAGGATTTAATTTTAATTTGACCTATGATAATAATCTTTCTAATGGTTTGTTGCCCAATTCGGATTTAAGGAAAAATACTATTTCCACAAAAATTAATTATGACCTGAATTCTAAACTTCACGCTACAGTTTATTCAACTTTGACAATTCAAGGAACAACGGGGAGAACGGAGACTGGTTATAATGATAATATAGTTACGGGATTTAGACAATGGTGGCAAACTAATGTTGATTTAGTAGCCTTGAAAAATGCATACATAAATAATGTGGGAAATCCCACGGTGGATAATAATTATGGAAATGTAACGTGGAATAGAATAAGTGCATCAAACGGAAGGCCTGCTTTTTGGAATAATCCATATTTTCAGAGATATCAAAATTATTCAACCGATGATAGAACGAGAACTTTTTCATATGTTCAATTAACTTATGATGTAGATGATCATATAAATATTACGGGTAAATTAAGTTATGATAATACTAATCTGGTTTTTGAAAGAAGATTAGCTGAAGGTTCTTATCCACAAAGGTTTGGAGTTTCAGGAAAAGCAATTGGTTCCGGTTATCACAGATATGATTTGAAAAGGAGTGAGATAAACTATGATTTATTTGCAAATTATAAATATGATCTTACATCTTGGTTAAATATTAGCGGTATTGTAGGAGGAAATGTAAGAAGAAACCGCCAAAGTTCTATTGAAGCATCTACGGAAGGAGGTTTAATTAAACGAGGATATTACTCATTGGATAATTCAAAAGCTCCATTATTAAATCCTGTAGAATTCGAAGCTACTGTACAAACGAATAGCTTATATGCTACAGCTTCGTTTGATTTTAATAAAGTATTTTATTTAGATGGAACAATAAGAAGAGATGTGACTTCAACTTTACCCAATGGAAATAATAAGTATACTTATGGTTCAATTTCAGGTTCCGTAATTCTTTCAGAGCTTTTAAAAACTCAAAAATCAGTAATGAATTTCTGGAAGGTAAGAGGTAATTATGCTGAAGTTGGAGGAACAGCAGATTCATATCAATTGAAATATTCATATTATACAGCCGGGTATTTTAATACAGGAAATGGAAATATAAATATTTACAGACCACAGACAATTTTAAAAAATGAAAATCTAAAACCTCAACGTTCCAGAGAGTTTGAATTTGGAACTGAAGTTCATTTTTTAAGGGATAGAATTATTTTTGATGGTGCTTATTATGATACAAAAACATTTGATCAGCTTATTACGCCTGATATCTCTGCGGGGTCAGGAAAGCTTGCTGCAGCGATTAATGCTGGCCAGATTAACAACAAAGGTGTCGAGCTGCATCTAGGTGTAAATCCTATAAGGACGACAGATTTTTCTTGGGATATAGATGTAAACTGGGCAAGAAATAGAAATAAAGTAGTCTCATTGGAAGAAGGATTACAAGTTTATCAATTAGTAGGCTTAGTAGGTGGAGCCTCTATTGTAGCTTCAGTTGGGAATCAGTGGGGAGATATTTATGGAAAGGATTATGTTTATCTGAATGGAGAAAAAGTTGTTGACCCTACAACAGGATACTATTTAACAGAAAAGAATAAGGTCATTGGGAATGTACAAGCTAAATGGACTGGCGGGATAAGAAACTCTTTTAGATATAAGAATCTTTCATTGAGCTTCCTCATTGATGTTCGTAAGGGAGGTGATGTATTTTCATCGGATATGTATTATGGACTTGGAAGTGGATTATTTCCAGAAACAGCTGTTGATGGCTATAGAACAAATATACCAATATTAGAAGGTGTTAATCCAAACGGTCAGAGAAATACAACTCCTGTCAATGCTGCTGCAATAAACCCTTTAGAATATGGTAATAATCCATATGATGGTTACGCAATAGTACCAGATAAAAGATTTGTGTATGATGGATCTTTTGTAAAATTAAGAGAAGCCAGTATCACCTATTCTTTTCCAAAAAGCGTATTAGCTAATACTTTTATGAATGAAGCCAAAGTATCCATCATAGGAAGAAACCTGTGGATTATTCACAAAAATCTTCCTTATGCTGATCCGGAGTCTTCACAAATGGGAGGACTGTACTCATATGGTTCTTCAGTGGGGGCTTTACCAACCACAAGGGAATTGGGAGTAAACTTTACATTTAAATTCTAAAATCAAATTATTTAAAATGAAAAATTTCAAAAAAATATTATATACAGGGGGTATTTTTGCTTCATTATGGGTGTTGAACTCATGTCAAAGCGATATTACTTCTCTAAATGAAGACCCTAAGCATCCATCAAGCGTACCATCTGGGAATTTATTAGCAACAAGTATGTTTCAAGGTTTTTATTATATGTATACAGGGAGTGTGAATTATAATAATTATCGTTTTTTTACGCAGCAGTGGACAGAAACGACTTATACTCAGGAAACTAATTATAATTTAACGACTCGGGATCAGCCGGCAAATCATTTTGAAAGAATGTATGTTTATGTTTTAGCTCCACTTGAGCAGGCAAAGAAAGACCTTCCGTCGGAAATTAATGCTGATCCTGAAATTATTGAAAATAAATTAATGACCTTAGAAATTGCATCCATTTTCGTTTGGGAAAATATTGTGGATACCTTTGGTAATGTTCCTTATAAAGAGGCCTTAAAAGCTGAAAATATAAAATCACCAAAGTATGATGATGCTAAAACAATTTATATAGATCTTATTTCCAGATTAGACGCTGCAATATCAAAAATTCATGTGGCTAAAACGGGCTATTCTGAAGATCTTGTTTATAAAGGGGATATGAATAAATGGCTCAAACTTGCAAATTCAATAAAATTAAGATTAGCAATTAATCTTGCTGATGTTGATCCTGTTAAATCTAAGGCAGTTGCAGAAAGTGCCATAAATGGAGGGGTAATCAATTCAAATGCTGATTCTTATTCTTTAAAATTTGATGGAAATACCTTCACCAATCCTTTATTTGATGATTTAGTAGCATCTGGCAGAAGTGATTTTTTACCATCCAATGTTATTGTAAATCCAATGAATGCCAAATCAGATCCTAGGAGAGCTGTGTATTTTACATTAAAAGATGGTATGTATGAAGGAGGCGTTTATGGAACTCTAAATACTTTTGCTGATTTTTCTCACATAAATCCCGCTTCTTTAGGAGGAAATGCACCTGCTAATTTATTAAGTTACACTGAAGTACTGTTTTTAAAGGCAGAGGCTGCCGCGAGAGGATATAATATCGGAGAAACAGCTGAAAGTTTATATGCTGCTGCTGTGACAGCTTCAATGGTTGAAAATGGAGTGTCAGCTACAAATATTGCTACATATATTGCTGCTAATCCATATAATGCTTCAAACTGGAAACAGTCCATAGGCTATGAAGGATGGGTGGCAATGTGGAATAATCCATTCGCAGCATGGAACTTTGTAAGAAGATTAGATAATCCGGTACTTAAGGCTCCACCATCATCATATATTGGAGGGGTTCCTTATAGAATGCCTTATTCTAGCAAAGAGTATGTGGTGAATAATGCTAATGTTACATCAGCTGCAAATGCAATCGGAGGAGATAAAGCAACCACAAAACTTTTTTGGGATAAAAACTAACACATATGTTTAACAACATTCATATATACCGCCTTCGGGCGGTTTTTTGTTTATGTTGACTTTTATTTTAGAATATTAAAGAAATAGGAGTTAAATTTTGTGTTAAAATCCTATACTATTTTATGAATTATCATTATATTGGATATACTAACCATATAAAAAAAACTTTATTATGAAAAATTTAAAAAAAATGTCAAAACAAGATCTGAAAAAGATTAACGGAGGTAATGCGCCAGAATGGTGTGTAGTACCAGGTGGATGCTGGGATCCTATTAAAAAAAGATGTTATCCGGTAGAATGCCCTTAATACAATTCAAAAAAGTTTTTATTCTACTGAACTCAGAATACTTGACAATAGCAAAAACTTGGAGAATGTACCAGGAAATGATGAAGCAATTCTGGTATATAGAAAAGAATAAAATATTTATTTTAGAAAGAAACCGCCTTCGGGCGGTTTTTTTATTTCCGTATATTTGTACTTCAAAATTCTGAGATAAGATATTATGAAAAAATATTCTATCTCTGGCCATTAAAATTGAATGTAAGAACATGAATATTAAAGATATTATAGAAGAGAAACTTTCGGAGGTTATTTTAAATGTATTTCAATTAAAAGACATCAAGCTGGAAGTTCAGGAAAATAAAACGGAATTTGAAGGTGACTTTACTATTGTTACTTTTCCGTTGGTAAAACAATTGAAGAAAAATCCTGAAAATATAGGGATTGAATTAGGTGAGGCTTTAACAGAACAAACGGAAATATTCGAAAGCTTTAATGTGGTGAAAGGTTTTCTTAATGTTAAAGTAAAGAACGAATTGTTTGTTGATAATTTTAGATCGGTTAGCAATGGTTTTTCAACAATAGAAAAGAAGAATGCTACGGTAATGGTAGAGTACTCTTCACCTAATACCAACAAACCGTTACACTTGGGGCATATCAGAAATAATTTATTAGGATTTTCTGTAGCGCAAATTTTAAAAGAAGCGGGATATGATGTGATCAAAACTCAAATCATTAATGATAGAGGAATTCATATCTGTAAGTCCATGTTGGCTTGGGAAAAATTCGGAAATGGAGAAACTCCTGAAACAACCCATACTAAAGGTGATAAATTTGTAGGAAACTATTATGTAGAATTTGATAAAAACTACAAAAAAGAAATTGCAAAACTTGTAGAACAAGGTATAGGAGAAGAGCAGGCTAAAAAAGATGCACCTGTAATGAAAGAAGCTCAGAAGATGCTTGTAGACTGGGAAAGTGGAGATGATAAAATAAGAACACTTTGGGCGGAAATGAATTCGTGGGTATACAAAGGATTTAATGAAACATATAAGAGATTAGGAGTAGACTTTGATCAGGTTCAATATGAGAGTAATACTTACATTTTAGGAAAGGACCTTATTCAGGCTGGTTTGGATAAAGGGGTTTTATATCAAAAAGAAGATGGTTCTGTATGGTGTGATTTGACGGATGAAGGTCTTGATCAGAAATTATTATTACGTTCAGATGGTACTTCAGTATATATGACTCAGGATTTGGGAACGGCTGTTGAACGTTTCAAACAAAATGATATTCAAAAGCTGATTTATACTGTAGGAAATGAACAGGATTATCACTTCCAGGTTTTATTTAAAATCTTAAAGAAATTAGGTTACGAATGGGCGGATCAGCTGTATCACCTTTCTTACGGAATGGTAGAACTTCCTGAAGGTAAAATGAAATCTCGTGAAGGAACTGTTGTGGATGCAGATGATTTGATGGAAGAGATGTATGCAACGGCAAAATCTAAAGCACAGGAACTTGGTAAACTGGAAACGTTATCTGACGAAGATAAAGAAGTGTCTTACGAAACGGTAGGTCTGGGTGCGTTGAAATACTTCATGCTGAAAGTTGATCCTAAGAAAAAAATGCTTTTCAATCCGGCAGAAAGTATTGATTTCAATGGAAATACGGGACCATTTATCCAATATACCTATGCTCGTATCCAATCGTTATTGTCTAAAGCAGATTATGCACAGAAAGAAACTACTGATGTTGTTTTAAATCAATTCGAGAAAGAATTGATTATGCAATTAGCTAACTTTAAGACAGTAGTGGCCAAGTCAGCGGAAACATTAAGTCCTGCTTTAGTAGCCAATTATGTTTATGATCTTGTAAAATCGTACAATTCTTTCTATCAGAATAATCCGATCCTGAATCAGGATGATGAAAATATGAAGCAATTCCGTTTGAATCTATCAGATCTCACAGCCAAGACGATTAAAAAGTCTTTGGGACTACTGGGAATCGGAACGGTAAACAGAATGTAAAAAATAGAAAACTCCTGAGAATTCAGGAGTTTTCTATTCATAAAAGGGTGGTTTGTCATTCTGAATGAAGCGTAGCGTAATGAAGAATCCTGATTTCTTAAGATGACTTTTATTGTAATATAGACTCATCATCTATGATTCCTCATTTTTAGCTTGCATCTGCTTCAAGCCATCCGCATACAATTTGGCGGCGCTCCATCTTGCATGTTTGGAAAGAACAACAGGATATCCTCTTTTGTAAGTATAAACTTTGGTAAATTTGGCTCCGAAAAATATCAGCATACAGGAATAATTAATCCACATCATGATTAATATGACGGTTCCAGCCGCTCCAAAAGTAGAAGTCGGTTTTAATTGGCTGAAATAAAGACTTAATAAAAATTTACCCAAAGTAAATAAAAGGGTTGTTAGGAAAGCCCCTCTCCATACAGACTTCCAGGTAATCAATACATCAGGAAGTACTTTAAACATTAAGGCAAACAAAAGCATGACAAGCCCAAATCCTGCTGCAAAATTGACAACTTCCACGAGCATATAGG
>NZ_PIZV01000044.1 GCF_002835665.1 Chryseobacterium sp. PMSZPI
GTTTAGGCTATATTGATTATTTTTAACCACTTAAGTTTTTTAGAGCCAAACTTTATGTATAATAAGTACATCTTTTGTGAAAATCTTTGATTTTCATCTTATGTAAACTTTTCTGTGGAATCATTTTAAACTTACTTAAGTGAACTCAAGTGTTTTAAAATGAACGTTTTTGTGACTTTTGTGGTTTTGTAGAGCTTAAACAATTTATTTTTTTTAAAATGCCCCCTTTATATCATTTTTAGTGTTGAAAAGGTTAGTTAGCAAAAATGAAAATTCAAATGTTAGTGTAGTTGTAAAGGGGGCATGGCATGGGTTTATATCATTAAGGTAATAAATTTTTTAGTTGTTTCCGTTCTCCCATTTTACTTCTTCCCCTTGTGGAGCAGCACCGCCTTGGGCTACTGTAATAGGAGAAGATTCCTGGTTGATATGATAAATATAAGCAGCGATTTTTTCTGCATCTCTTCCTGTGATGGTTCCTTCTTTGATGAAAGGTCTCATGGTAGGATTGTTTGGAGAACCGTTTTCAAGCATCCAGAATACATTTTTAAATAAACTTTTTTCTTTGATGTTGATCCAGTGGGTATCAGTAAGATTAGGCCCAATACCTCCTTTTCCTCCGTCTCCATGGCAGGTTACACAATTGGTTTTGAATAATTCCTGACCTTCTGCGATATTATCTGCACTGTATTTTGCGGTTTCGAGATTGATTTGAGGAGCACTTTTTTCATATTCTTCAATGGAAGCCAACATGGTTTTTGCCTCTTTGGTATATTCTACATCCGGATGGGCATAATCTGTGAATGAAAAAGCAGTTAAATACACAACACAGAAAATACATCCGAACCAAAACAGGCCAATCCACCATTTTGGAAGAGAGTTGTCAAGCTCCGTGATCCCATCAAAACCATGGTCAATAAGAATATCTTTTTCTTCTGTCACAGACTGTTTTTTGAAAGCGGAGTTCCAAAGTTTCTGATAATAAGGAATACTCTTTTCTACCAGATATTTTTTCTTTTCTTCTTCGGACAATTTGCTGAAACTTTCATTTTCAATCAAATCTCCGATAGAGTTCATGATCATCAGAAGAATAATTGCGATCAGGATCAACGCCCAGAAAAAAGGAGAAGTAAAATAACCTGAATCACTGGCAAACATTTCAAAGGCCATGATCGTTAAGCCGATCGTTACTGCGATATATATTGAAATTGGGGTTCTCGTTTTCATTGTAATACAATTTTATGATTACTTAGTCTACACTTGCTGTTTGGACCTGAGTGGTTTTGATGTCTGTACCTAGTCTTTGCAGGTAAGCAATCATCGCTACAATTTCTCTTTGTTCAAGAGGAACATAAGCCGATCCTTTTGCAGTTTTTTCTTTTGTCATCTGATCTTTTACATCATTAGCTTCTGAATAAATTCTTTGTACAATGGCTTTCGATTGATTATCCGCCCATTGGTTGGCAGAATCGATCTGTGCTTTTGTGTAGGGTACATCGAAAGAATTTTTCATCAACTTCATTTTGTCCACCATCTGACTGCGGTCTAGTTTATTGGTAATTAACCAAGGGAAACGTGGCATGATAGAACCTGCAGAAGTAATTCTTGGGTTATACATATGTTTGAAGTGCCATGAATCCGGGTTTCTACCTCCTTCTCTATGTAGATCCGGTCCGGTTCTTTTAGATCCCCATAAAAATGGTCTGTCATAAATAAACTCTCCGGCTTTCGAATACTGTCCGTTTTTTCCTTCAAACCTTACGACTTCATCACGGAAAGGTCTGATCATTTGTGAGTGGCAGGCATTACATCCTTCACGAATATATAAATCTCTTCCTTCCAGTTCTAATGGAGTATATGGTTTTACAGCGGTAATGGTTGGAACACTTTGTTTCAGGGATAATGTAGGGACAATTTCCACCAGGCCACCAATGGCTACTGTAATAAAAGCTAATATAGAGAGTAGGGTTGGCGTTCTTTCCAGCCAAAGGTGTACTCCTTCCCCTTGTTTTCTTGCACTACCAATGTTGGCCAATGCAGGTGCTTCTGCAGGAACTTTTTTCTGGAATGATCCGGCTTTGATGGTTTTAATCACATTAATCACCATTAAAATAGCTCCTGAGAGATAAAGGATACCTCCTAAGAATCTCATTTTGAAATAAGGAATAATCGCTGTAACGGTGTCTAGCCAGTTTTTCCATAACAATGTTCCATCAGGGTTGAATTGTTTCCACATCAATCCTTGTGTAAATCCTGAAATATACATCGGAACAGCATAGAAGATGATTCCTAAGGTACCTAACCAGAAGTGCCAGTTGGCCATTTTTTTAGACCAAAGTTTCGTTCTCCACATGATCGGAACCAGGTAATAGATGACTCCGAATGCCATGAAACCATTCCATCCAAGAGCGCCTAAGTGTACGTGTCCAATTACCCAGTCGGTATAATGTCCAATTTTATTTAAAGATTTCGTAGCTAATAAAGGGCCTTCGAAAGTAGCCATACCATAGCATGTAACGGCAACTACAAAGAATTTAAGAATAGGATTTTCTCTTACTTTATCCCAAGCTCCTCTCAAAGTAAGAAGACCGTTTAGCATACCTCCCCAAGATGGAGCAATAAGCATGATGGAGAATCCTGTTCCTACCGCCTGAGCCCAAGCAGGCAATGCTGTATATTGCAGGTGGTGAGGACCGGCCCAAAGATATACGAAGATCAACGACCAGAAATGGATGATAGATAATTTGTATGAAAATACCGGACGTTGCGCCGCTTTAGGCATAAAGTAATACATAAGGCCTAATACAGGGGTCGTCAATACGAACGCTACTGCATTGTGTCCGTACCACCATTGTACCAATGCGTCTTTTACACCTGCATATACAGAATAAGATTTCCAGCTTGTGAAAGATAAAGGAACTTCAAGATTGTTGAAGATGTGAAGCATCGCTACCGCAATCCATGTGGCCATATAGAACCAAATGGCAACATATAAATGTCGTACTCTTCTTTTGGCAATAGTTCCGAACATATTGATTCCGAATACAATCCATGAGAATGCAATTAAGATATCAATAGGCCATTCGTGCTCCGCATATTCTTTAGAAGTATTGATACCCATTAAGAAAGTAATCACTACGCTAATGATCATCAGCTGCCAAGACCAGAAATGAATCCAGGATAAAGTATCACTGTACATTCTCGTTTTTAATAATCTTTGCATACTGTAATAAGCACCGCAGAAAAAGGAATTACAGACAAAAGCAAAAATTACGGCACTCGTGTGAAGCATTCTGATCCTTCCGAAACCCATCGCTCCCTGAGTGTTGATTAATCCCTGGATATTACCCGATGCTAAACTCTTAATAGTCGTATCATCCGTACCGAATAAAAATTCAGGTAATTCAGGATAAAAAAGCATCAATGCGGCAGTAAGCCCCAGCAGAAATCCGACAAGTCCGAATACGATAGTAGCATAGAGGAATGCCCTGACAATATTATTGTCATAATTAAATTTTTGCGTCTCCATAAATTCCAATAGTGTTTACCGAAGTGATATTTTCTCTAAGAAACAAGCTTATTTTTGGCCTTTTTCTTAATTGAAAATAAATATCATGTAACGTGTATAATGTTTTGCCAAAGGTATTTATTAACTTTGTTGGAGGCTAATAGATAATCTTCTAAAGTATACCGAAAACTACTAAAACAAAAACGATGAAAGTATGTGGGCAAAATATCAGAAAAATCCGTAGGAGTAAAGATCTTACGCAGGAATATATGGCTTTCGAAATGGGAATCTCCCAAAAAGCATATTCCGATATTGAGAACTCTAAGGTAAAAATCAACCTGGAGATACTGACTAAAATCTCAGATATTTTGGAAATAAAACCCTCGGATATCTGTAGTATTTCGCATAAATGCGGAACAGATGACGGATATGAAGATAAATATCAGGGACTTTTGGATTATATGAAAAAGAACAAAATTGCTATTCCCAAAGAATACCTCTAGCTATTTTAAATTCTATTAATAAACATAAAAATGACCTCCTCATGAGACTGAGAGAGGTCATTATTTTTTGTTAGTCTGTGAAACTTGTGTTTCTAGTAATAAGCCTGATAACAAGGCGATGAAAGGGAACAAGTTTTGGTATACCCAAATTTATTATAATAGATAAATGATTCATAAATAATTATGTAGAAATAAATTCACGTGCTTGTGGATAAATATTTACAAGAATTTTAATTTTCTATAATATATTTGTTATAAATATAATGTCGGTCCAACTGAATGAAGCTTCTGTCCTTTATTTTACTGTTGTGCTTTTTATCCAGCTACGGACAAAGCTATACTACCCAATGGTATAACATGGATAATGGGCTGCCTCAAAATAGTATCAAAGATATTGTAAAAGACCAGTATGGGTTCATATGGTTGTCTATGGAGGGACGCATTTTGCGTTATGATGGAAGCAATTTTGTACAATACAAAGATTTTAAACTTAAAAATCTGAGTTTTGGTGATTTTTATGGAAACATAAAAAAAGACAGTATATCGGTTTTCAATAATTCTGAAAAAAGTACCCTTCTGATTTCTCAAAGACAGCCTCATGTCATCCCTTCGAATATATTGAATTCCGGGAGTCTGGGAAATCATAAAGTTTATAAACAGCTTGTTAAAAATAATATCACTGTCAGATATGTTCCTTTTATAGATTCTTATTTTATTAAAACAGATACAGGAGCTTATTATTTTGAAAATAACCGTATTATTTATGCTGATCAAAAGACGAAGAAAAATATAAAAATAGATCTGGAGTTTTCACATAACAGACTCAAACGACTATTTGTTCATGGTGAATATGTTTTCATTGCAGATACGGAAAACAGAAAAATTCTTCAATTGTATCATGGAAAATATTCTTATGTGAATGCTCCGGCCATGTATAACGATTCGGAAACAAAAATGTATTGGCAACAGATCACAGGACAAGTTTTCATGATCAATCATGATAAAATCTACAAGAGTGAATTTTCGGGAGGAAAACTTAAGCTTACTTATCTGTTGGAGTATAAAGATATTGACAAGGAAATATCCGGAGCAATGTTTTATGATGAGGTTTCCAGGAAATTATACATCGGAAGTTCCATTAACGGACTTAAAATTCTGAGTTTGTCTGATTTTTCTGTTTCAAGAAAGAATTTACCTTACCAGGATGAAGTATGCTATGCTGCGATACCGTATGGTAACAATTCTATTTTGACTCAGGAAGGGATCAGATACTATCGTGATAAGTCGGAGAGATTATATAAAGCTCCGCAATCTTATGATAAGCGATATATTTTTCAGGATGATTCCGGAAATCTCATATACAGGGAAAACAATTCTATTCATATCAGGTATAAAAATACAGGATTTACAAAATATGATTCAGTGTTATTTAAAAGAAAAGAGATTGACGGATTGTATAAAAGTGGTGGTATGTATATGGCATCTGTTTTAGATGAAAATCGATTTTATCTCTATATATTCGACCATGATAATTTTAATAAAGTTGAGAGAATTATTCCCTGTGAAGATAATATAGACACTGTACTTCGATATAACAATGATCTTCTTTATTTGGGGGGAAGTAATGGGATTGATGTTTTTTCACTGACACAGAATAGGATCATAAAACAGATTGGAAAGAATCTTCCTGTAAAACAAATAATAAAAACTAAGGATGGAAACATTTGGTTAACGACTTATAACAGGGGGATTTATTGGTTAAAAGATAAAAAGGTAATTAAAGTACCTACCGATAGAAGCGATTTTTTAGCCAATGCTCACTATATATTAGAAGATAAGAATGCCAATTTATGGATATCATCCGATAATGGACTGTTTAAGATCAATAAAAATAAACTTTTACAATATATGGAAACACCCAAAGGGGCTGTGACCTATTATCGATACACCAAAGAATCCGGGTTTTTGAATAATGAATTCAATGGAAGTGCAGCGCCTTGTGCCCATATGTTAGAGAATGGTGAATTTGTATTTCCTTCTATGGAAGGTTTTGTATTCTTTTCCCCTCAAGACGTTAAAACCTATTTTCCGGAAACCCATGATGTATTTGTAGAAAGAGCAAAAGTAAAAGGGAAAATGATCACAATAAAAGATAGTCTTTACCTAGAGTGTGGGTATAAGAATGCTGAACTTTATATAGATATTCCTTACTATTCTGATCTTGAAAATATTTATCTGCAAGCAAAACTTGTGGTAGATGAAGATAGCCAATGGATTAATATTAAAAATGATAAAACCTTTAGATTGGGTAATCTGGACCCTGGTAAATATAATGTATTAATCAGGTTTTTATCTAAAGACGGAACGTTTGTTTATAAAAATTTTCCCATAGAAATAGAAGCTTATTTTTATCAAACATTGATCTTTAAAATTCTGGCTATTGGAATTGTTATTTTAATTCTCATCTTTATTATCCGAAGCAGAACGAACTTTTTAAGATCAAAAAATAAAGTATTAAAAAATACGCTTGTTCGGAAAGATAAACAGTTACAGGAAACCAATAATAAACTTAAAAACGAATCCGACTATCAAAAAAAACTAATGGAAAGCATCAGCCATGATATCACAACGCCTGTTAAATTCATAGCTCTTCTTTCGCAAGAACTTACACAATCTGAAGATCTTAAAACTCAGAAAAAGTATTTTGATAGTATTTATAAAACTTCTGAACAACTCTATAAATTTACCTTGAGCCTCAAAGAATATACGGAACTATACAAACAAGTAGATACTGTAGAGGAATATTTGATTTATGATTTGATTGAAAATAAAAAATTACTATTTGAAGAGATTGCAGCCCGGAAAAATACCTTTATTTACAATTTTTGTGATCATGATCTGAAAGTAAAAGTGAATAAAAATATCCTGCTGGCTGTTTTTCATAACATCATAGATAATGCAGTGAAAAATACATCAGATGGCGAAATTATCATTACATCTGTCTCTGCTCAGTCTCATATAGAAATAAGTATTACGGATACCGGTAGTGGTATGTCTGAAGAGCAGATAGCTTATTATTCCGGGCTCTTTAAGAAAAAAGAAAATGAACATTTAATTTTCAAAAACTATGGACTCGGATTGCACATGGTAGTCCAGCTGATGATGAAAATCAATTCTGAAATGGCTTTTCACAGGAATACACCCAAAGGAACCATCATTAAAATCCTTATTAAAATATGATAAAAAAAATATTAATTGCAGATGATCATCATGTAGTAAGAATCGGGACAGCTATGATTCTGGAGAAAAATTTTGATGATTTTGAAATCGATTTTGCAGAAACGTATGATGAAGTAAAACAAAAGGTGACCACTGAAAAGTTTGATCTGATTATTCTTGATATTGAACTTCCCGGAAGTATTCTCAAATCTATGGTTAGAGAAATTAAAAAAATCAGTGAAGATATATTGATCCTCATTTTCACTTCCCATAAAGAAAGTGTTGCCATGCAATATATTCAGGAGGGTGCTAATGGTTTTTTGAATAAGCTCAGTGACTCGGAAACATTTGTGAAAACGGTTGAGAATATTTTTAAAGATGGTTATTATTATACCCCTGAAGTTCTGAATGAAATGGTGAAGGCGATGAAAAAGAAAAATCCAACAGAAACTTTATCAGAAAGGGAGCTACAGGTTTTCAATCTTTTGGCCAAAGGCAACGGAAATCTTGAAATTGCGAATGTATTGGACATTCAGGAATCAACAGTTGGAACCTATAAAAGAAGAATCTATCAAAAATTAAAGATAACCAATCTTGTCGAGTTGTTGGAAATTTACAACAAAATACATTAACGCTACTGCTTGTTGATGTCATAATACTGCTACAGAAATGTGGAAAAATGCGTACAAGGTCCATTATCAAAATATTTTTTTTTCGCTGTAAGTTGGTACTGCGAAAATTACAATCGGATAATTAGATTTATTAGTTGGTATATAGATGGTTACGAACTTCTTTAGATTCTAGAAATACATTTTTGATTATGAGAAAAAGTTTATTTTTCATGGCCTTATGGGCAGGTTTATGTAGTATAAATGCCCAGGTTGGTAATGTGGGTATTAATACACCGAATGCTACCAGTACTTTAACGATTAACGGTTCATTTGCAGCAACATATAAGACGGTGTCCACAAGCGGAACTGTTGGGGCTAATGATTATTATATCGCATATAATGGAACCGGTACCGGCACCTTAACTTTACCGGCAGCGATCAATGGAACAGGTAATTTTGCCGGACGTACCTATCACTTTAAAAACACAGGAACGGGAGATCTTTACATTGCTACTGCTAATGCTTCTGAAACTATTGATAACCAGAATGGTGCAGGAGTAACGCAATTTTATATTCCGTCCGGCTACTATGCATATCTGGTAAGCAAAGGGACAATTACAGGAACAACGTGGGAGTTGGTACTGTTCTCAAGTTCTAACAGTATGCCGTCCGTGAATCAGGCTTATCTTTTTTCTACAGCACAGCAAAATGCATTCAAACAGAATTGTACGGCTACAACTGGCCCTTCATGGGATAAAACAGAAATTAAATACAATCAGGGCATGCAAATTAATACTGGAAATGTATTGGATTTATCATCGGGAAGATTTAAGGCTCCTACAGATGGGTTTTATATGATTTATGGTTCTGCACAATTTGATAATTCTGAAGTTTCAGGGCAACCCAGCTTTGATTGGTGTGTATTGTATCTTGTAAAGAATTTTGTAACTACTCCCAATAATCAGTTAGTACAGAATTTTCATGTAGATCCGGGAATGTTTGCGGCAGGTATTGTTTCTGCTGTTGTTCATTTAAATAAAGATGAAACTGTAAGTATGGCTGCAGCTGCAAAATTAAAGAATAACCCAGGAACCCAATATCAGGTGACAGCTACTTCAATTTACGGATATAAAATAGCAAATTAACCAATCATTCTTAATAAAAATAAGCCTTGACAAACTGTTAAGGCTTTTATCATATTTAATTAATTCTTTACAATATGAAAAAACTAACTATTGCATTATTGTTGGGTGCTACCCATGTGGCCTTTGCTCAAGTCGGTGTAAATACACCCAATCCTCAAGCTATGTTTCATCTGGACGGAAAAAAGAATAATGAAACATCAGGACCTGTAAGCCCGGCCAATCAGACGGATGATGTGGTGATGACGGCTAACGGCTATGTTGGAATAGGAAACAATAATCCTGTAACAAGCTTGGACATTAAGACAACCGGAACATCAGCCTCACCGGTATCGGGAATCAAAATAGCGGACGGTGCACAAAATGCCAATTATGTTCTGACTTCTGACGCTAACGGAAACGGGCAGTGGAAACCTGTAAGATTAACGGTTGTAAGGGGAGTAAATGGAGCCGGAATTGATATTCCGTTCAATTTTACCAATACTTTCAGATACACCGGTTCTTATATTGACTTGCCACCTGGTAAATGGTTGGTGACAGTTCAGCAGCTTATTTTACCAGTGGGGGGAGTGCTTACGAGTGATCAATGGATGTGGCTGAGAACAAGCTTTTCGGATGATCCCAATGTTGTGATAGGAGGTTTGGCAACTTATTCAACAGACCTTACCGAAAGCCCTACTTTAGTAAGTGGATTGATACAAGGTCCTACAACAACAGGGCTTACCAGATTTTCCATTATACAAGGGAGTTTAGTTATTAATAACTCTTCCGGTGCTCTGAAAAGATATAAATACATTGCAGGAAATAATTCTGTTGGAGGAACACAGACAGGGGCTACCTCTTTTCAAGGATTTGGAGGGGACTGGAGTGAAAATATCATTTATGCAGTCCCAACGAATTAAATAATCTAAGTTCAGTGTAAAAAAATTAAGGGTAAAGGAAGCTGAGATAAGGAGGTTGGAGGTTCCTTTCAGTTATAATCACTGACAGTCAATGATAAAATTAATTTACTTTAAAGCAGACGAATGGTTATTCTTTATGGCTTTTATAACTTCCATCTTCCATCTTCAAATCCGAAACTATTATCCCAAACCCGATGCTAAATACTTTTATTGATTTAAATAAAAAGGAGCTATGCTCATTTAAGAATTGTCAATTTACCCCATGGAATGAGAATTTCTGTGAAAAGTTTTTATATATTTAGCGACTGAATAATTCATTCTATGAACAACGAAAATAAAACAGGACAAAACGAAACTTTAGTTAGAGGATTAACAAATCGCCATATACAATTAATCGCCCTTGGAGGTGCCATAGGAACCGGGTTATTTCTGGGAATAGGACCAGCGGCTGTGTTAGCAGGGCCATCGGTTATTTTGGGATATGCCTTAGCAGGTATCATTGCCTTTTTTATTATGCGTCAGCTTGGTGAAATGGTTGTTCAGGAACCAGTATCTGGAAGTTTTAGTTACTTTGCTTATAAATATTGGGGGAATTTTCCGGGGTTTGCTTCCGGATGGAACTATTGGATTCTCTATATTCTGGTAAGTATGGCAGAATTGACAGCCATTGGCCATTATATCCACTTCTGGTGGCCGGAAATACCGCTTTGGGTTTCCAGTTTATTCTTCTTTGTAGTCATTAACGCATTGAATTTGGCTTCCGTTAAAGTATATGGTGAAACCGAATTCTGGTTTTCCATCATTAAAGTGGTGGCTATTATTGCTATGATTGTTTTTGGTATTTATTTGCTGATAAGTGGAACAGGAGGAGAAAAAGCTACGATTAGCAACTTATGGAATGATGGTGGATTTTTTCCAAAAGGACTATTCAACAAGACAGAAAACGGGTATTCCGGATTATTTTCTGCAATGGCTCTCATTATGTTCTCTTTTGGAGGGTTGGAACTCATTGGAATTACAGCAGCAGAAGCAAAAAACCCTGAAAAAACAATTCCGCAGGCTACCAATCAGGTAATCTACAGAATTTTAATTTTTTATGTAGGGGCTCTGGTTATCTTATTTTCATTAAGCCCTTGGAGAGATATTACAGAAGGATCAAGCCCGTTCGTAATGGTTTTCCAAAACTTAAATGGCCTTGAATTCAGCTTATTTGGAAAAACAATTCAGTTTAATTCATTAATTGCAAATGTTCTTAATCTAATTGTTCTCACAGCGGCTTTATCCGTATACAACAGTAGCGTTTACAGTAATAGCCGTATGCTTTTCGGATTGGCTCAGCAGGGAAATGCACCAAAGTTTTTAAAGAAATTGAATAAAAATTCTGTGCCTACCAATGCAATCATGATTTCTTCATGCTTTGCGGGAATCTGTATTATCATTAATAAATTAGTTCCGGAAAAAGCTTTTGAATATTTAATGGCTTTGGTAGTATCCACGTTGATCATCAACTGGTTGATGATATGTTACACTCATTTAAAATTTAAAAAATCGATTGACAAGGCAGGAATTCGATCCAAATTCCCTTCTATATTTTATCCTGTATCCAATTATATTTGTATTGGCTTTTTAGTATTAATTTTAGGACTAATGAGTATTACAGGAATGGAAATTCAGGTGATTTTAATTCCGGTTTGGATAGGATTTTTATTTCTGATGTATAAAATGTATAAACCGAATTAATAGGTTTTAAATACAATAAAGGATATGGCTTTTGGAAACTTCTGGGGAATACAAAACCATATTTTTATTTAAAAAATACCCTATGGGGAAGTACTTATTTTGTTTACTGTTCACATATTTGTTGACAGGTTCAATATCAGCTCAGAAATCTGATTTTAATATTTATATTGAAACTTCTGATATCAGAAACTTTTGGGAGGCCTATGATGAGGTTCAAAGGATCAGTAATTCTGATGAAAAGATTTCAGTATTCCAAAAATTATATGTTGATAAAGCCACAGTCGGCTTAAAAGACTTCATCAATTCAAGAAACTTCACTTCTGAACAATGGATTGAATCTTTTACGTCAAAACCAAAATTTTGGAAATCCATTAGAAGTAAAACAGAGAAAATTCAAAAAGATTTTAAAAATATAGATGGGATTTATCAAAATTTCAGACGATTATATGCTGGGTTTTCTCCTCCTAAGATTTATTTCACGATGGGAAACCTTAAAGGAGGTGGGACTGTTATTAACGGAAACCTTATCATAGGATCTGAACTGGCTGCTTCCGACAAAACAGTGGATTATTCTGAGCTTTCAAAAAACTATCAGGACAGGATGAAGATTAATTCCGGAATTATCTTTCTTACTGTCCACGAACTGGTTCATACCCAACAAAACTTAAAGGAAGCAAATACAAATTTATTAGGTCTGTGTCTGAAAGAAGGATCTGCTGATTTTATAGCAGAATTATTAATCGGGAAGAAAGTTGAGGCCCCTTATATCAAATACGGAATGCAGCACCAGAATTCTTTGTGGAACGACTTTAAAAAAGAAATGGATGGTAATGATTTTCAAAACTGGTTGTCTAATACTGCAACGATTAAAGACAGGCCGGCAGATTTGGGATATTTTATAGGATATATCATTACTAAAAGGTTTTATGAAAGATCAAAGGATAAGAAATCTGCAGTCAGTACCATCATGAAATTGGATTTTAGTAAGGCCGCTGAGACAGAAGATTTTTTAGAAAGATCAGGATATAGAACCGATATAAAGTAAAATATTATAACATTTTGATTTTTCTTACCTTAGTAATGAGCTATTTTTCTGATAAGGTTAAAATATAATCTGTTTGAAACTTCTATGGTGGTTGTGTTTGTATGAATAGTTTCGTTTAGATCAAAACAGCTTCAGAACGAAAATTTAGGATATGCAGGTTAATTTTAGTGAGATACAGAAGATCATCAACTATATTGAAATCAATTTCGATAGAGAAGTCACTGCTCATGAGATAGAATCCATGTCTCATTATTCTTACCGTAATTTTCAACGCATTTTTTTTAAGCTTTTTAATGAAACAATCTCAGGTTTTCAAAAGCGCTTGCGCCTTGAGAATGCCTACAAAAAATTGATATATACAGAGGATACGCTCTCTGAAATAGCCTGGCAAGTCGGCTACTTTAATATTCAATCCTTTTCAAAAGCGTTTAAAAAACAATACTCAGTTTCTCCGACAGAAGCAAGAAAGCAGAAGCATGATATTTTCAAAAAGTTTATAGAACATCATGATTCGGATCTGAAAATTGAGATCAAATACAAAGATGCGGTATCGGTTTATTGTAAATTTATTAAAGCTAAAGATTATAATAATCAGAAAATTGATGCATTGTGGAAAGAGATCGAGCCGGATGCGGAAATATTTGATGCCGCTTACGGAATTATTCGAGATCAACCTTTAATTACCAATCATTTACATTGTAGATATGGTGCGGCAGTGAAATCCGATGAAGTGATAGAAGGGTTTCAAAAAATCGAAATATTGGGTGGAAAATATGCAAGATTTACACACTATGGTCCCTATGATATTATTCTGGAAACTTATCGCTCATTTTATCGTTTTTGGCTTTCTGAGAAGCAGTTTTTATTGAATAATTCTGACGTTATTGAAGAATATGAAGAACCGGAAATTACTCATATTTATTTTCCATTGTATGAATAGAATGTCCTTTTAGGACAAGATTTGGATTTTTGGAGCGCTAATTTTGCAACAGTAAATCATCACAATGATGGAATTTACCTTGTAAAATTAAGAAAACGGATAATGAAAAATGTATTTCTCCTCACTTTATTACTTCCCTTTTGGGGCAAGACTCAAATTTCTGTACAGGCTTATGGTGGAAATAAAGAAACTGAAATTTTAGGCATCTATAACAAAGATTTTAGTAACAAATGGAATTATTTTGCTTCAGGAACAATCGCCTATGAGTACGATTCGAAAAAAGTAAACCCTGAAATTTATCAAAACCTTAATTATGGAATTGGAAAAAATTGGGGTGTTTCAGCCGGAGTACATATTTCCAATAAAGATGTCATGCCGTCTGTAGGATTGGCTTATGGAAAAGAAAATGATGCTTTGGGTATTAGTATTTTCCCAGCATTTACCTATTCTACCGATGCCAAAGAATTTGGATTAGGTTTATATACATTATTGGAGTACACTCCAAAAATTAATGAAAGACTAAATTTTTACAGCATGTTGATTGTGGAATCCGACTTCAGCTTTAAAAAACATCAATCCAGCAGTCAGGTGATTCGTTTAGGATTGGAAAATAAAAAGAAAATGCAGTTTGGTATAGGAAGCACTATTTCTCAGACCGGAAGCAATTTTGAAACCGATGTTAATTTCGGAGTATTTATTGGAAAGAAATTTTAAAATATATGAACAAATTATTCACACTCACTTTCATATTGAGTTTTATAGCAAGTATGGCACAGACCTATCATTTTCCTGAAGAATCTTCACGTCATGAAGGAACCTGGCTGCAATGGCCGCATCATTATCAACATGGACTAACGTATCGTAAAAGGGTAGAACAAACCTGGATCGATATGACAAAAGCTTTACAAACAGGAGAGAAAGTTCACATTATAGCCTATAATACAGAGGAAAAGAATAGAATTATTAGTCTTTTGGAGGAAAATAAAGTTTCATTAAAAAATATCGATTTCAGGATTTATCCTACAGATGATGTTTGGATCAGAGATAACGGACCTATTTTCGTAAAAGATAATAGAGGAAAAGTTCTCATTGAAGATTGGGGATTTAATGGTTGGGGAGAAAAATTTGACTTTGAAAACTGTGATGAGATTCCGCAACGCATTGGAAAAGATTTGGGATTACAAGTGATTGACCTTAATGAAGAAATGGTAAATGAAGGTGGTTCCGTAGAAACTGACGGAAGCGGAGTATTAATGGCTTGTAAGAGTTCGGTAATAAGCCAGAAAAAAGGAGCCACAAGAAACAAAGGAATTACGGAGCAGGAAGCAGAAGAAATGTTTAAAACGTACTATGGCGTTTCAAAAGTAATCTGGCTGGACGGTGTCACGGGATTAGATGTTACCGATATGCATATAGACGGTTTTATGAAGTTCGTTAATCATAATACCATGATTACGATGAAAGAAGATGATCTTCTTGACCTTGGACTTTCCGGAAAAGACGTGAATACCCTTTATAAGGCTTCCAATGTCAATGGAAAAGAATATAAAAAGGTATATGTGCCGGCTACCAAAAACAAAGTAAAGACAGCTTACGGAAAACAATTGGACGAAAAGGGTTCTTATATTAATTATTATGTTGCCAATACAGTGGTATTAGTACCTAATTACGGGGATCCGAATGATACATTGGCCAATAAGATGATTCAAGAGCTGTATCCAGACAGAAAAGTTATTGGGATAGATGTAAGAAATTTATATGAAAATGGGGGAATGGTACATTGTGTTACCCAACAACAGCCCGCAGAAAAATAATTGACATAGAAGCATATAACTGTTTTATAATCTGATGGAATAAATTGATTTTGAATTGATTGATTCCATCAGATTTTTTATGAATAAAATTTTGCAATTATTAATATCAAGAAAAATTGAAAAGGAAAATGATAAGAATGTCTTATTTTTAGAATAATTATTCACAAAATCACAGAATTAGATCATTTATTTTTTGTATATTAGTAAGAGGTTATATTTCCAATTTAGGTGATAATTGTCATCTGTTGGGCTTTTACGGACATGCCGAACACCGATTACAAAGTAGGCACAACTTAAAAAACATACCTATGGCCAATTTATTTCAAACTCTTACAAACACTGTGAAGCATTGGTATATTCCTTTAATCTTTGGAATTTTGTTTCTGATCTGTGGTTTTTATGTTTTCAGTGTACCACTGGCGGCGTATGTGACACTATCCATTTTTTTTAGTGTATCCTTCTTATTTTCAGGAATTACGGAAATATTCTTTTCTATACAAAACAGTAAATCTTTACAGGGTTGGGGATGGTTTTTGGTAAGCGGATTACTGACTACGGCAATAGGGATTTATCTGATTGCTTACCCGCAAATTTCAATATCTATTCTTCCGTTTGTGGTTGGTTTTACGTTATTGTTCCGCTCTTTTCAATTATTAGGTTTTGCTTTTGATCTTAAAAGTATGAAAATAATGAGTTGGGGAAATGTAGCGCTTGCCAGCGTTGGAGGAATTATATTTTCTTTACTGTTGATATTTAATCCGGTGTTTACAGGTATTTCTTTGGTTACCTTAACGGGCGTTTCTTTTATATTTATGGGAATTGCTTCCATTATGCTGGCTTTAGATCTAAGAAAAGTTAAAAAAATCCCTGGAAAAGTAAGTCAGGAGCTAAGAGATAAAATCAGGTCCATACAAGAGGAGATTGATGATTTAAAAAAATAATGAATATAATTTTACAAAATATAAAGACCTTTTGTGAGGTCTTTTTTTGTGGGCTTGTAAAACAATTAAGTTGAAATATGGACCAGGTGCAAAAGCTGGGGATTAGCACAAAATCTATATGCTTTATCGAACAAACAGATCATTTTTAATCGCAAAGAAAGATGATTCAAATGCTTTATTTTAGGAAGCTAAGAAGTATGACTTTGTCGCTGAAGAAGATTAGTGGTTACGCATTCGCTTAGAAAGAATCAATGAAATTGATTCCATTCTTTGCTCCCTTGAAAATATGAAATAATATGCTAAAATTTTTGTGTGAAATTAAATTCCATACATACAAACAATATTATCCCCCAGCTTTTGAGACTGATCCAGAAATATTTGTATTTTTAATAAAACTCTTAATCCATATGAATAAAGCAATATTGGTGATCTGTATCACTTCCTCTGTCCTGGCATTTTCACAGAGTACAAAAGGCAAAACGGAAAATAAAATTTCCAATAGATATGAATCGAAGCAACCCCAAGATTTTTCCGTACCACCACCTCCGGTTAATCCATTTCCTGCTCAGTTTCCGGAAGGAAATAGAGGATTTGTAAAAAAAGTAGAGCAAAATCTTAATAACGAAGCGCTTGTGTCTTTACCTAAAAATTTAGCTACCGAAATTATAGTGAAAATAGATGACGAAGGAAATGTGATCAATATTTCGACCTATGGCAAGAATGAGATATTCAATAATGAAGTAAAACTTGCTGCTGTAAAATCAACAAATAAGGTAAAATGGACAGCTGGTAAAAACAGCCGTGGAGAAAAAGTTGTTGATATTGTACGAATTCCTTTTCATCATAAACACGAATAAGATCCTTATAAGTCTAAGATCCATTTCTGAAGATCAGTCTCTTTAGAAAGCGACAATTTTTTCTTAAGTCGGTATCTTTTGGTTTCAATCCCCCTTAAGCTGATGTTTTCATATTGGCAAATCTCTTTGTTAGTAAGATTGAGCCTAAGATATGCACTGAATTTGATATCATGTTCTGTAAGATCGGGAGTGTGAGTTACCAGTTTTTCATAAAACTCCGGGTATACTTCCTTGAAGCGGGTTAAAAATAAAGGACTTCTGCTTTCCATCAATTGGATAATCTCTTCAAAAGAATCATTCACTTTCAGTTTAAGTACATCCGTCTCAATGGTTTTTTTCTCAATGAGTTTATCTTTTCTAAGTCCTTTTTTGATATAAATTTTTCGGATAAAGTAGAATATAGCTAAGAAGCCAATTACAATGAGAAAAACGATCAGATAAAAAAGCTTTCTTTCCTGTCCTTTTTCTTCATGTTTCAATTCAATGAGTGTATTGACGGCAAGGTTTACGGCATCTTTCTCATTCTTGTTAAGGCTGTCATTAAGCTGGGTATATTGCCTCAGGTAGTCATTTGATTTTTCTATTTCATTAAGTGATTTGTAAACACTGGAAAGAGTATCATAAACAGTAAGTAATGCAGGTTGGTTTTTCGTAGATTTAAAAATGTCAATAGTTTTTAAATAATATTCTAACGCCTTTTTTTTATCCCCTTTAACGTTATGAAGATCCCCATAGCTGAATAATGCAATCGCTTTTTCAGTGTTCCTTGCAGTATTAAAGTTGAGAACAGCTTTATTCATATAGTATTCTGCGGAATCCAAATGTTTTTTTTTCGCAATAAAGCCATCAGCTATTCTGGTATAAGTGAGGGTGCCGGGTTTAACAACTAACATTTTCCTTTCTATATCCTGTAAAGAATCCTGATTTTTCATCCTTACAAAATTGGCTCGTTTCCATGAATAATTATAGAATAGAATAGCCTTTTTCTGTTGGTCATTTGTCAGTTTTTTGATATAATATTCTGCTTTGTTGAATGCAGCATTAGATTGCTCCAACAATCCCAATTGAGTATAGTTTTTACCATATTCATTATATAAATTTCCTGTCAAAAGAGGAGAATTGACCTTCTTAAGTTCCTTTTTGGCTTTATCAAGGTATTCTAAGCTTTCTTTATATCTGCTGAAATTGCATAATATTCCACCAATATTGGTGTATACCATAATGATTCCCTGGATATCTCCCTTTTGTTCATATTCGGAGAGAGCTTTAGTATTGAATTTTAAAGCACCTTCAAAATCTCCTCTGCTTTTATATTCCCATGTAGTTTTTATGGGTTCAGGCTGAAAAGAATAATCCTGAGCTTTAAAAAATATAGTAAGAAAAATAAGATTAAGAGAAATTATCTTAGTTCTAAAGTTTGAGAACATATTTTAGGAATTATCTTATAAAAATTATTTTTTTATCAATTTGATTTATTAAAGATAAAAAAATAATATCTACTAAAGAAATAAAATTATTTTTTTAAAGAAAAAAAAATAATCGACTTCAAAGTTACATCATTTTAATGCCAATGTATTGAAGGTTAATTCATTATGTGGTGACGTATTTTTGAAGTAATGATTTTATCACATAATGTTGATAGATTTATCCTATGATTTTTTTCATTCTTCAATGTTTTGAAGGTTTGTGTTTAGAGGCAGGGATTTTAATAATCCCTGTTTTAACTTTAGAGCTTTTGTATTACCTGGTATTGGTAATTAACGATTGTTTTTCTTCCATTTTCTTGTAAATAATGAGAATAATTCACTTTTTGCTCTTACTTCAATGGTACTACTTTTGTTTTGTATTTATTTGATTTTCAGTATTTTAATTATTGAAGTGTCTTTGATGTGAGAATTTTTTTATCTGGAGGCTGTAAGTTTGCAGTATACAATTCGAACGCCTAGAAAATTTTAAACCGGTTACATTTTCGACGCACGATTCTAAATACACACACACACGAAAAAAATTTAAACATTCACCTTTTTAAAACGTAAACAAATGAAAAAAATTATCATGTTATCTGGAGTGCTTTTCTCAGGTTTAGCCTTCTCCCAGATAGGAGTAAATACTCCTAATCCTCAAGGTACTTTTCATGTAGATGGAGCAAAAGATAATGCTTCAACAGGAGTTCCAACTATAGCACAACAAGCTAATGATTTTGTAGTGCTTAATAATGGAAATGTAGGTGTAGGAACAGTAGCTCCGACAAACAAACTTGATATCCGCTCCACAACGAATGGCGCATTAAAAATTGTAGATGGTACGCAGGGTGCTAATAAGATATTAACTTCTGATGAGAATGGAGTTGCAACCTGGAAAGATTTTCCTGCACCCGTTGCGCCAGCAGATACAAATATTTATAATTCAAACGGAACTCTTACCGGCGATCGTATCGTTACGCAAGCAACAAGAAGATTAGCTTTTGAAGGTAATAGCACTAATGCATTTGCAATTAACAGAACCGGAGCAAACCCTGCTCCCGTACTTTCTGTGGACACTCAAAATGTAAGAATCGGTATTGGTACAAACAATCCAACAAATTTACTTGATATTCGTTCCACAACGAATGGTGCATTAAAAATTGTAGATGGTACACAGGGGAATGCCAGAGTTTTAACCTCCGATGCCGCCGGAGTGGCAACCTGGAAAGATCTTCCTGCGTCCGTAGATACTAGTATTTATAATACCAACGGTACTCTTACCGGAGCGCGTACAGTAGCCCAGGGAACTAATTCTTTAGCTTTTACCAGTACAGCGACTACGGGAACAAACCATTTTTCGGTAGATGGAAGTACTTTTTCAGTTGATGCCGTTAATAATAGGGTTGGTTTAGGAACGACAGCACCTACCAATGTTCTTGATATCCGTTCCACAACGAATGGCGCATTAAAAATTGCAGATGGTACACAGGGGAACGCCAGAGTTTTAACCTCCGATGCCAACGGAGTGGCAACGTGGAAAGATCTTCCTGCGTCCGTAGATACTAGTATTTATAATACCAACGGTACTCTTACCGGAGCGCGTACAGTAGCCCAGGGAACTAATTCCTTAGCTTTTACCAGTACAGCGACTACGGGAACAAACCATTTTTCAGTAGATGGAAGCACTTTCTCTGTAGATGCTGTAACCAATAGAGTCGGTATCGGAACAACCACTCCAAAAAATATGTTGGATTTAGGTTCAGGGAATGGAAAAAAACTGGCTTTATGGAACAGTGCAGCAGGAGATGACTTTTATGGATTGGGAAATGCGGCCAATGTATTACAGCTTTTTGCGGGAGCTACTGAAGCAGGGAACCCATTAATGACATTGAATAAAAATGGGAGGGTAGGTATTGGAACGACAGCCCCTACCAATGTCTTGGATGTTCGTTCCACAACCAATGGAGCTGTAAAAATTGTAGATGGTACGCAGGGAGCTAATAAGATATTAACTTCTGATGCAAATGGGGTAGCAACATGGCAAAGAGCAGCGTCAAATGTTACCGTAGGAACATTGGGAAGCGGGTATGATGTTCCTTTTACTAAATTTTCCGATTTTAGATATACTGGCTCAACAATTACTTTGCCTCCTGGAAAATGGATGGTTACTATTTCATTATTGGTATATCCAGGTGGAAATTTGACAGTAGATGATTGGATATTTGTAAGAAGTACTTTTTCAGATGCAAATTTGACAACAATTGGCCAGACAGGTGTTCAATCGAATGATGTAGTAAGACCTACATTAATGAGTTTTCAATTGGCAGGTCCATACAAAGGAGGGCAAAATAAATATAATGTAGCTACAGGATCTGTTCAAATTAATAATACATCCGGGGCAGATAAAACCTACAGATACGTTGTTGGAGCTACTGAAGTTAGCGGTACTGTAACAGGGGCTAAAATTTCCCAAGTAGGGGGATCATGGTCAGAAAATGCGATTTATGCTATTGCAGTAAATTAATAAGTAAAGAAAAATTATATAAAAATTGATATGATATTTTTTTAAGTAAATGGTTATAAAGAGTGATTAATGTGACAAATACTTTTTCCAAATTATTTTTGGGAAAAGTATTTTTATTTGTCTTGCTGGTTCTTCCTTAAGGGGTATGATCGGTATTGCATTGATAACATATGAGCAGTATACAATCAGGTTCAAAAAAATCTTATGATGAAAAGAAAAACAACATTGTCAGATATTATAATTGGGGCTATCACTGTTACCAATATCGTGTTTTTAATCCCCTTTGTGATCACGATTTTTTTAAACAGTAATGCGACTCTGCTCTGCATTTCAATTTTTTTAATCCTCCTTGAAATTGAATTGTTTTTACTTTTCTTCATTCCGAATTGGAAATTACTACTTCTGTTGAAGAAGAATATAATTGTAGATAAGCCCATTAGGTTCTCTCATTTTTTATTTTTTATTCCTTTTTTCTTTATAGGAGCATGTATTTCAATATGGTCTGTATCGAAATTTTATCGGGAAATACAGGTAATATTCAATGATTATAGGATGGGAGTTTTTAGATCTTTTCTTAAAGGTAAGTTTCCGGGTTGGATTACTTATAGTACAGATTCTGATCCTATCGGATTTACAGCTGAGATTATTTACAGGTGTTTCTTTGCCGGTTTATGGGGCTTTTTATTAGAGCTTGGAATACTTATTATAACGGTATCATTTATTTTTATTATAAGGCCGCGCTTGGGAAAAACGTATAAATAGTTTTTTGTACCACAAGATATTTTTGAACTCCGGCTAGGGGAAGAAGAATGGTAGTATTAGGATTGGTTGTTTATTTTTGAAAATTTTTTAGATAAATATATGTTTTATGTTAATTTAATATTGTATTTATTGATTTTTTATAAATTTGATTAAAATATTTATTGGATATGATTAAATTATTAAATATTTAAGACTTGGTTGTTCCATTGAACAAAATACTCAAATTACACAATTTTAAATTTTAAAAAAATGAAAAAAAACTTAGTAATTCTGGCAATGATGCTCTTTTCTGTTATTGCTTTTTCTCAGGTTGGAATCAATACAACAAATCCTCAGGCAATCTTTCATATAGACGGTGCAAAAGATAATCCGGTAACGGGTACTCCAAATGACGCGCAGATGGCTAACGATTTTATAGTGGCTTCCACAGGTTGGGTTGGAATCGGTAATCTTACTCCATCAGCTAATCTCCATATTTTAAATCGAGGAAATGCAACAAGTATTGGGAGTGGTGAAGCTACCAATACCGGGCTTTTAATAGAAAATCCTGTAACTAACAGTGCTCTATTATCAATTTTACGCACAACCGGAACAACCGGAGTAAAACAATTGGTAATGGGTATAAATCCAAATTTCAATGGGAATAATGGTGTATTTGCTATGACGCGAACTCCTGGAGGAACTGATTTTGCAATGGATTTAACTTCAGGAAATGTAGGAATTGCTACAGGAAGTCCTGCTAATAGCCTTTCTGTAAATGGTAACACCTCAATTGGTAATGGTTATGCAGGTACAGTAGCCCCAACTAATGGTGCAATTATACAAGGAAATGTAGGGATTGCAACAAATGCCCCAACAAATACATTAGATGTTGCAGGGAGTACAAGAGTAAGAACCATGGATGTAGCGGCAGGAGCTACCATTATTACACCGGTATATTCAGATACCAATGGTGTTTTGAATAAGGCAGTGAGCAATACATATGGAACTGTAATTAATAATACCGTTACTGTAGCACCAGGAGGTCTAGGTATTTTGGTAACAGGAATTTCTAATACTGGTACATATAAGGCTGCAGTTTCAGTCGTGAATAGTTGTGGACGTATTGCTGTTGCGGAGTATTATGTAACCAGTAATGCCTTTAATAATGCTTTTGCTATTAAAGGGGTGGATGGACTTTTAAACACGGATACAACCTCCAAAGGTCCCACATTTACAGAGGTTAACAGAAGTACCACCTCAGTGGTCTGGTCAGGTATACCCAATTGTTCAGGAGCGACAGGTGGGGCATTTAATTATACTCTTACAATGCCCTCAGCAGATATAATCAATGTTACCAATAACGGAGATGCAACTTTGGATTACAGAATAATTCTGACAAGAATTTTTTAATTTTTTAGGATATAAAGAGACTATTATAAACAAAAAGACTGTTTCATCCGGGAGACAGTCTTTTTGTATGTAATTCCTAACAAAGCTTATCTATTTTCTGATTGATAATGATCCGTTATTAATCAGAAAATCTAATTTAACAATAAAACACCTTTTGGTGACGATTTGAAAAATGTTAAATTTGTGACCGGAAAAAATTAAATCATATGAAAATAAAATTATTGTCGATAGCCTTGTTGGTTACTTCTTTTGCATCTGCACAATTGTATACACCGGGAGGTGCTATTCAGAGCTCTTCAAATAATAGTATTGGTATTGGAACCAATGCTCCTGAAGGGAGTCTTGATATTAGAGCAAATGAAAGTATTCCTATTATTAGAGGTAATGGAGGATATATTCCAACCGGATTGAGATTTATTGATGATTCATATACCCAAGCTGGCCAGGTAAAGGAATGGAGTATTTGGAAAGGGAATACTTGGGCCAAAGGATTGGGGTTCACGAGGTATGATGCTGTCAATCGATGTGCAGGAGGTATTTGTGATGTTTCTTTATTCTTAGCAGATAATGGTAATGTTGGGATAAATACGAGTTCACCTCAGGAAAAATTTGAAGTTAATGGGAATGGCAAATTTAGTGATATTATTAGCTCAGGAAGTAACTCCTGGATTTTTCATACTCCTGATGATAGTAGAAAGTCTTTACATATTGCACCAAGAAATACAGGTAATACTGATTGGGATTGGCTTAAATCATTTGTAATTAATGGAGAAAACGGAAATGCGGTATTATATGGAAAGTTTGAAACAAGAGAAGTAAAAATAACTTCAACCCCTACAGCAGATTTCGTATTTGATGAAAACTATGATCTTCCAAAATTAGAAGATATTGAAAAGCATGTCAAAGAGAAAAAGCACCTTCCGGAAATAGCCTCTGCAAAACTAATGGAAAAAGAAGGCGTAAATGTTGGTGAGTTTCAGATCAAGCTTTTACAGAAAATAGAAGAATTGACTCTTTATTCAATTGAACAAAATAAGCAAATCAAACAGCTTAAGGAAGAAAATAAAACTTTTAAATTACAATCCGAAGAAATTAAAGAATTAAAAGAACAGGTACAAAAACTTCTTTCTACAAAAAGGTAAATGTTATAAAAACATTTTTGTTGTCGGGTAGCTAGTGGGGTGACTACTAGTATAAATTTAAAAATCGTCTCATTTCGGACGATTTTTTTAGTGTCCGTACTATCAAAAAATAATTGTTTTTAACACGACGAGTTTTGTCGTGTTGTGTCAATAAATTTGTAATATAAATTTAAGACACTAAATGGTGTTAAATTAAAAAAAACATTAATTTTGCATCAATAATTTAATTATATAAAACCATGAAACGTACATTGCTATTTGCCTTTACATTGGCAGCAACCAGCATTTTCGCACAAAGCTGGAACACAACGGGAAATGCCGGAACTACCCCCGCTACCAACTTTATCGGAACCACCGATAATAATCCAATTGTTTTTAAACAAAATAATCAACAGACTTTTAAGCTCGACGGGCAAAGTATCAATATTGGAAGCGGAGCTCCTGGAGCCGGAAATTTACAATTAGCTGTTGCTCCTTGTAGTCATTGCTATTCAGGATGGGCCCAGCCTAATGATGGAATTATGAGATTATTGGGAGGTCATAATTTGAATATCCATATGGATAATGATAATGCTATAGATCCTAATGCTGATGTTACTACTCCTAATTCGCCGGGAATTTCAAGAATCCGTTTTTCTGATGCTGTTCACAAAAGCTTATTGGTCCTTTTTAATACAGAAAAAGTAACGATAGGGACAGATCAGTATGACAATGATTCTAATTTTATTCTGTATGTTAAAAAAGGAATCAAAGCACAACAAGTAAAAGTGGAAAACCCTGCAGCTAACGGATGGGCAGACTATGTGTTCAAAAAAGACTATAAGCTTCGTTCTTTGGAAGAAGTAGAGAAACATATTGCAGACAAAGGGCATTTGCCAAACATTCCATCTGCGCAGGAAGTGGAAAAAGAAGGAATCAATTTAGGGGAAATGGATGCTAAGCTTTTGGAAAAAATAGAAGAATTAACTCTATATTCTATTGAGCAAAACAAACAATTAAAATCTCAATCTGAAGAAATTAAAGAATTAAAAGCTCAAGTACAGCAGCTTCTTTCTACAAAAAAATAATACCATGAAAAGAAAACTACTTTCCGTATGTTCTCTGTTGATTGGTTTCCTGGGGTATTCACAAACTGAAGTCTATTTCAAATATGATGAAGCAGGAAATCAGCGATACAGAGGAACGAATGCCGCCGGAAAAAAAGATCCGGTACTGATTCCGAAAGAAATTAAATTACAAGAGGAAACCAAAGTTTTGGCAGTTGCTCAACAAGTTCCTGTCATTGATGAAAAAGCATTTTGGAAACAGATTAGACTTTACCCTGTTCCCGTAAATGATTACTTAACTATTGATTGGACAGAAGAAGTAGACGGATTAATAGAATCTGTTTCACTCTATCAACATAGTACGGTTCACTGGAAATTCCAGCAGGAAAATGCTCCGGACTTAGGGCGTAAGATAAAAATTAACATGACCGGGTATGACTGGGGTGTTTACATTCTTCGCTTTACATTGAAAGATGGAAGAGTCTTTGGAAGAAATGTGACAAAAAGATAAGATATAAGACAAGAAATTTAAAGATTGAAGCATTGAAAGATTTAAAAATTATTCTTTCAATTTATTCAACGTGATTTCGATCTTATCAATTATCATTCATCAATTATCATTTACAAATAACTAATAACAATGAAACATATTTCATCATTGATGTTATCCTTGTGTTCAGTATGGGGCTTTTCACAGACCATACTCTACCAAGCAGAATCTACCTCACGGACGGTTCAGGATCCGCAGGCGGTGGTCATGGCACAGGGATTTCATGCCAAATCGGATGTGTCGAATCCGTTTCTGGCAAAAATAGGTCCTTCCACGGATAATCCGGGAGGAGGACCTACAGACTCCAATTCAGGAGCTAATAATCCAAGCGGGACATCTTCACCCGCGGGCCAAAGCTTTCATGATACCAAAGGAAATATAGATGTAAGTGCAGGAGGTCAATTACAATATACTCTTCCTATAGCACTCCCACCTGGAGTAAAGAGTGTAGCTCCACAGATTAACTTAGTGTATACCAGTAACTCCGGAAGTGGAATTGCAGGATATGGATGGAATCTTTCAGGTATTTCAGCAATTTCAAGAATTTCCAAGAATATTGAAAGAGATGGGATTACTCAGGGAATCCAACTTGATTATTCGGATATTTATAGTTTTAACGGTCAAAAGTTAATTTTAAAATCCGGAGAATATGGTAAAGACGGAGCAGAATATGTCACTGAAAAGTACTCTAATATAAAAATTAAGTCTTTAGGGACAGGGCCAGCGTCTAACCCTGCGCAATTTGAGGTTACATTTGAAGATGGTTCGCAGGCATGGTATGGGGCATACAAATCAGGCTTTAGAGATAATCCGGACGTAACAACACCTCTGGAATATAACATTGTAAAATGGAAGGATGTACAAGGAAATGTTATCCGTTATAATTACAGAAAGCAAAATAATGTAGCGGTATTAACCTCTATAACATGGGGAGGGAATGAAACGCTTAATAAAGCTGATTTCAATGAAATCCTATTTACTTATGCTGCAAGAGACTTGACAGAGCAGTCTTACGTAGCTGGTATGGCTTTTACACAAAGTAATTTACTTAAAGAAATAAAAGTAAATTCAAATGGCAGCCAGTTTAAAAGATATGCTATTAATTATGTGAAAAACGGAACAAACTATCAATTCATTGATAAAATTACAGAATATAATTCAGCGGATGAAGCAGCAAATCCTGTTACTTTTACCAATGAATCTGATCCGTCTGCAACCAATATCTTTAATCAAAATTCCAGATATGATGATATTTATGGAGGTGACATTATTACAGGAGACTTCAATGGTGATGGAAAACTGGATTTCTTAAAAGGAAATACAATAATGCTAGGTAGGCTTGATGGTTCGGGGAATTTTGTTAATATTAGCTATACAGGAAAAGTTATAGCACGAGGAAATTATCCAAAAAGTAATGGAGTATTACCTGCAAACGATGTATTCTTCACGTACGAATGGATTTTTGGACCAACTTATAAATTAAATTTAAGAGCATATAGTTTTAATGGCTCAGGGGTTGATGAGATCATGTTAAAAGAATTTGATTTTTCTCAATTCGGGCTATCGGATTTAACAGGTTATCATGGAACCCAGTATGGGCCAATAGGATATAATCTTAGCGATTTAAAGTTTCTTGAAGGGGATTTCAACGGTGATGGGATCTCAGAATTTATTATTACTACATTAAAAGATGTATATGAAGAAATATGGGGACAAGATTGGAATGGATACCCTGAACTACAAGGAACTGCAAATCTTGGAAGTGAAGTTTTTGAATTCTATTTAGACCCATTAGCGGGAATATTGAAAAAAAGAGATAATCCACTAACTGATTATACATCTAATAGTGGCCAATATACTTTTATTTCATCAGCCTACTATAAACCTATCCCATTAGGAGATTTTGATGGTGATGGAAAAACAGATTTATTTGGACTTAGGAATGGAACTAAAATTTATTCTCTAAATCCCATAACAAAAGAATTTGATTTGAAAGCAGAATCTTCTGCACAAATTTCTGTTAAAGGGGTTGCATTATTAGGAGATTTTAATGGTGATGGAAAAACAGATGTTATGTCTCCAGTAGCAGAAGATTCTTCAGACTGGAAAATGTTTATTTCTACAGGGAAAGGTATTAGAGAATACTATTATTCTAATCTATCTTTATATAAGCCTAAACACCAAGGTGCTCCAAGAAAAAATAGAAGTACAGTAAGAACTTATTCTATATCAGATATTAATAAAGACGGAAAGAGTGATTTCCTGATTTTTGAATCTCAGGTTTGGTTCAGAGATGGTGTATTTGATTGGAATAACCCTGATTCAAGCTACGGTTTCAATTATTTGAGAAATGACGGAATAGATGCTGATGGTAAGCCAATATTTACAAATGCTTATAATATTTCTCCGGTTGAATTAAACTGGGATGGAGAAAATATTAATTATTCAATGTATGGCGAGCATTATATTCCTATCGTAGGATCTTCTCGTATAGCACAGCTGAATACTGAATTTGCCATTATCCACAAAACAAAATTGATTACCTGGAATTTAGGATCTAAAATAGATAAGGTTTCCAGAATTAATTCCATTACGCAAGGTGGCTTAAAAACAAGTATTGAATATTCTAATTTATCAGATCCGACAGTATATAAGTCTTCTTATACTGTAACTCCGGTTACTTACCCTTATATTAACATTTCTGAAAATACAAATTATAGTGTAGTTTCCAGACTTACTCAGGGAGAAAGAAAACAGGATTTCAGATATCGTGATTTAGTTGGACATTTGAATGGTAAAGGGATGATAGGCTTTAAACAATCCGCCAGATCCACATTCTTTGCCACCGGATTTGAAAGCACTAAAGTATGGAATGGATCAGAAATTGATCTATTCAATGAAGGAGCTCCTTATAAAGATTGGTCTATCAGAACATCAGATGAATCAAAAGTATTCCCTTCTGATATTTCATTAACCAATACTCAGTTATTATCCTTTAAACAGTATGAATATAATGTAACCAAAATTTTAAATGGAGCAGTGGTAACAACGGTTGCAGATGCTGACAAGCCTAAAGTCGTTACTTCCATTAATCCATCTGTTACAACTACCAAAGATTTCTTAAAGGATATTAAAATAGTTCATAAGGTAGAAAGTTATAATTCTGATTATTTGCCTACAAAATCCACAACGACGGTTAATAATGGATTGGCTGTTTCTACATCAGAATTAGAATATTATCCTTCCAACCTTACTCCTGGACCTGGATATGGTATAGGGAAACCAAAAATCAAGACAGAAACTACAAAGGCATATGGTGATACTAAAGTTGGAAAAGAAGAATATACTTATGAAAATAATCTTCTGAAATCAACAAAAACATGGGATAGAGATAATGTTGGATACATACAGGAAGTATACAATTATGATGGCTTTGGAAATATCATCAAAAAAACGATCAATAATAGTGTTGATGCCCAAACCAAAACAACATTAACGGATTACGATGATAAAGGAAGATTTATTGTTAAAAAAACAGATGATTTAGGATTAAGTAATAGTACTACCTATAATAATTGGGGCCAGGCTTTATCTCAAACAGATCCATTTGGAAATACCTCATTAAATACTTATGATGGTTGGGGTAAATTATTGAAATCTAAGACCAATCTTGGAGGAACTACAACTTACCAATATGAAAAAGACAACGCATTTAATACCATTGTAACACAATATGATCCGGATGGTAATGTGTCTAAAAAATATACAAACCTTTTAGGTCAGGTATATAAATCTTCTACCAAAGCATTAGGACAAGGAAAATTTATTGCTAAGGATACTAAATATGATGTTCTGGGAAGAAAGATTAGTGAAAGTGAAGCTTATAATGAAGGAGGTAGTGCAGGGCAGTGGAACACTATAGCTTATGATGATTCTGTATTTCCGGCTAAAGTTACAATAACAGCATTCACAGGAAAGAAACAGGAAACTTCTGTTACAGGAACTACCACAACAGAGAGAGAGCTTAATGGATATCAAAGAGTAACATCCAAAACGGCTGATGCTTTAGGAAATATTGTGTCATCTACAGATAAAGGAGGAATTGTTCAATTTTCTTATAATGCAGCAGGAGAACAGACTCAAGCTAAGTATGGGACAAATATTGTTACAATCAAGTATGATGCTTGGGGAAGAAAATCTGAATTCAATGATCCTTCGAACGGAATCTATAAATATGAATATGATGGATTTGGACAACCTAAGAAAATTGTCAGTCCTAAAGGTACCAAAGAATATACCTATAATAATCTTGGGCAGTTAATTTCTCAAAAAGAACTTTCTACAACAGATGGAGGACAAGCTACCAACAAACTGATTTCTTTTACTTATGATGATAAAGGGAGAGTTATTTCAAAATCCGGAACATCAAACGGAAAAGCTTATAGTTCAAATGCAGCTTATGATCCTCAGGGAAGATTAATTTCTACATCTGAAAGCAGTAATGAAAGATATTTTATTCAGAAAGGAATTGCATATAATGACAAAGGGAAGGTAATTTCTTACGAAAAGCAACTGTATTCTTCAGGTACTCTGACTAAAGTACAAGTAGAAAATGTATACAGTGCTTGGAATGGAGAATTATATCAAATTAAAGATAAAAATTCAGGAAAAGTTCTTTGGGAGCTTAAAGAAACCAATGAAAGAGGGCAAGTACTTAAAGCACAATTAGGAGCTGCTGAAATTAGAAATACCTATGAAAATGACGGAACTTTAAGTCAGGTAGCACATTATTCAGCGGTTAAACCAGGTATTTTGCAGCTTGCGTATAATTTTAATGCTATTAAAAATGAATTAGAAGCAAGAACAACTGCAGGAGATTTTAACATCACAGAATCATTTGATTACGATGATAATAACCGATTGATTAACTGGACGAATCCTGTAACCAATGTAAAACCTCAGACAAACCGAAATGTTTATGATGATAAGGGAAGGATTTTAGAAAATGATCAGGTAGGAAAAATCAAATTTGATAACGCAGCTAAAGTCTATCAGCCAACGGGAATGACGCTTAATGCTGCAGGAACTCAAAATTATAACAATGATTTAATTCAAAGTATTGTTTATAATGAAAATAACGACCCTGTATTCATTGATGGAATGAAGGGAGATGTTGCCTTCCAGTATGGATTGACAAACATGAGACAAAGAGTTACGTATGGTGGGAATTTTAATGCTAATGGAGATGGTAAATTCACTAAATTTTATAGTGAAGACGGAAGCTTTGAAGTGCAGAAAGATAACACAACCGGTAAAGAAAAACATGTTCTTTATATCGGTGGATCTCCTTACGAGAGCAGTATTATCTATGTAAAGAATTATGAAGAAACTTCAGGTTCTTATAAATTCTTACACAAAGATTATCTGGGAAGTATTTTAGCAATCAGTGATGAAGCAGGAAACAAGCTGGAGCAGAGACATTATGATGCCTGGGGTAATTTAACTCATCTTCAGATTGGAAATGGTCCGGTTATCACAGATAAAAATACTATTGATAATACTTCTTTATTAATAGACAGAGGATATACAAGCCATGAACATTTTGCAGAAGTAGGAATCATCCACATGAATGGAAGATTATATGATCCGTTATTGAGAAGATTCTTAAATGCTGATGAAAATATTCAGGATCCATATAATACACAGAATTATAATAAGTATGGATATGTATTGAATAATCCTTTGATGTTCAATGATCCTACAGGTGAGATTATGGGATGGGATGATGTCCTTATTGCCATAGGAGTTGCTATTTTTACCTCTTTCGCTACGGATTACTATTTAAATAGACCTGTTAATATTGGAAGTATGTTCCAATCTGTTGCAATGTCCTTAATGTCGATGGGGATCAGTAACGGTATCGGAGACGTCTTCAAAGTAGGAGGTGAAGTAGCGAAGGCACTTGGAAAAGGAGGAACCATGATTGCAAGAGCAGGAGCACATGCCTTGGCACAGGGAGCACTTTCTTATGTGCAAGGTGGAAAGTTCTTAAGTGGTATGCTTAGTGGAGCATTTGCAAGCTTAAGTTTAGACCTTTTAGGTTGGGCAAAAAATGGAGCAGGAGAATTTAGTGTTATTAAAAGTGATGGTTTTGCCATGTTGACAGGTGCTGTTTCAGGAGGTGTTGGTTCTGCACTTACTGGTGGTAACTTTTGGGCAGGAGCAGCACAGGGATTGGTGGTGACAGTATTTAATCATCTTGCCATGCATGACCCGCCTGCTGGATTTAATGATAATTATTTTGCTGATGGAACAGGAGAGTATTTCAAAATTGGTGAGTATCTTTACCAACATAGAGTTGATGGAAAAATTGTAGATACCAAATATATCTCCGGAATTATCCTGAAAACGAAATTCATGGTGGCAAGAGAATGGTTCTCGGCGATCAGTAAAACAGGAAATATGATTACAACAATAGGACTTGCACTTACGGGAACAGTTATTGGTGCGGAAATTGGAGTTCCTTTATTGGCAATTGGAAATGGTATTAGACTAGCAGGTGATATTGCATATACAGCAACGTATCTTCTGGAGGGAAGGTATCAAAAGTTCTTTGCACAAGGGACCGAAGTTGCAGCATCCTATCTTGCCTCTAGATTAACTGGAAATGCATTAAGTACAGCTAGTGCAGGGCAAAAGGTGCTTTCCACAGATGCGGCTCAGGCTGTTGCTGGAGAAATCAACGGGAGAATGGTAACAGATGTTGCAGCACCAGTAATCAAGAATGAAGTAAAAGGTGAAACAAAATATAAAATAAGAACAGTATACTAAGATGGGATTTATATCTTTAATAATAGGAATAGGGATGATATATTTTATGCTGAAATTTAAAAGCAATCGGATTACGGCAGGTGACTCTATGTATCAAAATGTTAATAAAATAGGTATTTGGGCATTCGCTATTCTATTTATTATAGGCGGAATTATGATGATTATTAGAGATATTATTCTTTTTTTTAATAATGGATAAGCATTTTTCTAATGCTAGTAAGAAAGAATAATTAATTGAAATGGCATTGATAACATTATTGATGGGTTTAGTTCTTATCTATTTTAAATTAAGCCCTCAGGAAAATGTCTTTAATGTAAAAAGAAACGACGATTCTATGTATGATAAAATGCTTTACTACAGAGGATGGATTGTTGCTATTTTATTAATTGTGATTTCTTTGGCGGCACTTTTGAAAAATGCTATAGATTTCATTAAATAACAGTATTTATAATTACTAGATAGCCATTGTAACTTGTTACAATGGCTATCTTATTTTATGGATCAATCTCAAAAGTTGTGGAGAATTTGAATTTTATATTTAAATACAAAGAAAAACGACGATAAAAAATGGGTGGGCTTGAATGGATAATGTTTCATTGACTTAGGAAGCAGGAGCGTTAAAAAAATTGAGATTGAATCCGTTAAAAAATTTCCACTGTTTGAGCATGGCTGGAATTTTGAGTCGAAAAAGAAGGATTTGATTCCATGCGAGTTTGGAAATTTTAGGAGTCAATATCAATTTTTAGCGTATGATTCCAGTCTTGAATTTTTGTATACTTTTGTCTTAAAACAAAAGTATAAATAAGAAAACCATACTTTTCAATTCACATTCATGCATTTCTATGTTGCCCACAACTTTTGGGATTGATCCTATTTTATTCGTGAAACTAAATTGAATTCAACAATTCAGTTAGGATAAAAAAACTAAAAAAACCACCCTTTAAAAAGGATGGCTTGTAGACCCACAGGGATTCGAACCCCAGATGACTGAACCAAAATCAGTAGTGTTACCGCTACACCATGGGTCTCTGTTTGTTTTAGTGGTGCAAATTTACAGCTTTTTTCTATACTTACAAGAACTTTTTGATTTTTTTTTTAAATTTACTGTAGAATTTATTTACGGAAAACATGCTGATAGACTTCAATAATCTCAATATTAATCAATTATCCTTCAATACGGAATTTGAAAAAAAAGTAGAAACCTTTTTAAAAGAATGGATGTCTGATGGTACTATGGTCAACGTGCAGACTTCAGGTTCTACCGGAGTTCCTAAAATTTTTAAAATTGAAAAAAAGAAAATGATCAACTCCGCAGTAATGACCTGTAATTTTTTAGGATTAAAAGAAGGAGATACAGCATTACTATGCCTTCCGGTAGAATATATTTCCGGGAAAATGATGGTCGTACGATCTATGGAGAGAAAATTACGATTAATCATTTCAGAACCCTCATTAAGACCCGTTGGCCAATTAGATGAGGAAATAGATTTTTGCGCCATGACACCACTTCAGGTGGAAAATTCGTTAGATAAACTACATCTGATCAAAAATCTGATTATTGGAGGAGCATCCGTTTCCGAAAGTTTAAAAAATAAAATACTTCAGCAGGGACTTCGTCCTTCAAATCGGATTTTTGAAACCTACGGAATGTCTGAAACTCTTTCTCATATTGCATTGAAACAATTGTTGCCGGAACCTGAAGATTATTTTACAGCTTTTGAAAACGTATCTGTTTCTTTGGATGATAGAGGATGTTTGACGATTTTTGCCCCTAATGTAAATGCGGAAATATTACAAACTAATGATTTAGTTGAAATTAAAAATAAAAATCAGTTTCGGTTTTTAGGGCGAATAGATAATGTAATTAATTCTGGGGGAGCGAAAATTTTTCCTGAAGCTCTCGAAGCTTTAGTCAAAAAAGAAATTTCAAATGAAGTTGTATTTGTAGGAATAAAAGACGAAAGTTTGGGCCAAAAATTGATGTTGGTCATAGAAGGACCCGAATCAGAGTCTCTCAGAAATAGTATTGCAGAACTCTCATTTGAAAAGAGCTTTCATAGGCCAAAAGAAATTATTTTCATCAATGAAATTCCAAGAACTCCCAACGGGAAAGTTAACAGAATAGAGCTTCATAAAATTATTGATGAAAATAAATAGCTTCAATCTTGGTTCTTGAATCTTAAAATTAAAAACAATGAAAAACTTTTCAAAAGAACTCAGCTTTAAAACCTCCCGAAGTAGTGGAGCTGGAGGACAAAATGTTAATAAAGTTGAGACTGCTGTCACCGTACTTTGGAATGTTGAGGCATCTGAATTTTTCAATGAAGATGAAAAAATATTGATTCAACATAAATTGAAGAATAGAATTAATGCTGATGGTTTTTTATTTCTGACGGTTTCAGAAAGTAGAACCCAGCTAATGAATAAAAATAAAGCCATTGAGAAGATAACAGAGTTTGTCAATAAAGCCCTGATTGTTCCTAAAAAACGAACAGCCACAAAACCTTCAAAAGCTCAGAAACAGAAAAGATTGGATAATAAGAAAAAGCTTTCTGATAAAAAAGAAAATAGAAGATTTAAATTGTAGCTACCTATTTCATAGAAAATCCTATTTTTGCCGAAAATTTTCAAAATGATAAAAAAACTAATACTATTAGGAGCTATTTCGACATCTTTACTTTCTTTCGCTCAACAAAAATTTTCTTTTATTCCGTCTGTAGGGTATGGATGGAGAGTGGCTGAGACTCCTTCAGGACTTTCAAGAGAAGAAAAAAATTATGTCAAAGGATTAAAAAGCGGACTTCATATTGATCTTTCTGCTTATTATCACATAAAAAATCTTGGAATTGGGGTGAAATTTTCTAATTACAGTGCATCAAGTAACGGAATATTATCGGCGCGTGATTCTCAAGGATATAATGTTTATGTTCCTGTGAGTACTCAAGACAATATTACCTTTTTTGGCCCTTCCATTATGTATTCTAATTATAATGAGCCTACCAACCATAAATTGTTTTTTGATGTAGCACTAGGAGTTATTTCCTATACTACCAAAACGGGAAATGTAAAAGGAACAGGTTCTAATATTGGATTGGATGCCGGTTTTGGCTATCAATATGCACTTTCTAAAAATATTTTTATAGGACCCAAATTAAGCATGACCGCGGGTACACTAAGTAAAATGACATTTAATGGAACCACTGTTAATTTTGGAGATAAAGAAAAAGAAGGATTAACCAGAGTTTCTTTGAGCGGAGTCGCTACATTCCATTTTTAAGTTCTATATTTGTTAGAGTTAAAAATAACAATATAATGACAGCAACAATCTTTTTATCGGCACAGCGCAGAGGAACAGGGTTGTTGCTGTCTTTACTTTATTTACACACAGATTCTTTTCTGAAAAGTTCTAAGGACTTTATTAATTAGGCCCTGTCAGGATCCAAGACAGGGGAATATTCCGGATTTCTATTTATCATTTTTGCGGTTTTCTAGAGAAGAAGGCTGTTGTACACCTGCTTCTACATTGGATCATCGGAAAATATTCGCATTCTAATTTTTTAAAAATCAAAAAAATGTCAGATCATATTATTGTAACGACCGGGATTTACGATGCTATTAAAGATACCCTAAGAAGAAAAAAAGTAAGTATTGAAGAAGAAAAAAGACTTACAGAAGAATTGAGAAAAGCTAAACAGGTTCTAAGAAGAGATTTGCCTGCTGATGTAGTAACAGTGGATAGAAAAGTGACTTTAAAAGATCATACATTGGATTTTGAACACGAATATATTTTTGTACCATCAGCCAAAGAGAAACTTAAGAAAAATAAACACTCCATACTTTCCAATATTGCGCTTGCCGTAGTAGGATATAAAGTAGGAGATACTATCAATTGGCCTTTTAAAGATGGGGAAAGAAAAATTGAAATTTTAAAAGTAGAAGCCTGGGAAGGATAAATTGTTATTGAGTATTTTAAAGTTGAATAAATTGTAGCGTAGCCCACTTGGGACTGCGCTTTTTTGATATCCTGCTGATCAGAGCGAAGCAGTAAAAAATAGAGGGGAATCTGCTAAGAACCTTTAATTCGCTCATGAATATACCAGGGTATAAAATCTTATCATTTTGTTTCATCTTATTTAACAAATGATAAAAAATAACCCCTCTGTAAGACTTTCTTCAAGTGCATTAGTTGCATTCCATTTTTAAGTTTTATCTTTGCAAAAATTAAAAAAATGAACAAACCAATTTCTGAATTTATAGAGAAATATTACCTGCATTTCAATGCGGCAGCGTTGGTAGATGCTTCAAAAGGATATGTAGCACACCTTAAAGATGGTGGGAAAATGATGATCACTTTAGCAGGAGCAATGTCTACTGCTGAGTTAGGTAAAATTCTTGCAGAAATGATCCGTCAGGGTAAAGTAGACTTTATTTCTTGTACTGGTGCTAACCTTGAAGAAGACCTGATGAACCTTGTGGCTCACTCTCACTATGAAAGAGTTCCACATTACAGAGACCTTACTCCGCAAGAAGAATGGGATCTGTTGGAAAGAGGATTGAACAGAGTTACAGATACTTGTATTCCTGAAGAAGAAGCATTCAGAAGATTACAAAAACATATCGTTGAAATCTGGAAAGATGCTGAAGCAAAAGGAGAAAGATATTTTCCACACGAATATATGTACAAAATGATCCTTTCAGGAGTATTGGAGCAATATTATGAAATTCCCAGAGAAAATTCTTGGATGATTGCAGCTGCAGAAGCAAACCTGCCAATCGTAGTTCCGGGATGGGAAGATTCTACAATGGGTAACATTTTCGCTTCTTACTGTATCAAAGGAGAACTTAAGCCTTCTACAATGAAATCAGGTATCGAGTACATGACTTACCTTGCAGATTGGTATACTAAAAATTCAGGAGGTAAAGGAGTAGGATTCTTCCAAATTGGAGGAGGTATTGCAGGAGATTTCCCTATCTGTGTAGTTCCAATGCTGTATCAGGATATGGAAATGCATGATATTCCTTTCTGGTCTTATTTCTGCCAGATTTCTGATTCTACAACATCTTACGGTTCTTATTCAGGGGCAGTTCCAAATGAGAAAATTACTTGGGGTAAATTGGATATTACTACACCGAAGTTTATCGTTGAAAGTGATGCGACAATCTGTGCACCATTGATGTTCTCTTATATCTTGGAAAATTCTTAAGAATAAATTTCTCTCAAGAGATTAAAAATATCAGCGCTTCAAATTAATTTTGGAGCGTTTTTTTATTTAAACATTTTTGATTCTTGGTTTTTATTAAATTTTCTCGCAGATTCTGCAGATTGAGCAGATCCTTACGATAATCTGCATTATCGACTAAATGTGCGAGCCAATAAATTTTAGCTTAATGACGATCTGTGCAAATCTGTTTTATCCGTGGGAAAATAAAATCAATCTAAAGAATTAATAAAAGTAAAGTATAGAATCACTAGGCTTTAAAAGAATTTTTTTATTCATTGCGTTGAGCAATCAGAAAAATTATTTTTTCATATCTTTATTTTTTAACGAAATATTGAAAGTATGGATGAAATTTTCAAACAACAGGTATATGAAGTGACAAGGCTGATTCCTAAAGGAAGAGTATCAACATATGGAGCAATTGCAAAAGCTGTAGGGTATCCGAATCATTCCCGTCATGTAGGAAAAGCAATGGGAGGATGTCCAAAAAATGTTCCTGCCCATCGGGTGATTTCAAGTTCAGGAGTATTATCGGTTCCTGAATTTCAACCTAAATTAGAGGCGGAAGGTATTATTGTGGAAAACCTGAGAATAAAGAATTTTAAAAAACTTTTCTGGAACCCGTTAGATGAATTGTAACTTAAAAAAATGTCACTCCATATAAATATGAGTGACACAGATTTTTTACAGTGATAAACCGTATTGTATTCTAATCTTTCGGAGTATTTTTAAGCTCCTCTTTAAGTCTTTCGTTTTCTTCTTTTAATAATGCAATATACCCTTGAAGGTTCTCAATGATAGAACCAGGGATATTATTATAATTATTCAGATTGTTAATGGAACCTGCAGAAGTTCCTGAACTGTCATTATATACAGGATGATCATTATTAACAACAATTGTTGCATCATCATCTTCATAAATATCTTCAACTGGTACTTCTAACAAACGAGCAATTTTGTCCCATTCGTCTCGTATAATTTTTACATCGCCACTTTCTTTTCTACTATAGTTAGATACATCTGTAGCGATGTAATCAGCTACCTGCTGTTGCGTATAGCCTTTTAGCTTTCTAATAACACGTAACTTTTCTTTTTGCATATCCGACATTTTATACAAAAATGGAAAAAAACCGCAATGTATACAATAAAAAACAGAAAAAATATGTTGTTGAAGCTTAACTATTGAATTAGCGCTAACCACAAAAGTCACAAAAGCTTTATGATTAAACACTTTAGTTCACTTAAGTATATTAAAAATTATACTCTATAAAAGTTCACATCAGAAGAAAATCGAAGATTTTCAAAAACTTAAGAGCTCTTCTCAATAAAATAATATTTACTTCATAAAACTTAAGTGTTTAAAATCTTTTGTTACTTTTGTGGTTAAAAAATTATCTCTCCTAGATTAGACAGTTTTTTTAGACACAAAAAAAGACTGCTTCATTGGAAACAGTCTTCAGAAATTTATTTTTCAAGTTGCTTATAACTTCTCTGGATGAAGTCAGTAAGATCTTTTCCTTTCAGTAAGTTTTGAGAAAGTTTGGCCAGATCTAATGCATATTTAATAAGGTTTTCTTTCTCTTCAGCATTTTCTGTTTTTAAAATCTGATTAGAAAGTTCACTGTTGGAGTTGACAACAAGGTTGTACATTTCCGGGAAGCCTCCCATTCCAAACATACCACCTCCGCCTGTTGCCTGCATGTCTTTCATTCTTCTCATAAACTCAGGCTGAGTAATCGTGAACGGTGCATCACTGCTATCTAAATCTTCAAGTTGTACCGTAAACTTAGAATCCTGAATAGCCTCTTCTACATTCTTTTTCAAAGATTCTTTTTCAGACTCATTTAACTTTGAAATAACCGGCTCATCTTTTTTGATCAGGTTATTGATGTGATCAGCATCTACTCTTACAAATGAAATATTTTCCTTTGATGTTTCCAATTTCTGAATAACATGCGGTGTGATAGGAGAGTCTAATAGAAGAACTTCATATCCTTTATCTTTTGCTGATTGAATGTAACTGTGTTGCTCATCAGCATTAGTAGCATACAGAATAACCAGTTTATTGTCTTTATCAGTTTGTAAAGGCTTTATTTTTTCTGTTAACTCGTCCCAAAGGAAATATTTTCCATCTGTGGTAGGATATAATGTGAATTTATCTGCTTTTTCAGCAAATTTTTCTTCTGTAACAATACCATACTCGATAACAACCTTGATGTCATTCCATTTTTTCTCATAATCTTCACGATTCTCGTTGATGAGAGAAGACATTTTGTCGGCAACCTTTTTAGTGATATATGAAGAGATTTTCTTTACAGCACCGTCTGCCTGAAGGTAAGAACGGGAAACATTCAACGGAATATCCGGAGAATCAATTACCCCTCTAAGAAGCATTAGGAAATCAGGAACAATACCTTTTACTTCATCAGTTACGAATACCTGGTTTTGATAGAGTTGGATTTTATCCTTATCAATATTTAAGTTGTTGCTTAATTTTGGAAAGAATAAAACTCCGGTAAGATTGAACGGATAATCAACATTCAGGTGAATATGGAATAAAGGCTCCTCAAACTGCATTGGGTACAACTCGTGATAGAACTTCATATAATCCTCATTCGTAAGGTCACTTGGCGCGATGGTCCATGCCGGAGTAGGATTGTTGATAATATTATCCACTTCTTCCGTTTCAGCAACGGCATCTTCCGGAGATCCTTCCGGTAATGGTAATGTATGTGTTTTTGTTCCAAACTTGATTGGAACAGGCATGAATTTGTTATATTTTAAAAGTAATTCACGAATTTTTCCTTCTTCTAAAAACTCTACAGAATCTTCTGTGATATGAAGAATAATTTCCGTTCCTCTATCCGTTTTATCGGTTGTTTCTTCTAAAGTAAATTCTGGACTTCCATCACAGATCCATCTTACAGCCGGTTCATCTTTATAAGATTTTGTGAGAATCTCCACTTTTTCAGCAACCATAAATGCAGAGTAGAATCCAAGACCAAAGTGTCCGATAATTCCTGAATCCTTTGCCGAATCTTTATATTTTTCCAAAAATTCTTCAGCACCGGAAAAAGCGACCTGGTTGATATATTTTTCAACTTCTTCACCGGTCATACCGATACCCTGATCGATGATATGTAATGTTTTTTGATCTTTATCGATTTTAACTTCGAGTTTCGGATTTCCATATTCAACTTTTGCCTCGCCGATACTTGTTAAATGTTTTAATTTTAAAGTAGCATCAGTGGCATTGGAAATAAGCTCTCTTAAGAATATTTCGTGGTCACTGTAAAGAAATTTTTTAATAAGCGGGAAAATGTTTTCCACAGATACATTAATATTTCCTTTAGTCATAATATTTTAGATTTTTATTTCTCAAATCTTTCTCAAAAAAAATACCATGGAAAAGAAAGTGACAGAATGACATTTTTTCAATAGACGGAAACCCGGAATGATGTGGATTTGTCAAAGAAATATCATACTTTTAATCCTTAAAATTTTTAAAAATGAAGATGAAATGTACTGTTTTTATTCTGTTCATGATGGCCTGTTGCCTGTATGGACAGAAAAAGCCATTGGACCATTCTGTGTATGACAGTTGGCAAAATATTGGCTCGAGAAAAATCTCAAATGACGGAAAATGGATCGCCTATTCTGTAGATCCTCAGGAAGGAAATTCTAATCTTTTTTTGTATTCCGTTAAAAACAAAACCTCAAAGAAATTTGAAAGAGGGACAAAACCGGATTTCACCAATGATTCCAGGTTTGCTGTTTTTCAGATCCGTCCTTTGTATAAAGATATCAAAGCGGTAAAAGATAAAAAACTTAAAAAAAATAAATTAACAAAAGACAGCCTTGCCATCGTTGATGTTTTGAGTGGCCAAACGGAGAAAATTCCTGATGTAAAAACATTTAAAATTCCTGAAAAAACAGGTTCTTACGTTGCATATCTTCTTGAAAATACAAAAGATAAATCTTCGGATGAGGCTTCTGACAAAGAAGATGGAGATGACAAAGAAGGTGACAAAAATGTAAAACCATTACAATTGGTAGTGCGAAATCTTTTGGATGGAAAAAGTACAACATATGATAATGTAATTCGCTATGAGTTCAGTAAGAATGGAAAGCAGCTCGTTTTTGTAACTAAAAAACCGGAAGAAAAAGCCAATAAAGAAAAAAAAGAAGGAAAGGATTCAACAGATGAAAAATTGGCCGATAAAAAAGATAACGACAAGTCAAAGCCAAAGAAATATGCATTTCAAACAGTGCAGGTAGTTGATCTGCAAAAAGGAACTGTTAATAAAATTTCTGAAATGGAGGGAGATTTTTCACAGTTGTCTTTTGACGAAGAAGGAAATCAATTAGCCTATGTGGGAACTTCTTCTGCACAGAATGATCTGGTGAAATTGTACAATTTGTATTATTTTAATTTTAAAGGAAATAAAAAAGAGCTGATAACGAATGAGAATGCCCAAATGAAAAAAGACTGGGTAGTTTCTGAAAATCGCTTGCCACTGTTCAGTAAAAATGGTAAGCAGTTATATTTCGGAGTGGCACCAAGACCTGTTGCAAAAGATACGGCGATGATTGCCAATGATCATGCAGTGGTAGATATTTGGAATTATAGAGATGATTATCTGCAAACTGTGCAGCTCAAGGAATTGAAAAATGATTTGAAAAAATCTTATGCCGCAGTAATGCAGACGGAAAAACCGAGTTTCTTTAGAAATATTGATGGTGAGGATTTGGATACTTTAAGAGTAATAAACGAAGGAAATGCTGAATTTGCTCTTGGAGTTACAAGTTTGAATAACCGTATTTCTTCACAATGGGAAGGTTCCACAAAGAAAACGTATTTTCTTATCGATAATAAGACAGGAGACAGAACAGAGGTAATTAAAAATTTAGATGGCTCAGTGGCTGTATCTCCTCTTGGGAAGTTTGTAGTGATTTTTGACAGAGAAAAAGGAAAATGGTTGAGTTATAACGTAAAGACAAAGCAAACCCTTCCACTCAGTACAGGACTACCGGTTTCTTTCGTTGATGAAGAGTTTGATATGCCGGATTTTCCGAGTTCTTATGGTATAGCTTCCTGGACAGATAATGATGAATCAGTGATTATCAGAGACCGTTTTGATCTTTGGGAATTTTTCCTGAATGGTTCAAAAAAGCCAAGGAATATCACCCATGGATTTGGACGTAAAAATAAAATAACATTTGATACCTACGATTTAGATAAAGATATTAAAAGCTTAAATCGAAAGTCCACCATTTATTTGTCAGCATTTGATAATACTTCCAAGGCGAACGGAGTTTTTAAAACATCTATTCAGTCGAATACCGATCCTGTAAAAATTCAAATGGAAGATGTATGGGGATATCGCAGTTTGCAAAAAGCTAAAAATGCAGAAGAATATATCGTAGTAAAAGAATCATATATTGATTCTCCGAATATTTTTGCAACCTCCAATTTCTCCGAGCAACAAAAGTTGAGTAATACCAATCCACAACAAAGTCTTTATAATTGGGGAACTAATGAATTGGTGAACTGGACAACCTCAAAAGGAAATAGATCTACAGGAGTTTTATTCAAACCGGAAGATTTTAATCCGAACAAAAAATATCCTATGATTGTCTATTTCTATGAAAAACTTTCAGATAATCTAAATCGTTACGTAGCACCGTCTCCAACACCTTCAAGATTAAATATTTCTTATTTTGTAAGCAACGGATATCTGGTTTTCACACCTGATATTTCGTACATAGATGGTTTTCCGGGAGAATCTGCAATGGAATACATCAATTCCGGAGTTGAAAAGTTAAAACAGAATTCTTGGGTAGATGGTACTAAAATAGGAATTCAGGGACAAAGCTGGGGTGGTTACCAGGTAGCTTATCTTATTGCTCATACCAATATGTATGCAGCTGCCTGGACCGGTGCGCCTGTTGTAAATATGACTTCTGCATACGGAGGGATCCGTTGGGGATCAGGAATGAACAGACAGTTTCAATATGAAAAATCGCAAAGTAGATTAGGGAAAAATCTATGGGAAGCTCCGGATCTTTATATTAAAAACTCACCACTCTTTACAATTGATCAAGTAAAAACTCCGGTGGTCATTATGAGTAACGATCAAGATGGTGCAGTGCCTTGGTATCAGGGAATTGAAATGTTTACCGCATTACGACGTCTCGGAAAACCCGTATGGCTTCTGAATTATAACGGTGACGATCATAACCTTATAAAACGCCAAAACAGAAAGGATATCCAGATTCGTGAACAGCAGTTTTTTGATTATTATCTTAAAGGTGCTAAAGCTCCGGTCTGGATGACAAAAGGGATTCCGGCAACCCAAAAAGGAAAAGATTGGGGATTTGAGTTAACAGATGATAAACCTGATTAATAAAAATCGGCAGAGCTTACACTCTGCCGATTTTTATTTTAAAATTTCTTGAAAAATACCATGAAGGATAGACTGACACAATGGCATTTTTTTTATGATGAGCCTATTCATCGCTTTTATTATATTTACCGCCAATTATAATAACAAAATGGGAATCTTTGATTTTTTTAAGAAAAAAAGTAGCGGACAGGAGAATAGTAGTATCCCGGTTCAAGAATATGAAAAACCAAATGTAGAGGTAGAAGAACTCGAAATAGAAGAAATAACAGAAGAAGTTATAGATACAATTCCGGAAGTTTCTTTACCGACTGCTGAAGAGAAAAAAGTAAATGAGCAGTTTGAAAAAATCAAAACTTATAAAGACTATATCGTATATTCTATTGCACTTCAGTTAAGAGGAGATTATACACCTTTGGCGGCCTTTGAAAAAGAAAACGGAGAAGTAGAAGGATTTGCCTATATGGTGACTGAGGATGCGTATGCACTTTCTCCACAACAAGCGGTAGGGCAGATGGAAGAGAAGTTTGAGAATGAACTTCAGGATGGTAAAATAAAATCTTATGTAATTTTGTACCACTCTCAATTCAATGATAATGGTAATCACAACCCGGCAACAAAAGAAGAGGAATTCAAGGCGATTTCACTTTCTTATCATTTTAAGGGAGATGATAAAGGAAAGATAGGATTACCTTATATTTTTGAAAACGGAAATGAAAATATTACCTACAAAGGTTTTGTAGAATTTTCTCATGAAGAAAATAATGAAATTATGAATACTCAATTGGTTGATGGTAAAGATTATTTCCCAAATACAGAAGCAATCAAAGCTCCTGAAGCAACTAATGAAGCCGGAATTATCATTAGAAAATCCAATGTACATAATCTTGTTAATGCATGGAGTGGCGTTTTTGGTCATGAAAATTTTCAGACTAAAGATCATGCTAACTATCTGACGAATCTACTGATGCAGGCTGCGGTTCCTGATCCGGCAGGAGAAGGTAAAAATAAAACAGATTTTGAAGAGGTAAGATTTAAAACCATTTTTACAGAAGAGCTCAGCACAATCATTCCGGAAGTAAAAACCAATTACACATTAGATTTTGAAACAAGGTCTGTCAGAGAATGGGAAAATGCATTGAATTTGCATGCAATTGTGGCCGGACCGGCTAGAAATACTTTCGGGGTTTGGTTTTTTGCAACCGATTATGCAGAAAACAGAAACATATATTTGACACAGCCTCATTTGAAAGTGAATGTTAGTGGAATTGTTTTCATCCTTGATGTTCATACGAACACCACTTTACCCGATGGAACTCAAATGAGTGAGGACTTTACAACATATGCACCAAGTCAGGATCTTCCTAATTATGCATGTTTTGATTTTATAGCAACTCTTGTTGATTTTAAAGAAACAGAATTGCTTGAAGATGGAAGCATTAAAGGATATATGCTAAAATTGAAACTGATCACGAATGAAGAAATGGAAGACTTCTTTACAGTTGATGCTTTTGTAAATAAAGAAAATATGAGATTTGAAACCTTAACAAAAGGAATGAAACTTACCGGAGCTTTACAGTTGCAGGGTAAAATCGCTGGATAATATAAAACATATGAAAGTAAAACGAGACTGCTCCAAAAGGGCAGTCTCGCTCATTTTTTAGTAAATTTCTTTTCTATGAATGCTGTTTAACAGCTCCGCAATATGTTCATAGAATTTAATATATTGTTGAAGGGGGGAGCTCCGTAGGAGCGACCTGTTAATTAACCTTGAAATCTTACTGTATAAAGATAATCCGGAACAAGAGCAAAAGTTGTGGAGCTTAGAATATTTAGATCCGTTTAATTTTTAAATTTCACGCAAAGGATTTCTATTATCCGGTGTTGTATTTTAGGAAGCAAAGAGCTGAATCAATTGTATTGATTCTTTCTAAGCGTACGCATATCTACATCGCTTCATCAGCGACTTTTGTTGCTTTCTTAGCTCTCTTATCAATAATGAATTGAATCTTGTCTTTGCGTTGAAATTAAATTTCAATATAAAGCTTAAAGGCGTGAAAGATAGAACATTTTTCCTCTTTAGATTAACCAAACTTTTTGCTTAGTCCATAACTTTTGGGACTGATCCGATAATCCTTGTACTGAAAAAACCGCAGATCTATAAAAGCAAAAAGGCAATCCGAAGACTGCCTTTCCATTATTTTTTTGAAAAATTATTTATTTTTCAATTCTTCTTTGATTTTGTTTTCCAACTCCTCAGCAAGATCAGGATTATCTCTTAGAACATCTTTTACTGCATCACGTCCCTGACCAAGTTTAGTCTCTTCATAGCTGAACCAAGAACCGCTCTTCTTTACGATTCCCATATCAACCGCTGTATCAAGAATTTCTCCTACTTTAGAAACACCTTCACCATACATGATATCGAATTCAGCTTGTTTAAAAGGAGGGGCTACTTTATTTTTCACAATCTTCACTTTCACACGGCTTCCGATGGCTTCGTCACCCTGCTTGATTGGTGCACTTGCTTTTCTGATATCAATTCTTACAGAAGCATAGAATTTAAGAGCATTACCTCCGGTAGTAGTTTCAGGGTTACCGAACATTACACCAATTTTTTCTCTTAACTGGTTGATGAAAATTACGGTACATTTCGTTCTTGAAATAGTAGCCGTTAATTTTCTTAATGCCTGAGACATCAATCTTGCATGAAGACCCATTTTTGAATCTCCCATTTCACCTTCAATCTCTGCTTTTGGAGTAAGAGCTGCTACAGAGTCAATCACTACAATATCAATAGCTCCTGAACGAATCAGATTATCGGCAATTTCTAATGCCTGCTCACCATTATCCGGTTGAGAAATGATAAGGTTTTCTAAATCGATTCCTAATTTTGCAGCATAAGTTCTGTCGAAAGCGTGCTCTGCATCAATAAATGCAGCAATACCACCTGCTTTTTGAGCCTCAGCAATTGCATGAAGCGTTAACGTTGTTTTACCTGAAGATTCAGGACCATATATTTCAATGATTCTTCCTTTTGGATATCCTCCTATACCTAATGCGATATCTAATCCTAAAGAACCGGAAGGAATTACTTCTACTGTATTGTCTATAGATTCATCACCTAAAGTCATTACTGTTCCCTTTCCGTATGTTTTATCTAGCTTGTCAAGCACTAGTGCAAGTGCTTTTTTCTTATCATCAATGTTACTCATCTCTATTAAAATAATTTCTCAAAAATACATAATTTTAACATCAAAAACTAATATTATTTATCCCCGAAACCTGTTTTTAGAGTTAAAAAATGATAAAATTTTATGAGTGATATCATTCATAACGAGATAGATGTAAAATGTGGTATTGACGAATATTGAAAAAATAAATTTAAGTGATGAAAGTTGTAGTTGGAAGCTGGAAGTTAGTATTGAATGAACGGTTTCTAGTATTTATAATTTCACACTTATTGAGGTACAACCATCGTTTTATTCCTATCCAATTTAAAAAAATGCTTATCTTAAAACATTGTTTTTTTAAGATCGTAGTATGGACAGAAAATTAAAACTATTCCTGATTAAATCTTTTGCTATATTAGCCATTATACATTTGGCTTACTTTATTTACGGATATGTAAAGTTTATAGGTCTTCAGAAAATTAATATGTATACAGAATTTTATAGATTCAAATTTTACGATGATGTTTCCATTTCCCACTTTTTCGTATCCGGTCTCTTTTTGTTTTTCTTTGTTATTTTTCTCCTTAGAAATCATTCCCAAAAAAGAGATGAACCGTTAAAAATTTTAAAAATTGGTATTATACTTCTGTTAGTTTCCTTTTTGTCTCTGACCTTTTTCATCAGTTATAGCTTTGGATTCAATGCAAAACTAAGAACAGAACTGCCCGAAAAAAATCTTAATAAAGACAAGACTTTGCTGAATGTCTTACAACCTTTTTTATATAACTACACTTCTTACAGTTCGGAGAAACTGTTTAATCCTGAAAATATTTTATATCCCAAACCTTACCCGGTGATTGAACAAATAGATACATTATATTATGACCCAAATAATAAAGAAAACTATTCAACAGAATCCACCTATTACAGTATTGATACACTAAGAATGCTGAGTGCCGATCATAAAAAACTAAATAATAAGGCGGAATCGGCACTTGACCTGCTTGGACTTGATGCCAAAGAACTGAAAAAAAGGATTATTTCTAAAAAAGAAATAGGGGATAGTACCGAAATTATATTTAAAGGAACAGAAGTACATCCTCAATATGATGAGAAGATGTGTATTTTTCTTGAAAATAAATTTTTGTTTTTTCCATTACATAAAATCCCTGAACAGGAACAGCAGTATCAAAATGCTGTTAAAAGATACAATTTACTTTACAAATATAG
>NZ_PIZV01000045.1 GCF_002835665.1 Chryseobacterium sp. PMSZPI
TCTTTAGAAGGAGCAGAAAGGATTACTTTTTTTGCACCAGCGTTGATGTGAGCCTGAGCTGTATCTTTAGACAAGAAAAGACCTGTAGATTCTACGATATAATCAGCTCCGATTTCATTCCACTTTAGGTTGTTAGGATCTCTCTCAGCAGTTACTCTAATTTTCTTTCCGTTTACCACAAGATCATTTCCTTCTACAGAAACTTCACCTGGGAAAATCCCGTGTACAGAGTCATATTTTAACATGTAAGCCATGTATTCTGCATTGATTAGGTCATTGATTCCTACAACTTCAATGTTGTCTCTTTCAGTCATTGCTCTGAAAACAAGACGTCCAATTCTACCAAAACCGTTGATACCTACTTTAATTGTTGACATAATAGTTTGTTTTTATTAGATTTATAAAAATAATTAGATTGCTAAAATTTCTGAAATCAACATTAGATCTTTATTGATTTCATTATGTTTTTTAATGGCTTCTTCGATAGGAGTATACACCACATCGTTGGAACGCATTCCTGCCATTACATTGGTTTGCCCTTCCATTAATCCTACTACTGCACCATATCCAAGTCTGCTGGCCAATACTCTGTCTGCACAACTGGGAGATCCACCTCTTTGCATATGCCCCAACACCGCTACACGAATGTCATAATCGGGGAATATCTCCTTTGTTTTTTCAGCCAGTCCATACACATTTGCAAGTTTTTCACCTTCTGCAACGACTACAATACTGGAGGCTTTTCCTGTTTTTTCAGCTTTTCTGAATTTCGCGAAAAGATCATCCATGCTGTCTTTCTTCTCTGGAATTAAAATGTCTAAAGCTCCGGTTGCTAGCCCGCTGTTCAAAGCAATAAAGCCGGCATCACGTCCCATCACTTCAACAAAGAAAACTCTGTTGTGGGAAGTTGCCGTATCACGGATTTTGTCAATAGCTTCCATAGCAGTATTCAAAGCTGTATCATATCCGATGGTATTATCAGTCCCGAAAATATCATTATCGATGGTTCCCGGTATTCCGATTACTCTGATTCCGAATTCTTCACTGAAAATTTTTGCTCCGGTAAAAGTTCCGTCTCCTCCGATGCATACCAATCCGTCAATACCCAATTTTACACAATTGTCATAGGCTTTCTGACGGCCTTCTTTAGTTCTGAATTCAGCAGATCTGGCAGACTTTAGAATCGTTCCACCCTGGTTGATTATATTTTTTACGGAACGGGCTCCCATTTTAAGGAAATCATTGCTGATAAGACCATTGTAGCCTTCCCTTACACCGTAACATTCGATATTATAGTAGTTGGCGGTTCTTACTACCGCTCTTAATGCAGCATTCATACCTGGAGAATCTCCTCCTGAAGTAAGAACTGCAATCTTTTTTACAGCACTCTCTTTCATCTAGTAAAAAATTTCGAACACAAATCTACAAAAACAAGTTCAGATTATGGTAGTAAGTTCCCAATAGTTTTGTATATAAATAATTAAAAGCTTCTGAAGTTTGTCGGTTTGAAAATATATCGTGCCGTTTTGGTTTCCTGAGCATTGATGTTGAGGTCATACCATGGCGAAATACTTTTATTATAAGGATTGGAAAGCAGATGTACGGATTGTGCCGGAGTAAATCCTTCACCCAATAAAAATAATCTTTTCCCATCCCTGTTCTTACAAACTCCGGCAATAAAAACAACATGTCCCGGACTTCCCGGAGTAATCAAAATATCTCCGGTTTTTAAGTCCGGACTTTTTGTGATCGGTTTTGTTTCCTTATTTAATGAAATGGTTCCTGCATAATTAAAGATAAGGTCCAAATAATTTCTGAAATTTTGATAGGAATTATCAAAAGTTGCTGTTTTTCTGAAATTTACAGAACTACCACTAACAAGAGCTCTTGTGCCATTTTTATAATCATTCCAACTGATCAAATCTCCGCTTGTAAAATGGAATTTAATCTCATCAAACCTTTTTACTTTATACAAATACTCGGCTCTAAGACGGATTATAGCATCTGCACATTGCTGTAAGTCTTTATTTCCCGTATCAATATCAAAAACGGCTTCATGAAGATGTTGGGTGGAAATCGGTGTTCCGTCATATTTCAAAATCGGACTTCCGTAAGGTTTAAGTTTAAAATTTTCAATGAAATATCCGAAAGAATCCGGTTTTTCATCTACCCATTCATAATTTTTAGGTGGGGAAAATCTTTTTTTGATGGTGTTTTTTTCTTTATTGATGGAAGGATTACTTTCGGAAATAGAAAGGTTGAGGTTTTGAGAATCAGTTTTTGGAGAAACCTTATCATAATTACAGCTTACGACAAATATAAAGATTGTCAGACTCAAAATGATTTTTTTCATACCTATGGATTTCGTGATAAAAAGTTATTGAATTTAATAAATATTGAAACAAGGACAACCTTTGTCTGTTGATGTTTTTAATGTAAAGTTTTATTTTGTGGAATTTTTTGAATTTATAATATTTAATATTACTAATGTAATTAATATAAATTGAATTAATTTGCTGGTTTTTAATAATTTATATAAATAAAGACTATCTTCATGCAGTTCATTTATTGTTTACTTAATTCCAAACCATGATAAGATATCTCTACATTTTTTTATTAACAGTATCTACCAGTCTTTTTGCACAAAATACTACCGAAAAGGTTCTGTTTATTGGCAATAGTATGACTTCTTACAATGATATGCCACAGATTTTTGCAGGTATTGCCCAATCGAAAGGTAAAAGTATTCAAACAACTCAACATAGTCCGGGAGGAACCGGTTTTGTGAATCATGTAGGTGATAATACACTATATGCGATTATCCGAAGCAGTATTTTTGATAAGGTTGTAATGCAACCCGGAACAGGAGAATCAATAGGACACTCTTTTCCTATAAGTGCCACCGCTCAAAGAGGAAACAGGCTTAAAGATTCGATAAAGAAATACAGTCCTTGTGCACAATTTTTTTTATATGAAATAAGTAATGGAGTACAGGGAGCGAATGAGTATCCTGCTTATTTTACTTCTCAAAAGAAAATAAAAGACTCTATTTATAAATTGTCCGGATTAATGCAGGTTCCAATGATTCCGGCTGGGGAGGCTGTGAGAAAATATTATGAAAATAATCAGGACTTGCTTTTA
>NZ_PIZV01000046.1 GCF_002835665.1 Chryseobacterium sp. PMSZPI
TCGAGAAGAATATCTGGAACCTATCCTGGAAAATGTAGATAAGTTGAAAAAACAAACTGTCAATGCCGTTAACGAGACCATTGGTGTTGGATTACTTCATGTTGTACTTACAAATAAGGATGAAGAATTTCTTTTGAAACTTTCCACACACGCTGCTGATCTGGTGCGTTGCTGGGCTGCTTATACAATTGGACGGAATACAGCAATAAATCTTCGTGAAAAGTTGAAAAAAATACAATCTTTTGCTTCTGATGCTCACTTTGGGGTAAGAGAAATCTGTTGGATGACTATACGCCCGGATATTGCCAAAAATCTTTCGGAAAGCTTATCAATTCTGTCGAAATGGACCCGGCACAAAGATGAAAATATAAGACGTTTTGCCAGTGAATCAACGCGGCCAAGAGGGGTATGGTGTGAGCATATCATAGAATTAAAACAAAATCCGGGATTAGGATTGGAAATTTTGGAACCCTTACGATCAGACCCATCAAGATATGTTCAGGATAGTGTGGGGAATTGGTTGAATGATGCCAGCAAGTCACAACCCGAATTTGTCATAGAAGTTTGCGATGAATGGCTCCGAGATAGTTCAACGAAAGAAACCCAATACATCGTCAAAAAAGCCTTGCGTACTATCCGAAAATAAAGTTATCCACAAAGTGAGAATGTTGATTGTTTTTTGTGAGGTAATATGATGATAATTAGATTGTTGTATAATCCTTTTGTATTGGGCATTTTCATAATTCATATCATTAGTGATATTTGAAAAAAGTTATCCACAAAGTGGAAATGTGAATTGTGTTTTTATTGTAATGATTTATTAACTAGTGTATTATATGTAGCCTTTAAATAAAGCATTGCTGTCATTTGTGACCTTAAAAAAGTTATCCACAATATGAGTTTCCGGTTGATGCTTCTTTGTATGGTCTCTTTTTGAAATTGATATGAGCGCCCCATGCTAAATTTTAATTTTTTTTTAACCTAGCTATATTTTTTGATTAGAAAGAACAATACATTTAGTAGCCAGGATAAAACTCGATTACTCATAACTAAGAAAAGTTATCCACAATATGGAAATGTGAATTGTGTTTTTTTATGTAAATAAATGATAATTAATATATTGTGTAATCCCTTTGTAGAAGGTCTTCAGGAGGATTTTTATAAACTGTAATTTACAAAAAAGTTATCCACAAAGTGAAAATGTTGATTGTTTTTTTATTGAAAATAACTGATACGTAGATTATTATATATAGTCTTTATTTAAAGCATTTGTATCAATATGTATCATAAAAAAGTTATCCACAATATGACTTTTTTGATTGATGTTTCTTTGAAATTTCTGTTCTACGGATATGAATTTGTGAAGTAGAAAAAAGAGATTTTCGTGTTTATTTGTGCTATTCATAGCTGAAAAAGTTATCCACAAACATCGAATATAATTAAATTACTTTTAAAATATAATCAATCAGTACGTTGTTAAACACAAGAAGATACTATTTTGTTATTGAAACTCGAAAGTTATCCACAAAATAATGAATTGATATTAATTTATTGATTGATAATATATTGTGTCTATTTTTATAATGAAAGAATACCCTTACAGAAAAGTTATCAACAAATTCACAAATACAAAATTACCTTTACCATTTTTCGGTTAAATATTTCCAGTATCGTTTGGGGACATGCTGAGCATGAAGTTTCAGGTTTTTTCTTTCTACAATATTGGTTTTGGTAAAGTATCGTTGCCAAAGTACCTGATAGTTTTTTTCTTCATCATGAAATTTCTGCTGGTACAGATTGAAATCTAATTTTTGTTCAGGATAAAAAAAGTCAGAGTTTTCCAAATCATACAGGATTCCGTAATTTCTTCTGATATCATAAATCATCCATTTTTGATCCTGATAACGATCAGTAAAATGTTTTCTGATTAAAGGAAGTACATTGAAATCAGGATCTATTTTTGAAAAGAAAATATCATCCTGCATTTTTTCAAAACGGACAAAGGCGGTCATTCTGTGGCTTTCCCTATCCACTGATTTACAAATTTTGGATATTTTCATAATATCATTGTCAGCGAAGTTTTCCAGGATATTTTCTTCAGGATGTTTTATAGATTGTTTTACTGCAGAAAAAATTACTTTTTCCAGTACAATATCCTCTGATAAAAAAACTTTTAAAAATTTATGTATGCCTTGTTTTCCAAGACTGTGCTCTAATTTTTTTAATACCCGTTCAGATTTATCCGTTTGGGTAATGACTTCATGAATCTCAGCAAAAATATTTTCCTGAAGAAATTTTTCTCTGCTTACAATGTCCACATCCTGATAACGATATTCGAAGACTTCAAATATTGCTGTAAAAAGGCCGTCAAAACTTCCGTCGTAGAGTAGGGTAATCATTATTTAATTTGAGAATGAGATAATTTGAAAATATTTTAACTGTTTTTTGGCAAAAATAAATTAGTGATCATTCATGAAAATAGTTGTGTTTAAAATCAAAATAAACTCAGCTGTTGTGAGAATTGATTTTGAAACTTGGATGAACTTCCGCCTGTCAATAGTTTCCTGAAATTTTTATCCGTCAAATATTTCAGATAGGCATTTCCGGTATTAAAATCGATAAAATACTTTGCCCGGTTTACTGCTGCTCCTAATTTTTTCAAGTGATCAAGATGTAAAACTTGAAAACGCCTTGCGCTGATTATTTTCTGTGCTGTTTTTACACCAATCCCGGGAATTCTTAAAATCATTTGATAGTCAGCAATCTGGATATTTACCGGAAACTGATCCAAATGTCGTAATGCCCAGCTTAATTTAGGATCTACTTCCAAATCGAGAAAAGGAATATCAGGATCTAAGATTTCCTCTGCTTTAAAACCATAAAACCTCATCAGCCAGTCAGACTGATATAATCTGTTTTCCCGCAGCATCGGAACTTCCGTTGTTAAGGATGGAAGTCTTTTATCCTCCAATACCGGAACATATCCGGAATAGTAAACCCTTTTCAGGTTGAAATTTTTATAAAAGTGGTCAGCTACCCTGATGATTTGTAAATCATTTTCATGGGTGGCCCCTACAATCATTTGGGTAGATTGCCCTGCCGGAGCAAATTTGGGAACTCTTTTTAATGATTTCTTTTCATCTTCATATTGGCTGATTCCTTTCTGGATATACCGCATCGGGCTGATCATATCCTGTCTGTTTTTCTCAGGAGCCAATAATTTTAATCCGCTTTCCGTAGGGATTTCAAGATTAACAGATAATCGGTCTGCATATAAAGCAGCTTCCTGCATCAGTTCGTCACTTGCTCCCGGAATGGATTTTAAATGAATGTATCCATTAAAATTTTCTTCCAAACGAAGTTTCTTGGCTACTCTTACCAATCGCTCCATCGTAGTATCTGCATTTTTGAAAATTCCGGAGCTGAGAAATAACCCCTCAATATAATTTCTGCGATAAAAATTAATCGTTAAGTCTACCACTTCTTCCACTGTAAAAGCAGCTCTCTTAATATCATTGGAGCTTCTCGAAACACAATAAGCACAATCATAAATACAATGATTAGTCAGTAAAATTTTAAGCAGAGAAACACATCTTCCGTCTTCTGTATAGGTATGGCAAATTCCGCTTATGGAACTGTCTCCTAAAGCACCCTTTTTATTTTTCCTTGTCCCTCCGCTAGATGAGCAAGAGACATCATATTTTGCTGCATTAGCAAGGATTTCAAGCTTTTCTTTGAGGCGATTGAAATTCATGTTTTTAAAATATGATACGTTTTGTATCGGATTTGTATTTAAATATTGCTCAAATTTAGTTCCAAAATTGATAAATGTCAACCTTTTTTCATGGAAGTTATCAACAAAAAAGAGTCTCAAAATCATTATATTTACGGCTCATTAAAGTTTATATCATAAAATCGCCATGATTTTTGGCAAATACGAATGAAATGACGCGATTGGATATAACTTTTGAAAAAAATAAATTATCTACCTATGAATCATAAACCGATCGAAGGTTTTTCCAAGCTTCCTAAGCAGGGGAAAATCGACTGGCTCGTAAACGAATATCTTGAAGGAAATCAGGAATACCAAAATATATTAAAACAATATTGGAATGACGATGCAGATCTTCAGAAACTTCACGAAGAATTTTCTGAAAATACGATTTCCAACTTTTATATGCCTTACGGAATTGCGCCTAACTTTTTAATTGATGGAAAATTATTGGCCCTTCCAATGGCGGTTGAAGAAAGTTCTGTAGTTGCTGCTGCTTCTAAAGCTGCAAAATTCTGGATCGATAAAGGAGGTTTCAAAACAACCATCATCAATACCGAGAAACTGGGACACACTCACTTTATATTCAATGTAGAATCTCATAAACTATTGCACTTCTTTAATTTTAATTTAAAGAAAAAATTATTGGAGGCTACAGAAGATATCACTGCCAATATGAGAAAGCGTGGTGGTGGAATTCTGAATATCAGTTTGGTTGATAAGACTGCAGAAATGCCCAATTATTACCAATTGAAAGCCAGCTTTGATACAGTTGATTCAATGGGAGCTAATTTTATCAACTCATGTCTTGAGCAGTTTGGAAAAACATTAAGACAAGAAGTCGCTACCAGTGAAGATTTTACTCAGGATGAAAAGAATTCTCTACAGATTGTGATGAATATCCTTTCCAACTTTACTCCGGATTGTATCGTAAGAGCTGAGGTTTCTTGTAAAATGGAAGACCTAAAAGATGACAGTGGTATTTCCCCTGAGGAATTTGCTTCTAAATTTAAGCAAGCTGTTACCATTGCAGAAATAGAGCCTTACCGGGCAACTACTCACAATAAAGGAGTAATGAATGGAGTAGATGCAGTGGTCATTGCTACAGGAAACGACTTCAGAGCGACAGAAGCTTGTGCACATGCTTACGCAGCAAGAGACGGACAATACAGATCGTTGACGCATTGTACAACAGATAATGGTGTTTTCAGATTCTGGATCGATCTTCCAATTTCGGTAGGAGTAGTTGGAGGGCTTACCAATCTTCACCCATTGGTAAAATTCTCGCTGGCTTTACTAGGAAAACCTTCTGCACAGGAATTGATGAGTATTCTGGCCGTTTCAGGATTAGCCCAAAACTTTGGAGCGCTACGTTCTTTAGTGACAACAGGAATTCAAAAAGGTCATATGAAGATGCATTTATTAAATATTTTGAACCAGTTAGGAGCTACAGAAGAGGAAAAGCAACACTTTGTAACTTACTTTAAAGATAAAACAGTAAGTCATCATGAAGTTATCAATGAGTTTAACAGAATGAGAGGAAACTAATGTTACAGATCATTTTGCCTATCATATTTCTCATCTTTGGATTCTTTTTGAAGAAAACCACTTCACCGGGCTTTCAAAGTTCCAGGAGATTTGCCAATATGTTTATCATATTAGGGATTTCTACCTTGGTGGCTAAGTTTATTTTAATGTATTTAAAATCTAAATAGTGAAAAAGAGTGCTTTGTTTTTCATACTGATTTTCGGCCTAAGTTTTTCACAGAAAAATTTAAAAATATCTGATTTACAGCCAAAGACAGAAAACTTCACTTTTCCGGTGATTTCCTACGCGGAAAATCCTTTAGTAGAAAATAAAATAAATACGTTTCTTCAGGTAAATGAGCTGGAATATGTTCCGGATTCCGGCAAAAACCCTTTTAAGTTTGCTTCTACAGCTACCAACTCATATTCCAATTATGTATATTTCTATGATTGGAAAAAATTGGAAGCTCCCAAAAATATTCTGACAATCGGAATGCATGGTGAAGCTTCAGGGGCTTATTCTGAAGACTTTGCAAACTGGAAGAACTTTGATATGAGAACCGGAAATTTCATTAATGCTGAAGATTTATTTCAACCCGCTTCAAAGAAAATAGTTGAAGAGATTATTCAGAAAAAGATAAAGAAAAGAATTTCGGATTTTCTTACCAAACTGAAGTCCGAGAAAAATCCTCCGGAAGAAGCTAAAGATCAGATTGAGCTTTATGACGATTGTTTTATAGAACATACTTTAAAAGATATCGGGTACTTCTTTGGAAAAAGTAAGCTGACTTTTGTTGCAGGAAGATGTTCCAGTCATGCTATGAGAGCACTGGATGAACTCGGCAGTCATGAAATAGCATTTACCTATAAAGAGCTGGAAAAATACTGGAGCC
>NZ_PIZV01000047.1 GCF_002835665.1 Chryseobacterium sp. PMSZPI
TTATGCGGCAAATTTGCTTTCAGGCTCTGAAAAAATAGATAAAACCAGTCTTAATAATAAACTATATCGAGGTAAGATCGACGGAAAGTATCCGATCACTGTTTTGATCAATCAAATATATACTGATGGTTCTTTTTCTGCAAAATATTGGTATGATAAGAATAAAAAACTGATTGAATGGGGAGGAAAGATAAAAGATAATCATATCTCCATGACAGAAGATGATTATCATAGTGAAGAATTGAAAGCATGGATACCAAGAGCTTTGGTAGAAGCTGATGTGAAAGGAAATAAGATCATCGGAACATGGCAGGACTATAAAACAAAAAAATATTTAAATCTAGAATTAGAAGAATTATAAAATGAAAACGATTACTTTAATTTTTGGAGCGGTGTATGGAATGCTGTCGGTAATACTTGGCGCATTCGGAGCACATGCCTTAAAGAAGATATTGTCCGTAGAAAGACTGGAAAGTTTTGAAACCGGAGTAAGATACCAAATGTACGCAGCTTTTTTTCTGTTAATCATCGGGTACATTTTAAAATTTGAAACGTCTACAGAAAAATGGACATCCATCTTAATGATTGCCGGAACATTTTTGTTTTCTGTAAGTATTTATTTCCTGAGCATGCAGGACTATTTGGGGGCAAATCTTAAATTTTTAGGTCCCATTACTCCGCTTGGCGGATTGCTGATGATTCTAAGCTGGGGAATGTTGATTCTTTATTTTGCTAAAAACAAAATTTAAGAATGAAAATTAATAGAGGGTTACAGTCTGAAAAATTATCGGAAGAATAAGAGAAAATGTATAGACATGTCAAAAATCAAGGAACTAATCTTTAATTTTTGAATGAAGAATCTTGAACTTCCGTGTCTTTTTAGTAAATTTGTCAACCTTTAAATTTTTAAATAAAATAATAAAAATAATATGAATCTTCACGAGTATCAATCAAAAGAGATTTTATCAAAGTATGGAGTAGCTATCCAACGTGGTTTCGTTGCAAACAACGTAGACGAAGCTGTAGCTGCTGCTGAAAAACTAACTGCTGAAACTGGCGCTCAAGGCTGGGTAGTAAAAGCACAGATCCACGCAGGTGGTCGTGGTAAAGGTGGTGGTGTAAAGTTCTCTCCAAACATGGATAAACTTAAAGAAAACGCTCAGAACATCATCGGAATGCAGTTGGTAACTCCACAAACTTCTGCTGAGGGTAAAAAAGTAAATTCTGTTTTGGTTGCAGAGGATGTATATTATCCAGGAGAAACAGAAACTAAAGAATTTTATGTTTCTATTCTATTAGACAGAGCTGAAGGTAAAAATACGATCGTATATTCTACTGAAGGTGGTATGGATATTGAGCACGTTGCTGAAGTGACTCCTCACTTAATCCACAAAGAAATCATTGATCCTGCTTTAGGTCTTCAAGGTTTCCAGGCTAGAAAAATTGCTTTCAATCTAGGTCTTGAAGGAAATGCTTTCAAAGAATTCGTAAAATTCATCGGTTCTCTTTACAATGCTTATACTGGTATTGATGCATCTCTTTTCGAAATCAACCCTGTGTTGAAAACTTCTGATAACAAAATTATCGCTGTAGATGCGAAAGTAACTTTAGATGACAACTCATTATTCCGTCACAAAGACTTAGCTGAGCTTAGAGATACAAGAGAAGAAGATCCAATGGATGTTGAAGCTGGTGAAGCTGGTCTTAACTTCGTAAAATTGGACGGTAACGTTGCTTGTATGGTAAACGGTGCAGGTCTTGCAATGGCAACTATGGATATCATCAAATTATCTGGTGGTAACCCTGCTAACTTCCTTGACGTAGGTGGTACAGCTGATGCTCAGAGAGTACAAACTGCTTTCGGAATTATCTTAAGGGATCCAAACGTAAAAGCAATCTTAATCAATATCTTCGGAGGTATCGTAAGATGTGACAGAGTTGCTCAAGGAGTTGTAGATGCTTATAAAGCAATGGGTAGCCTTCCGGTTCCATTGATCGTAAGATTACAAGGAACTAACGCGGTAGAAGCTAAAAAATTAATTGACGAGTCTGGTCTTCCTGTTCACTCTGCAATTACTTTAGAAGAAGCTGCTAACAAAGTAAAAGAAGTTTTAGCTTAATCTAAAATTTTAAAATAAAAATAGAAACCGTTCCAGTTTTGGAGCGGTTTTTTGTTTTCAAACATTATTTTTTTATTGGAATTCATAAGGCCACAAAGATCTTCAGTAAGAGCTATGCTGATATTTTTTTTGCCACGAATACGCGAATTTTTTTGATGCTATAATATTAATTCCAACTTTAAGACTCACCACTGAAATATATATTCTATGCGCCCTTTGTAGGTCTAAATTTTTAACCACATAGATTTATTTATACACAAATAAAATTATTCGTGCATTAGTGGCCATTACCAGCAGTATACAATTTTATCGGAGATAAAATCTTTGATAACATAAAAACATTTGCAGCCTTGCACTTACCAACAAAAAAAGCTACTCCAATCATTTGAAGCAGCTTTCAATTATGTTAATGTACCCACAACCATCTGTGAAATCAGTGAGATCTGTGGGAAATAAATTACTTATCCTGACTCTCAGGCAAATTGCTTTCCGTATTGGTAATACTAATGCTTGTAGGAGTCACCAATTGAATTTTATCTACATCAAATCGTTCTTTAATAGTTAAATAGGCTTTACTTCTTACCTGTGCCAGATTTGCACCTATCTTAATCCAGAATTTTACCTGAAGATTGAATGAACCCTGTTTCAGATCTGTGAATATTACTTCTGCAGTATCCAGCTTATCTACATTATCAAGATTCTGTATTACTTCCAGAATACTTTTCTGAGCTTTACTGATATCTTCGTCAGCCGGAATCTCAAAATTTAAAATAATTCTGCGTTGCGGTGAAGCGGTAATATTATAAAATGGAGCATTAAACACAACCTGATTCGGAATGTAAGCTTTCTTTCCGTCATCCGTAAGAATTTTAGTTGTTACAAAACCAATTTCCTGTACCGTTCCGGAATGAGCACCAATTGTGATATAATCCCCAACTTTAAAAGCTTTATCAATACCAATAAGCATTCCTGAAAAGATACTCGAAACAAGATCTTTTAAGGCAACCCCGGCAATAACACCTGCTACTCCTAAACTTCCAATAAACTTCCAAAGGAAACCGCTGAATCCCATAATTTCTAAAGAAATGAAAGTTCCCAATAACATAATCAGAAACCTGAAAACTCCGATTAAAGTTACCAGAGAGCTTTCTTTTTGACTTTTTGGGAAAAATCTATGAAATAGTTTTACCGCAATCTGACTTAAATATTTACTGGTAATCAGGAAAAAAGTAAATACTAGGATTCCGACAATTAATTTTGGTGTAAGTTCGGCAAACGTCACATACCAGCTTTCCAATACCTTATAAACAAGGTCGAAGTAGGTGAGTCCAGTTTTCTGCATTGATAAATTTTTAATTAAAGATATAAATTTTCAACAAAAAATTTGCCAGTTCCAAAAAGTCTACTAAATTTGTAGACTAGAAAAACAAAATATTATGTCAATCAAATTAGGAGATACAGCACCCAACTTTCAGGCCGAGTCATCTTTAGGTGACATTAATTTCCATGATTATCTTGGAGATTCCTGGGGAATTTTATTCTCCCATCCGGCAGACTATACTCCGGTTTGCACCACAGAATTAGGATATACTTCCAAATTACAGTCTGAATTTGAAAAAAGAAGAACAAAAGTTATTGCTTTGAGTGTAGATGGGGTAGATGATCATCAGAATTGGATTAAAGACATTAATGAAACCCAAAATACGGATGTACAGTTTCCGATTATTGCAGATAAAGATAAAAAGATCTCAGAACTCTATGATTTCATTCATCCTAATGCTTCGACTACAGCTACAGTTCGTTCTTTGTTGATTATAGATCCTGCTAAAAAAGTTAGATTAATTATTACCTATCCGGCTTCTACAGGAAGAAACTTTGATGAAATACTACGAGTACTGGATTCTTTACAATTAGTGGATTCCTATACTGTTGCAACTCCTGTAAATTGGAAGAACG
>NZ_PIZV01000048.1 GCF_002835665.1 Chryseobacterium sp. PMSZPI
GTCAGGGTGAAATAATAGTTTCTTGGTGTAATCGGATTCACGGAATAATTCTCGTGAACATTATAGTTAACCACATCAAACAGGTTACCCACTTTCCCTTGGATAGAGAATTTTTTCCATTCATATCCTACGGATAATGTTACTGTAGTATAATCTTTTAGAGAAAAAGCTCTACTGATACCATTTCTAGCAGCTAAACTGGTTGATCCAGTTTTTGTGTCATTCCATCCTGCCAATCTATCTCCGATGAAATAAGCTCCGGCACCTATTTTTAATCCTTTAGCAAAACGTGTGAACTTATAAAATACTGAAGCATTGGCCGTAGTAGCTGGTGTTCTTACAAGTCTCTGATTTTCTACGTATCCGAAAGTATCCGGAGTATCAAGATATACAGAGTTGTTGTAAGAGAAACCTCCGATGATGGATAAATTTTCTGTTGGATTTCCGGTAATGTCCAATTCAACACCTCGGCTTCTCATTTTTCCTGCAAATTCTTTGATTAAAGGGTCATTGTTTGCCGTTTTACCATCAGCTAAAAATGCCGCTGTCTGGTAATAATTATTGTACATAATCTGATACACGGTTAGGTTTATTGCCAGTGCATTGTTCCAGAAGTTCTTCTTAGCACCTACTTCATATTGATCAACTGTTGTTGGTTTTATGATAGAGCTGTAAATATCTTTTCCGGTATTAGCCACAAATGAATTGGTATAGGTTGCAAATACGGAAAGATTATTATTGGGCATATATACTAATCCAACTTTTGGAGAAATCGCCTGATCTGAGGTCGACGAATTATCTACTAAACTTTTAGTATTGGTTCTGAATTTAGTATTGATGGTTGGCATATTTTCAATATAAGACCAACGTAGGCCTGCCAATACTTTAAACTCTTTAGTAAGACTTACAAAATCCTGAACATATACTCCAATTCTTCTTGTATTGATTCTGTTTTTTTCTAGTGTTTTAGAACTTGGCATACTTCCACTGGCCCATGTTGAAAGATCATCTAGATAAATTGTACCATTAGAATTTCCATTAGTACCATATAAGTATGAAGTTCCGAATGCAGCTTTTTTAGGATCGGCAATTGTAGGATCATAGTATGTATAAGAATCTGTACTACCATAGTCTGCATCCGCACCAATTAAAACCTTATGGTCAATATTTCCAGTTTTGAACTCACCATTGATGTTTACTTGTGCTGAAACATAATTTTGTTCGTTATATGTTTTATTTAAAGGTCTGTTCCAGAAAAGACGGTTGGTATTTTTTTCATATCCCCATTGTACCCTTTCAGTAGAAAAATAGTCTTTGGTGTAATTCTGGTAAGAAGCTACGGCATTTAATGACCATTTTTCATTAAACTGATGGTTGAAAGTAGCATTGGTAGAAACTTGATCTACGTTTTGATATTGCCAGTTGGCTCCTAAAAAAGCATTTCTTGGTAAAAGAGTGTTTAATTCATAAGAAAGCCCATCTTGTTTGGTAATAGTACCAAGACCAAAATCCGGAGTAAAATTATTTCTAAGATAATCTGCTTCTACAATTAGTTGTGATTTTGGACTGATATTAAATAAGAATGAAGGATTGAAGTAATACTTTTCAGACTGTACCACATCTCTGAAGCTTTCAGCATACTCATAGGCTCCATTTATTCTAAATGCAATGTTTTTAGATAGCGGTCCGTAGATGTCAACAGTAGGTTTGTAAGAATTCCAGCTACCGCCATTTAAACCTATATTTCCTCCGAAATTAAATTTAGGTTTTTTAGTAATCATATTGATAATTCCCCCTGGAGCTGCATTACCAAAAAGCATGGCATTAGCCCCTTTCAATACTTCAACTCTTTCTAATCCGCTTACCTCAGGGAAGACTCCACTGTTTATTCTGGATCCGTTCTTGAAAATATTATCATTTCCTAAGCTGAAGCCTCGTCCACCAAAACTATCCTGAGAGTTCCCTCTGGAAGAAGTAATATAAACCCCATTTACGTTCTGTAGGACATCACTTAATTGTTTTGCCTGTTGCTGTTCGATAATTTCATGAGTGACAATAGCAATAGGCTGAGGGTTTTCCATTACCGAAAGATTAGACTTTGTAGATAATGTTCTTGCCTGGTTAGGATTCCCGGTTTTATGAAGGTTGATATCTTCAATAGTTTGGGTCCTTAGAGTGTCTGCTTCAGCATTTTTGAGCTGTGCGCCCGCTGATATAGCGATGCATATAAGTCCTAAAGAAAGTAATTGTCTTCTCATTTTATTTTTATATAGAACAGTTTTAAATAAGCCGCAAATGTAAGTATTTGTTTAGAATAGATAAAAATAATTCCATGATTTTTATCATATATTTTTGAGTAGCAAAAATGGATTGTTTCTATACTTACTATCTATGGGGGATTGACGTATTTTTTATGAATATATTTGTTGAAAATTTGAATTATGCAATTAGTAAAAGCAGGACTATGTGCCTTTGGAATGAGTGGAAAAGTATTTCATGCTCCTTTTTTAAAAGAGCATCCCGGGTTTTCTATTTCTGCAATAGTGGAAAGGAGTAAGGAAGAGTCTAAGGTTAAATACCCTGAAGCTACTATATATTGTTCTGTAGAAGAAATGCTTCAGAATGCAGATGTAGAATTGGTTATTATCAACACTCCGGTTCAAACCCATTATGAATACGCAAAAAAAGCATTGGAAGCCGGAAAAAATATCATTGTTGAAAAACCATTTACAGTGGATGTTGCGGAAGCTGAGGAATTAGTCAATCTTGCAGAAGAAAAAGGATTATTTTTGAGTGTTTATCAAAACAGAAGATTTGATCGTGATTTTTTACAGGTTCAGAAGGTTTTAAACGAAAATAAATTAGGTACTATCAAAGAAGCTGAAATTCGTTTTGATAGATTCCGTACAACACCTAGCGGCAAACAACATAAAGAAAGCCCTGATCAGGTTGGCTCAGGATCACTTCATGACCTCGGTGCTCATCTTGTAGATCAGGCTGTACAATATTTTGGTTTTCCTGAGAAACTTTTTGCAGATGTATTTTCTATGAAAGGAGCAGCGTTTGCGAATGACTATTTCGAGATTTTATTATATTTTAAAAATAATTTAAGGGTAAGATTAAAGTCATCGGTTTTTACTAAAGAAGACCATTATGCCTATAAAATTCATGGAGATAAAGGAAGTTTTCTACAGGAAAGAACCGATAACCAGGAAAATGAACTGGTAGCAGGAGCAATTCCTGTATACGGAGATGAATGGACACAACCGTTGAAGGGTACAGATGGGATTTTAAATATTTTAAATGAAAACTCCGAAACAGAAAGGATCATGACTTCCAGCGAAGCCGGAAACTATATGAATTATTATCAGCAAATTTATGAACATATTGTCTTTGGATATGCTTTACCATCACCCGGAAAAGAAGTCATCCTGAATATGAAAATCATTGATGCATCACTGGAAAGCGCAAAAGAAGAAAGGATAATTGTCTTGTAAATTGATCAACGAGTTATGAATGAGCTCAGACGACTTAAAAGTAATAGGGAGTAAAAGAGCAGAAATTTCTACTTCTGGCTATCATTAACCTTGAACTTTAAACCTTAAACCTTAAACTTTGAACTCATTCAGAACTCCTGTTTTTTACATGATTTCCTGAAGTTCAAGCCATCTCATTTCATGATTTCCCAGTTTTTCAGAAACCGTTTCTAATTCTGCCGATAGTTTGGCTATTTTTTCATAATCGGTTTCGTTATTAAGCTGGTCTAAGATCTTTGCACGCTGTTCTTCCAGTTCAGGCATTTCCTTTTCAATGGTTTCCAATTCCCTTTGTTCTTTAAAGGTTAATTTTCTTTTTGGAGTATTGGAAGGTGAAGTATTTTCAATGACCGTAATGTTTTCTTTTACAGGTTCCGGTTTTATAGCTGTATTTTTTTCTAAAGCTTCTTCACGACTTCTGGTTTCACGATATTCTGAGAAGTTTCCTACAAAATCTCTGATTTTTCCATTGCCTTCAAAAGCCAATACATGATCCACGATTCTATCCATAAAATATCTATCGTGAGAAACTATGATCAATGATCCCTGGAATTGCTGTAAAAAGTTTTCCAGAACAGTTAAAGTAGGAAGATCAAGGTCATTCGTAGGTTCATCAAAAATTAAGAAATTAGGATTCTGATAAAGAATATACATCAGATGAAGTCTTCTTTTTTCACCTCCCGACAATTTTGAGATAGGAGAGTACTGGGTTTGGTCGTCAAATAAGAATAATCTTAAGAATTGAGATGCAGAAAGGCTTTTTCCATTGGCTAACGGATAAAACTCAGCAATTTCTTTAATAAAATCAATGACACGCTCATCTTCCTTGTAGGTAAGCCCTTTTTGAGAGAAGTATCCAAAAGAAATAGTTTCTCCGGTTTCAATTTCACCTTTGTCTGCTTTTTCAAATCCTTGGATGATATTGAGCAGAGTCGATTTTCCGGCTCCGTTTTTTCCGATAATTCCGACTTTTTCTCCTCGTTGAAACTGGTAACTGAAATCCTTTAATAAAACCTTGGATCCAAAGCTTTTGTCAATATGTTTAAGCTCAAGAATTTTATTCCCCAGGCGTTTCATTTCAAAATCCAGTTCCAGGCCATCTTTTCTAGTGTCAGTTTTGGCTACTTTTTCTGTTTCATAGAATGCATCAATTCTGCTTTTGGATTTTGTAGTTCTTGCTTTAGGTTGTCTTCGCATCCATTCCAATTCCTTTCTGTAAAGGTTGTTAGCCTTATCAATGGTGGCATTGAGATTCTCCTCACGGATCATTTTATTCTCGAGATAGGTTGCATAGGAGCCATTATGGGTATAAAGATTTTGATCTTCCATCTCCCAAATGATATCGCACACGCTATCAAGAAAATACCTGTCGTGAGTTACAAGCAAAAGTGTAATTTTCGCTTTGTTCAGATAATTTTCAAGCCATTCCACCATATCCACATCCAGGTGGTTGGTAGGTTCATCCATAATGAGAAGAGTGTGCCTGTGCTCAGCTCTGGTTTCAGTTAATAATTTGGCCAGTGCCACACGTTTGATTTGTCCTCCCGAAAGAGTTCCCATTCTAGCCTCAAGATCGGTGATTTTAAGTTGAGAAAGGATTTGCTTCATTTCATTTTCCAGGTCCCATGCTTTATGTACTTCCATATCAGCCAAAGCTTTTTCGATAAAATCATTATCGGTAGAATGTAGCGATTTATGGTAATTCTTTAAAGCAAGGATAGGAGCAGAATCCAAAGCCATCATAAATTCTTCAATACTTAGGTTGGGATCATAATCGATCTCTTGATCAAATAAAACGACTTGAATATCTTTATTGATCACTACAGTTCCGCTGTCAGCAATTTCTTTACCCATTAATATTTTCAGAAGGGTAGATTTTCCACTTCCGTTTTTGGCAACAATAGCTATTTTGTCTCCTTCATTGATGTGAAAAGAAATATTTTCGAATAAAACTTTTATACCATAAGATTTGGTAAGATTTTCAGCAGAAACGTAATTCATTAGAATTTATGGTTTGATTTTGAATTGAAGGGCAAAAGTACGAAAATGTAGGCATACAATTTTTCGGAATTTTCTTGATAATTTTTTAATAACTGTGCCCCTTACTGGTGAAAACTATTCAGTAAATTTGATAACGGGTGATAAAACCTAACGATTAATCGTAAAATAATATAAAACCTGATTATAAAATAATGAAAAAAGTAATTGTTGACATGGATGGGGTAATGGCAGATGTATATCATCAGCTGATACAATTTGAGAAAAGAGACACAGGAAGAGAGTTTGAAATTGGTGATTTGGCAGGAAAACCGGAACTGGAGGTATTTCCTAATGGTAAAAAACATGTAAATGAAGTCGGATTTTTCAGAACATTACCAGTAATGAAAGGAAGCCGGGAAGCCATGGAATATTTAAACAATAAATATGATCTGTATATTGTATCTGCAGGAATGGAATTTCCAAATAGCTTAAGAGAAAAATATGACTGGCTGGCAGAACATTTTCCATTCATTACATGGAAACAGATCGTTCTTTGTGGAAGTAAAAAAGTGGTTTCAGGAGATATAATGATTGACGATTATCCCAAAAATCTTGATCATTTTTCAGGACAACGATTGATTTTTACTCAACCTCACAATGAGCTAATTGAAAATAAAACGTATAAAAGAGTAAACTCTTGGGAGGAAATCATGAATGTTTTGTAAAGGTATAGCTATAGTAAAACTTTAAAATAGTTTTAACTAAAATATAGTGAAATTTAATACGGTATTATGAGAGTTGATGATCAGAAATAAATAAGTTTGCATCAAACTTTTATCATGAAAAAACATAATGCCTTCTTCTTTCTATTTGCGGCATTTTCCCTGAATGCACAGGTAATTTCCGGAACGATTATTTCCAAAAACGAAAATCAACCCATTCCTTATGTGAAGGTTGGGGTTAAAAAGAATAATATCGGAGTTATCTCTGATGAGAAAGGTAAATTTTCAATCGATCTCTCGAACCTGGAACCCCAACAAAAAGTGAAAATAGAAGTGCCGGGATATGATCCTTATGAGGAAACTGTGCAGAATTTTAAGTCGCACGATCAACGAAAGATATTTTTGAATGAAAAAACGAAAACCATCAAGGAAATTGCAATTAAGCCTAAAAAGTTGGTGGATAAAAACTGGGGAATTAAAACGAAAACCAAAAGTGTTTTATATTTTGTTAATCCAGCAGGAGATAATACCAATTTTCTAGGCGAAACAGCTTTGGAGTTTAGGACAAAGAAAAGATCCAAAATCAAAAATATTAATCTGAATATTGCCCGTTTCACTTCCACAGAGCCTGTTATCATGAGATACAGCATTTACAGTGAAAAAAATGGTTTCCCCGATAAAAATATTCTGGATGAAGAAATTACGGTACAGCTTACTGAGGATATGATTAAAGACGGAACCTATGCATTGGATGTTAATGATCATAACATTTGGGTTAAAGGGAAATTTTTTGTTGGAATTCAGTTTTTAAAAGCATTTAACGGAAGCATTAAAATCAGTGCGGCATTATTTAAAACAGGATTCATGAGAAAGTTCTATGGAGAATGGGAAAAGATGACTCTTGCGGCGCCAGCCATTAATATTGATGTGAAAATGGATAAGAACGGAGACGATTCAAAAGGTGAAGATGATGTGTATTCAGATGATGACAGCGCCAACTGGTTGCGTGACAATACAAAAAATATACAGGAGGCAGATCAATCAACATACGGAAAAAATGAGTCTGTCGGAAATTACCTGAAGTTGAAAGATACGAATCTTTATTATGAAATTTATGGTGAAGGTGAGCCTCTGGTTTTGCTTCATGGAAATTCAGGCAGTATAAAAGATTATTATCAACAAATTCCTGTTTTGTCTAAACAGTATAAAGTAATTGCGGTAGACACAAGAGGACAGGGAAGAAGTATAGATACCTCAAAAAAAGATTTTACTTATAGATTGTTTGCTGAAGATGTAAAAGCACTAGCAGACGATCTGAAATTTGATAAAATAAATATCGTCGGTTGGAGCGACGGAGGAAATACAGGGCTTGAATTTGCATTGAAATATCCGGAAAATCTTAATAAACTGGTCACTATAGGAGCAAATGCTTTTCCTGAAGGTGTTGAAGATAAACTTATTGAGCGGTTTACCAATCACATGAAACAGTTGAATCAAATGGCACCTGCCGAGACATTCAGTGAGCGCAGGCTTTTAAAAATAATGCTTACAGAACCTAATATGAACAAAAAGGATCTAAATAAAATAAAAAATCCGGTACTGGTTATTGCAGGAGATAGAGATGTGATCAAACCGGATCATACCGAATTTATTTCAAAGCAGGTTCCCAATGCTGAGTTGAAAATTTATAAAGATACTACCCATATGGTTCCTTATGAAAGACCCGACGAACTGAATACAGATATTTTGGGATTCTTGGGGAAGAAATAAAATCTAAGGCTGGAAGCTGGAAGAGTGAGGTTGTTAAATTCGTAAAATGCAATTTTCAGTTTTTTATCCTCTTGCTGGATGGATGAGTTTATACTAACTTACAACCGTTTTAAGGGTGAAAGGAACTTCCTGCTTCCATTCTCCATTCTTCTCAATCAATCCAATGTCAGTCTTTTCAAAGACCACGAATTTCCATTATAAATGTCAAGATCTACTTTAGTATTGATTCCGTGAACGATTCCGTTTTCTGTAAACTGCCAAAAATCCCACTGGTCATCAGGAGATGGAGATGGAACATCATTATAGTTGGCCAGCCAAAGCGGATATCCGTCAAATTCCCCTTTCAGAAAATCTTTGTAATAGTGGTAATAAGTATAGATGATTGGTTTTACCCCATAAGTTTCCTCAACAATTTTACACCATACTTTTAAATCCTCAACCAGTTTTTGGTTCGTTTTACGCTTAGGAATCTTTTCAATATCTAAAATTGGTGGCAGATCTCCGCTTTCCAATTTTACATTGGCTAAAAAGTTATTGGCCTGAATCACCGGATCTTCGTCCGCTCTGTAAAAATGATATGCCCCACGGATCAGCTCATGTTTCTTTGCTTTTGTCCAAAACTCATCAAAATGCTTGTCGGCGCTTTTATTTCCCATAGTAGCACGCATCACGACAAATTCTAGTGGAATTGTTTTGTTTCCGATGCTAAGACTATCCCATTTGATATCTTCTTTGTTTTGATAATGAGAAACATCAAAGCCATATGTTTTATCAAGGTTATTGGCAAGAATTCGTTGAATTCTTGAGGCCTCCTTTTCGCTGTTATGAAGTTTTTTATGAATGAATTTATTAAAATATAATGCGTAATAATAGCTGACAGACTGCTTTAGATAAAAGCCGGTTCCTATCAGGGCCAGAATTAAGATGGCTAATATTACATTTCTGCGGAAGAAATAATTCTTCCGTCTGTTCTTATGAATCTGTTTGGCAGTTTTTTTGGTGTACTTTTTTGGTGTCATAAAGTTTTGCAAAACTAACTTTTTTCACTACTAAATGCTAAATAAAATCAGTAAATTTGTGTATTATGGAAACACGCGAAAAAATCATCATTATTGGAGGAGGATTTGCGGGGCTGCAGCTTGCAAAAACATTGAATAATAAGAACAAAAAAGTCATTGTTCTGGATCGGATGAATCATCATATGTTTCAGCCGCTTTTTTATCAGGTAGCCTCAGGAAGGATTGAACCTTCCAATATTTCTTTCCCCTTCAGAAAGATTTTTCAACAATCCAGAAATACTCAATTCCGTATGACGGAAGTGAAAGAAATAGACACTGCGCACAATAAAGTCATTACAGATGAAGCAGAATTCACTTATGATAAATTAATTATTGCTACAGGTTGTAAAACTAACTTTTTCGGTAATAAAGATCTTGAAGGAAAAGCTTTCGGAATGAAAAATACCCAGGAAGCCATCAGCATCAGAAATCATGTTTTAATGACTTTTGAAAAATTGATTCTTGAAAAAAGTAGAAGTGACGATGGAAACTGGAATATCGTTATCGTAGGAAGCGGACCTACCGGAGTAGAATTGGCAGGAGCTTTTGCTGAAATGAAAAAAGATATTCTTCCAAGAGATTATCCTTATATGAACTTCGATCATTTGAGGATTATTTTGGTAAGTTCTACAGAAAAACCTCTTGCCGTAATGAGCAAGGAAGCTCAGGATAAATCTGAAAAATATCTTAAAGACCTCGGAGTAACTTTCTTAAGCGGAGATGTGGTGACGGATTATGACGGCGATAAAGTCTATTTAAAAAGCGGAAAAGAAATTCCGTCCAATAATGTAATTTGGGCAGCAGGAGTTACCGGAAATGTTGTCGGTGGTTTTCCTGAAGAAAAATTAATCAGAAACAGATATATTGTAGATCGATACAACAAAATAAAAGGTTACGATAATATTTATGCCATTGGGGATATCGCCTATATGGAAACTCCAAAGTATCCGCAAGGACATCCACAGGTGGCTAACGTAGCTATAAATCAAGCAAAAAATTTAGGTAAAAATCTTTTAAAGAAAAGCCAGGATGAATGGAAAGAATATGAGTATGACGACAAAGGCTCATTAGCAACAATAGGTAAGCACAGAGCGGTTGTTGATCTGCCATTTATTAAGTTTCAAGGCTTTTTAGCATGGTATTTCTGGATGTTTCTCCATTTAATGCTAATTTTGAGCGTTCGAAATAAGCTGGCTATATTCTTCAACTGGATGTGGAGCTATATCAACAAAGATTCTTCTTTAAGATTAATTATTATACCTACTAAGAAAAACGGAACATTACAATGAGAATTGATATAATAAGCGTACTTCCTGAATTGATGGAAAGTCCATTTAAAACCTCTATTTTAAAAAGAGCAATGGATAAAGGATTGGCAGAAGTACATTTTCATCATTTAAGAGATTGGGCAATCAACAAGCACAGGCAAATTGATGATGAGCCTTATGGAGGCGGAGCAGGAATGGTTATGATGGTAGAACCATTGGATAAATGTATTTCTGAGCTTAAATCTCAAAGAGAATATGATGAGGTGATATATCTTACACCGGATGGAGTTACTCTCAATCAAAAAATAGCCAATACCCTTTCTATTAAAGAAAATCTGATCTTCCTTTGTGGGCACTATAAAGGAATTGATCAGCGTGTAAGAGATCTTCATATTACTAAAGAGATATCGATCGGAGATTATGTTCTTACCGGAGGAGAATTGGCTGCTTGTGTTCTGGCAGACTCTGTAATCCGTTTGCTTCCTGGTGTTTTGAATGATGAGCAAAGTGCTTTAACGGATAGTTTCCAGGATGATCTTTTGTCTCCACCTATTTATACAAGACCCGAAACTTACAAAGGCTTGGAGGTTCCTAAAGTTTTGCTAAGCGGAAATTTTAAAAAAATAGAAGAGTGGCGTCATGATGAAGCAGTGAGAATTACAAAAGAAAAACGCCCTGATTTGCTGTAAAAAAATTACTTAAATCCATTTAACTGTTACTTTTTTTTATTTATTCCATTTGTTAATTTATAAAATGGAATAATATTTGCTATAAGTGTACATGAAAAGGAAAAAATTATCGGTTTTGGATTAAAACTGAAATTTTATTTTCAATATTTCGATTTCTGTATATTATTTCGATTTCTGATTGTGGTGATATAATGGGAAATAATTGAAAATTTAATTTACAATAAGTTGTTTTGTTGATATTTTTTGTTATATTTGAATGATTTCTTACTTGAAATTGATTTGAAGGTATAGCGGAAAAAATCAGTAAAATTGAATAAATAATAAATTTATATTTAAAAAGAACATAATAAAATAAAGAAAGAAATCGATGCAGACGGAATTGTTCTCTTTTTATAATGTTGAAAATTTATTTTTACCTGATCCAAAACCTGTCCATAAATTGGATCCAACAAAATCAGGTTTAAGAAACTGGGATGAAGCAAGATATAAAAACAAGCTTTTTAAAATCTCGCACGTATTTCAATTGATGAAGGAGGATAATGGTGTAATGCCATTTATAATAGGGCTATCTGAAGTTTCCGGAAGGAAAGTTTTAGAAGACCTTGTAGAGATGGAGCCTTTTAATTCAGAATACGGAATTGTTCATTACAATTCTATGGATGAAAGAAAGGTGGATGTAGCAATGTTATATGATAAAAATAAAGTAGAGGTTATTGATTCTGAAACCATTACTTTCTTTTTTGAAATATTAAATAAAAACACAGGAAATTACGACACAACCAGGGACGTACTATTTTCTAAAGTTAAGTATAAAGGAGAAATTATTAATGTCTTTATCGCTCACCTTCCCTCTAAGAGAGAAAAAGATATTAATGAACCTAAAAGAGCCTTTATATTAAACGAGATCCGGGAACGGATCATGAAAATTGTAAATGCTGATCAAGAGCATGTCATACTGTGTGGTGATTTTAACGAAAACCCGGATGATGGAAAATTAGTAAAAATTCTCTACGACAACGATCATGAGGAGGTTTTGATGAACCCTTTTCAGAAGTTGTTCTCCACAAGAAATTATTCTACTTTTCATTATAAATCTGGTTTGCTTTACGATCAGATCATTATGTCGAGATCTCTTCTTGATAATAAGACGTTGATTTTTCAGGATGCCCATGTATTCAATTCTGAAAAAATACGAAGCAAAGCCAGAAAATTTGAGGACAGACCTTTTCGAACTTATGCTGGTACACGGTATTTGGGCGGTTATAGTGATCACTTTCCGGTTTTTGTAAAGTTTAAAATTTTACCATAAAAAACATAAATAATAAAAAAGTAGAAAATGAAAAATTCGAGCAACACAAGCTATCATTTAGATTCAATCGACAAAGAAATCATCTACATGTTGATGGATAATGCTAAAACTTCTTTAGCACATATCTCAAAAAACGTGGGGATTTCTACGACGGCAGTCCACCAAAGAATCAAAAAGCTAGAACACGCAGGAGTTATTGAAAACTCTATCTCATTCCTTAACCCTAAAAAAATCGGTTATAAGGTGATCTCATACATTGGTGTGTTCTTAGATCAGCCAAGTCATTACCCTGACGTGGTAAAATCTCTACACGACATCAATGAAGTAGTGGAAGCCCACTATACAACAGGAAATTATACCATATTCCTAAAGGTGCTTTGTAAAGACAATGATCATTTAATGCAGATTCTTAGCAAACTTCAGAAGCTAAAAGGAGTGACAAGAACAGAAACTTTCATATCTTTGGAACAAGGTATTTACAGACAACTGAAAGTATAATAGAATAGATATGAACATAGCCCAATATTTGGATTCAACTTACTTGAAAACACCTGAACAATCAGGCCTTTCACATGAAGAAACCCTTCAAAAAGATAAAGAACTTACTCAGGAAGCAATTGATAACGGTATTTTTGCCGTAATGATTCGTCCGGATTATGTATCGGAAATCAAAAAATATATTCAGGAAAGAAATTCAAATGTTGTAGTGGGAACTGTAATTGGTTTTCACGAAGGTACATACTCCGTTGAAGAAAAACTTGAAGAAGCTTCAAAAGCAATTGAAGACGGTGTAGATGAATTAGATTTTGTAATTAATTATAAAGCCTACCTTCAAGGGAATATAGAACTGGTAAAAGATGAGTTTGTAAGATGTTCTCAACTTGGTTTGAAACATAACAAAATCGTTAAATGGATCATTGAAATTGCTGCTTTAACAGACACGCAAATCGCCGATCTTACTAAAAATATTTCTAACTGGGCGGAAGAAAACTTTCCGGAAAATGATTGGTCTAAGATTTTTGTGAAATCCTCTACAGGTTTCTATGAAACAACAGGTGGAAAACCTAACGGAGCAACATTTGAAGGAATAAAAATAATGTTGGATAACGCAGGGAAATTACCTGTGAAAGCAGCCGGAGGGGTAAGAACTCCTGAGGATGCCGAGAAAATGATTAATTTAGGTGTAAAGAGAATCGGGACCTCGTCAGCATTAGCTTTAATTAAAAATCAAACTTCATCTGAAGGATACTAAAATAATAATATTCAAAAATAAAAAACCATCATGAATTTGATGGTTTTTATTTTTATACCTGTTCCTGATATTCTTCGTAGAACTGTTGTGTTTCCTTAATTAGGCTATCCATTTCTGCTAATGTGAACACTTCCAGGAATTTTTTTCTAAACTCTTTGAAATGGGGAACACCACGGAAATAATTGCTGTAGTGTTGTCTCATTTCAACAAGTCCTAATCTTTCTCCTTTCCATTCCGCACTCCATTCTGCGTGCTGGCGTACAGCTAATAAACGATCGGAAATAGTTGGTGCAGGCAAATGCTCACCTGTTTTAAAGAAATGCTTAATTTCATTAAATATCCAAGGATATCCAATGGCAGCACGTCCGATCATAATTCCATCGCAAGCATACTTTTGTTTATATTCCAATGCTTTCTCCGGGGAGTCTATGTCACCGTTTCCAAAAATTGGAATTTCAATATTAGGATTTTGTTTGATTCTTGAAATATGCTCCCAATCTGCTTCTCCCTTGTACATTTGTGCACGGGTTCTGGCGTGTATTGTAAGCGCTTTAATTCCTGTTTCCTGTAAACGTTCTGCTACTTCATCAATATTGATACAAGTGCTGTCCCAGCCTAAACGAGTCTTCACTGTTACAGGCAAATGAGTAGAACTTACAACGGCTTTCGTAAGACGTACCATAAGGTCGATATCTTTCAATACTCCTGCACCTGCTCCTTTGCAAACTACTTTTTTTACAGGACACCCAAAATTAATATCAACTAAATCCGGATTTACCGTTTCTACAATTCTTGCAGACATTGCCATAGCTTCTTCGTCACCACCAAAAATCTGTATACCAACCGGTCTCTCATAATCGAAAATATCCAGTTTTTTACGGCTTTTGATAGCATCACGAATTAAGCCTTCGGAAGAAATAAATTCCGAATACATTAAATCTGCACTATGCATCTTACACAAACGTCTGAACGGAGGATCACTTACATCTTCCATCGGAGCCAGCAAAAGTGGAAATTCCGGCAGTTCTATGTTGCCTATTTTTATCATGGTGCAAATTTACAAAATTCTAAGCATTAGAAAATATGATAATATCTATTGGTGTGATGGGGTAGGTTTAAGGGGAGAGAAGTTTGAGGGTAGGAGAGTTTTAAAGTCTGGAGGGAAATTAGGTGGTGGTGGATAATTAACCTTAAACCTTAAACTTTGAATCATGAATTCTAGAAGCTCGCCTTTACCTGCATACTTCCAATATGAATGGTCCTTTCTCCTGAGTTTCTTCCTTCATAATTTAAATTCAATTGAATAAAGGAATTGATTGCCTGTTGGATAAATACGCTCCATACTTGGTTTTTTCCCGGTTTTAAGCCATCCAGCATTTGATTTCCAACGATACTGAAATTGTTTCCGTTGAAATTATTATTAATGAAAGAGAAAGTACCGCGAATAGAGGTCTTCCTCCGTTCCCATTGAATGGTTCCGGTAATGTCAAACGCTTTCAAAGATTCTTCACCATCCAGCCTGTGCTTATTACGGAAAGCGGAAGAAAATTCTGCCTGAATAGCATCGGTGAATTTGTAAGTTGCTTTAGGTTTGGTTTCGAAATTATTTAAACGGTAATCTCTCGTAGCAAACAACTGTGAGGAATTTTTAATATCATGAATGGAATTCTCCCAATCGACTCTGAATTCTTTATTAAACCAATACCCGATATTCACAAAATGAGAGGTCTGTTCACGTTCTTCATTACTGAAGTTAGCATTGATCAAATTGTCGTTTGAAATAAATCTGTAGTTTCCGTTCCAACCTGATTTATCGGTCGGGTTAAACTGTACAGAGGTTAGGATATTTTGGTTTTTTAAAATTTGATCACTATTTTTTTCAAATGGATTAAGGACTAAGACCTTATCTTTTTTATAGAATGAATTTTGAGCATTAAGGGAAATGTTGAAATTCCAACGTTTTAGAAATGCATTCTCGGAATTGAAAATAATGGCGGGATTGACAAATAATGCCAATTGCAATTTATTTTTATTGGATGGAATGTATCTCACGGAGTTGGTATAAACTCTGATATATTGTGCCAAATCGGAATATTCTGCGATCTCAAATTCATCCAGCTGTTGGATGCCATCACCATTGTAATCCGTCCATTTGTAAACACCTTGTCCATCTGTCACTTTAATGTATTGGAATTCTCTTTGAGCTTCCTGCCCATTCCCCAGTTCATAAAATGCCTGAAGACGCATTCCGTTTCTGAAAAGTTGTTGATTATAAAGGATATTTCCAACGACAAAATCATTATTTCTGGTCACAGTCCCGGATTCTACATTTTGATAGAAGAATTTTCTATAATGGATTAATGCATTTAAAGTTGTTTTTTCGGTTTTAATAATTTGACTTTCAGCCATAAATCCTAAAATAGTATTCATGTTTTGAAGCCTGTTATCGCGTACCGAGTCATTATCTCTCATATAGGCTTTTGCAAGTAACTTGGTTCGGGTACTGTCACCGATTTTCTTTTGGACAAAAATTTCTTTCCAGCTAAAACTTGTGACATCCATAAGTTGGGTGTCATTGTATTTCTTTTCATTATGCTCCATACTTCCTCCAAGGGCCCAGCTTCCTTTTTTGCCGGTGTATTCAGTAGATACTCCACCGCGGATAAACTTGGTGTCCTGAAGGGTAGCATTGGTATTTAAGTAAGATAAATTTCCTTTGGTAAAGAATTTACCTGAGATCCAGCCGAAGTCTAAATCGTTTTTAAGCCCTTTATAAGAGTCTTGTTCATTCAGGTAATTGACGCGGTAATTTAAAGTAGACTTGTTATTCCATTTATTTAAGAAGCTGAAAATAAATCTATTCTGTGTTTTTTTGTTGAATTCTTGAGCTAAGTTGAAATCTCTGGAGAATTCAACATCGTTGATTCGGTCTAAAATATGAAATTGTCTGTCGATGTATTGATATTCAAAGCTTGGCGTTCCTTTCCAATTGCTTTTTGTAAAGCTTTTATTTCCAAAAATGCGCCATGCATATCCTACATTTTGATCAGAATCTTTTGATGAAAATAGGTTTACATCATAGTTACTTAAAGAAATATCCGTTCCTATTTTCCCTCCATTTAATACATATTCAGAATTTAAAGAAAATACCTGTGATTTTTGAGGGGAAGGAAGCTTTCTTACGGCTTTATAATCTCCGGCATTAGGACCTACATATTCGAAAACACGTCCGTTATTGGTGGTTTTAGATGTTTTATAGTCTCCTTGATTCGCCCCAAAATAAGTGAAGGAAACCTGATATAGTGTTTGAGAAGAATCTGTGGAATACTCATAAAAGTTTCCGGCAGGATTTAAACGATACAAAATTTTATTGACATCATATTCGGTAACAACTCCTGATGGTGCATACATCAAGTTAGGATCATTTCCTGCATTGGCAAGAATTTGTTCATCTTCTTTAGATAAATTTAAAGAAAGAGGAGCATTTTTGTTATCATTTTCCATGAACCAGTTGAAACCTACTTTAAACTTCTCTCTCTGATGCTCCAATTTTCCGGTGAACAAATACCTTGAATAGTTTCTATTGGCATAGTTATAAGAAATAGTAATGAAATTTTGTTGGAAAATAGGACGAAAACTGGTAAAGGTAACTTCACCGGTATTGTAGTTAATGATATAGTCTTGGTTTTCACCTCGTTTCATTAATATACCATCAATAAATACCTGCTCGGAACCGGAGATCAAAGTAATAAATTGCTCTCCGTTTTTACCGGTCAGACGATAAGGCCCCTGATTACCTTCAACCCCTTGAAAACGAACTCTGTGGAATTCACTTCGTGCAACCCCTGCAGAAATATCCACAAAAGTTTTATTCTCTTGCCCGAATTGAGTCTGAAACTGAATTCCCATGCTCCTTCTCTGGTACTTGGCAAAATAGTTTTTAGATTCAACAAGATCCAAATGGCCAGCTCTAAGAATAGATTTATCCTTAATGTTAAGCTGCATGTAAATCTTATCAAATTCTTCTAAAGTTTGGGTATAACCATCTGCCTGGATAGGTAAATTATGGTCTGAAATACTGGCTAAAATAGTAACATCTTTTGAGAGACGTCCGGAAATTTGAAGGTCCATGGAGCTTTGTACAGATTGTCCCTGATTGTTACCGAAAGTAATTCCCCGGATAATAGAACCTTTGGAATTCAGCTCACCTAAAAACCTTTTCTTATCGTTTTTAGCCAATACGGCTTCATCTATTATAACTTTGTTATTGGTTCTTACAAAGTCCAGCGTATCTTTTGCAAAAATGTCCTGTTCCAGCCTGGCTGCGAGGATACTGTCTCTTTTAACGGAGTCTTGGGGAATATTGGGATTTTTCCATGAAAATACTTGGGCATTTCCTAAAAATACACCAAAGAAAAACAACATAAATAGAATAGTAAAATTCCGCAAGCCCTGAAAAATAATTCGTAAAAATAATTAAAAATTGTTAATACTAAACTGTTTAAATTATTAACACAAAATTAATCCAAATATTGTGAAGAAATTAATAATAGCCATTAATTTAGCAGCAGAAATTATAAATATATAAATTTTAAAAAAAATTATACTATGAAAAAGATCTTTACTGTTTTAGGAATCGC